>NZ_JBSHGZ010000002.1:0-567794 GCF_053618075.1 Embleya sp. NPDC055664
CCGATAAATCGGGGTCGACCCACACCCCACCCTGTCGGTGACATGGTGGGAAACTGTGTCGTTGTCGGGATTTACCAGCGGTACCATCGGCCACGCCGGCCGCCGGTGCCCGCGGAGCGGAATATGAAGCCCAGGGCCCAAACGACCAGGACGATGACGGCTATCCACCACAGGGCCTGGAGTGCGAAGCCGGCACCGAAAAGGATCAGGGCGAGAAGCAGGACGACCAAAAGGGGAATCATTGTTTTTACCTCCGCCCCACGTCTGCCCCGCCCGAGAGGGCGCATTCCCTGGAATCGGTGCGTTTCGCGCGGTCTTTCCCGGAAAGGATCGGCCGTTCGCTCCGCCTCGTCGGCCCGGTGGTCGGGCGGGTCGGTGCCGCAGGGCGTCAGGTGCGGATGTCGGCATGGATGCTCTTGCCGTGCGGGTGGTGTTCGACGGTCCACCCGGGGGCGAGGGCGTCGAGGACGCGCAGCCCGTGCCCGCCGCCGGGGCCGGGGGCACGGCGGACGGGCGGTTGAGGGGACGTGTCGGTGACGGTCAGGCGTACGCCGTGGGGGACGGGCGTCAGGGTGAGCACGGCGCCGGCGTCGGTGTGGCGCAGGGCGTTGCCCACGAGTTCGGAGGTCACCCACACGGCGGTGTGGACGCGTTCGTGGGCCCAGCCCCAGTCGGTGAGGGTGTCGCGGACCGCGTGACGGATCGGGCGTAAGGCGCCCGGTTCGGGCGGCACGTTCCAACGGATCGTCTCGCGAAGGTGGGGTGATGCGGGTGGTTCGTCGACCATGTCGATCTCCGGCGGTGGCCTCGGAGTGGAGGGACGGAGCATCCCTGCCCACAATCGACGATCCCAACTGCCCGGGACGGACGGCCTCCATCCCCTTCGTCGGCCGCCGCCGTGTCGCCGGGCCCCTGCGGGGTCCGTCGCCGCGTGTCACGGCAGGGAGGCGCCCTCGTATGCGCACAGCACCGCGCGTACGGACCGCCTCGCGGCGCATCCGCCCCGGTGCCCGCGCAGCAGGTTCCACGCGAAGCAGATCACCATCGCGCCGACGACGACGCCCAGGACCGCGACGGCCATCATCGGACTGTAGGCGACCGAGGTCATCACGCACGCGATGGCGATCGTCACGAGACCCCACCCGCCGGCCCGCAGCACCGCCCACCACCCGACACTCCCGGGATGCCGGTCCCGCTGTCCGGCGAAGACGTGCCGCCCGGTGGCGCACAGTGTGTTGTCGACCCTGTCGAGCTGCGTCATGGCCGCTCCCCCTCGCGAGTGCCCACTGGTACGACCGAGTATCGGCGTGCCCTCCGCCCCGGGACACACCGCCACGATCCTGTTACGTGCTGTCACATGATTGTGACGAGCGCACCGGACGGTACCTGGCAGGATGCCGGGCATGACGGGAGCCGAGGAGCGGGAAGAATTTCGTCGGGCGCGCTCGTTCGGGGCCGCGGCGGACGCCTACGAGCGTGGCCGCCCGCCCTACCCGCCGGAGGCGGTGGCCTGGCTGGTGCCCCAGGACGCGCGAACCGTTGTCGACGTCGGTGCGGGTACGGGCAAGCTGACCCGGGCGCTGCGGGCCGCGGGCCGGGAGGTCGTCGCGGTGGAGCCCTCCGCCGGGATGCGCGAGCGGTTCTCGCACGTGCTTCCCGACGTGCGGGTCCTGGACGGGACCGGGGAATCGATCCCGCTTCCGGATTCGAGCGTGGACGCCCTGGTCTGTGCGCAAGCCTGGCACTGGGTGAACCCGGAGCAAGCCGTCCCGGAAGCCGCCCGGGTGCTGCGCCCGGGCGGGCGACTGGGCCTGGTGTGGAACTTCCGTGACGTGTCGGTGCCTTGGGTGGCGGAACTCGACCGCATCCTGCGTGACTGCGCGGCGGCACCGACGAATGCCCGGCAAGTGGAGGACGTGGGCGCGCCGTTCGGCCCCGTCGAGCGGCAGGACTTGCGCTGGAGTCAGCCGCTGTCGGCCGCGGAGATCGTGGACATGGTCGCCTCCCGCAGCTACGTGATCATGCTGGAGCCCGCAGCGCGGGAGGAGTTGCTGTCACGGGTCCGCGCGTTGCTCGACGTGGAGCGCCCGACGCAGATGCCCTATACGACCGAGTGCTATCGAGCCGACCTCCGCAACGACGGCAACCGCGACCGGGATACGTCCTCACCACCACCGTCCACGTGAGCGACCCGGGCCATCGGGATGGATCAAGGCAGCCGGAATCGAGGCGGTGGACTCGGTGGTCCTCTCGAATCTGACCGTCTCGGGAAAGGCGACCCTCAAGGGCGACGCGGACGTCTGGGGACACCTGACCAAGGGCTCCTGACGATCGCAAGCCCTGGCGCGTGGACGGTTACCGAGCGGGGTCCCGGACCGGAGTCGTCCGGCCCGGGACGACACGGTCGTCAGTGCTCGCCGCTCCTGGTGAGGGGGAGGCCGGCGAGGATACGTTCGCGGAGGAGGGCGCCGCGGACGCCGATGTCGGCGAAGTCGTCGGGTTCCGGTGTACCGGTGACGAGGAACTCGGGGACCAGGAGGTCGGCGGACGATCAGTGCCGCGTCGCCGGCGTCGATGTCGACCACGGCACCGTCGACGGTCAGGTCGCCGTCGATGATGTAACCGGTCGCGGCGTCGGGCGCACCCTTTGCCCACGGCGTGCGTTCGTGTTGGTCCAGGGGAAGCTCCCCGGTCACCGTGGCGGGGCCCGAGATGCGCCGAACCGTGGTGCCCGATTCCGACAGCCGCGCGGGGGTGCTCACCATGTGACGAGTGCCCCCGCGCGGTCGTCGCCTCGTCAGCCGGCCGCGCGTACCGCGTCGCGGATCAGCTCGGCGACCTCCTTGGGCCGGGACACGGCCACGGCGTGCGAGGCGCCCTCGATCTCGACGATCGTCGCCCCGGCCCGCTCGGCTCCGAAGCGCTCGACCTCGGGGTTGATCGCCTGGTCCGCGCCGGCCACGAGCGCCCAGGAAGGCTTGGTCTTCCACGCTGCGGCCGAGGCCGTCTCCGTGAACGCCGAGGTGGCCAGCGGACGCTGCGCCACCGCGAGGACCCTGGTGGCGGCGGCCGGGACGTCGGCGGCGAAGATGTCCGGGAACGCCTCGGCCTTGATGGTGACTTCGACGGCGGGCTCCGCCCCGTCCGTGGGGTACGTCGCCTCCTTCAGGTTCTCGACGAGCGGCGACAGGGGGAAGCGGCCCTGCAACTCGCCCAGGCTCTCGCCCTCTTCGGTGACGTAGGCCGCTACGTACACCAGCCCGACGACGTTGTCCGCAACGCCGGCCACGGAGATGATCGCACCGCCGTAGGAGTGGCCGACGAGCACCACCGGACCGTCGACCTGGGCAACCACGGACGCGATGTACGCGGCGTCCGACGCCAGGCCGCGCAGCGGGTTCGGTGGCGCGAGTACGGGGATGCCGTGGTTCTGCAGTTCCGCGATGACCCCGGTCCAACTGGCGGCGTCCGCGAAGGCCCCGTGCACGAGCACGGCTGTGGGGGTGGGATTCGTGGTCATGTTCGGGTTGTTCTCCCTGTTGTCGGGGGTTGGCGGAGGTTGTCGGAGGTCGACGTCGAGCGCGGTGTCAGCCGCTGTGCAGCGCGGTGAGCAGGGTGCCGGCGGCCAGCGTGATGGCGGCCTGGGCGGCGTGCGTCTCGCGGAGGGCGTTGAGCATGACGAAGTCGTGGATGATGCCCTGGAAGCGGACGGCGGTGACGGGGACGCCGGCTTCGCGCAGCTTGTTCGCGTACGCCTCGCCCTCGTCGCGCAGCACGTCGGCCTCGCCGGTGATGACCAGGGCCGGCGGCAGGCCGGTGAGCTGGTCGACGGTCGCCCGCAGCGGGGACGCGGTGATCTGCGCGCGCTGCGCGGGATCGGTCGTGTACTGGTCCCAGAACCACTGCATGCCGTCGCGGCGCAGGAAGTAGCCCTCGGCGAACTGGTGATACGACGGGGTGTCGAAGTTCGCGTCGGTGACCGGGTAGAACAGCACCTGCTGCACGAGCGGGACGTCGCCGCGTTCCTTGGCCATCAGGGTCAGCGCGGCGGTCATGTTGCCGCCGACGGAGTCGCCGGCGACGGCCAGTCGCGAGCCGTCCAGGTCCTTGGCCGCGCCCTGCCGCACGATCCACTGCGCGACCGCGTAGTTCTGTTCGATGGCGACCGGGTAGCGGGCCTCGGGGGAGAGGTCGTATTCGGGGAAGACCACGGCGGCGTTCGCGCCGACGGCGAGTTCGCGCACCAGGCGGTCGTGGGTGTGGGCGTTGCCGAACACCCAGCCCGCGCCGTGGATGTAGAGGATCACCGGCAGAATCCCCTGCACGCCGGCGGGGCGCACGATGCGGGCGCGGACGCTGCCCGTCGGGCCGCCGGAGACGGTGATCCATTCCTCGTCGATCCGCGGCTTGTCGATCTCGCCGGACTGCACCTCGTCGACGGTCTTTCGCCCCTCGGCGGGCGGCAGGTCGAACAGGTAGGGCGGATTGGCGGTCGCTTCGGCGAACGCGGCGGCGGCCGGCTCCAGCACCGGCCGTACCGGCAGTACCGGTTGCACCGGCTCCACAACGTCGGACATGCGAATCTCCTGAGTTCCATGTGAGGTTCCGACCCCTCCGGACCAGACACGGAGATCTGCGGGGCCGTCGATCCTCACGCTAGAACCGCGAAGACGCCGGAGATTGACCGTCCGTGCACCGGGTTTGACCTCACAACGCATGCAAACGGCGGGCGGTGGTGCGCCGGTGCTTCAGGCGTCGCTTCCCAGCGCCCGGCCGATGGCCGCCCGGGAGGTGATCCCGAGCTTGGGGAAAATCCGGTACAGGTGAGCCGAGACCGTGCGCGGCGAGAGTTGCAGCCGCTGTCCGATGTCCTTGTTGGACAGTCCTTGCGCAGCGAGTCGTGCGATGCGCAGTTCCTGCGCGCTCAATGGGTTGTTCGAGTCCCGGACCGCGCCGACCGGGTCGCCGGCGGCGCGCAGTTCCTGTTCGGCCAGTCCCCGCCACGAGTCGGCGCGGAGCCGACGGAACGTGTGATGGGCCTCGCGCAGCACGTCCCGGGCCTCGGCGCGATGCCGACGACGCAGCCACGAGCCGTGCGCGAGCCGCAGACGCGCCATGTCGAATACCCACTGCGCGGCGCCGGGCACCGCATACGCGTCCCGAAAGCGCGCGTCCGCGACCTCTTCCGGCGCGGTCGACGCGGCGGCCGCGGCGAGCAGGAAGGCGTGGTGGTCGGAGATCTTCTCCATCCGGGCGGCTTCGCCGGCCGCCACGTGCGCACGCGCCTCCGCGAGCCGGCCGGTACGTACCGCCGCCTCGACGAAGTCGAAGAAGACGAGATGGAACCACGGCATGCCGCGCGGCAGCACACCCGGCTCGGTGAGTTCGGTCAGATGCGCATACGCCTCCTCGTACCGGCCGTGACCCAACGCGGCCAGACCGCGGAGCCGGGTGAGGTTGTCCAGGACGAAGCGCATCCGCGCGGTCGCCGCGACGGGCCGGATCCACCGGTCGACCTCGCGCAGCTCCGCCTCGGCGCCTCGACCCGCGAGGAAATGCGCGTAGTAGAAGCGGAACAACAAGGCGTTGTTGCGATAGCCGACGTCGTCGGCGGCCTCCGCCTCCCGCAGGCACAGCACGGCCGTGTCCCAGTTTCCGCGCAGGAAGTCCTGATAGCGCTCGGCCTTCGCGAGCGAGCCCTGGGTGGCGTAGCCGTGCCGACCGGTGAACCGACGCCGCAGGTCCGCGTCGGCGGCGTCGACCGCCGACGCCGTCCACAGGGCGAGCCAGCCGTCCCCCGCCGCCTGCTCGTCGCTCATGTCCGTCAGCAGCTTCCGCAGTTCCTCGGCCACGCCGTGCGCGGTACGGGGCGGGTCCACCCACGCGCGGTAGCACAGCCGACCCAGGGGCGACGCCATCGCGAGCCGGCGGTCGAGGGCGTCCCAGCCCCGCGGGTCGTTCGTGAGGGACGTGGCGAGCAGCAGCTTGAAATACACCTGCTCGGCCAGGCCCCCGAACGAGTCCGCGCCCGGTTGCGCCAACGCCCGCAGGACCTCGGGCAGCAGCGTGAACGACGACTCGAAGTCGATGCGGTGACTTTGATCGACGTACACCACCGCGTAGCCGAACAGCGGGGCGATGTCGGCGGGGACCGGTCCTTGCTTCAGCTCGTCGACGAGCTGCGCCGTGTGGCACAGTCGGCCTCCGCGCGCGGCCATGACGGCGGCCCACGTCAATCGTCGGGCCCGCCGGTCGGGAGCCAGGCTCAGTGCGGCGGCGCGGTCCAGGAGCAGCGCGCCTTCTGCGTCTCCACCTCGGCGCGCGAGCCGGCGACCGGCGTCTTCGAGGCGCGCGGCCAGGTCCTCGTCCGGGAGAAGTGCCGCGGCGGCCTCGTGCACCAGGCGCCGCGGATCGTCGGGCAGCAGGGTTTCGGCGATTGTCCGGTGTGCCGCACGCAGGTCGTGCCCCGGGGCGGCGGCGATCACCGCACTGCGCACCAGCGGGTGGCGGAAGACCAGCGCCTTCGACGCGTCGAGTCGGGCCAGACCGCTCGCCTCGATGTGCGCGAGCGTGCGTTCCGCGTCGTCGCCCGAGACGGCGCGCAGCCATGCGCCGGTGTTGCCTGCCGCGGTGCCGCCGCACAGCGCGCTGAGCAGCAGGACACGGAGGGCATCGGGCGGCAGCGAGTTGATCCGGCCGGCGAACAGGCGTTCCAGGCGTCGGCCGAGGGGCAACATCTCGGGCATCGGAAGGAGCCCCTTGACGTGGCCCTCCTCGAGCTGGAGCGGCAGTTCGACCACGGCGAGCGGATTGCCGTCGGCGGCGTCCAGCACCCGGTTCGCCGCCGTGGCGACCATGGCCGGGTAGCGTCGCCGCAACAGCTCTCCCGCGTCCGCGTGGGCCAGCGTGCCCACCTCGACGGGGTCGGCCGGCCAACCGTCGTGCGCGTCGGCGTCCGCGTCCGCCTCGGGACGCACGGCGCCCACGATGAGCACCGGCAGGTCGGTGATGCGCCGACGCAGGAACGCGAACACCGTCGCGCTGGACGCGTCCACCCACTGCAGGTCGTCGAGCAGGAGGACGAGCGGGCCCGAACGAGCGGCGTCGGCGAGCATCCGCAGGGCCGCCGCGCCCACCGCGAAACCGCCGGGCGGCATGCCTTCGCGCAGTCCCAGCGCCCGGTACAGGGCGTCGGCGTGCTCCGGTACGTCGTCGCCGCCGTCGAGGAGAGGCCACAGGACCTGGTGCAGTGCCCCGAAGGCCAGTCCCTGTTCCGCCTCGGAACCGACGGCACGCAACACGGTGAAGCCGATCTGCCGGGCCTGGGTCTCCACCCACGCGAGCAGGGCGGTCTTGCCGATGCCGGCGTCTCCGCGCAGCAGGACCCCGGTGCCTCTCCGGTCGACCCGGACGTCGTGCAGACTCCGGGCGAGCAGCGCCTTCTCGCGCTCGCGACCCACGAGGTCGTGGGCGCTTCGCTCCCGGCCGTCCACTGCCCGTCTCCCTCTGGTCGTTTCGTGCTCTGGGGGCATCGGCAGCCGGCATCCGGTTGGGACGGCACCGAAGCTCCGCACGAGCATCGGAGGATTCCCCAACCCCAACCGCTCCGTCGCCGGTCCACTGTAGTACCCCGCTCCACTGGAGTACCTCGCCCCACTGGATCGGCTCGACCCGACCTCGAGAACGTGTGCGTCCCGTCCGTGTCGCGGAGCTACCCCGTCGCGAGCGGCCGGGCGCGGCGCGTCCCGAACGGCGTGCCGTGCACGGCCGCGAACGCCTTCGTGAAGTGCGCCGTGTCGGCGAACCCCCAGCGACGCGCCACCTCGGTGAGTCGCGGGTGCATGGCGGCACGCCGGTCGAGCTCGCGGACGCACGCGTCGACACGCCGCTGCTGGATGATCCGGCCGAGCGCGGCCCCGTGCCCGTCGAAGAGTCGGTGCAGGTGGTCCACCGTGATGCGCTGCTGTGCCGCGATGGCTTCCGGGGACAGCCCGGGGTCGCCGAGGTGGGTGTCGATGTAGCCGAGGACCTGGTCGACGAGGTGTACCCGCGAGAGCGCGGCATCGGTTCGTGCGCCGTCGGCCCGGCACCCCTCTTCGAGAACGGTCGCCAGCAGGTCCGCGGTGTGGCCGGCGAGACGCTCGCCGATCCCGGCGGAGACCTGGGCGCAGACGTCGGCGAGCCGTGCGACGAAGTCGACGAAGATCCCGCCGACACCGGATCCGGGCGCGAGCACCCGACCCGTCGCATCTTCCAACGCTCCGCCGAGCCGGGCGACGACCTCGTGCGGCAACCGCACGAGGTTCATCGTGAAGTCGTCGAACTGGCGGACGGCGAAGGGACGGCGCATGTCGACGAGGGCGGCCTGACCGCCCCTGAGCACGGTGTCACGGCCGTCCTGCGCGATCGACGCGACGCCCTGACGTTGGAGGGCGACGGTCACCGCCCCGAGTGGGTGACGGTGCGTCATTCGGGTGCTGCGGCCGAACCCCAGGCCGCTCGACGCGACCGTGAGGACGCGTGCGTATCCGATCCGGGTGCCGGTGAATACGGCTCCGACCCGACGCCCGCGCGGAACCGTGACCCCGACCGGCCCGAGGGATCGGCGAAACGCGGCTTCGAGGCGCTCACGTGCGTTGTGTTCGTCGTCGAACGTGGCTTCCAGCAGGATGTTCACACCGCCTCCTCACCAGGCCGCGATCGTTCGGGGTGCGCCCGTCGCGTACGCACGGGCGCGTTGGATCTCGGGCACCAGGTTACGGTCGTACCTGCCGCGGGCCGGCGGCCGACGTGGCATTTCGCCGACCTGGACCCGGGCCCATGGCCGTCGTCAGGATTGTCGACGGGCGGGGAGCGCCGGATGCGGCCCCTGCCCCCGGTCGCGCCACTCCGTCGGAGAAACGCCGTACGTCGCGCGGAAGGCCCGGCTGAAGTGGGCCGGGCTGACGAAGCCCCAGCGTTGCGCGACCGCCGCCACGGTGGGGCTGGTGCGTCCGCGCCTGGCCAGCTCGCGAGCGCACTCCTCGAGACGGCGGCGCTGGATCAGCCTGCCCACGGTGGTGTCCTCGGACTCGAACACCCGGTGCAGGTAGCGCGGCGAGATGCGCTGCGCTCGCGCGACGCGTTCCGGCGTGAGGTCGGGATCGCCGAGGTTCGCGTCGATGTACTCCCGTATACGAAGCGTGAGTTCGCCCGACACCGAGGACGGCGCGGGCGTCGCCGACGGGGCCAGCTCGGTGATCAGACTCGCCAGTAGCTCCGTGACGTTGCCCGCCACTCTTTCGCCCACCGCCGGTGCGAAGGGATCCGGCGAACACGCCAGCGAGGTCAGCACGGCCTTGACCACGGCGGAGACCCCGGTGCCCGGGACGATGGCCTGCGCGGTGACGGCACGCAGGTCACGGTCGGCGATGGCCACGGCCCGGCGAGGCACACGGAACGCGTGCACGCGCACGTGGCTCTCGGGTTCGAGGGTGAACGTCCTGTCCGTGTCGACGACGAAGAGTTCGCCCGGGCGCACGAGCGATCCGTGTCCGTCCTGGACCACCCGGGAGGTGCCGAGATCCTGGAGCCCGACGCCGACGTATGGGTCGGCACGGTCCGCGAAGCGCGTGCGAACCGTATGCGGTGCGCCCGGGTCCGCCTCGATCGTCGCGACCCGGAGGTAGCCGAGTCTGTTCGTGCGGACCACACGTGGCAACGACGCCTGATCGGTGATGCTCACCTGTCGCTCCCTACCTCAGCCCTGGTGCCCTGTGGTGCGCGACTCGCGCCAGTCCCGGGGCGAGACACCGAAGGCGGCGCGAAAGGCCCGGCTGAAATGCGCCGGGTTGGCGAAACCCCAGCGCTGGGCCACGGTGGCGACCTTCACGGAGTTCCGGCCGGTACGCCCGAGTTCCCGACGGCACTCGTGCAGACGACGCCGTTGGATCCAGCGGGCGAGGGTGACGCCTTCCCCCTCGAAGAGCTTGTGCAGATAGCGGACGGACACGTAGTGCGCCGCCGCGATGCTCTCGGGGCTCAGCTCCGGGTCGCCGAGGTGGCAGTTGACGTACCAGCGGATGTCGGCCATCAGCTCGTCGGCACGAGCCGGCCGCGGGTTCTCGGCGAGTTCCGCGATCAGCGTCGAGACGAGGTCCGCCACGTGATGGCTCATCCGGTCGAGCGGTACGACGTCGGACCCCGAGGTTCGGCACAGGGACACCACGGCCGACGAGACGAGGGCGGCGGTGCCACGCTCGGCGTCGAGGACACGGCCGGTCGCTCGCCGAATGGCCGGGTCCGGCTCGGTCAGCAGTGCCCGGGCGAACGCCACGAGTGCCAGTTCGCAGGCTCCGACGGAGGCGAACGTCGATGGGCACCGGCCGTCGACGACGAGGAGGGTGCCCGTCGAGACAACGTCGTCGCCGTCGTCGGTGGTCACGGCGAGCGATCCGGAGATCGGGATCGCGACCACGATCGTGTCCGCGTTCGCCTCACCCCCGAGATCGGGGAGTCCGTCCCCGTCGAGGAGGCATACCGTGCGGGCCCGCAGTCCGGGGCGGTTGGCCGACGGCCCGGATGTCGCCTCGGCCCGCGAGGGTTCCGTCACCATGACAGGCCGCATCGTCACTCCGCCCACGTCGCCGTCGTACGGCGCTGGACCGGCCGCTCGATGATCGTGACGCGGCGTCCACGGGTGGCGTTAGGTCAACTGACTCACGCGCGAGGTCGGGTCGACCGACCTACGCCCGACGTCGCGTCGACCGGCTCCCGAGCGGGCCGATTCCGTCGTCGGGTCGGTCAACCGCGCCAGGCGTGCAAGGCGACGTGCAGCGTGTCGACGACCTGGACGCGCGCCGCCCGGGAGGCGTGGCTGTCGCGCAGCGCGTCGAGGGCGACGAAGGCGTGAATCGTCCCGTGATAGCGCAGCGAGACCACGGGGACACCGGCGGTTCGCAGCCTGGCGGCGTACGCTTCCCCCTCGTCGCGCAGGACGTCGGCCTCCGCGACCAGGATCAGTGCGGGAGGCAGGCCCGCCAGTTCGTCGACACCGGCGCGCAGCGGCGACACGGTGCTCTCGTCGCGGAGCCCGGCATCGGGGACGTAGCCGTCCACGAACTCGGCATACCAGGACGTCGAGGCCGAGGCCGAGGCATCGGTGGTCGGGCAGATCAGCACCTGCTGGAGCAGCGGCGGACCGCCGTGGCGCCGGGTGGCCAGGGTCAGGCCGGCCACCAGGTTCGCCCCGGTGGACACGCCGACGGCGGCGACGCGACGCGGGTCGAGTCCCGCGTCCGCGCCGTGTTCGAAGAGCCACGAGGCGATCGTGTGGAGACGCTCCACCGCGGCGGGGTGGCGCTTGCCGTGGGGGTGCGGCGGGTCGAGGACGACGACCGCGGCATCCGCGCCGAGCACGAGGTCGCGCTCGAACGCCCGCTGCGGGGGAGCGTCGGTCCGTGTCCGGGACGGGCCGGGTACATACAGGATCACCGGCAGTGGCTCGTCGGCATCGACGGGGCGCAGGACGCGGACGACCTGACGATCGTCACACGCGACGGGCACCGTCAGCGTCGCCTCCTCGACGTCGGGGTCCGCGGCGTGGATGCCGGACGTGAGGCCGGACGTGATGCCCGACGTCTTCGAGTACCGTCCCGGGAGGCCATCGTCGGGCCGCGCGGTCGAGCGCCCGCCGTCCTCCCCGGTCGAGGCCACGCGCCGGTGCTCGTCCACGAACGCGCGCACCAAGGGTTCGAGCACGACCGGTTCCCGTCCGGGGTGGGGTTCGTGGTCCACGGAGACTCCTGCTTCGGCATGCCCTCGGCCTCTCGACCGACGGGCGCGGCTTCCGATCCCCACCTTACGGAGCGGACCCGATGCGGAGGCCGCCCCTCCGGGGGAACACGTGCCGCTCCGTGCACAGATTCCTCCACCGACCACAGGCCGGCCCCGACGAGCGCCGCCCGCAAACCCACGGTGGGCCGCGACCGGCGCCCGGGGCGCGGGACGGTTACTCGGCCATGCACGCCCTCCACTGACCGCGGGCGAAGGCCTCGCCGCCGGACCAGTAGTTGTTGTTCCAGTCGATGGTGCACCGCTCGAGCTTGGAGTGCGCGTAGGGCGGGTTCGCGTGTGCCGCAGAGCCGACGGTCAGTACGAGCACCGGGGCCAGGACGGCCGCGCCGGCGATCGCGGTGGCGATGCGACGAATCTTCATGGGATCAACTCGCTTTTCCGGTAGAAGAATTGGTGCGGCGGTGCGGTGGTGCGGCTACGGTCGGACCTGGGTGAGCAGGCTCGGGTCGATGGTGATCGGTTTGTCGGGACGGAGATCACCGGGACGGACGAGGTACGTCTGGCGCTTTGCATCGCAGGCCGAGTAGCTCCGCTCGGCGTGCAGCATGGAGTCGATGTGGCTGTGGCCGGTGGTGATCCAGGAGTAGTAGGCGGTGGTGTACACGACATCGCACCGGTAGGCGGCGGCGACGTTGGGGTCGGTGCCGGCCGGAGCCTCGACGGCGGCGGAGGCCGACGCGGCGCCCACGCCCAGCGTGCCGAGGGAGAGTGCGCCGATCGCGACCAGGCGAACCAGTCCGGCGCGACCCCTGGATCCGGGCGCCGGCCCGGTTCGTTCGCGGAGAATCGTTACGCTGCGTCTCATCTGCGTGTTCGTCCCATCTCGTGCGGAGTGCGAGTGACGCCGCGTCCCGAGGGATCGGGACGTGCTTGGACGGCGCGATCCACCGCACCGGTGCCGGTGGCCGACCACCGACTGCACCCGGTTCGGAACGCGCTGTCGTTATCCTCGCCGTTGCGCTCGGGCAGCGAAATCCCACGGATCTGGGAGGTTTCCGGGACTCGCAGATAACGCTCGGCCGCCGCTTCGTCCTGTCCTCCGGTGACTTTTCACTCGGCCGGGGGTGTGCGCGCCAGGACGACGATGTCGTCCTCGTGCAGGCCGGCTGCGACCAGTGTTCCGTCGTATTCGGCGACGCCGGTCACGAAGGCGTACGAACCGTCGTCCGTGCGCAGGTCGTGGACGAGGCGGCCGTCGAGGTCGAACGCCATCACCCAGGCGATGGGAGCGGCCTCGGGGCGGATCGCCTCGGGGAGGTTCCACACCAGCAGCCGAAGCAAGCCCGGCAGCGGCAACAACCGGTCCAGCAGCGCGTTTCGGGGCGCCACGATCGACACCCACACCAATCCGTCCCGGCCCAGGCTCATGTTGTCGGGCAGGCCGGGGAGGTTGTCGACGAAGGGCTCCATGCCGCCGGCGTTCGGTCCGGTGAGTCGGTAGCGGCTCACCCGGTACCCGCTGGTCTCGGCCACGAGCAGGTGGGAGGCATCCGGCGCGAGGACGAGGCCGTTGGCGAACTTGAGGTCGTTGCGGAGCACGGTGACGGTGCCGTCGCGGTCGCGGCGGACGAGCAGGCCGGTGCAGGAGTGCTCCAGGAAGTCGCCGAGGTGGTGTTCCAGGTCCCAGCGGCGCGTGGACACCGTGAACCAGACGGTCCCGTCCGGGCCTTCCACCACGTTGCTCGCGAAGGTGAGCGGCCGGTCCTCGACCGTGTCGACGAGCACTTCGACCGATCCGTCGGCGGACATGCGCAGCAGCCCGCGATCGTGGTCGCACACCAGGACGCCGCCGTCGGCGGAGGGTTCGAGGCCCAGCGGACGGCCTCCGGTGTTCCCGAGCACGGTGCGGGCGCCGGTGGCCGGGTCGATGCGCACGACGGTGCCGTCGTCGAGGCCGGCGAGCATTCGGCCCCGCTCGTCGAAGATCACGTCCTCGGGACCGTGGCCGCCGGTCGGGATGCGGCGGCCTACGACGAAGCGGCCGGTGACGTGTGTGCGTCCATGGTCGGCCGGGGCCGGGGGAGGGGTCCAGCGGCGGGGCGAGATGAGGCGGCGGGTCGCGGTCATGCTGGGCTTCCTGACGGGGCGTCGGCGATGTTCGAGGTCGTGGCGGTGGGTGACGGACCTCGGCGGGCCCGCTCACGGTGTCGCGCCCGCATGCCGTGCCCTCGGGACGGACACGCGCGTCGCGGTGGGCAGTTCGACGGTGATGCGCAGTCCGCCCCAGGGGCGTGGGGTGATGACGAGGGATCCGTCGTGTACCCGGACGATGCTCTTGACGATCGCCAGCCCCAGGCCGACGCCCGCGTGGTCGTTGCGGATGCGTTCGGTGCCGCGCTGGAACGGTTCGGTGAGGGTGGAGACCAGCTGTGCGGAAAGCACCTCGCCGCTGTTTTCGACCGTGAGCACCACTTTGTTCGGGCGCACGCAGGTCTCGACCCACACGACGCCCTGTTCGGGCAGGTTGTGCACGATGGCGTTGTGGACGAGGTTCGTCGTCATCTGGAGCAGGAGCGCCGGCGACCCGACGGTGGGGGTGATCTCGCCGGAGGCGTCGATGGTGACGCCGCGTTTCTCGGCGAGCGGGAGCAGTGTTTCGGCGGCTTCCTCCACCAGGAGCGACAGGTCGACGGGTTCGCGGGTGACGGAGCCCTGGTCGGTGCGGCTGAGCACGAGCAGCGCCTCGGTGAGTTCGATCGCCCGGGCATTGACGGCGTGCAGGCGGGCAACGAGTTCGCCGTGGTCGTGGATCGGATTGTTGCGGGCCACGTCGAGAAGCGTTTGCGAGATCGCCAGTGGGGTGCGCAGTTCGTGCGACGCGTTGGCGGCGAATCTTCGTTGTTCGGCGACGTGTTCCTCGAGCCGGGCGAGCATCGCGTCGAAGGTGTCGGCGAGTTCGCGAAACTCGTCCTTGCGGCCGCGCAACCGGATCCGGTGGGAGAGCGACCCGTCGGCGGCCTTGCGCGTGGCGTCCGTGATGCGGGTGAGGGGGGCGAGCATGCGGCCGGCGAGAATCCATCCGCCCACCAGACCGAACACCAACAGGAAGCTCATGATCGTGGTCGCGACCGGCATGAAGGTGCGCAGAAACATCATGCGACCGTGCCGGGGGACCAGACCGTCGCTGTCCCTGATCGGCTTGTAGGGTACATACCGCCAGATGGACCACCACAGCACGATGAGCAGCAGGAAGCCGGCCAGCATGAGGAAGCCGGCGTAACTGAGGGTGAGTTTCAGGCGCGCGCTCAGTCCGGGAGCCCGCGCCGGCGGCTGCTCGGGTGTGCTGTGCACGGCCGGCGGAGGCGCCTTGCCCAGGGGCTGTACGGACGCCCTATGCACGGTCGTTGCCCTCGCGATCGTGCGCCGGTTGGGTGTCGATGCGATACCCGACGCCGGGTACGGTGAGGATGATCCAGGGTTCGCCGAGCCGTTTGCGCAGCGCCGAGACCGTGATGCGTACCGCGTTGGTGAACGGGTCGGCGTTCTCGTCCCACGCCCGCGCCAGGAGTTCCTCGGCGCTGACGACCCCGCCCTCGGCGGCGACGAGGACTTCGAGCACGGCGAACTGCTTCCTAGTCAGCGCCACATAGCGCCCGTCGCGGTAGACCTCCCGGCGAAAGGGGTCCAGCCGCACACCCGCGAGCTCGCGTACCGGGGGCCTGCTGTGTGCCCGTCTGCGGTCCAGGGCCCTGAGCCTGAGCACCAGTTCGCGCAGTTCGAACGGCTTCGTGAGGTAGTCGTCGGCGCCGAGTTCGAACCCGGTGACCTTGTCGTCGATGCGGTCGGCGGCGGTGAGCATGAGGATGGGCATGCCGCTGCCGGAGGCGACGATACGGGTGGCGATCTCGTCGCCCGAGGGTCCGGGGATGTCCCGGTCGAGGATGGCGATGTGGTAGCTGTTGATGCTCAGCAACTCCAAGGCGGTGTCGCCGTCTCCGGCGATGTCGGCCGCGATCGCCTCCAGGCGCAGGCCATCGCGGATGGCTTCGGCCATGTAGGGCTCGTCCTCGACGATCAGCACACGCATGCCCCGATGCTACGAGGCGCGGCATATCGTCGGTCTATCGAAAAGTGCATACGTATCGGCAACGGCACGCCGCCTTCACTGGCGCAATGTCCTACCACCGGCCGACACCGCCGTGTACCTCCCCTCCCCACCGGGCCGACGCGGGGGCGAGGCACCGATGAGCCGAACCGCACCCCGCCGCAACTCCCCGGCCGCGGGGACACGTTTGACCGTCGCGACGATCGGCGCGAACGAGCATCTGGCGTTCGTGCGCGCACAGTGCTCGGTCAGCTTCCTTCAGACCCCGGCGTGGGGCCGCGTCAAGACCGAGTGGCGCAACGAATCGGTCGGCTGGTACGACGGCCCGCGGCTGGTCGGCGCCGGGCTCGTGTTGCACCGTCCGGTGCCGCGGCTGGAGCGGTACACGCTCGCCTATCTGCCCGAGGGGCCGACCATCGACTGGACCGGCGACATCGACGCCTGGCTCGACCCGCTGGCGGCCCACCTCAAGGCACGCGGGGCGTTCGCGATCCGGCTGTGCCCGCCGGTGCGCATGGACACCTGGAGCGCGGAACAGGTCAAGGAGGGCGCCGCCGATCCGGGCATCCGGCGGCTCACCGACATCCCCGGCCGCTCGCCCGACCCGGTCGGCGCCCATGTGAGCAGCCGGCTTCGGGACGCCGGATGGTTGCCGCAGAGCCCGGAGGACGGTTTCGGGCTCGGCCAGCCGCAGTTCAAGTACGAGATTCCGCTGGCCGGCAGGACCGAGGACGACCTGCTCGGGGGCATGAACCAGCTCTGGCGTCGCAACATCAGGAAGGCCGAGAAGGAGGGCGTCGAGGTCACGATCGACGCGGACCTGGCGGCGTTCCACGACCTCTACGTGCACACCGCCGAACGTGACCGCTTCATTCCGCGACCGCTGCGCTACTTCGAGAGCATGTTCGCGGCGATGAGCGCGGAGGATCCGGAGCGGATCAGGCTCTACGTGGCTCGGCACGAGGGCGATCCGGTCGCCGCGACCATCCTGGTCCGCGTCGGTGCGCACGCGTGGTACTCGTACGGCGCGTCCTCCACCGCCAAGCGCGAGGTGCGCGGCTCCAACGCGTGCCAGTGGTCGATGATCCGCGACTCGCTGGCGGCCGGCTGCGACGTCTACGACCTGCGCGGCATCACCCCCACCCTCGATGCCGACGATCCGCACGTGGGCCTGATCCGGTTCAAGGTCGGCACCGGCGGTCGGGCGGTGCGGTATGTCGGCGAGTGGGACCTGCCCCTGCGACCGATGGTCTACCGGGCCTTCGATCTGTACATGAGGCGTCGCGGGCGATGACGCCGCGTTCGCGCCGAACCACGCGAGTTTGCCGTGCTCACGATAATACCTGTGGGTAACGTAGCGTCGGCATATCGAAAAGCGCGTACGTTCCGACAACGCCATGCCGCCTTTACTGGGTGTCATGAGTTATCGCGATCCGATACGAACCGAGGCCCGCCGCACCGGATCTGCGGCGTCCTCGTCCTCCGCTTCCTCCGCTTCCTCTTCGGATGTTCGAACCACGGGAATCACGATCTATGGATGTGAGCGGGACGAGGCCGCTCTGTTCCGAGAAATGTCACCCCGATTCGACGTAGTGCCGACCATTACCGCCGCAGCGCCCGCCGAGGCCAATATCGAACTGGCGTCGGGGAACCGCTGTATCAGCGTGGGCCACAAGACGCGCATCGCCGATGCCACCCTCCTCGCGCTCAGCCGGGTCGGCGTGGCGTACATCTCCACACGAAGCATCGGATACAACCATATCGATGTGAAATACGCGGAGAGCGTCGGAATCTCCGTCGGTAATGTCGTCTATTCCCCAGACAGTGTGGCCGACTACACGCTGATGCTCATGTTGATGGCACTGCGAAATGCCAGATCCATCATCCGCCGTGCGGACGCGCACGACTACTCACTCAACGATGTGCGCGGGAAAGAGTTGCGTGACCTGACCGTCGGGGTGGTGGGAACGGGGCGCATCGGTGCGGCCGTCGTGGACAGACTGCGGGGCTTCGGCTGTCGGATAGTGGCCCACGACACCACCCCCAAGGTCGCGGCGGATTACGTCGACCTCGACGAACTGCTGCGCGTGAGCGACATCGTGACGCTGCATACACCGCTCACCGCGGACACCCACCACCTCATCGACGGCCGACGCATCGGGCGCATGAAGAACGGAGCCTTCATCGTCAACACCGGACGCGGTGCACTGATCGAAACCGAGGCCCTGATCGCGGCGCTGGAACGCGGCGAATTGGGTGGCGCGGCGCTGGACGTCCTCGAAGGAGAGGAAGGAATCTTCTACGCCGACCGCCGGGACAAGCCCGTCGAAAGCAAGTCGTTGCTGCGGCTGCACCAACTTCCGAACGCCCTGGTCAGCCCGCACACCGCCTATTACACGGATCACGCCCTCCGGGACACGGTCGAAAACTCCATCGTCAACTGCCTGAAGTTCGAGAGCGGGGATCAGCGTGGCTGAGACAAGAATCGGGATCATATTCGGGGGCAGCTCCGAAGAGCACCCCATCTCCGTCAAATCGGCGCAGCTGGTCGCGCAGAACCTCGACCCGGAAAAGTATCTGCCCTTCTGGGTCGGGATCACGAAGGGCGGAGCCTGGAAGCTGTGTGACGGCCCCGACGCGGACTGGGAAGGCGGCAATTGCCGTCCGGTCGTACTGGCACCGGACCCGAGCGTGCAGGGACTGCTCCTTCTGGAGTCGGGTCGCTACGAGACGATCCGCCTGGATGTGGTGTTGCCGGTGCTGCACGGCAAGCACGGTGAAGACGGCGCGCCGCAGGGTCTGCTGGAACTCTCCGGAATACCCTATGTGGGCTGCGACATCCAAAGCTCCGCGCTGTGCATGGACAAATCCCTTGCCTACGCCATCGCGGCAGGCGCGGGGATCGACACGCCGAATTTCATCGCCGTCACGGCGGACGAGAAGGTCGACGCCGACGGGATTTTCTATCCCGCGTTCGTGAAGCCGGCCCGTTCCGGATCGTCGTTCGGGGTCGGCAAGGTATCCCGGCCGGAAGAACTGGCCGATGCGATCGCCGAGGCACGTCGATACGACTCGAAGATCCTGATCGAAGAGGCTGTCGTCGGCAGCGAGGTCGGCTGCGCGATATTGGGCAACGATCCGGAATTGATCACGGGCGAAGTGGATCGTATCGCGCTGTCGCACGGATTCTTCAAGATCCACCAGGAGGCGGTGCCCGAAAGAGGCTCCGACAATTCGACACCGATCGTGCCCGCGGACATCCCGGCGGAGTCGCGCGCTCGTGTCCAGGAAACGGCCAAGGCCATCTATCGTGCCCTCGGTTGCCGGGGGCTGGCCCGCGTGGACATGTTCCTCACGCCGGCCGGAAACGTGGTCCTCAACGAGGTCAACACCCTTCCCGGGCTCACCTCGTACAGCCGTTATCCGCGCATGATGGCAGCCGCCGGATTCCCGTTGTCCGAAGTGATCGATCGGCTGGTGTCGTTGGCGATCGAAGGAAAGAATCGATGAACGACGACTTCGCCTTCGTCGACGAGCTGATCCCCGGGGTGCGGTGGGACGCCAAGTACGCCACCTGGGACAACTTCATCGGCAAGCCGGTGGACGGGTATTCGGCCAATCGCATCGTCGGTACGAGGGCCTTGTGCGCGGCCCTGAAAAGGGCGCGGGAAGAGGCCGCATCGGTCGGGTTCGACCTGCTTCTGTGGGACGGATACCGCCCCCAGCGCGCGGTCGACCGATTCCTGAGCTGGTCGACCCGGGCGGAGGACGGTCGGACGAAGCCACGACACTATCCGAATATCGACAGAGCCGAGATGTTCGAAAAGGGGTATGTGGCCGCCAAGTCGGGCCACAGCCGCGGCAGTACCGTCGACCTGACGCTCTACCACCTGGATACCGGCGACCTGGCTCCGATGGGCGGCCACCACGACCTGATGGACCCGATCTCGCACCACGGAGCACGGGGTATTACGGAGGTCGAAACGACCAATCGACAATATCTCCGCTCCATCATGGAGGCCGCCGGGTTCAGTGCGTACGACTGCGAATGGTGGCACTACACGCTGAAGGACGAGCCCTACCCGGACACCTATTTCGATTTCCCGATCGCATAGTCGGGAAGCCCCGACAGCCACGCCGAATCCTCGGCGGCTCGCGAGGCCGGTGACGGTCGTTCCGAACCGCCGAGGTTCGCGGTGACGAGGGCGCCGGCCCGGTTGGCCCGGGCGGCCCGGCCGGCCCGGCCGGCCCGGCCGGCCGGTCGGGCCGCGGCGGCCAACTCCCTGTCGCTCGTGTCGAGTTGGCTGGCGACCAGCGTCACCAGGTCGGTGTGGTCGCCACGCCGCGTGGCCATCGGGTCGCGGCTCATGCGCCCCGCGTCCAGACGTGTACCCGGATCCGGACCGCGCAACTGTGCCGACAGCAACTGCGGACTGCTCGGCTTCTGCCCCCGCTCAACGGGGCGACCTCGGCCGTACCGGCCCGCCGCATCACGAAGTTCCCCGCTCGATCACAGCCGGGCGGTGGCGAGCCAGATGGTCGCGGCGGCAGCGATGACGAGCCCGATGTTGAGGATGATTCGGCGGTCTTCGCCGGTCAAGTGGACGGCGATCGCGCCTATTTGCAGCAGGGTGAACCCGATGGCCGCGGCGGGGGCCGCCCAGGGGGCGATGCCGGTCGCCGGCGGGAGGAGCAGGCCGACGGCACCCAGCACTTCGACCGTTCCCAGTGCCCTGACGGCGGGCAGCGGTATCCGGTCCACCCAGGCCATCATCGGCCGGAGCAGCTCGGGGCTGCGGACCATTTTGAGCCCACCCGCGTAGAGGTAGAAGGACGCGAGCAGGCCGGCGACGATCCAATGGGCGATGTTCATGATCTCCGTTCGGGGTCACCGCATGGGGGTGACCCGCCGGGTCCGGGGCGGCCCGGAGGTCGTGGATGGGCGTGTGTGAGCGATCCGGGCGCCGAAGGGCTGCCGAGGGATTGAGGGCGCCCGGTCACGCCACCGGCTTCAGGCGAAGTCGGTGGTGGCCACGGTGGCGTAGCGGCTCATCGTCTCGAGGCCGGCCCGTGGCGCCGGCGGTCCGCCGTCCGCGGTCAGGGCCTGGAGGTCTCGGAAGTACTGCACGTAGAGGTCGGGGGTGAACATGCTGAGCAGGACGGCGGGTTGGTCGGTCGGGTTGGCGAAGGTATGCGGGGCTCCGCGCGGGACGACCACGAGTGTGCCCGCCGTCGCCTCGTACCGCGTGTCCCCGATGGTGAACACCAACGTGCCCGAGACGATGTAGAAGCCCTCGTCGTGCAGGGCATGGCGGTGTTGCGGCGGCCCCGAGGTGTGCGGGGCGAGGATGGATTCGGTGACCCCGAGACGGTGCTCCGTGTGGCTGCCGTCCTCGAGGACTCGCATGCGCGTGGTGGCCATGATGATCACCTCGCCGTCGTCGGGGCCGACCACCGAGACACCGGGGTGGGTGGCCTGCGGTTCACCGGATTTCGCTTCAGCGGATGTGTTCTCGTAGGACATGCTCCAAGTGCACCGCCGGGGCTCCGCCGCTGTCCAAGACCCATTCCGGCGCGCCGATACCGTACGGGTATCGTTGCAGCGTGGAGCTACGTACCCTGCGCTACTTCGTGGCGGTCGCCGAAGAACTCCACTTCGGCCGGGCCGCGGCTCGGCTGCACATGAGCCAGCCGCCGCTGAGTCGGGCGATCAAGCAGTTGGAGACCGAGGTCGGGGCCGCGCTGTTCGCCCGCTCGCCCGGCGGCGTCACGCTCACGCCGGTGGGGGCGATACTGCTCGACGAGGCTCGGGCGCTGCTCGGGCAGGCCGACCTCCTCCGCGCCCGCGTGGTGGCGGCGGCCGGCCTGGCGGGGATCACCGTGGGCATCCTTGGGGACAGCAGCGATCCCGGCATCACCAGGCTGGCCACCGCCTTCCGCCGCAGTCATCCCGGTGTCGACATCCGCATCCGCGACGCGGACCTGACCGACCCGACCTGTGGGTTGCGCGCCGGGTTGGTCGATGTGGCCCTGACGCGTGCGCCGTTCGACGAGACGGCCTTGACGCTGCGCGAGTTGCGCGCGGATCCGGTCGGTGCGGTACTGCGCGCCGACGATCCGCTGACCCGACGCGACCGTCTGGAGATTGCCGATCTGGGCGACCGTCGCTGGTTCCAGTTCCCTCCGGGCACCGATCCGATCTGGCAGTCGTACTGGAACGGCGGCGAGCCGCGCGAGGGCCCGGTGGTGCGCGTCGTCCAGGAGTGTGTGCAGGCCGTGCTCTGGAACAGCACCGTCGGGCTGGCTCCGCTGGGACACGGCCTGGCGGAGAACGTGCTACCCGAGAACCTGACCGTGGTTCCGCTGGTCGACATGGCGCCGAGCCGGGTGGTCGTGGTGTGGAACGACGGCGACGGCAACCCGTTGATCCGCTCCTTCGTCGAGATCGCGACGGCGGTGTACCGCCGCTGAGCACGCGAGCGGCCACGGCCCGGCCGCCGCGGGGTTCGCACGCGGTGCGCGGAGGGTTCGAGTGTGGCGCGCCGCCGCCTGCGGGGCCAGGAACACCGCGCGTACATGCACCGCGATCGTGTGGTCCACCTCCGCCGGCGGGATCGGTCGTGGCGGTGGCGGCGGCGCGGGTTTCGTCGGCCTCGCGGAAGAGCCATGCCGCCGCGCAGTGGGCAGTTCGGTGAGCGGCCCGTACCCGAGGTGCCGCGTCAGGCGTGGGTCTTCTCATTCGTGGCGCCCGGTGGCAGAGCATGCGGCTTTCCCCGGTGGATCGAGGCGGTCGGACAGTCTTGATGCGCCGGGCGAGGGGGTGGGCCGGGTGCTCTCGACGTGCCGGCCGCGTTGCGCGGGTGCTTCAGCCGCGTAGGTAGGCCAGGACGGCCAGGACTCGGCGGTGGTCGTCGGGGGCCGGGGGGAGGTCGAGTTTGGTCAGGATGCCTGCGATGTGTTTGGCCACGGCGGCTTCCGTCACCACCAACGCGCGCGCGATGGCGGCGTTGGAGCGTCCCTCGGCCATGTGGGCGAGGACCTCGCGCTCGCGCGGAGTCAGGCGCCGCAGCGGATCGCGCCGACGCGCCAGGAGTTGGCGCACCACCTCGGGGTCGACCACGGTTCCACCCCCGGCGACACGGGTCAGGGCGTCGGTGAACTCCTCGACATCGCCGATGCGTTCCTTCAGCAGATATCCCATGCCCGAGGCGCCACGCGCGTCGAAAAGCTCCTCCGCGAAGGTCTGCTCGACGTACTGGCTCAGTACCAGAACGGCCAACGACGGTATCGTCGCCTGGAGTTCGCGCGCGGCGCGCAGCCCTTCGTCGGTGAAGTCGGGTGGCATGCGCACATCGGCGATCACCACATCGGGGCGATGCTCCCGCGTGGCCGCGATCAGCGAAGGACCGTCGCCCACTGCCGCGGCCACTTCGTGGCCGAAACGCTCGAGCAGTCCCACCAGCCCCTCGCGCAACAGCACGGCGTCCTCCGCGAGCACTACTCTGAGGCCGGACACGGGATCTCCACTCGCAGCAGGGTCGGGCCACCCATCGGGCTGGACAACAACATTCTGCCGTCGAGAACCGCGAGTCGATCGACCAGACCCGTCAGCCCGGTGCCCGCCTCCGGGTCGGCACCGCCCGCACCGCCGTCACGCACCTCCAACGCCAGCAGCCCGTCGGCCACCCGCCCGCGGACCGCGCACCGTTGCGCGCCGCTGTGCTTGGCCACGTTCGCCAACGCCTCGCACACCACGAAATAGGCGGTCACCTCCACCGCCACGGGCAATCGCCCGGCCACTTCGACATCGACGTCGACCGGGACCGGCGAGCGCCCCGCGACATCGCGGACGGCGGCCGGCAGTCCCCGTTCGGTGAGCACTTGCGGGTGCACGCCGCGGATCAGCTCACGCAGGTCGGTCAGCGCCGCCCGCGCCATCTCGTGTGCCTCCCGGACCTGACGGGCGGCGGGCGACCCGGGCGGCAGGTCGAGCGAGGCCAGGCCCAACTTCATGCTCAACGCGACCAGGCGCTGCTGCGCGCCGTCGTGCAGATCGCGCTCGATCCGCCGGCGCTCCGTCTCGAACGCGTCGACCAGACGCGCCCTGGATCGCACCACCTCGATCAACTCCGCCTCGCGAGGCGCGAGCACGGCACGCGTCATCGTCGCCCGCACGCCCGCCCACGCCGCGATCAGGAACAGCGCGACGGGCAGCAGTACGACCCCCACCAACGGCAGCACCACCGCCATCCACAACGGCGCCGTGGGCTGCAGCGGCGCCGAGACCAACAGCCCAGGAATCACCAACGCCACCGACGCGATGCCCAGATCCACCCACCACAGCGCGAGCAACGACACCAGCGCGTAGCCGAGTTCGCGTCGCCCGGCGGGCTCGCGCAGCCGCGCCCGCACACCGCCCGACCGCTCCGGCGGCGCGAGGGCAGCGCCGATGAGCCGCAGCCGCCACCGCTCGAACGGCGCGGCGGCGAACGCCATGCACGCGAGGGCAACGAGCCCCAGCGACGCGGTGAACACCGGGCCGACAGACGTCTCCCACGTCGTGACGCCGACGGCCACGACCGACGTCACGGTCACCACCACGACCGCCCCGACGACCCAACTCGCCCCGAGATAGGACAGGGCCCGCCATGGCACCGGAGACACCAGGAAACGCACCGGTCGCCGACCGATCGAGTCCCACGAGGCTTGCGCGAACATACGACGACGTTAGCCGGCGCGCGACGGCCGCGTCGGTAGTGCCAGGGCTAGTCCCACTCTCGCCCTGGCACCAATGTGCCGGCCGTTCGCCGACGGTTTCCTGGAGGGCATGACCACAGCGACATCCACACCGACACCCACACCGACGGGCCCGGCCGTGCGCCTGCTTCGCGTGACGAAGACGCACCACGCGGGTGCCCAGCGGGTCATCGCGCTCGACGGCGTCACCCTCGACTTCCCGCGCGGCACGCTGACGGCGGTGATGGGCGCCTCTGGCTCGGGCAAGTCCACGCTGTTGCAATGCGCGGCCGGCATCGACCGCGCCGACGGCGGCGAGATCCGGGTCGACGGCGTCGACGTGCGCGCCCTCGACGAGCACGAGTCGACGCTGTTTCGGCGCTCGCGCGTCGGCTTCGTCTTCCAGTCCTTCAATCTGGTCTCCGCGCTCACCGCCGAGCAGAACGTCGCCCTGCCGCTGCGCCTGGCCGGGCGCCGCCCCGACCCGGCGCGCGTCGCGGCGGCCCTGGCCGAGGTGGGGCTCGCGGACCGGGCCCGCCACCGACCGGCCGAGTTGTCCGGCGGGCAGCGACAACGCGTCGCCATCGCCCGCGCGTTGATCACCCGGCCCGCGGTGGTGTTCGCCGACGAGCCGACCGGCGCGCTCGACTCGAAGGCATCGCGCGACGTCCTGCGCCTGCTGCGCGAAGTCGTCGACGCGCACGGCCAGACGGTGGTGATGGTCACGCACGACCCGACCGCCGCCGCCTTCGCGGATCGAGTGGTACTGCTCACCGACGGCCGCGTGGCCGACGAGATCCATCGCGGCGCGGACGGGGCCGGCATCTCCGCCGAGACCATCGCGGCCCGCATGGCGTGGCTGGAGGAGTTGTGCTGACCCTCGCCACCATGCGGGCCCGGTGGGTGTCGTTCCTCGGCTCCTTCGTGGGCCTCGGGCTGGGCGTGACGATCCTCGCGACGACGGGCGTGGTCCTGCTGTCCTCGGGCCCCGAGACCCCGGAGCGGTTCGCGGCTGCGCCGGTGCTCGTACGCGGCGGCGAGGCCCGGCCGCAGGCGCCGCCGTTCGACGACGGCCCCCCGTGGTCGGCGGAACGGGCGCGGCGGCTCGCGGATCGACTCGCGGCCGTGCCCGGAGTCGGGCGCGTCGTGGTGGACCGCTCGTTCTACGCCCAGGTGGTGATCGGCGGGCGCCCCGTCGGCGATCCCCGGTCCGACGATCCGCTGGGGCACGGTTGGTCGAGCGCCGCGCTCGCGGCCCACGCGCCGGTCGCGGGGCGGCCACCCGTCGCCGACCACGAGGTGGTGCTCGACCGCCGGCTCGGGCCGCGCCCCGGCGACACGGTCACCGTGCTCACCGCGTCCGGACCCGCGCCCTACACGGTGTCGGGTCTCGTCGACGGCCCCGGCATCTACCTGACGGACGGCCAGGCGGATCGACTCGCAGGCGGTGTACGCGTATTGGGCCTGCTCGCCGGCGCCGGCGCGACGCTCGACCCGGCGGCGGTGCGGGCGGTGGTGGGCGCGGAGGGGCGGGTGCTCACCGGCTCCGACCGCGCCGAACTGGAACCGGGCCACGCCGCGTTCACCCGGTGGGTGGGCCTTCAGGTGCTGTCCGCCATGGCGGCTCTGGCCGCGTTCACGACCGTGTTCGTCGTGGCGTCCACGTTCGCCCTCTCGGTCGCGGGGCGTCGACGCGAGTTCGGTCTGCTGCGCACCATCGGCGCCACGCCGAAGCAGGTTCGGCGCGCGCTGTTCGCGGAGGCGGGCGCCGTCGCCGCGCTCGCGGCCGGGCTCGGGGTCGTGCTCGGCGGAGTCCTGTCTCCCACCTTCGCCGGCGTCCTGGTCGATCTCGGGTTCGAGCCCGAGGGCTTCACGGTCGAGGTCGGCGTGCTGCCCCTGGCCGGCGCGTTCGTGCTGGGCATGGTCGTGGCCATGGCGGGAGTGTGGTCGGCGTCCCGTCGCGCCGCGCGGATCGCGCCCTTGGAGGCCCTGCGCGAGGCCGACGTGGACAACCGGCCGATGTCGCGCGGGCGCGTCGTCGGTGGGCTGTTGTTCGTGGCCCTCGGCGTGGTCTCGGCGGCGGTCACGGCGACGGCCGACCCCCGGGCGCTCGCGGATTTCGGGCTGTATCCGCCGATGGCCCTCATCGTCGGGCTGACCATGCTCGCCCCGGCGGTGGTGCCTCCCGTGGTGCGGGTGCTGACATGGCCGTTGTCGCGAGGCGCCGGGGCGATCGGGTTGCTCGTACGCGAGGGCATGCTGACGGCCGTGCGCCGCACCGCCGCCACTGCGGCGCCGGTGCTCGCGACGGTCGGCCTGGCGGTGCTGATCACGGGCATGGTGGCGACCACGGCGCAGTCCTACGAGGCGCGGCGCGCGGCGTCGGTGCGAGCCCAGCGCGTCATCGTGCCCGATGACACCCCGGGCCTGACGGACGCCGCGGTGGCCGAGGTGGCGGGCACCCCGCTGACACCCACGACCGTTTACGGCGACAAGGACGCGGTCGTCGAGGCGGCGGGTGTGGTCACCGACGAATTCGCCGCCGTCGGCGACCGGGTCGAGGTTCGGCAGGGCTCCTTCGCCGAGTTGCGCGGCCCCACCACGATGGCGGTGTCCGAAAGCGCCGCCGCGCGCCTGGGGTGGCGACACGGCGGCGACGCGCGGGTGACCTTCCGTGACGGCGCCACCGAGACGATGCGCGTGGTCGCCGTGCTGGCCGACCGGTCGACCCCCTACGACGTCCTGTTCCCGCGCGGGACCGTCCGCTCCCACGATCCCTCGGCCCTGACGGCGGCCGTCTTTCGCACCGGAGCCGATCCCGCGCCGGCGCCGCTCGGCGGCAAGGAGGTGAGCGTCGCCGCCTACGCCTCGTCGGCCGACGCCGAGGAGCAACGCCTCGTGTGGATCTTCACCGTGCTGCTCGTGGTGGTCTCCGTCGGTTACACGGCCATCGCGATCGCGAACACCCTGATGACGGCCACCGCCGATCGGCTGCCCGATCTGCGCGTCCTGCGCCTTTCCGGCGCGACCGTCCGCCAGGCGCTGTGCGCCATCGCCGCCGAGTCGGCCATCGTCGTGACCATCGGCACGGCGCTCGGCGCGGTCGTCGCCGTGCCGTCGCTGCTGAGCCTGCGTTCGGCGCTGAGCGATCTCGGCGGCACCTCGGTCCCCTTGGTCGTGCCGTGGACGCTCGTCGGCGGCGTCATCGCCACATGCCTCACGGCCGCCCTGGCCGCCTCCGTAGGCCCCGCGTGGATGGCCCTCCGCCCCAACCGCCACCGAATACCCGCAGGATGAAGCGACATCGGCGACTTCGACTTCACGGGTCGGGGCACCGAGACCCTCGCCGCGATCAACCAGGCCGGCAAGCACCACCGGCGACGGTTCGTCGTGTTCTTCCTTCGCTCACGACAAGACGCAACGGAGGGGCTTCGGGTGGGTGCGGCAATGGTCGGCGTGCGCAAAGAAACAGCCAACTCACTTTGCTTACTTGTCCCTTGGGTGTCGAAGCCTCAACAATGCGCATGCACCACACAATTGCGCTCCTTCATCGTCCCCACCCTCAAAAGGGGAACCTCACATGAAGAAGTCCCTCGTCGGCGCACTCGGCGTCGTCTGTGCCCTGCTGTTCGCGATCGCGGGCACTGCACCCGCCGTCGGTGCCCCGCCGGCCACCGTCAAGGCGGTCAACTTCGCCGGTACGGTGGCGCTGAGCAACTGTTCGGGATCCGTGATCCGGATGCCCAACTCGCAGCCGGGCGACCCCGCGCTCGTCCTCTCCAACGGCCACTGCCTCGAGACCGGATTCCCCGGTGCCGGGGAGGTCATCACCGACCAGCCGTCGTCCCGCACCTTCTCGCTGCTCGGCGCCTCCGGTTCCAGGGTCGCCACCCTGCGGGCCCACAAGGTCTCGTACGCCACGATGACCGACACGGACATCTCGATCTACGAACTCACCCAGACCTACGCGCAGATCCAGAGGTCGTATGGGATCAGCGCGCTGACCCTCAACGACCAGCACCCGGTGGCCGGTTCGGCGATCAAGGTGGTTTCCGGGTATTGGAAGCGGATCTACAGCTGCAACGTCGACGGCTTCGTGTATCGCCTGAAGGAGGGCGACTGGACCTGGCGGGACTCGGTCCGCTACACGTCGTCCTGCAACACCATCGGCGGTACGTCCGGCTCCCCGGTGATCGACACGACGACCGGCAAGGTCGTCGCCGTCAACAACACCGGCAACGAGGATGGTGCCACCTGCACGGTGAACAACCCGTGTGAGGTCGACCAGAACGGCAACGTGACCATCCATCAGGGCATCAACTACGCCCAGGAGACGTACATCATCGTGCCCTGCATAGGTATCGGCAACAAGGTCGACCTGAGCCTGCCGGGCTGCACTCTGCCCAAGCCCTGACGCCCACCCACGGAGACGGCCGCGGTTCGGGTCCGTCGACACCACCGCACCTCGTGAGCCCTGCGTGGCAGGCGGGGTGCGGTGGTCGGGGACCTCGACGGCGATCCTGGTGGCGATCGCGTTCGTCGTCGGGGGTGTGTGGGCGGCGCTCGGGGTGACGGTGGCCGCCGCGTCGGCGGGGGCGGGGTGGTGGCTGTGGTGCGCCCACCGCGCCGCGCGGATCGAGGACGAGCGGTGGCGACACCAGGACGCCGTGGCCGCGGGGCGACGGCGGACCCTGGCGGAAGTGGACGCGCTCACCGGCCCGCAATTCGAGGAACTCGTGGCCGAACTGCGCGTCGCGACGGATGCACGCAGGTGCGTCGGGTCGGCGGTTCCGGGGACAACGGCGCCGACCTACTGCGCCGGCTGCCCGACGGGCGCTCCGCGGTCATCCAGTGCAAACGCTACGTGCCCACCCGCAGAATCGTCCCCAAGGAGGTCCGCGACCTCCTCGGCGCCAAGACCCACTTCGGCGCCGACATCGCCGTGCTCGTCACCACCAGCACGCTCAGCAAGCAGTCCACCGAATTCGCCGTGGACAACGGCATCCTCGCCGTCCACCGTGACTTCTTCGGACTGTGGAACCAGGGAACCCCTCTCGCCCGACTCGCAACCCTCAACGGCACCGGCCAGGGCCCAACCCGACGCCGCTGACCTCGAACCCTCGCCGGTGCCGGATGTTCGCCGGTTCCGCTCGGGATGTGTTTCGTGTCACCATGCGACTTCGGAACGTGACGACTCCACGGGGGTGCGCGGTGGGCGGACACATGGGTGTCCATCGCCGCGCCGCGTTCGCGGCGATGGACGCCGGCAGTGGGCTCGGCTCGTGTACGCCGGTCCCGACGAGGCGACGATCACCGTGATCGCCCACCGCGTCGGCTGACCGGGTGAGGCCGACAGCTCCTACGGGTTCGACATCACGTAGCCCTCGATGCGTTGGAGGACGTAGCCCGCCGAGATCGCGGAGTCGATACTTGCCTGCGTGGCCACGGTCAGGAAGTCCTGGCGACCCGCGTGCCAGTACAGGTACAGCGGCACCCTGCCGGGGCCCGGAGTCGCATAGAGCCAGCCCTGGGTGCGGATGTAGGTGTACCCGGCGGCGGCGACCGCGTCGAGGCTGTTGATGTCGGCCACACTGGCGTTGTCCTCGCGGCCGGCGTGCCAGTAGAGCTGGAGCGGGACCGTGCCGGCCTCCGGGTCCGCGTAGACCCACGGCTCGTATCGGATGAGCAGGTAACCGGGCGCGGCGCTTTGGTCGTCGGCCGGGGTGGCGGCGGTGAAGTTGTCCCCGCGCTGCCACATCCACCACAGCTTCAGCCGGTACACACCGCCGCCCGCGTGCGCTTGCGCGGGCGCCGCGCCGCCGGGGCCGACCAGTGCCACCGCCGCGAGCAGCACGGCGGCGACCGACAGGCGCAGGACGCGCAGCGGACGTAAGCCGGGATATGCCTTCCGGGACATGGAGTCGTCCTCCTCGATCGCCTTCGCCGAGCCCGTACCCGACGGCTACTGAAAAGCGTGCCGGATCCCCGTTGTCGTTCGGTAGCCCCGGCCACGTGTCCGGAGGCCGTACAACGCCCAACCCTGATCGCGCCGACGCGCTGCGGCCGGGGGCATGGTGCTGCACGCTGCGGGTGATCGACACCACGGGCGCGAACCGGGCGGACGTCGACCACGAACCGCCGAGGTTCGTCGAACACGAGAGACTCTGGTCCAGACCAATCTGGTACAGACCATTGACCGGTGGTTCGGGCCCTTCCTAGGCTCGGGCAGCCGCGACGGGGTGTGTCGTAGCTCTCGACACGCCTGCGTGGCGACGCAGTCCCCGTACGTTCGGACCGAGTTCGAGGAGTTCCCTTGAGCACAGGCACCGCACGACCCGTCACGCACACGCGAGACCCCGATCGGCCGGGCGCCAGGCGCGGCCGGATGTTCATCGCTCTGCTCACGGCCCTGCTGTTGCCCCTGGGTGCCCTGGTCGGCCTGACCGGACCGGCCCATGCGGAGGGCACCGGCGGCTCGGAGACGTCCGACCAGGTCGCCGACCGGGGCCGGGACCGGCCGCCGACCGCGCCGGGCAGGCCCCACGCGAGCCACGTCACCGATACGTCGGTCGCACTCTCCTGGCGCGCGGCCAGGGACGACCGGGGCGTGCGGAACTACGACGTGCTGCGCGACGGCGTCAAGGTCGCCACCGTTCGGCACACGTCCTACGTCGACCGCGGCCTCAACACCGGAACCGGCTACACCTACACCGTCGTCGCGCGCGACACGAAGGATCAGGTCGGTCCCGCAAGCGCCCCCGCGAAGGTGCGCACCACCGGCGAAGCGAAGGTCAAGCTGGGCTACTTCACCAACTGGGGCCCCTACCTGGCCAAGAACATCGACACGTCCGGCACGGCTCGCAACATCACCCACATCAACTATGCGTTCGGCAACGTGGTGGACGGCAAGTGTGTGGTCGGCGATCCCTGGGCCGACTACCAGAGGCCCTACACCGCCGCCGACAGCGTCGACGGTATCGCCGACACCGCGGAGCAGCCGCTGAAGGGCCACTTCAACCAGCTGCGCGAGCTGAAGAAGAAGTACCCGAACATCAAGGTCCTCTACTCGTTCGGCGGCTGGACCTGGTCCGGCGGCTTCACCCAGGCCGCGCAGAACCCGGCCGCGTTCGCCGAGTCGTGCCACAGCGTGGTCGAAGACCCGCGCTGGGCCGACGTGTTCGACGGCATCGACCTGGACTGGGAATACCCGAACGCGTGCGGCCTGACCTGTGACGCGAGCGGCTTCGGGTCGATCAAAACCCTGCTGGACGCCACCCGTGCCCGCTTCGGCGCCGGCAACCTGGTCAGCGCCGCCATCACGGCCGACGCCGCCCCGGGCGGCAAGCTCGACGTCGCCGACTACGGCGGCGCCTCGGGGGCCGTGGACTGGTACAACGTCATGACGTACGACTTCTTCGGTCCGTGGATGGCGCAGGGCCCGACCGCCCCGCACTCACCACTGACGTCGTACCCGGGCATCCCCGTGCCGAACTTCAACTCGGCCGACGCCATCGCCAAGCTCCGGACGAAGGGCGTACCCGCGAAGAAGCTGCTGCTCGGCATTCCCTTCTACGGTCACGGCTGGACGGGCGTCACCCAGAGCGAACCGGGTGGCACCGCGACCGCGCCGGCGTCGGGTGACGGCAGCTACCGCGCGCTCAAGGTGCGTTGCCCCGCCACCGGACTGGCCGGCGGCACCTCGTACGGCCACTGCGGCAACGAATGGTGGGGCTACGACACGCCGGCCGGCCTCGCCGTCAAGACGAAGTGGGCCAAGGAACAGAAGCTGGGCGGCGCCTTCTTCTGGGAACTGAGCGGCGACACCGACAACGGCGAACTTGCCGCAGCCCTCAACGGCGGACTGGGATAGCCCAGCCTCCGAGAAAGGTCGCGGCCGGGCCGAGCGACGCCGGCCGCGACCGGGGCTCACGCTCCGGGCTTCACAAGACCGGTCCGGTGGGCGATGACGACGAGTCGGTCACGGTCGCGCGCCGTCGGCGAAGTGTCGTCGGATGGGGGTACGTTGCGTCGGGTCATGGGATACGACATCAAGGAGCGTTCGTCGTGACTTCCGGGGCGGCTCCGGTGACCGGCCCCGACGGATGGGCTGCCGTCCCGACCGATACCTCCGGGCTCGCGCCGGCCGGTGCGGCTCGCGACATGGTTGTGTGCTGTGGGTACCGCCGACGCCAGTACCGGGGCGCCGGCCATGATGGGCATCCCAATTCACTCAAACGAATGGTTATTTGGGATTCAATGGGCATTGATGAATGAGACGGCGATAATCACCGGGTGCTTCGAACGGCAGCGATGCCGGCCGCCGTCCGTGCGTCGACGGGGCGAGCGTGTCGTACGCGTAGTACACCGAACCGTTGCCGACGAACTCGACGAACCCGGCGGAGCCGGGCACCTTGTCGTCCATCCCGCCGAGCCGCGTCTTGGCTTCTGTGTGTCGATGTTATGGCCGACTGGTATGCCTGCGAATCCACGAGCACGCACATACTCCCAACGACGCAACGAGTCGACAGGTCACCGACACCCCCGGGACCTGTGCTCCACCCGCCACGGACAAGTCGAGCGGAAGGACGCATATGCCCCCCTCCAAGTGGTTCGCGGCGGTCGGGACCGCCGCGGTCGTCACCATGGTCATGGCGCCTGCGGAGCAAGCCGCGGCCGTGCCGTCCAACGCCGCCGCCCCGAACAGCGTTTCGGCGGCGACGACCCTCTACTACGACGACTCCCGAGCCGGTGGTTGGGAAGCGGCCATCACCGCCGGAGTCGCTTCCTGGAACGCGAACGTCACCAACGTGAAGCTGATCAAGGCGCCACCCGGTACCCGTGCCCAGATTCGGATCACCGCCACCAACGGTTGGCCGCAGGCGAGCCTGGGCCCGGTCCGCCCGGGTGGACAGGCGTGGGTGGAACTCGGCAGCCAGGCGGTCGACCAGGGTTACGACAAGACCCGCATAGCCGCCCACGAGATCGGGCACAACCTGGGCCTCCCGGACAACAAACCGGGTCCGTGCTCCAAGCTGATGTCGGGCTCCAGCGCGGGAGTCGGCTGTAGGAACCCTGTTCCCGACGCGGCCGAACGGTCCCGGGTCGAGTCCGCCTACGGTGGCCGTGCCGCCGCGCAGACCCCGGCCGACGGCCGAGTGCTGGTCGACGTGCCCTGAGGTCCCGCTTCGACGGCCCACACGAGTGATACGCCTCCGATCCGGTGCGCGACGCCCGTCGCAGGACACAATGACCGTCTACCGAGACACCGGAAGGCCTGGCGTGGCATGGAGTTCGTGATCACGCCGGGCGGCCGTTCCGGGGCCGGACGCGGTCCATGGCGCAGGACCTCCTCCCACCCCCGACCCCCGCCACGACGGCGTCCACCCCGAGGTGTCGGGAGTGGGGGAGGGGTGAGCCGGGCCGGGTTCAGCCGGTGTCGGCCCGTCGGCGCCGGTGGAGGACGACGGCTCCGCCCGTGAGGGCGAGGGCCGCGCCGGACGCGGCGAACAGCGGGGTGGAGGACGACGCTTCGTCCGTGGTGTGCCGGGGGTCGTAGCCGCTGGAGTACCCCTTCGTGTCGTACTCCGAGCCGGGTAGTTTGTCGGCGTAGCGGGCCTTGACCAGCTTCTGGTAGTCGCCGAGCGACACCGACGCCCGGCCGCCCAGTCCCTCCCGGGCCTGGTCGTTGAGCGGCTCGACGGTGTCGAGCCTGAGCTGGTACCAGCCGCGGATTTGCGGTTCGGTGAAGACGAGAGTGCCGACGGTTGCCTTGCCGGCGTAGCCGGCGTCTCCGTCTCCGTCGCGGATGGCCGCTAGGTGCCAGCCGCCGCCCTGGGTGGGGGCGAGCATGACGGTGGCGGTGCGGCCGTTGACGGTGGCGCTCAGCGAGGAGAGCAGGCTCGTCAGTTTGACGGCCTCGGTGGGCAGGGGCAGGGCGGTGCCCGCGACGAATCCGGCAGTGATTTCGTTCAGTGCCACCGGGTCCTTGATGGTGAAGGCCGGGAGGCCCTGGCACGGTTCGGCTGTTTCGGGGATTGTCTGCACCGTCCCGGCGGCGCCGGCGGGGATCGGAGTGCTCAGGAAGCGGCAGACCGAGTCGCGGACGGCGGGGGACTTCACCGCGTCGAGGGCGGCCTGGTAGTCGGGGATGTCGGCCGGGAGCGGGTCCTTGGCCGGGGCCGCGTGGGCCGCGCCGGCGACGGACAACAGGACGGACGCGCTCGATGCGAGTACGAAGGACAGAAGGGAGAAGCGAAAGCCGGTTCGTTTGCCGGGCGTTGTGGTGCCGCTGGTGTCGCGCATGTCGCCTGCCTTAGCCGGAGATGCCGATGCGGGAGTGCGTCCACTTCGACGAGCTGTTGCTCACGTAGTCGGCGTAGTTCCACCACGTGTACGTGGCGGTGTCCGGCCATGGGTCGGCCACGGCGATCGTGTTGCGTGACGTGTCGAAGCCGTAGACCACGTTCATGTGGCCACCACCGGAGGTCCACCCGATGCGGGCACCGATCGGCCGGGCCGCCTTGACCTCGGTGTACACCTGGTTGAATGTGGCGGCGCTGTTCAGTCCCGAGCCGGGGTGGGTCATGCCCAGGCTGTTCCAGCCCCGGGCCATGTCGTCGAGTGTGGCGGGCTGGTTGTTGCAGCCGTAGTAGGGCTGTGCGCGGGTGCAGAAGTCCGTCTGCGTGGAGCCGAACCCCTGGAACTTGGCGATGGTCAGGCCGGAGGCGACCCAGCACCACTGGGTTTTCTCCTGTTTGTACATGGTGATGGTGTCCTGACCCGCTTCCGCGTGAGCAGTACCTCCCGCGAGCGCACACAACCCCAAGGCGGCCGGCACAATGGCCGTTGCCGCGATTCCGTACCTGAATCTGCCCATGTTGCTGCCTTCCCGTGAATGAGACGAGCGGGGCAATCTGGTGCGAATATGACATCACATCACGTTGACGTGACAAAGGGGCATTACGGCAATTTCATTCCAATAGACTATTTACCTGATAATCGTATATACAAGAAATCTCTCGGGGGCGAGATGATGCGGGCGTGGGCATCTCCGAGGAACGTCGTGAAGTCCTGGTTGCCGGGGCGTACTTCGCCGACCTGATCTTCCGCGACCTGCCGGGTGAGGCGGCCGTGGGACGCGAGACGTTCGCCGGCGGCTTCGAAATGTTGCCCGGCGGCGCCTTCAATCCGGTATTGGCGTTGCACAGGCTGGGCAACGACGTGGTGTGGGCCACCGACTTCGGCGACGACGAGTTCAGCCGACACGTCCTGGCCGGGGCCCGAGCGGCGGGGATGGACGAGTCCGGATTCCGCCACCACGCCGGGCCGCTGCGCAGCGTCACGGTCGCGCTGTCGTACGCCGCGGACCGGGCCATGGTCAGCTTCCGGGACCCGACGACGCCCCGCCCGGTGGACGAGTTGGTCCGTGCGTACCGGCCGCGGATTCTGGTCCTGCCCGAACTGCGCCACGGCCCGGGCGTGGCGGCGACACTGGGCGCGGTACGCGCGACGGGCGCGTCGGTCTTCATGGACTGCCAGGACGTCCCGGTCACGCTGGAGACGCCGACCGTGCGCGAAGTCCTGGCACAGGTGGACGTCTTCGCGCCCAACGTGGACGAGGCGCTACGCCTCACGGGGGCCGCCACGGCCGACGACGCGGCCGCGGCTCTCGGCGAACTGGTGCCCACGGTCGTGATGAAGCGCGGTGGACACGGCGCGATCGTGCTGCGGGACGGGCGTCGGTTCGCCGTTCCCGCGGTGCCGGTTCGGGTCGTGGACACCACCGGCTCCGGCGATTGTTTCAACGCCGGATTCATCCACGGCCTGCTCGCCGACTGGGACGTGACCCGGTGCCTGGCCGCGGCGGTGGCCTGCGGATCGGCGGCCGCCACCTCGCCCGGATCGCGCGGGGCCGTCACGGTCGGCGAACTGTCCGCGTGGCTCGCGATGGTCGAACCCGTGACGTCGATCTGAGCACGACAGCCCGGGTATCGCCCCCGGCGGTCGCCGAACTCCCTACAGTGTTCTTCGTTCTACGCGTGTCGGCGTTCGCGCCGCCGTCGCCCGACCGCGCTCCCGAGCCGCGGGGCGCATCCGGCTTCCCGGCCGGCACGGTCGCGCACGGTTCGCACACGGGGTATCTCGTGGCGTCCGTATCGAGTGGGGGAGCGCCGATGAGAGTCCTGGTCACCGATCTGGACGGCACGTTGTTGGGCGGGACCGACACCGAGCGCCTTCGGCTGCGCCGGGTCCTGTCGCGCCACCCCGAGATCACCCTGGTGTTCGCGACCGGCCGCGCACTGCCCTCGGTGCGTCGGGTGCTCGACGATCCGCTCGTACCCAGACCGCGGTGGATCGTCGCCGATGTCGGGGCCACCGTGGCCGACGGCACGGACCTGAGCGCGGTGGCGGACCTGCAGTCCCGATTACGCGAGGGCTGGCCCGGTGCGGCCCGCGTCCGTGCGGCGCTCTCGGGGTTCCCCGCCCTGGCGTACCAGGAGGGAGTGGTCCAACAGGGACGGTGTTCGTTTCACCTGCCCCCCGAAGGGCTGACCGTGGAACTCACGCGCGCGGTGGCCGCGCTGGGCTGCTCGTGGGCGTACTCGGCCGATCGCTACTTCGACGTCCTGCCTCCCGGAGCGGGCAAGGGCGCGGCGGTACGGGTGCTGGCGCGGCGGCACGGCTGGGCATGGGACGACATCCTGGTCGCCGGCGACTCGCTCAACGACCTGTCGATGTTCGAGATCGGCGCGCACGGTGTGGTGGTCGCCGGCTCCGAGCCCGGCCTGGACCGGGCGCTCGCCGGCGACGAGAAGGTGTACCGCGCCGAGCACCACGGCGCTGCCGGCATCCTCGCCGGGCTCGCGAACCTGGGTTGGACGGAGCCCGGGCACGCGGTGGTCGTGGGCTATCACCGCCCACCCCGGGAATGGACGTCGGCCGGGTGGCGGCCCCCGGCCAGCCCGAACGGGATCCTGCCGACACTGTGCGCGGTCCTGGGCACCGAACACGCGGACGCCCGCGACGTTTCGGCCCTGTGGGTGGCCGGGTCGGTGGCCGGGTCGGTGGCCGAACAGGCGCCGCCCGATCCGGAGCCGAGAGCCGCCGGTCCCGGCCCCGCGTTGTCTCTGGAGCCGTTCGACGTCTCGACGTGGTCTTCGTACTTCCACCGTGCCTGCAAGGAGACACTGTGGCCGGCGCTGATGTCGCAACCCGAACGCATCCGCTTCGACGACGCGGACTGGGACCGATACCGCACCGTGAACCGCCGCTTCGCGGAACACATCGCCGACCGCGCCGCGGAACGGGGCACCGTCTGGCTGCACGACTACAACCTGTGGCTCGTGCCGGGACTCCTGCGTGTCCTGCGACCGGATCTGCGCACGGGCCTGTTCCACCACACACCGTTTCCCCCGGCGTCGGTCTTCGCCGCGCTGCCCGTCGCGGCCGAGGTGCGCGCCTCCCTGACGACACTGGACTGGGCCGGATTCCAAACCGCGCGTTTCGCCGCGAACTTCCGGGCCACACTGGGCAGGACCCGGATTGCGCCGAGCGTGGGCGTGCACCCGTTGGGCGTCGACCGCGACGCGATCGACGCCCGGGTCCGGGCCAGGGCACCCCACCCGCCGTCCGCCGCGGGCCACGTGGTCCTCGCGGTCGAGCGCCTGGACTACGCCAAGGCCCCCGAGCGCAAGGTCGACGCCGTGGGCGCACTCCTCGCCTCCGACCCGGACCTGCGCGGCCGGCTGCGCTTTCGACTCGTATGCCCCCCACCGGAGCCCGGCATCGTCGTCCACGACGCGACCCGGGCCGCGCTCGAACACCGCATCGCCGACATCAACGACAGGTTCGGCGACACGACCTGGCAACCGATCGAGTACCACCCGCGAAACCTGCCCTTCGACGAGATCGTGGACCACTACCTCGCCGCGGACGTGTTCTGGGTGACATCGCTCCAGGACGGAATGAACCTCACCGCCAAGGAATTCGCCGCGGCGCAGTCCGCCGCGCACGGATCCGGGGTCCTGGTTCTCTCCCGCCACGCCGGCGCGGCCGAGGAACTGGCCTGCGGCGCCCTCCTGACGGACCCGCATTCCCCGGCGGACCTCGTGCGGGTCCTGCGCCGGGCGCTGCGCATGCCCCGACGGGAGCGCCGCGCCCGCATGATGCGACTGGACGCGGCCCTCGGCCACGACCACCCCCGCCACTGGGCCGCCGGGATCATCGCCGCCATCCGAGGCCACGCCCAACCGACCCCCACCACCACCGCCCTCCCGACCGTGCCGCACCCGGGGCCGCGATCCGCGTGAACGGCCTGCCCGCCGCGATGGTTCTCGCACCCCGCCTCACGACCTGCGGACGTGGAAGCACGGCGACTCGGGGAGCGAACCACGGTTTCACCACGGGGATTTCATCAGCGAGAGGTGACGTGATGGGCCGCAGGGTGAGCGGGGACGGCGAGGCAGCGGGCGGGGGCGATCCGAACGTCGAGGGCGCCGCAACCTTTGCGCGGGAAAGTGGATCCGCGCCTGGTGGCACACCTGGGCGGCCCCGGCGGAGGCCTTCGCTACGAACTTCGCAAAGCCGAGTAATCACGAATTGATCCGGTCTCAGGTGAGATGGTGATGTCGATCTCGTACTCACCGAGGCAGATCGATGTGTGGGCCCACCACTCGAGACGTGCCGAGCCCACGAATCGGTCCATGAGCACACCATGCACTCCGCCCCGAAGCGTGTGCCGCACCGGCCTTGGCATAGTGATGATTCGGTGGGCCGACCGCGGCGGGCCCGCGTCGGTATCGTCGCGGGGTGAAGGATGACGAGGGCGGCCGGGCGTCCGCGGCCGATGTGCTGCTTGTACATGCCGATGTGGCGACGGCCGCGCGGGTCCGCGAGCGTCTCGGGCTGCTGTCGACCGTCGGCTCCGACGTCGAAACCGGCGCCCACAACGCCTCCGCCGACGCCGTGGCAGGCCCGGACCCGGGCACCCCGTTGGCGGAATGGCTGCGGAAGCTCAAGACCCGCCTGGACAGCACGGCACTCGACGGACACTCCCGCAGCGACTGGGACTTGGTCGTAGCGGAGCACCTGCGCGAGCCATACCGCGTCGACATCGCCCGTCGGTTGCTCGTCCACCCCGACTGCCCGACGGACGCCGCCCTCGTCCTGGCCGCCGAGTCGCCGCTCGACGTCACCACGGCTCGCCGGCACACCGCGTTGTGCGCGGCGCTGGACCGGCGCGTACTGACCGCCCGTCGACTCGCCTTCGAGGGCAGACCCGCGTGGCGCGCGCTCAGCACCCTGGCACGGCACGCGCGCGCCGTGTACGCCGAGCCCCGCATCGCATCCCTCGACCGCGTCGTGGACGAAGCGGCCCGCATGCTTCCGGGCCCCGACCCGGCCGCGTGGGCGTGGCTGGCGCAGCACGCCCCGGACTACCCGGGGACGTTCACCGAGTTGTGCGCGGACGCCGCGAGGGCCGCCGGCCCCGACCGCCCCGACCACCCCGGCGCCGGGGCGCCCCTCGTCGGGTCCGACCCGCCCGATGCCGACACCGTCCATGCCATGGCGCAGCGTTGGGGCCACACGTCCCCGCTCGGACTGCTGGGCCGGCTTCCACCGAACGACGCCGCCGCCGTGCTCGCGGTGCTGCCCTCCGACGTCTGCGACGTGTTCAGGCGGGTCGACGAGCCGCTTGCCGGCCACCTGGTCCTCGCGCTGATGCGAAACCCGGAGCTCGATGCGCGCGCCCTCGTCGGCCGCCTGATCCCCGACCGGGAGACGGAGGGCGTGCTGCTGGCCAGGCACGACCGGCACATAAACGCCGCGCTGCTGGCCGAGTCGTCGGACGCCGCGACCCGGTACGCGGCCTTCGCCGCGACCCGCCGCGACGCGTCGCCCCGAGTGCGGCTGACGGCGTTCGACCGCAGTTTGCTGAACGGGCCGTACGAGGACGGCTACTTGGAGGCGGTGCACGGGCATCACACCGCGTTGCTGCGTCGGGTGCTGCTCCGCCGTGCCGAGGACCTGGGTCCGGCGGGCGTGCTGCGGGGGCTGCTCAGCCTGTGGGAGGCGCAGGGCCGAGGGGCGCTGCTCGACCCCCGGCTGCGGTCGCTGCTGCACCGCTCGTCCACCGCACGACTGGCCCGGCGGTGGGCCCTGAACGCACCCGACGGCCTGGCCCGGTTGCGCGCCGAGACCCTGCGCCGCGAGCATCCGGACGAACGCGTCGCCGCCATCCGCGAACGGCCCGAGCGCGCGGCGCGACACGTTCCGGATGCGTTCTGGCCCGCGGCCGTGGCGGCCCACGAGCGGGAGCCGCTGCCCCGCGCGGCGCTGGTGCTCCTCGCCCGGCATGCGTCGTGTCCCGCCGAACTGCTCCGTGCGGCCGCGGCCGTGGACGACCGGTCGGCCGTCGAACTGGCCGCCGGCGTGCGCGAGCACGCGCTCGCGGCGCTCGCCGGGCCGCTCCCGCCCACGTCGCGGGAGGCTCGTCTCGGACTCTGCTGGTTCGGCAACGCCCTCGCCGACGACGTGCTCTCGGTCCGGGAGTTCGTCGAACGCGGCCACCCGGCGGCGCGGTTGCTGGAAGCAGTCGCGGACCTTTCCGGTGTCTTCCCCGACGGGCACGCCGAAGCCTCGGCCGTGCTCGCCGAGCATGCGCGGGCGACGATCGCCGGCGACCCGGAGGCGTGGGCGGTGGCCGTGATGCTGCTGCCGGACTTCAGCGGGACGGTGCCGGAACTGCTCGCGACGGCAGCGGCAGCCGCGTCCGCCTGACCGGCGGCGCCCCCTGCGCTCGTCCGCTTCGGAGGAAAGAGTGCGCTCCATGCCTACGAGGAGGCGCGCTGTGCGAATGACGCGGGCGGCGACCCGGCGACAGGATGGCGATGTCGCCGGGTGAAATTCCGGCGGACGAACCGTACGGCGCATGGCGACCCGAATCTCGAGTCGCCGACCGATCAGGGAGTTTCCATGGCATTGCAGCTGCGCAAAATAGGGGGCATCGTGGCTTCCGGCCTCGCCCTGTCGGCGATTTCACTGGTCGGAGCGTCCCCTGCGTCCGCCGACGCGTCGGACCCGGGCGACGTCGGCACCAGCTCGAGTGACGCGTGGTGTCACTACGCCGCCCCGTGGGGCGGTTCGTTCTACTGCAACAGCGACGTGAAGATCAAATTGCCCAACGGGCATTGGCAAGCCTTCGTCATCGGCACCAACCACGGTACGTACACCCAGTGGAGCTCCGACTCCGGCCTGAGCGGGTGGAAACACCTGGACAACGGCTACAGCACCAGCCCCGGCAACAGCTCCATGGACGTCTGGGACGTCAACGGCTGGGCCTTCAACGTCACCTGCATCGGTATGAACGGCAAGCGCTACTACGACCACCGCTATACCAACGGTAATTGGAGCGGCTGGAGCACCACGCGCATCGGGGCGTAGCGCCCGATCGTATGCCGCGCGGCCACGCGAAGTCCCCTTCGGTTCGCCGAAGGGGACTCCCGCGTGATCGAAATCGGTTACCGAGCTTTTCACGACGTTGTAGTACAGCCTGGCGTAGGAGGCATTGCACTGCTTCCGCATCGGTGAATTCGGGAGCGTGGCCACAAAACACCGCCCCTGCATGTCGAAGCGGATCGGCGGTCCCGGGGACGCGGTCAGACCTGGGGCTCGGTCCTGTCGTCGGCGAGAGCCTCCTCCAGCCGGGTCATGACGTCCGCCATGAATGTGCCGGTGGTGCCGTGACCGCCCAGGTCCGGGGTGGCGGAGTCGGTCCGCGCCGCTGCGGCCAGTGCCCGGCGCAGCGGCGCCGCCGCCCGGGGGTGGCCGAGATGGTCGAGCATGAGGGCGACCGCCGTCGCCGCGGCATACGGATTCGCGATGCCCCGGCCCGCGATGTCGGGCGCGCTTCCGTGTACCGGCTCGAACAGGGCCCAGCCGGTCTCCGGGCACACGCTCGCGCTCGCGGCGAGCCCGAGTCCGCCCATCAGGGCCGCGCCGATGTCGCTGACGATGTCGCCGAAGAGATTCGAGGCAACGATGCCCTCGTAGGGCGAGGGGTCGCGGACCAGGTGGTAACAGAAGGAGTCGACGTACTCCTCACTGCCCACCAGCGCGGGAAAACCGGCGAGTTCGGCTCGGAAGACCCCCTGCCAGAGGCGACCCGTGTGGGGAACGGCGTTGCTCTTGTGCACCAGGGTGACCCGTTTGCGACCGCTCTCGCTCAGGGTGCGCAGGCAGTAGCGGAGGAACTTCTCCACGGTCTCCCGGGTGTACACGCATTCGTCGATGGCCACGGCCGGGAGCCTCCCGTGCGAGACGGTGCCGCCGACTCCGGCGTACAGGCCCTGGGTGTTCTCCCGGAACAGGGCGATCGCCCGGTCGCTGCCGCGAGGGGTGAAGGGTCGATAGTTGACGTACAGGTCGAGGCCGCGACGAAGGCCCAGCAAAATGTCGCGACCATGTGCCATGTCGGGGATCCTGGGGTCACCCAGGGCGCCGAGGAGGATGGCGGGGTAGTCGGAGGCGAGCAGGTCGAGCGCGTCGGCCGGCAGACCGACCCGCTCGGCCAACCATCGCTCGGCGCCCCAGTCGAAGACGCGGTACGAGAGGTCCAACCCGAAATGGTCGCTGAGGAGTTCGAGCGCGGGCAGCACGGCCGGGACGACTTCGCCGCCGATTCCGTCCCCGGGGATCACCGCGATCTTCACGTCCGTGCTCCGGTGGCGAGCATGTCCTCCACGGAGCTGAGCCGTCCCGCGATGGCGCTCGCCGCGACCACGTACGGGGAGGCCAGGTAGACCTGCCCGGGCCCGGACCGTCCGGGGAAGTTGCGGTTCTGCGCGCTGACGGTGATTTCGTCGGGCCGCTCCGAGACTCCGGGACCGGCGTTGATGCAGGCGCCGCAGGAGGGCGGCAGGACGGTGACGCCGACCTGCTCGAACAGGTCGAGATAGCCGCGTTCGGCGGCGTGCTTCAACACGGCCTCGCTGCCGACCTGGATGTACGCCCGGACCTCGGCGGGTACCGATCGTCCCCGGTCGCGGGCGAGTTTGAAGACGGCGGCGTACATGTCCATGTCCTCGGCCTTGCCGCCGGTGCAGGAACCGCCGTACACCTTGTCGACGCGGACTTCCTCGCGCACCGACGCGAGCGGGACGGCGTTGCGCGGGTCTCCCGGCAGGGCCACCATGGGTTGGATCGAGCCCAGGTCCACGGTGACGGTCGAATCGAACCGGGCGCCGGGGTCCGAGGACGGTGCGGCGTCGGCGGGACTCGCCGGGGTGCGGCGGGCCAGATGGGCGTGGGTGACGTCGTCGGCTTCGAACAACGCGGTCATGCCCCCGGCCTCCACCGCCATGTTGCACAGGGTGGCGCGTTCGTCCACGCCGATGGACCCCACGCCGGAGCCGGTGAACAGCAGAACCTTGCCCAGGGTCCGGCTCCCCTCGATCCCGGGATGGACCAGCAGGCCGAGCATGACGTCCTTGGCGCACACGCCCGGCCGCAGTGCGCCGTCGAGTTCGACCCGGACGACGGCCGGCACCTTCACCAGGGTCTCGCGGTTGTACCAGGCGTTGGCGATGTCGGTGGCGCCCACCCCGAAGGCCAGCGCGCCGACGGCGCCGGCCGTGCAGGTGTGGCTGTCCGTACCGATGATCACGTCCCCCGGGCGGGCGACGTGCTCCAGGATGTGGTTGTGACAGATCGCCCGGCTGCCGCCCCCCTCACGGAGGCCGATGAAGTGCCCGCCGGCGAGTTCCGCGAACTCCCGTTGCCGAACCCCGAGATCCTCGACCCGGGCGATGAGCCGGTCGCCGTTCTCCCGGCGCTTGAGGACGGGGGCGGCCAGGGAGAGGTGGTCCTGGAAGAAGTAGCACGTGTCGGGCTGTTCGAGCCGGGCGTGCGGTCCGAACTGTCGGGTGAACATGCCCGCGGCCATGGGGGTGACGTACTCGTGCGAAAACCGGACGTCGGTCGTGACGAAGTACGACTCGCCGACGCGCACCGAGGCGTTCTCGGGAAGCGGGTTGCGCGGTGACAGGGCACGCTGAAGGATCTTCTCCACCACGTTCAGCGGGCGGGCGGGCGCGAAGTCGGGGGTGAGGCCGCAGCCTTGCCGATTGAAGCCGAACAGGCCCCCGAGGTCGACGATGGCGCGCTCGATGGCGTTGGCACGTCGGGTGAACGCCGCGAGCGGCACTTCCTCGCCGTCGAGGAGCGACTCCAACAGGTCGAAGTCGGTGCAGGTGACGATGCCGACGTTGCGGCAATTCTGCTCGTAGATGCGCTCGAAGGACCGGGCGAAGACGACTTCGACGCCGGCGTACTTCTCGGCGTAGACGGCGTGTTCCCGGGAGGAGCCGCAGCCCTTCGCCTCGCCACTGACGATGATTCGGGGCGCGAAGGACTTCAGGGCGCCCTCGGCGACCTTCCTGTCCCGCAGTCCCAGGTAGGCGTAGTCACCGAGCTTCTCGTCGTACCGGTAACAACACCAGCCCGGGATGATCTCGTCGGTGGAGATGTTGTCCATGAGCGGCGCGCGCAGCAGTTCGGCGACGCCGGGCGCCGCATCACCCGACAACTGGGCGGCCACGACATCGGTGTCCTCGGTCAGGACGAGGACGTTGCCGCGCAGGCGGATCCGGCGCTCCTCGGACCCGTCGTCCCGGGGGTCACTCCGCTGTTGCAATGATCCGCCCTATCTGTTCGTCGGTGAGGGGACCCCGATGGGCCCTGGAGCCGTCCAGGATCTTCTTGAGGAGGGACGCGTCGGTGCTGTCGTAGCCGTGGACGGTCAGCCAGTAGCGGACGTTGTTGGTGCCCGACGCCCGATCGATCAGCACTTCCTGTTCGCGGCCCAGGTAAGCGGCCGGGACGCTGGAGTACACGCTGTCCTTGACGAGTGTGTCGCCCTTCAGGTGTGCCTTGAGGATCGCGGAGGCGTGCACACCGGCGCTGGTCTTGAAGACGTCCCGGCCCAGCGCGGGGTAGTTCTGCGGGATGTCCACGTCGAGCACGTCCGCCGCGTACTCGCCGTACCGCCTGAGCGCCTTCAGGTCGTATGTTCCGTGTCCGTCGAGATGGCTGTTGACGATGAGCTGGTCCAGGGAGGCGTTGCCCGCGCGCTCTCCGATGCCCAGGATGGTGCCGTGCACCCGGGTGCAGCCCAGGGCCAGCGCCGTCAGGGAGTTGGCGAGGGCGAGCCCCCGGTCGTTGTGACCGTGCCACTCCAGGTCGACGGATCGTTGCCGGTTCCGGAAGTACCGGGAGGTCCAGTGGAGCAGCGCGGCCGTACCCTCCGGGCGGGCCGCTCCGACGGTGTCGCACAGGGTCAGCCGGGTGACTCCGGAATCGATCGCGGCGTCGTAGACCTGGCCGAGGACCTCCGGGGTACACCGCACCGCGTCCTCCAGAACCAGGACGAAGTCCACCTCGCCGTCGACGCAGGCCGCGGCGGAATCGACGATGTTGCGTTGGATGCCGGCGATGCTCCAGTCCTCGACGTACTGCCGGATGGGGCTCACCCCGACGAAGACGTAGGCGTCCACCGCGGTCTCGGCCCGCGCCGCGATCTCCCGGATCGCGGCGATGTCCGCGGGGTGGGTGCGGCCGGCGTAACCCGGGACGATCGGGTGCCCGGAAGTGACGATGTGGCGCGCCAGAGCCACACATTCACGGAGTGCTTCCGGATCGGACCCGGGGAAACCCAGGTCGGCGGATCGCACTCCGACACGAGCCATGTGGTCGACCAGGGTCCGTTTCCGATCCAACGAAGGATTTCTGATGTGGGGTGCCTGCACTCCATCGCGGAGGGTTTCGTCGAAGAACGTTCCGGAGTACGCCGCAGGGTGCGGTGCGGCGTCGACGACCATGGTGTTCCAGTTGAACCAGATGTCAGGGCTCGGATTCCCGCTCCGGCCGGTCATGCCGTTCAATTCGACCTCCTTTTCGACGGGGTGGGATCTTTGGCGGGACCGGGGTGGACACCAAGGGCGCCGGAGTATGCACCGTGACAGGATCCGGGACGCCCCTCCGGGGAATCAATGGTTCGAGACGCGCCGGCAATTACCCCGTCCGAGATGATGCGGACGGACCGCATCCGCTTTTCCGGATCTGTCCTGTCGACAGGACAAAAGATTCCACGGTGAAAGATGTGCCTGCGACGCGAGCCGCGTTGCGTCGAATTCGCTTTCTCGCATCATGTTCCCAGGGGATCGGCCGGTCGGTGGAGCCGAGTTCCGGAACGGAGGATTCCGAATTCGGGGAATCATTCCGACGCGTCTTTACGAGGGGGCCGAATCCGGTGCGTTCCATTGGCGTTTCACAAGCGCAGGAGAGCCTGTGGCTGGCTCAGAAGATCACGCCGGATGTGCCGAACATCCCCGCGTGCAGATGGCTTGTCGCAGGCGACGTCGACGTGGAGATGCTGCGCGCCGCGCTGCGCGTCGTCTTCCACGAATACAGCGCCGCACGGGTGAACTTCCGACAGTTCGGAGACGAACTGAGGCAGGTGCTCCGCGAGGGCGACACGGACACTTGGACGCCCGCCTTCCACGACGCGAGCGCTGCCGCCGACCCCGAATCGGCGGCCCACGCATGGGCCGAGGCCATCGAGCGAGAGCCGTTCGACCTGGAAAACGACCTCCTGTTCCGGGCCGGGGTCGTCCGCGTGTCGAAGTCTCGTCACCTGGTGTTCCTCGCCGCCCATCACACCGTCGCCGACGGCTACACGTTGACCCGGCTCCTGCCACTCCGCATCGCGGAGTGCTACCGGGCCCTGAAGCACGACACGCCGATACCGGAGCGCTCCCACGGCGGACCGGAGCTGATCCGCCAGGAAGACCTCCGCTACCGGAACTCTCCGCAGTTCGCCAAGGACGCCGAATTCTGGCGATCGCGTCTGGACGAGGCACCCGAACCGCTACGGCTGCCGGGACAACGCAGCGCCGGCCGCCCCACGGTGCTGCACCACACACTGGCGGTGCCGACACGGGACACGGACGCGTGGTTCGAGGCCGCCGCCTCCATCGACGTGCGGATGCCCGCCTTCCTGACCGCCGCCGCCGCCGTCTTCTTCCGGCACGTGGGCGGGCGTCGGGACTTCACCTTCTCGACGATGGCCCTCGGCCGCACGAAGGCCGCGAGGGACTTCTACGGCTCACAGTCGACCACCCTGCCCTTCCGCGTGCACGCCCCGTTGGCCACGCGGTTCCGAGACTTCGCGCACACGGTCTCCCGCGAGCTGTGGCAGATCGGGCGGCACTCCGCCCACCAGGTCTCCGACATCCGTGCGGAGGCCGGGAGAGCCGATGTGGGGTCGGTCGCCAGTCCCTTCGGAGTCACCCTCAGCATCCTCCCCTTCGTCACCCCGGAGGTCGACTACGCGGGTGCGACCGCGTACGCGCAATCCGGTTTCTCCTGGGGCGCCTTCGACGACCTGCACCTCGCGATCTACTACGACGGCCAGGCCAAGAGCGGCCTGCACATCCGGGTGGACGCCAACAGCACGTTGTACAGCGCGGACGACGTGCGTCGTTTCGCCGACACCATGGTCGCCTGCATCAGCGGCACGGCACGGAACCCGCACGCCGCGATCGGCTCGTTGGACCTGCTGGGTCCGGGTGCGCGCGAACAGGCGCCGGGCATCGCCGACGACACGGCGGCCGAGTTGCCCGAGGTGAGCGTTCCGGAACTGTTGGCACGGGCGGCGGCGGATCCGGACGCGGTCGCGGTGGCCTTCGAGGATCGCCGAGTGAGCTACGCCGACTTGGAGGTGCGCTCGGACCGGCTCGCCCGGGAGCTGACCGGCCGGGGCATCGGCCCGGAGGCGCTGGTGGGGCTGGCGCTGCCCCGCTCGATCGAGCTGATCGTGGGCATGCTGGCCGTGCTCAAGTCGGGTGCCGCCTACCTGCCGATCGACCCCAGGTACCCCGGCGCGCGTTTGGACCTGATCCTGGCCGACGCGCGGCCCGCACTCGTGCTCACCGACGCGGACACCGCTCCTGCCCTCCCGCGAACCGGGACCCCGCTTCTGCTGTTCGGTGACGTCGACTTCACGAGCGCGGCCCCGGAGCCGGAGCAGGCCCCGGCGCCGGTACGGCCCGCGAATGCCGCGTACGTGATGTACACGTCCGGCTCCACCGGCACGCCCAAGGGCGTGACGCTCACCCACCGCGACATCGTCAACGGCGTGCTGCGCCTGAAGGACGAGGTCGGTATCGACAAGGGCACCCGTACTCTCGCGGGAACCTCCATCGGCTTCGACGTCTCCGTCTTCGAGGTGATCACCACCCTGGCCGCCGGTGGCACGGTCGAGGTCGTCCCGGACGTGCCGACGATCGCCGAGCGCGGCGGCTGGCAGGGTGGGGTGATCAGCACGGTTCCGTCCGTCATGGCCGCGCTGTTGGACCGGTGCGGCGACGGTTTGCAGGCCGATGCCGTCGTTCTGGCGGGCGAGGCACTGCCGGCCGCGCTCGTACGGCGCGTGCGCGAGGCCATACCCGGCGTACGGGTGGTCAACGCATACGGCCAGACCGAGTCCTTCTACGCCACCACCCACACCGTCGGCGAGGACCGGCCCGAAGCGGTGACCGCGCCGATCGGTGTGCCGCTGGGCAACATGCGCGCCTATGTACTCGGCCCCGGACTGGCGCCCGTACCGCCGGGCCTTCCGGGCGAGTTGTACGTGGCGGGCAACGTCGCGCGCGGTTACCGCGACCGTCCCGGCCCGACCGCCGAGCGCTTCGTCCCCGATCCCTATGGGCCGCCCGGTGGGCGCATGTACCGTACCGGCGACCTTGCCCGGTGGAACGCCGATGGGCAACTGGACTACCTCGGCCGCACCGACGCCCAGGTCAAGATCCGCGGCATCCGGGTCGAGCCCGGCGAGGTCGAGGCCGCCCTGACCGCACACCCGGGTGTCGCACAGGCCGTCGTCGTCGTCGGTGCGAACCGCGCCGGCGAGCGGCAGTTGGTGGGCTACGCGGTGCCCGTCGGCGTCGGCGCCGGCTCGTCCGGCCTCGGCGCCGTGGCCGGCCTCGGCGAGCTGGACCTGGACCTGGTCGGGACCGTGTCGCCGCGGGAGCTGCGCCGATTCGTGGCCGCCAGACTGCCCGAGTTCATGGTGCCGTCGGTGTTCGTGCTGATCGACCGGGTCCCGCTGACCCCGAACGGCAAGCTGGATCACAGGGCCCTGCCCGAGCCGGAGTTCACCGTCGGCGCCTACCGCGCCCCGAGTACTCCCGTCGAGCAGGTGCTCGCCGGGGTGTACGCGGACGTACTCGGCCTGGAACGGGTCGGCGTCGAGGACGACTTCTTCGCCGTCGGCGGCGACAGCATCCGCTCGATCCAGGTCGTCTCGCGAGCCAAGGCACAGGGCGTCGAAGTCACACCCCGGCAGGTCTTCGAATGCCGCACCGTGGCCGAACTCGCCCAGGCGGCCGGCGACGTGCGGCACACGCCGGTGCTCACCGAGTCGGCGGGTGGAGGTGTCGGCTTCGCACCGCTTCTCCCGGGGGCTCACCACATGCTGCAAGCGGGCGGCGGCCACGGCCGGTTCGCCATGACGACGACCGTCGATCTGCCCGTCGGGATCGACGAGGCCGGTCTGGTCGCGACGCTGGCCGCGGTCGTCGACCGGCACGACGTCCTGCGCTCGACCCTGGTGAACGGCGACGCGGGGCCGGGGCTCGACGTGGCCCCGCCCGGCGCCGTCGACGTGGCGCAGCTCATCCGCCGGGTCCCCGTCGACGGCGCTCGGGGCGAGGACCGGTCTGACCGGGCGCGCAGGGAACCGGACGACGCGGCCGACCGGCCGACCCCGACGGCCGGGGTGATGGCCCGGTTCGTGTGGTTCGACGCGGGCCCGTCGATCGCCGGCCGGCTGAGCATCGTCCTGCACCACCTCGTCGTCGACGACGCCTCCTGGCGCATCCTGCTCCCGGATCTGGCCGCCGCCTGGCAGCAGGTCCGCGACGGCCGTACGCCGCGCCTCGCCGAGGTCGCCACCTCGGTACGCCGCTGGGCGCACGCCCTCACCGAGGAGGCGGCTACGCCCCGGCGCACCGGCGAACTCGCCCTGTGGCGACGCGTCGTCACGGGACCCGACCCCGACCTGGGCCCGCGCCCCTTCGACCCGGCCCTCGACGTGACGTCCACGGTCCGCCACATACACCTGGAACTGCCCGCACCCCGCACCCGGGCGCTGCTCACCACCCTGCCCACCGCGTTCCGCAGCGGTGTCGACGTCGGCCTGCTCACCGCGCTCGCGCTGGCACTGGCTCGGTGGCGGCAGCGGCGAGGCATCGCCGAGACCTCGCTCCTGCTGCGGGTCGAGGGCCACGGCCGGGAGGAGTCGGCCGTGCCGGGCGCCGATCTGTCCCGCACCGTGGGCCGGCTCACCAGCGTGTTCCCGGTCCGCCTCGACGTGCACGGGGTCGACCTGGACGAAGCGCTCGCCGGCGGGCCGGCCGCCGGAGCCGCCGTCAAGGCCGTCAAGGAACAGCTGGCGGGCATCCCGGACAACGGCATCGGATACGGCCTGCTGCGCCACCTCAACCCCGAGACCGGCGAAGCCCTGCGCCGGTATCCCACCGGGCAGATCGCCTTCACCTACGTGAACTCGCCCGCCGTGGCCGGGAACACGTCCGACGGCCTCGGCTTCACGCCGAGCGCGGGCACCACGGACCTCATTCCCGGGCCCGACCCGGACATGCCCGCGCTCGCCGCGTTGGACATCACCGCGTACGTCGACGCATCGCCCGAGGGCCCCTGCCTCAAGGCCAGGATCGGCTACCCCGAGACCCTGCTGTCCCACCGTGACGTACAGGACGTGACGGACCTGTGGCGCACGGCGCTGGAAGCACTCGCCGACCACGGCAGCCGCCCCGACGCGGGCGGGTCGACCCCGTCCGACACCCCTCTCGTGGACATCGACCAGGCCGAACTGGACGCCTGGCACGCGCGATACGGAAGGCTGATCGACGTCTGGCCGTTGACCCCGATGCAGTCCGGTCTGCTGTTCCACACCATGCTCACCGGCAGCGCGTCCTTCGACGCCTACCACATGCAGCTCACCTTCCACCTGTCCGGCGAGGTGGACCCGGAGCGCATGCGCGCGGCCGGGCAGGCCCTGCTCGACCGGCATCCCAACCTCGGCGCGGCGTACGCCGCGAACAGGTCGGGGGAGTGGCGCCAAGTAGTGCCGCGACGGGTGGAACTGCCCTGGCAGCACCTGGACTTGAGCACATTGGACACGCCACGTCGGGACGCGGAGCTGAAGCGGTTCCTGACCGCCGACCACGGCACGTACTTCGATCCGGCGACGCCGCCGCTGCTGCGGCTTTCCCTGATCAAGTCGGCGGCGGACCGCTGGGAACTGGTCCTGACGGCCCATCACATATTGTTCGACGGCTGGTCCGTGCCGCTCCTGATGAAGGAACTGCCGCGGCTGTACGCGGCAGCGGGCGACGGTACGGCGCTGCCCCCGGTGCGCGGCTACCGCGACTTCCTGTCCTGGCTCGCGCGGCAGGATCGGCGGGCGGCGGCCGACGCCTGGGCAGCGGAACTGGCCGGGATCGAGGAACCGACCCTGCTGGTCCCCGACGCGCCCGCGGACGGGCACAGCGCGGGGATCGGGCTGATCGAGGTGCCGTTGTCGCCGCAGGCGGCGCGTGACCTCGCCCGGACGGCGGCGGAACTGGGGGTCACGGCCGGCACGCTGCTGCATGGCGCCTGGGCGGTACTCCTGGCCGGGCTGACCGGGCGTCAGGACGTGGTCTTCGGCACCACCGTCTCCGGAAGGCCGCCCGAGCTTGCCGAGATCGACTCGATGGTGGGCCTGTTCATCAACACGCTGCCGGTGCGCGTCGACTGCGCCCCCGGCCGCACGCCGCGCGACATCCTGACCGGACTGCACCGCCGACAGGGCGCCCTGCTGGACCACCAGCACCACGGGCTCCTCGACATCCAGCAGGACCTCGGCCTGAGCACCCTGTTCGACACGATGGTCGTCCTGGAGTCCTTCCCCGTCGACAGCGCGGCCATCAGCGAGGCGACATCGGCCGCCGGGATGCGGATCACCGGCCTGAGCCCGCTCAGCGGTGTCCACTACCCGATGGCGGTCGTCGCCCTCGCCGAACCGCACCTGCAGGTGGCCGTCCAGTACCAGAACCACCTCTTCGATCGCGAGCGCGCGGCCGACATCGTCGCCGCGTACGCGAGGATCCTGCGCCGTCTCACCGAAGACCTCGACACGCCGGTCGGCGCGATCGACATCGTCACCGACACCGTCCGCGACCGTCTGCTGACCGACTGGAACGACACCGCGACGGCACTGCCGAAGGCCACCCTCGACGAGTTGTTCACCGAACGGGCCGCCGAGACCCCGGACGCGGTCGCCGTCGTCGACGGCGAACGGCAGCTCACCTACGCGGAGTTGGAGACCCGCGCCAACCGACTCGCCCGGGTCGTCGCCGCACGAGGGGTGGACCGGGACACACCGGTCGGGCTGGCGCTGCGGCGTTCGGCCGACCTGATCGTCGCCACGCTCGCGATCCTGAAGGCCGGGGGCGCCTACGTGCCCCTCGACCCGGACTACCCGGCCGAACGGCTCACGTTCATGCTGCGCGATGCCGCCCCCGCCCTCGTCCTCACCGACACCCGGCTCGCCGCGGAACTCCCGTCGGACATCCGCCCGTTCCTGATCATCGACGAGCCCGCCGTCGAGCAGGAGATCGCGCGCTCCGCCGATCGTGCCCCGCAGCGGCGGCACCACCGCGACCAACTGGCCTACGTGATGTACACATCCGGCTCCACCGGCACCCCGAAAGGCGTCGCCGTCACGCACCGCGCCGTGGCGAGCCTCGCCCTGGACCGCCGCTTTGCGAACAGCGCGCACGAGCGGATCCTCATGCACTGCGCGCAGGCCTTCGACGCCTCCACCTACGAGATGTGGACCCCGCTGCTGCGCGGCGGCACCCTCGTCCTCGCCCCGCCGGGCCCCCTGGACACCAGCACGCTCGCCGCTCTCGTCGCCGCGCGGGGAGTGACGCTCGCGTGCTTCACCGCCGGGCTGTTCAAGGTGGTGGCCGAAAGCGAGCCCGAGAGCTTCGCGGGCCTGCGCGAGATCCTGGTCGGCGGCGACGTGGTGTCCCCGACCGCCGTGGCCCGGGTCGCCGCCGCCTGCCCCGGCATCCGGATCTTCAACGCGTACGGACCCACCGAGACCACCAGCTTCTCCATCTACCACCCCATCCCCGCCGCCGAAGGTGTGCCCGACCGGCTGCCCATCGGCCGGCCGCGAAGCAACACCCGCGCCTACGTTCTGGACACGGCCCTGCGGCCCGTCCCGCACTCGGTCCCCGGCGAGCTGTATCTCGCGGGCGCCGGCCTGGCCCGCGGCTACCTCGGGCGCGCCGCGCGGTCCGCCCGGTCCTTCGTGGCCTGCCCGTTCGGGCCCCCGGGGGAGCGCATGTACCGTACCGGCGACATTGTCGTGCGTACCCCCGACGGGCGGCTCGACTTCCGCGGCCGCGCCGACTCCCAGGTGAAGATCAACGGCTTCCGCGTCGAACCGGGGGAGGTCGAGGCCGCGCTGAGCGCGCACCCCGGCGTCGCGCAGTCCGCCGTGACGATCGTCGCGGACCGCACCGGCGAGCGTCGCCTGGTCGGGTACGTGGTGCCCGGCGCCGACCTTCCCCCCGCCATCGACCCGGCACAACGGATCCACGACTGGGAGCAGATCTACGACCGGGTCTACGCCAAGGCGCGTGCCCCGTGGGGAGAGGACTTCTCCGGCTGGGAGTCCAGCTACACGGGCCGGCCGATCCCGCCGTCCGACATGCGGGAGTGGCGGGCCGCGACAGTGGACCGCATCACCGCGGATGAACCGCGCCGCCTGCTCGAACTCGGGGTCGGCTCGGGCCTGTTGATGTCGTCGATCGTCGGGCGGGTCGACCAGTATTGGGGAACCGACCTGTCCGCCGAGGCCATCGAACGGCTGGCCGACGAGGTCGAGCAGGCCGGGTACGCCGATCGGTGCACGCTGCGCCACCAGGCGGCCGACGACGTGACGGGCCTGCCGCACGGCCGCTTCGACGTCGTCGTCCTCAACTCCGTCGCGCAGTACTTCCCCGACGCCGACTACCTGGACCGGGTGCTCACCCGGGCCCTGCCGCTGCTCGCGCCCGGCGGACGGCTCTTCGTCGGCGACGTGCGCAACGCGGCCACGCTGTGGCTGTTCCGCGCCGGTACGCAGCGCGCCCGGCGTCCGGACGACTCCCCGGCTGCGGCCCGCACCGCGATCCGGCGCGCGGTCCTGCTGGAACCGGAACTGGCCCTGGACCCCGAGTGGTTCACCCGCTGGGCCCGGCGAAACGGCGTCGCGAGCGTGGACGTCGCGCTCAAGCCCGGCCGGGTCCACAACGAACTCACCCGACACCGCTACGACGTCGTCCTGTGCCCGGATCCGCCCGCCGACGCCCTTGCCCTCGACGACGTTCCGCGCGTGCCGTGGGGCCCGGGGGCAGTGGACCTGAACGACCTGGATCGGCTGTGGCGCACACGCGACGGCGAGGGTGCGCTGGTCGTCACGGGCATCCCCAACGCCCGGCTCGACGGTGAGGCGGCACTGGCGGCGGAACTGGGCTTGACCGGTCCCACGGCCGGGAGCCGGACCGGCCCCGCCGCCGGGCACCCGGACACCGGCGGCGGGGCCCTGGACCCGCACGACGTGCTCGCCTGGGCGGCCGAGCGCACCGCGACCGCCCGGCTCACCGGGTCGGCGACAGGCGTCGAACGTTTCGACGCCGTACTCCTCCCGCGCGACCACGGGCCCATCGCCCTGTGCCCCGCATCCACCGCCCGCCCCGATCGGGAACTGGCCACCGACCCGTCCGCCGCGTCCCGCATCGGCGTGCTCGTCGGCTCGCTCCGCGGCCGGCTCGGCGAGCGACTGCCCGCCCACCTGATCCCCGCCGCCGTCATCGCCGTCGCCGCACTGCCCCTGACACCCCACGGAAAGCTGGACCGGCGAGCCCTGCCCGTCCCCGACTTCGCACCGACGGCCACCGGGCGGGCCCCGCGCACCCCGCTGGAGGAGCTGCTGTGCGGGCTGTTCGCCGAGGTGCTCGGGCTGGACCGGGTCGGCATCGACGACGACTTCTTCGACCTGGGCGGCCACTCCCTGCTGGCCACACGCCTGGCCGGCAGGGTCCGCTCCGTGCTCGGCATCGAGCTGTCGCTGCGCGTGCTGTTCGCGGCCCCCAAGGTCGTCGAACTCGTGGAACACCTGCCGCACAACGCCCGCAGGCGCGCCCCGCTACGGCGTGGCGCACCGCGCGGCAAGACGGTTCCGCTCTCCTTCGCGCAGCGCCGCCTGTGGTTCCTGGACAAGTTCGAGGGCGGATCGAGCACCTACCACACGCCGTTCCCGCTGCGCCTGACCGGCCGGCTCGACGCGGCCGCGCTCGCCGAGGCACTGCGCGACGTGGTGCGGCGCCACGAGAGCCTGCGCACCCTGTTCCCCGAGGACGCCGCGGGCGAGCCGCACCAGTACGTCCTGGACGCCGGGAAGGCGACCGTCGACCTGCCCGTCGTCGACGTCGCGCCGCAGGACCTGGACGAGGTGCTGGCCTCGGCGGCATCGCGCCCCGTCGACCTGGCCACGCAGATCCCGATGCACGCCACGCTCGTACGCCTCGCCGCCGAGGAACACGTCCTCCTGCTGATGATTCATCACATCGCCGCCGACGGAGAGTCCCTCGCGCCGTTGGCCCGGGACCTGTCCGCCGCCTACACCGCCCGCCTGCGCGGCGAGGCGCCGCGCAGGCGCGAACTGCCCGTACAGTACGTCGACTACACGCTGTGGCAGCGCGAACTGCTCGGCTCCCCCGACGACCCCGACAGCCTCCTGTCCACCCAGATCGACTACTGGAAGGCAGAACTCGCGGGCCTGCCGCAGCCCCTACAGCTGCCCACCGACCGCCCGCGCCCGCTCGTCGCGAGCCACCGGGGCGACGTCGTGGAGTTCGCCATCGACCCGCGCACGGCGACCGCCGTCGAGGAACTGGCCCGCGGCCGCGGGGCCACCGTGTCCATGGTGTGCCAATCCGCGCTCGCCGTCCTGCTGCACGCGCTGGGCTCCGGTGACGACATCGCCATCGGTTCCCCCATCGCCAACCGCACCGACGACAACCTCGCCGACCTGATCGGCTTCTTCGTCAACACCTGGGTCCTGCGTGCCCGGATGGTGGGCAACCCCGCCTTCCTGGACCTGCTCGATCAGGTGCGCGGCAAGTCGCTGGACGCCTACGACCATCAGGACCTGCCCTTCGAACGCCTGGTGGACGTCGTCAACCCCGAGCGCTCGACGTCCTATTCGCCACTGGTGCAAGTGATGCTCGCCTGGCAGAACTTCACTCGGGAGAACCTCATGCTGCCCGGGCTGCGGGTGGGCCTGGAGCCGCTGCGCAGCCGCGTCGCCAAGTTCGACCTGTGCTTCAACCTCTTCGCCGACGCGGCCGGCCAGGGCATCGTCGGCCGGCTCGAATACGCCACGGACCTGTTCGACCGGGACACCGCCGAACGCCTCGCCGACCGCTTCGTGCGGGTCGTGGAACAACTCGTGGCCGATCCCACGCAACGCGTCGGTGCCGTGGACGTACTGGAACCACGGGAGCGACTGCGCCTGAGCGCCTGGTCGCGGGCGGGCGGCCCCGGCGACCCCGTTCCCGACCTGACCCTCGCGCGGGCTTTCGAGGCGACGGCGGCGGCGCACCCGCGGCGGCCCGCGGTCACCGGGGGAGCACGAACGCTCGACTACGCGCAGCTGAACGCCGCCGCGAACCGCCTGGCCCGCCTGCTGCGCGGGCGTGGCGCGGGGCCCGGCCGACTGGTGGCCGTGGCGCTGCCCCGCTCGGCCGAACTGATCGTCGCGCTGGTCGCGGTCCTGAAGACCGGCGCCGCGTATCTGCCGATCGACCCGGGCCACCCCGTCGACCGCAGCGTGTACACGCTCACCGACGCCGGCCCCGAACTCGTGGTCACCGACGCCTCGTTCGCCGAACGATTGCCGACCGGGCCGCCCTGCGTGGTCGTCGGCGGCCCCGGCTCCGACGCGGCGCTCGCCGCGTTGCCGGGCCACGACCTCGACGCGGACGAGCGCGGCACCCACCGCCCCGACGACGCGGCCTACGTCATCTACACTTCGGGCTCCACGGGCCGCCCCAAGGGCGTCCTGGTCACCCACCGCAACGTACTCGCCCTGATGACCCGCACCCGGGACCTGTTCGACTTCGGCGCCGACGACGTGTGGACGATGTTCCACTCGCCCGCCTTCGACTTCTCGGTATGGGAACTGTGGGGGCCGCTGCTCCACGGCGGGCGCCTCGTGACGGTCCCGGAGGACATCGTCCGGTCGCCGGAGGACTTCCTCGCGCTGCTCGTGCGCGAGGGGGTGACGGTGCTCAATCAGACGCCGTCGGCGTTCCATCAGCTCATCCGCGCGGACCGGGAGAATCCCGAGCCCGGTCGCCGATCGGCCCTGCGCACGGTGGTGTTCGGGGGCGAGGCATTGGATCCGGCGCGTCTGGTCGAATGGTACGAGCGGCACCCCGCCGACGCCCCACGGTTGGTGAACATGTACGGCATCACGGAGACCACCGTGCACGTCACCCACGGCCCGCTCGACCCCGCGCTCGCGCCCGGCGGCGCGGGCAGCGTGATCGGCATCGGCCTGCCCGGACTGGACGTGCGCCTGCTCGACGGGGCACTGCGTGCCGTACCCGCGGGGGTCGTGGGGGAGCTGTACATCGGCGGAGACCAGCTCTCCCGCGGCTATGTGAACCGTCCGGGACTGACGGCGGCACGGTTCGTCGCCGACCCGTACGGGCCGCGCGGCAACCGCCTCTACCGCTCCGGCGACCTGGCCCGCTGGACGCGGTCGGGACGGCTGGAGTACGTCGGGCGCGGCGACGACCAGATCAAGCTGCGCGGGTTCCGGATCGAACCCGGCGAGGTCGAGGCGGCGCTCCTCGCGCGTGCCGACGTGGCCGAGGCACGGGTCGCCGTGCGCGTCGACGCGGCGGGGGACAAGGCGCTGATCGCCTACGTGGTGCGGGTCGGCTCCGATGCCCTGCCCGAACCGGCCGTGCTGCGCGCCGAGTTGCGCAGGGTACTGCCCGACCACATGGTCCCCGCCGCCTTCGTGTCGCTGGATTCCATCCCGCTGACCGGCAACGGCAAACTCGACCACGCGGCGCTGCCCGCGCCCACGCGCATCCTGTCGGGGCCTGCCGCCGCCGGGCCCTCCGGGGCGCTGGAACTACACGTCGTCCGGGCATGGAGCCGCGTCCTGGACCTCGACCAGGACGGCGTGGGCATCGACGACGACTTCTTCGACGCCGGGGGAGACTCGTTCAAGGCGGTCGCGCTGGCCCGTGCGATCGGCCGGGGGCTGCCCGTGGTCGAGGTCTTCAAGAACCCCACTCCCCGTCGACTGGCCGCACGCCTGGTCTCGACGACGGACGCATCCGGGCTGTTGCACCGCCTGACCCCCGAGCGCGAGGACGGGACGGCCCCCGAGCACACCGTCGTCTGCATCCCGTACGGCGGCGGCAACGCCACCGCCTACCGGGCCCTCGCCCGGGAGCTTCGCGAAAGCGCCGATGTGTGGGCCGTCGAGCTGCCCGGACACGACCCGGTGCGCCCCGACGAGCCACTGCGGCCCTGGGCCGAGACCGCCGAGCTGCTGGCGAAGGAGGTCGTACGGACGGTGCGCGGCCCGTACACGCTCTACGGGCACTGCGCGGGCACGCTCCTCGCCGTCCGCGTGGCCCGCCACCTCGAGGACCGCGGCGCCGCGCCCTCGGCGATCGTCCTGGGAGCCGCGATCCCACCGGGCGACGCGGCCGACGACCTGCCGGCGGACGTGGCGGACGACCAGCTCTACGGCACACTGCACGCGCTGGGCGGCTTCTCGGGAGCCCTGGACGACACGGATCGCCACCGTGTCCTGACCGTCGTACGCCACGACATGGCCGAGGCCATGCGGTTCCACCGCGAGGGCGCCACCGACGGGGAGCGGCTGCGCACGCCGGTCCGGGCCGTGATGGGCACCGACGACCCGCTCACCGACGGCCACGCGACGCGTTACCGCGCCTGGGAGCGCTACGCCCACGACGTGACGTTGCATGTGATCGACGGCGCGGGCCACTACTTCGTCAAGGATCGCGCGAAGGAGGTGGCCCGCGTGATCAGCGGCGAGTGAGCAGCCACGGGCCGCGACTTCCCCGACCGGTTGGCGTGTTCCGTCCGCCGGGCGGCGCATCGGGTCCAGGAATGCCCGGTCCGTACGGAGTTAGGTTCGTTCCGCAGCCGGGGAACGTGATCTCGATCCCCGTCGACGTCCCGTCCGAGCGGCGAACGCGGAACATCCCGGCACACCCGGAAGGCCCGCGCAACGGCCGTGCTGCGAAACGCCCTTCGTCCCGACGCGTCGTCCTCTGGAGATCCACCATGTCCCGTGACACCCACGGCCTGACCATCCACACGCATACGGCCTCGGAAGCCGGCCTGCTCGTCAACTCCTACCTGGTGGAAACCGACGAAGGCGTCGTGGTCGTCGACACCAACCTCCTCAACTCCGAGATCGCCGCACTCGTCGCCAAGGTCGACGCACTCGGCAAGCCGCTCCTGGGCGTCTTCGTCACCCACGCACACCCCGACCACTTCAACGGCGTGCACGCCCTCGTCGACGGCCGCGACGTCCCCGTCTACGCCACCGAAGCCGTCGACCGCGTCATCCGCGACATCTCCGACGCCAAACGCGCCCAATGGGGACCCGTCTACGGCGACGAATGGCCCGCCGTCACCGCCTTCCCCACCGTGCAGTTGAAGGACGGCGACCCCGTCACCCTCGACGGGGTCCGCTACACCGCCCGCGACCTCGGCCCCGCCGAAAGCCACGCGGACAGCGTCTTCCTCGCCCGCGCCGACAACGCCGAGCAGGATGTGGCGTTCATCGGCGACCTGGCCTTCCACGGCACCCACCCCTACACCGCCGACGGCCACGGCGCCCGGTGGCTGGGGACCCTGGACACCCTCGCCACCGAACTCGCCGACGCCGCCGTACTCCTGCCCGGCCACGGCGCACCGACCGGCGTCGAGGTCCTCGCCGCACAGCGCGACTACCTGCTCTGCTACCGCGCCGAGGTCGCCCGCCTGGCCGACGGGCAGGCGTCCCTCACCGACGAGGCCAAGGAAGAACTCGACCGCGTCATGCGGGAGTACGCGCCGGACGCCCCGCTGTCCTGGATGATCGCCCTCGGCGCCGACGCCGTCGCGGCCGAACTCGCCGCGTCCTGAGGGCAGGTTCGGGACGTTTCAGCCCAACAGGGGCTGCGCGATGCCCGGCCCGGTCGGGTCGGGCCGGCCCGCCCGCTGCGCCTCGGGGGTCTCGCCCCGCCATCGGCGCATCGCCCGGCGAAGGGTACGGGCGTCCGTGTAGCCCACGCGGGCGGCGATGGCCTGCTGCGGCAGGTCGGTCTCGCGCAGCAGCCTCAGTGCACGTTCCTCGCGGGCGGCCGCGACCTCGCCGCGCCAGGTCGTACCGTGCGCGGACAATCTGCGCTGGAGGCTGCGGCCGCTGATGTGCATGCGGGCGGCGACCTGGTCGAGGGCGACCGCGTCGCCTCGGAACGCGGCGTCCAGGGCCGCGCGGAAGCGCTCCTGCCAGGTCGGCGTGGCCCGGGACGTCGCCATGATCCGATCCGCGCAACCGCGCAGGAACTGGTCCAGGCCGGGTTGGAAGCCGGGCAGCGGACGCCGGACGTCGTCGAGCCGGAACGTCACGGAGTTGGCCGCCGCCTCGAACTCGATGTTTCGCGTACCGAAATGCTCGGCGTGCCGGCGAACCCCGGCCGGGGCACGATGCGCGAGGGTCACCTTCAGCGGGACGAGCGGCGTCTTGGTGGCCTCGCCCGCCCGGCGCAAAAACACGGCCAGCGTCATCAGGTCGAACGCCTCGGCCACATCGGGGACGTCGACCCCGACGGACTGCCGCAGCGTGTAGAGCGAACCATCCTCGATGCCCTCGATCCGGGTGTCCGCGTCGCCGACCACCCTCAGGTACTCCGCGGCGGTGGCGAACGCCGTACGCAGATCGGGGCCGCAGGTGCTCAGGTAGTCCCATATGCCGAACGTGCCGATGTCGGCCGCGTCGGTGAGGCGCAGCGCGACGAAGGGACCGGATCCGGCCACCACCAACTGCTCCCACAACGCGACCGCCGACGCGGTCGGAACGCGTATCAGATCATCGCCGAGGTCCTCCGACGAAAGCCCCGGAAGTTCGTCGAACCGGGCGGAATCCCCGCCTGAGTCGCGCACGAGCGCGCGGAAGAACCGCGCGCAGTGCGCCGAAACCGTCCATTCGTGCACGATCGGCAATCCTAGATGCGGTTTCCGCCCCCCGCTGCGAAAACATGACCGAATTTGTGCCCAGCCGGCATCGGTCTCGGCAGTGGCTCGGCGATCAATCGTCCTCGACTTGCAGGAGCAGCGCGAAGTGTGTGCCGTTCATGCCGGCGACCAGCAGATCGAAGGTGATCGGGGTCAGGCCGTTGCGCCAGGTTTGTTCGCGGTTCGACCACCAGATGGCCTCGGGTCCGAGCGTGGCGACGATCTCGGTGGCCGTCTCGCGTGCGATGTCGGGGTTCATGATGGTCTTCGGGGACCACGCGAGGCTCACCGAGGCGGCCTCGGTCAGCAACTCCACCGCTTCCTCGGGGGTTTCGAGGGGAAAGATCGACCGGTCGATCATCTGCAGATGCCCCATCGACAGGACGGGTCGTCCCTGGGTGTAGTAGGCGAACAGGTCGACGGCTTCCACGTCCACGACTCGTTCGAGGAATGCGCGAATCTCGTCGACGAACTCCGGCATGTCGGGGCCCGGTCGCGCGAATGCCCCCGACGAGGCGAACACCCCGCGCGAGTGGGTCAGCGAAGCGAGGAGCCGATCGAGGCGGCCTGCGATGTCGGACACGGCACCAGTGTGCCTCGCACCGCAGGCGATACCCCCTGCTCCGCGCGAATCGACCCGGCCGGCGCCGGGCGGCGCGGCGGCGACCCGGTCGGACGCCGCCACGCCCGCGCGCCCGGGTCAGTTCCGGGCGCGCGTGGTCAGGTCGGCGCGACCCGTGACACCCAGCTTTCGGTAGACGTGGCGAGCGTGCGTCTTGACGGTGTTCACCGAGATGTACAGATCGGCGGCGATCTCCCGGAGCGTCAACTCGCTGCGCAGGTAGCGCAGGACGAGCGTCTCGCGCTCGCTGAGGCGTTCGACGGGATGCCCGGTGGCCGCGACCGCCGCCTCGCTTCCGTCCGCGGTGTTCGCCAACGCGCCGGCGACCCGCTCGCGCAGGTCGGTGAGCCCCAGCGGGTTCGGGCAGCGCGCGAGCCGGGCGTCCGCGTACGCCAGCCGCGCCGCCGCCGCCCGAACCTCGCCGTGTTCCACGTGGGCACCCGCGAGCGTCAGTGCGGCGAACGCCGCCATGGAATGGTCGTTCCCGACGCCGGGCGAGTCGTCCAGGAACGCCGTCAAGCGCGCGAACGCCGGTCCGTCGAGCGGATATTCGAGCAGCGCCGCGAGAATGACGCACTCGGGACGGCTGCGCGCCACCGGCTGCGAGGCGCACTCCGGGAGCAGGCGCTCCGCGTCGTGGGCGTGCCGCTCGGCGGCCTTCCGATCCGCCTGCAACAGCGCGGCCATACCGGCTAGTCCGTGCGCGACGCAGCGAAGATGAGCGGGCAGTGCGGGCCGCGCCGACTCGGCCGCGGTCAGCACGCCGGTGATCTCGGCTCGACAGGAGGCGAGTTCGCCCGCGAGCAGCAGGGAGCGGGACAGGCTGATGCGCGCCATCGCGCCGATCGTGGTCATCTGCTCGGCGCCGCGGCCGACGAACGCGCGGGCCTCGCGCACCGACGCCACCAGGTCACCACGCTCGCGCGTCAGGCACAGTCGCCACGCCTCGTCCAGACCACGGATTCGCCCGCCCGGCGCCCGCCCCTGCACGCGCGCCCACCGGTCACGTTCGTCGAAGCGGCCGAGCGTGCACCACAGATGCATCGCGCGATCGCCCAGCCGCAGGGCACCGCGCACCACGTCGTCGGGCAGCGCGGAGAGCCACCGTTCGAGGGTGAACAGGCGGTCGGCGGCGATGAGTTCGTCGTAGACCTCGGTGACCAGGTCGAGCACGAGCGGCCAGTCCGCGGCGCCGAGCGCGTGTTCGATCGCGGTCTCCGGCGCGCCGTGCGCGGCGTACCAGTGCGCGGCGGCGGTGTGCAGACCGCGGGCCCGGGCGCCGCCCAGCGCGGCGAGCCGGCCGAGGAGCGCCTGGCGGAACAGGCGCTGGTAGCGGAAGCCGCCGGCGGGGTCGGGCGACGCGGGCGTGACGAACAGGCCGTCGCGGCGCAGCCGGTCCAGGTGTTCCGCGGCGTCGGAGCCGGGCGGGGAGTCCGGAGTCGGGCTCGTCCGGCCGGCCCCCCGGCCGCGTATCGCGTCCGCCACGGCCGGGACCACCGGATCGAGGATTGCCGTGTCGAGGAGGAAATCACGCAGCTCGACGTCGAGTTCGCTCCACATGTGGTCCAGCAGGTAGTCGGACACGGTACGGTCGCCGCGCGTCAACTCGGCGGCCGGCAGGGCCGGATCCGCACCGCTGCCGAGACGCAGCCCGGCGAGGGCGAGCGCCCCGGCCCAGCCGTCGGTGGCCTCGGCCAGTGCGCTCGCCTCGGCCGCGCGCGGCGTCGTACCGGAGAAGGCGCCGAGGAGGTCGCGCGCCTCGTCCGGGGTGAACCGCAGTTCGTGCCAGGTCACCTCGTCCAGCCGCCCGGACAACCGGTAGCGCTCCAGGACGGCCGGCGGCCGAGCGCGGGTGACCGGTATCACCGTCACCGCGCCGGCGGCGGTGCGGAGCAACAGATCCAGCTGCTCGGCCAGTTGCGGATTGACGATGTGCTCGAACTCGTCGAGGACCAGGGCGACGTCGCACCCGGCCTCGGCGATCCGGTCGGCGAGCGCGGCCGTCCATCCGTCGCTGCCGAGCGGGAAGACGCCGTGACCCGGGTCGACGCATCCGGCCGCGCGGGCGAGCGCCGCTCCGGCATGCGCCCAAAACCGCGCCGGGTCGTTGTCACGCCCGTCGAGCGAGTACCAGGCGACCGCCGCGCCGCCGCCGGGCCGGGCCGCGCGTTGTTCGGCCCACTCCGCCAACGCCGAGGTCTTGCCGGTCCCGCCGGGACCCAGTACCACGACGACCAGCGACCGGGCGACCGCCGCCTCCACCAGCGCCCGTATCCGCGGCCTGGGCACATGGACCCCGAGCGGACGCGGAACCCGGAGCTTCGCCGCGATGGGCGGCAGGCCGACGCCCGACCCGGCACGCGCGCCCGCAACATGATCCATGACCCCACGCTAGCCGCTCGGATGACGTGCGCTCGTTTGCGTGGTCCGGATCACGCCGGCCCGGTCCACGTCCTCGCGGCGCTGGAGCCTGACGCCGCCGTTCGAGCGTGTCCGGAGCTTCACCGGATGGGTCCGACACACTGTGCGCGGCGAACAGGCACGGTGTGCTGTAGATCGCGATGTCCACGTGCAGTTCGGTCGGTTCGGAACTCGCCGTTCGGATCCTGGAACGGCCTCTTGGCAAGGCCGACCGCGGTTCACCCGACGAAGCCGCCCCGTGGGGGTGCAGTTGTCGGCCGGTGTGACGAGTTCGCGCTTCGGCCCCGATGCTTGTCCCTGGCGACGATCGGTCGGGTCCCCGACGACACCGATCCGAGGACCGTGCGGACCTCCCTCCAGCCGGGGTCTGCCGGGACGTTTTCGCAGCCCGCCGAGCGGTCCAGTGGCGTTCACTCTTTCGTGTTGTGTGGTGTTTTGTTCTTGCCCATTCGACTAACCGAATGGTTGATTTTTCGTATGTTCGGAGAAATGCCGCGTCGAGTCGGCGATCGACGCGAAGGCATGCTCGGCGGCCCCGGGCCGGGCCCCGCCACGCGAACAGCGAACCCGGCGACCGCTGTTCCGGTGCCCGCCCACGCCCCTTCGGAAGTGACCGCCCGGGCGGTGCCGTACCGGCCGACCCGGTGTCCGTGGTCCCTCATCCGCCGCCCGAACCATCCCCTCCCGGAGGTTTCCGTTGTCCAGTCCCGGCGCCACGACCGCCTCCAGTCCCGACCCGGCGCCTGGTTCGAGCCCTGACGAGGGCCGCGCGGAGGACGCCTCGCGCACGCTGCCGCTGACGTCCGCGCAACGGGAGTTCTGGCTCGCGGAGCAGCGTTGCCCGGGTAAGGGCGCGGCCTACCGCGTCGCGGAGTGCGTGGAGATCCACGGCCCGGTAGACGCCGCGCTGTTCGAGGCCGCGCTGCGCCAAGCCGTGTCGGAGGCCGAGGCCCTGGGCGTGCGCGTCGTCGAAGGCGGCGACGGCCCGATGCAGGTCGTGGACACGGACCGGCAGTGGTCGCTTCCGCACGTGGACGTCGGCGGTGAAGCCTGCCCGGAGGCGGCGGTACGGGCGTGGGTGGCGGCGGACATGGACACCCCCATGGACCTCTCCCGTGGCCCGCTGTTCCGGTTCGCGTTGTTCCGGCTGGGAACGGACCGCTGGTGGTGGTACGGCAGCGGTCACCACCTGATGACGGACGGCTTCGGCTTCGCCCTCGTCGCGCGCCGGGTCGCGCGGGTGTACACGGCCCTGGTCGCCGGAAAAGCCCCCGGGGCCTCCCCGTTCGGGTCGCCGGCGCATCTGGTGCGAGCCGACCTGGACTACCGGACCTCCGAGCAGTTCGACGCCGACCGCGCGTACTGGACGAACGTGCTCGCCGACCTGCCCGACCCCGCCCCGCTGCCCGCCCGACCGGACCTCGCGCACACCGACGACGGCGCGGAGGACGGCCAGTGGTTTCCCGGTGCCGGTCGCCGGACCCGGGCGCGCCCGATGGCATCCCCGGAAGCGTTGCGCGCGGCGAGCGAGCGGAGCGGGACACAGCGCTCGCGCTACGCCGTCGCCGCCGCGGCGGCGTACGCGCACCGGCTGACCGGCGCGCGCGACGTGCTCCTCGGCTTCGTCGTCTCCGGGCGCATGCGGCGCGACCTGCTCAACATCCCGGGCGCACTGGCCAACATCGTGCCGCTGCGCCTGCGGGTGCATCCGGCCATGTCACTCGCGGAGTTGCTCGCGAGCGTCGATGCCGCGGTGGAGCAGGCGGTGGCGCACGAGCGCTACCGCGGCGAGGACATCACCCGCGATCTCGGCCTACCCGACCCCGTCGGCTCCCGGTTCACCATGACCGTCAACGTCATGACGTTCGGTGCCTCCCTCACGTTCGCCGGACACCGCTCCACGATGCACAACCTCTCCCGGGGAGGCGTCGCCGGCCCGACACTGGTGGTCCTGGAACAACGCGACGGCGCCGGCATGCGATGCGAACTGCACGCCCCTGCGGACCGGTATGGCGACGCGGACCTGGTGGACCACCAGACACGGCTGCTGCGCCTGCTCGACGACATGGCCGCGGCCGATCCCGAACGGCGCGTCGGCGATCTCGAACTGCTGTCCGACGAGGAGCGTCACGAGTCGACGGCCCGCCGCGAGCCGGCGCCTACCGACGCCGTGCGAACCGTCGTGCCCGAGCTGTTCGAAGTACACGCCCGCACCGCCCCGCAGGCCGTCGCCGTGGTGTGCGGGGAAGAAATACTGACCTACGGGCAGCTGAACGCCGAGGCAAACCGCCTCGCGCACGCCCTGATCGCCCGCGGCATCGGCCCCGAGGACATCGTCGCCCTCGTACTGCCGCGCGGCGTCGAGACGGTGACCACGATCCTCGCGGTCCTCAAGGCCGGTGCCGCGTATCTGCCCATCGAACCCGGCTGCCCCGCCGCACGACTGAGCGACACGCTCGCCGACACCGGCGCGGCCCTGCTGCTCACCCACCGCGCGATCCACGCCGCGATCGACCCCGCTCCCGGCACGGATTCGCTGCTCCTGGACGCCCCCTCGACCGTGGCGCTGCTGCGCGATCTCCCCAATTCGGACCCGCTCGTCACCATCGATCCCCGGCATCCGGCCTATGTCATCCACACGTCGGGTTCGACCGGCCGGCCCAAGGGCGTGGTGGTCTCGCACCGCAACATGGTGCGGCTGTTCGCCATGACCCGGGGCCACTTGGCGTGCGGGGCCGACGACGTGTGGACGATGTTCCACTCCTATACCTTCGACGTCTCGGTCTGGGAGATCTTCGGCGCGCTGCTGCACGGCGGGCGTCTGGTCGTCGTCCCCCACGACACCACCCGCTCCCCGGAGAAGTTCCTGCGCCTGCTGGTCGACGAGCGCGTGACGGTGCTGTGCCAGACCCCGTCCGCGTTCCATCCCCTGATGCACGCCGACCGCGAAGCGCCGCAGCTCGGGCAGGCGCTCTCGCTGCGCACGGTGACCCTCGTCGGCGAGGCGCTGGATCCCGCCCGTCTGGAGGACTGGTACGGCCGCCACGGCGACGGGGCGGCGGTGCTCAACCTGTACGGCCCCACCGAGACCACGATGTACGTCACCCACGCCGCGTTCGACCGGGCCACCGCCGCAGCGGCGGGAGCCAGCGTGATCGGCACCGTCCTGCCCGACGTGCGCGCCTTCGTCCTCGACACCGCCCTGCGGCCGGTACCCCCGGGGGTGCCCGGCGAGTTGTACCTCGCCGGCGAGGGACTGGCCCGCGGCTACCTGAACCGGCCCGGCCTCACCGCCGAACGTTTCGTCGCCTGCCCGTACACGACCCCGGGCGAGCGGATGTACCGCACCGGGGACCTGGTGCGCCGGCGTGCCGACGGCGCGCTGGTCTACCTCGGCCGCGCCGACCGGCAGATCAAGATCCGCGGCTTCCGGATCGAACCCGGCGAGGTGGAAACCGTCCTGGCGGGCCATCCGTCGGTGGCCCGGGTCGCGGTCGCCGCGCGGGGAGACCGGCCCGGGGACCGGCGCCTGGTCGCCTACATCGTTCCCGGCCCCAGTGGCGCGACGGCCGCGGAACTGCGCGAGCACGCGCGGCGGCACCTGCCCGACCACATGGTCCCGTCGGTGTTCGTGACGCTGGACGCGCTTCCCCTGACGGTGAACGGCAAGCTGGACACGGCCGCGCTCCCGGCTCCCGAGCAGCCCTCCGGCGAGGCGGGCCGGGCCGCGCGTACCCCCCACGAACAGGTCCTAGGCGAGTTGTTCGCCGAGATCCTCGACCTGCCCCGGGTCGGCGCCGACGATTCCTTCTTCGACCTCGGCGGACACTCCCTGCTCGCCACCCGCCTCATCTCCCGCCTGCGCGCGGTGCTGGGCATCGAGGTGGGGATCCGCACCCTGTTCGAGGCACCCACCCCGGCCGCTCTGGCCGCCCGGCTCGACCCCGCGGGACGCACCCGGCCCGTGCTGCGCCCACGGCACCGTCCGACGCCGTTGCCGCTGTCCCACGCCCAGCGCCGGCTGTGGTTCCTCCACCGCATGCACGGCCCCACGGCCACCTACAACATGGCCCTCGCACTGCATCTGTCCGGGGAACTCGACGCGGCGGCACTGGAACAGGCCCTGGTGGATGTGGCCCTGCGGCAGGAGAGCCTGCGCACCGTCTTCCCCGTGTTCGAGGACGGACTGCCCTGTCAGCGGGTTTTGGACGAGACGCAAATCCGTCGGCACCTGGCCCTGCCCGTGACGGTGGTCGACGAACGGGAACTCGCCGACCGGTCGGCGTCGGCGGCGCGTCGCGGTTTCGACCTGACGATCGAACCCCCGGTGCGTGCCGAACTGTTCGCCCTGGCCCCCGACGAGCACGTGCTGTCGCTGGTGGTACACCACATCGCCGGCGACGGCTGGTCGATCGGCCCGCTGGCACGGGACCTGTCGACGGCCTACCGCGCACGGTGCGGCGGCGAGGCGCCCGGCTGGACACCGCTGCCGGTGCAGTACGCCGACTACACCCTGTGGCAGCGCGACCTCCTGGGGGATCCGGCGGATCCCGAAAGCCCGGCCGCGCGCCAACTCGCCTACTGGAGAGGGGCGCTGGCCGGCCTGCCCGAGCAACTCGCGCTGCCCACCGACCGACCCCGGCCCGCGGTGGCCACCCACCGCGGCGCCACCGTCGACCTCACGCTGGGCGCCGACCTCCACGCCGCCCTGCTCGATCTCGCCCGGGCCCGCGGAGCCAGTCTGCACATGGTCCTGCAGGCGGGTCTCGCCGCCCTGTTCACCCGCCTCGGCGCCGGACACGACATCCCCATCGGCACCCCGATCGCCGGCCGCACCGACGAGGCCCTCGACGACCTCGTCGGATTCTTCGTCAACACGCTGGTCCTGCGCACCGACACCGGCGGCGACCCGTCCTTCGCCGAACTCCTCACCCGTGTCCGCGACACCAACCTGGCCGCCTACGCACACCAGGATCTGCCCTTCGAACGCCTGGTGGAAGAGCTGAGCCCGACCCGCTCACTCGCGCACCACCCCCTGTTCCAGGTGATGCTCGCCCTGCAGAACACCCCCGACGCCACGATCGAGTTGCCCGGCCTGCGGGTGAGCGGGCAACCGACACCCACCGGCACCGCGCGTGTGGACCTGACCCTCGACCTCACCGAACGACACACCCCCGACGGCGCCCCGAACGGGATCGTGGGCACCGCCGAATACGCCACCGACGTGTTCGACGGCGCCGGCATCGAGACGCTGACAAACCGGTGGACCCGCCTGCTGGCGTCGGTGGCGGCCGACCCGGACCGGCCGATCGGCCGGGCGGAGATCATGTCGACGCACGAACGCCGACGAGTGCTCCCGGAGTTCGACCGGGCCGCCCCCGCGACTCCGTGGCGGTCGGTGCCGGAGCTGTTCGCGGCACGGGTGGCACGGACACCGGACGCGGTCGCGCTGATCGCCGGCGAAAGCCGGCCGAGCCATCGGGAGCTGAACGCCCGGGCGAACCGGCTCGCACACGCCCTGATCGCCCGCGGCATCGGCCCCGAGGACGTCGTCGCCCTCGTGCTGCCCCGCTCGATCGACCTCGTGGTCGCGATCCTGGGCACGCTCAAGGCGGGCGCGGCCTTCCTGCCCGTCGATCCCGACCGCCCGACCGCCGAGGTCCGGGCGATGCTCGACGGCGCCTGCCCCGCTCTCGTCCTCGACGACCCGGACCAGGTCCCGGCCCCGGGGGAGGAACGCCCGGACACCGACCCGGGCATCGCCGTCGACCCCCGGCACGGCGCCTGCGTCCTGCACGCCTTCGGCGACCCCGGCCGCCCCGGGGGAGTGACCGTCACGCACGCCGGCATCGCCCACATGGCCGCCGTCCAGGCCGAAACGCTCGGGCTCGGCACGGGCAGCCGCGTGGTGCTCTCCCGCGCCGTCGACGTGCTGGTCCGGGACGTGTGCGCGGCCCTGGCGGCCGGTGCCGCGCTGGTGATCGACCCGGAGGCCGATGCGCCGTCGGCGCTCGCCGAATCGTCATGCGCCGTCGCCGACCCGCCGGACACGCCGGCCGAACCGCCGTCGCGGCCGACGCACACCACCGTGCCGCCGTCCGCGATCGACGGCCCCGTGGCCCGGCTGGTCGTCGCCGGCGAGGCACGCCCGGGGGACCGGTGGGCGCCCGGGCGGCGCGTGATCCACGCCTACGGTGCGCCCGAGACCACCGCGTGGGCGACGATGAGTGCCCCGCTCGCCCCCACCGGGCCGGTGGCGCCGATCGGCCTCGGCCGGCCCGTGGCGGGCATGCGGGCCTACGTGCTGGACGACGCCCTGCGGCCGGTACCGCCGGGCGTGACGGGGGAGTTGTACCTCGCCGGAGCGGGACTGGCTCGCGGCTATCGGGGCCTGCCCGGCGCCACCGCCGAACGGTTCGTTGCCTGCCCGTGGGGCCCGCCGGGCGAACGTATGTACCGCACCGGCGACCTCGCGACATGGCGCTCGGACGAGGACGGGCTGGACTTTCGCGGTCGCGCCGACGACCGGGTCGAGTTCCGCGGTGTCCCGATCGACCCGGGCAGGATCGAAACCGTCCTGGCGGCCCACCCGGACGTGGATCGGGCCGCCGTCGTCATCCGCGACGATCGGCACGGCGGCGCGCACCTGGTCGCGTACCTGATCCCCGCCACCGGCCGCACCGCCTCCGCCGCAGAGTTGACGGCGTACGCACGACAACACCTGGCCGAAGGTGTGATCCCCTCGACGTTCACGAGCGTGGACGCCCTGCCCCTCACCGCGCACGGCACCCTCGACCGCCGTGCGCTCCCCGCCCCCGAACCCCGCCCCGCCGACGAACACCCGCGAGCGCCCCGCACCCCGCAGGAACGCCTGCTGTGCGAACTGTTCGCCGAAACCCTCGACCTCGCGCACGTGTCCCCCGACGACAACTTCTTCGACCTCGGCGGCCACTCCCTCCTGGCGACCCGACTCACCTCCCGCATCCGCGCCGCCCTCGACACCGACGTGGAACTGCGCACACTCTTCGAGGCCCCCACCCCGGCCGACCTGGCGGGGCGACTGCACGGTGCAAGCCCCGTCCGGCGTCCCGCCCTGGGCCGCCGGGAACGCCCCCGGAACCTGCCGCTGTCCTTCGCCCAGCGCCGGTTGTGGTTCCTCTACCGTCTCGAAGGCCCCAGCCCCACCTACAACATCCCCTTCGCGGTGCGCCTGACCGGCCGCCTGGACCGACCGGCCCTGCACGCCGCGCTCGCCGACGTCGCGGTCCGACACGAGAGCCTGCGTACGATCTTTCCCGCGTCGGGAGACGGGCAGCCCCACCAGCAGGTGCTGGACCCGGCGTGCATCCGCCGATCCCTGCGCCTGCCCGTCACCCGACTCGACGAGAGCGAACTGCGCGAGCGGCTCGTCGCCGCCGCCCGATACTCCTTCGACCTCGCCGTCGAACCGCCGCTGCGCGCGGAGCTGTTCATCGTCGGACCGGATGAGCATGTGCTGTTGCTGCTCGTACACCACATCGCGGGCGACGGCTGGTCGACGGGCCCGCTCGCGCGCGACCTCACCCACGCCTACACCGCGCGGGCCCGCGACGATGAACCCGCATGGGACCCGCTGCCGGTCCAATACGCCGACTACACCCTGTGGCAACGCGACCTGCTCGGCGACCCGACCCGCCCCGGCAGTCTCGCCGCCCGCCAACTCGCCCACTGGAAACACGCCCTGCACGGCCTGCCCGATCAGCTGCCACTACCGTGCGACCGCCCCCGCCCCGCGACCGCCACCCACAGGGGCGAGCACCTCGCCGTCGCGCTCGACGCCGAGCTGCACGCGGCCCTGACCGAGTTGGGCAGACGCCACGGCGCGAGCCTGTTCATGGTCCTGCACGCCGGGCTCGCCGCCCTGTTCACCCGGCTGGGCGCGGGCACCGACATCCCGATCGGCAGTCCCATCGCCGGACGCACCGACCAGGCCCTCGACGACCTCGTCGGGTTCTTCGTCAACACCCTCGTCCTGCGCGCCGACACCTCCGGCGATCCCACCTTCGCCGAACTCCTGGTCCGCGTCCGCGACAACGCCCTGGCCGCCTACGCCCACCAGGACCTGCCGTTCGAACAACTGGTGGAAGAACTCAACCCCGCCCGGTCGTTGTCCCGGCACCCGCTGTTCCAGGTGATGCTCGGCCTCCACCCCGCCCCGGCGCAGGACCTCGCGCTCCCGGGACTGCACACCACCGCCGTGCCCCTGGGCACCGAAACCGCCCGGGTCGACCTCGCGTTCGTGCTGGAGGAGCGGTACAGCCCGCACGCCGGCCCCGCCGGGGTGAGCGGCCTGATCGAGTACGCCACCGACCTCTTCGACCGGTCCACGATCGAGGTACTGACCACACGATGGATCCGCCTGTTGCGGGCCGCCGCCACCCACCCCGACACACCCGTCGGCCGCATCGACCTGCTCTCCCCGATCGAACGGCGCACGCTGCGCTCCGGCACCGACCGGCCCGAGACGCTCGACGCTCCCGTGCCGTGGGCCGCGCTGCCCGAACTGTTCGCCGAGCGGGTGCGGGCCGCCCCGGACGCGCCGGCCGTGATCGCCGACGCCACGACCGTGACATACCGCGAACTGGACGAGCGCGCGAACCGGCTCGCACACGCCCTCGTCGACCGGGGCGTACGACCCGAGCACACGGTGGCGGTCCTGCTGGAACGCTCCCTCGACCTGGTCGCGGCCCTGCTGGCGATCGTCAAGGCCGGGGCCGCGTACGTGCCGCTGGACCCGCGGTTCCCCTCCTCCCGCATCGACCTGATCATGCGCCACACCGACGCGTCGCTGCTGCTGACCCCCGAAACGCTGGCCACGCTCGACCGACACCACCACGGCGCCGCCGCCCCGGACATCGTCTGCCACCCCCGCCAACTCGCCTACGTGATGTTCACCTCCGGGTCGACCGGTGAACCCAAGGGCATCGCCGTGACCCACCACGACGTGGCCGCGCTGGCACTGGCCCCCACGTGGCGCGGCGGCGCCCACGAGCGCGTCCTGGCCCACTCGCCCACCGCGTTCGACGCCTCCACCTACGAACTGTGGACACCCCTGCTCAACGGCGGCGCCGTCGTCCCGGCCCCACCCGGCCCCCTCGATCCCGACGCGCTCCACCGCGTCCTGGATCGCCACGCGGTGACCGCCGTGTTCCTCACCTGCGGACTCTTCCACCTGATCGCGGAGCAACAACCGCACTGCCTGGCAGGTGTGCGCGAGGTGTGGACCGGGGGCGACGTGGTCTCCCCCTCCGCGGTCGCCCGGGTGCGGCAGGCATGTCCCGGCACGGAGGTGGTGCACGTCTACGGCCCCACCGAGACGACGACGTTCGCCACCCACCACCGGGTCGGCCCCGCGGTCGCCACCGATCGTCCGCTGCCGCTGGGCCGGCCCATGCCGGGGATGCGGGCCTGGGTCCTGGGCCCCGCGCTCGACCCGTTGCCGCCCGGCACGACGGGCGAGTTGTACCTGGCCGGCCCAGGTGTCGCCCGCGGCTACCTCAACCGGCCGGCCACGACCGCCGAGCGGTTCGTGGCGTGCCCGTTCGGCCCGCCCGGGGAACGGATGTACCGCACCGGCGACCTCGCCCGCCTGCGCGCCGACGGCACGGGCCTGGAGTTCGCCGGTCGGGTCGACCAGCAGGTCAAGATCCGCGGTTTCCGCATCGAGCCCGGCGAGATCGAAGCCGTCCTCACCGCGCACCCGGCAGTGGCCCAGGCCGCGGTCGTCGTCCGCGAGAGGCGCCACGGCGACAAACACCTCACCGCCCACCTCGTCCCCACCCCCGGCGAGCCCGCCGCGACTCCCGCGCAACTGCGCGCGTACAGCCGACAACACCTGCCCGACTACATGGTCCCCTCGGCGTTCGTCCTCCTCGAGAGCATGCCGCTGACCCCCAACGGCAAACCCGACCGCACCGCGCTACCCGACCCCGAACATCGACCGAACACCGGGGACGACAGCCACACGACCCCACGCACCCCGCACGAACGTGTCCTCACCGAACTGTTCGCCGAGGTGTTGGACCTGCCCGCCGTCGGGGCCGACGACTCCTTCTTCGACCTCGGCGGCCACTCCCTCCTCGCCACCCGCCTCATCTCCCGGATCCGCGACGTCCTGGGCATCGACATCGCACTCGGCTCCCTCTTCGAGACACCCACCCCCGCCGGCCTGGCCGCACGATCGGGGACGGATCGACCCGGCGGCGCCCTGGAGGTGGTACTGCCGCTGCGCCCGCACGGAACCCGGCCCCCGCTGTGGTGCGTGCATCCCGCGGGCGGTATCGGCTGGTCCTACGGCGGGCTGTTGCGCCACCTGCCCCCGCATCAACCCGTGTACGCCCTCCAGGCCCGCGCCCTGAGCCGGTCCGCACCGGCGCCCGCTTCGATCGAGGAGATGGCCGCCGACTACCTGGAGGAGATCCGCAGGATCCAGCCGCGGGGCCCCTACCGGCTGCTCGGCTGGTCCGCCGGCGGACTGATCGCGCACGCCATGGCCACCGAACTGGCCGCGCACGGCGAACACACGGCGCTGCTGGCCGTGCTCGACGCCTACCCCCTGCACACGATCTCCCCCCACCCGTCGACCCGGCGCGGGGGAGCGGAGCACCTGGCCCTCGTGCTCGACTGCGACCCGGACGCCTTCGCCCCACACCGGATCACCTACGACGCGCTCGCCCGGGCGCTGCGCGAACGAGAACACATCCTGGCCGCCCTGCGACCGCGTCAACTCGCGACGGTCGCGGCCGTACTGGATCACAATGCGGCGGCGGCCCACGCGTTCACCCCCGGCGTCTTCGACGGCGACATGCTGCTGTTCAAGGCGTGCGCCGACCGCGACCCACACACGCCCGAACCCGCGTCCTGGGACCCGCACGTCGGCGGCCGCATCGAGGTTCACGAGATCCCGGCGCGACACAACGCCCTGACGCATCCGGACGCTCTCGCCCGGATCGGCCCCACCCTCGCGGCCCACCTCGACCGGATCAGCGCGTCCGACTCGACAAAGGGCCCCGGCACCCCTCACCCCGCAGCCGGTCCGGCCGGACCGCCGACCCTCCTCAGGGAGCCGACATGAGCCACCCGACCAACCCCTTCGAGGACAACGACGCCACCTACCTGGTCCTGGTCAACGACGAGAACCAGCACTCCCTGTGGCCCGCGACCCTCGACGTACCCGCCGGCTGGACGGTGACCCACCCCGAGGCCGACCGGCAAACCTGTCTCGACCACGTCGAACACACCTGGACCGACATGCGCCCACGGACCCTGATCGACGCCATGAACGCCCGGGAGCGATAACCGGCGGCACACACGACCTCGGGGCGAGGATTTCGGTAGCGATTCGAACCGGCTCCAAAGGTCGTTCGGGGATCCTCGCCCACCGGGTCGGCGGCGTCGTGTGCCCACGGGCAACGGTCGGCGGCTACTTGCCGTCGGTGCACCGCGTGCCGGCGGCCGGCAGCCTGCCCTCGATGATGTAGGCGGCCACCGCCGCATCGACGCACTTGCTGCGGCCGAACGCGCCGTGACCCTCGCCCTGGAGGGTCAGCAGGCTCGCGTGCGCGAGGTCCTTGGCCAGCTTCTCGGATGCCGCGTACGGCGTGGCCGGGTCACCGGTCGTGCCCACCACCAGGACGGGCGCGGCGCCTTCGGCCCGGATCACGTGCGGTTGCTCGGGAGTCTTGTACGGCCAGAACTCGCAGCCGGGGCCCTCGATGTCCGATGCGACGGCGTCCTTGGACAGCAACGGGGCATCCGCCTTGAGCTTCGCCAGGACCTGTTGGATCCGTTCGGGAGAGGGCGCCGGGGCGGCGCCGTCGGCGCAGCGTATCGCCGAGCGCGAGTCCGAGCTGTTGTCGTAGTGGCCCTTCTCGTCCCGGCCGAGGTAGTTGTCCGCGTAGAACAGCAGGTGGCTGCCGTCCTTGTTGTTCATCGCCAGGGCGAGAGCTTCCCGCAGGTACTTCCACGCGGTTTCCTTGTCGCCGTACAGCAGACTGTTGGTGCCGGTCCAGCCGAGGGAGGAGGTCAGCTTGCGGCCGTCGTAGGCGGTGCGCAGCGGCTTGTCCTGCAACGCGTCGAGGAAGGTCGCGCCGATCTCGGCGGCCTTGGCCGGGTCGCCGCCGAGCGGACAGCCCGCCCGGGCGGCGCAGTCGGCGGCGAACGCACGGAACGAGCGCTCGAAGCCGATGGTCTGGTCGATGCTCGCGTCGAGCTTGTCGGCCGCGGGGTCCACCACCGCGTCCAGGACCATGTGGCCGGCGCGGTCGGGGAACTCGTCCAGATACATGGTCCCGAGGTAGGTGCCGTACGACACGCCCAGGTAGTCGAGTTTGTCGTCACCGACCGCGGCGCGCAGGACGTCCATGTCCCGAGCCGCGTTGCGCGTGCCCACGAACGGCAACAACTCGCCGGACTCGGCCTGGCACGCGGCGGAGAACTCCTTGCCGCTGCGCTCGCCGTCCGCCTTGCGTTCGACCGGATCGCGGGGCGAGTCCCGGGCGTTGCGCTCGTCCCGGGCCTTGTCGCCCAGGCACCGTACGGGCGCGCTGTCGGCCACACCGCGCGGGTCGAAGCCGAGGATGTCGTAGCGGTCGTGCAGAGGGCCGTCGAAGTCGGCGAACCCGTACTTGACGAAGTCCTGGCCCGAGCCCCCGGGTCCGCCGGGATTCAACACGAGGGAGCCGATCCGCCGATCGGGCTTGGCGGCCGGGTGTTGCATGACGGCGATGTCCAGCGACCTGCCGCCGGGAGCGGTGTAATCCAGCGGCACCTTGAAGGTCCCGCACCGGAATTCCCTCTCGTCCTTCTTCTTCGTCTTCGGGTCGTCCGTGCACGCCTTCCACGAAATCTTCTGTTCGTAGAAGGCGCGCAGCGCCGGGTCGGCCGCTCCCTTGGGCTTCGGCGGCGGGGTGGCCGCGGCCGTTCCGGTCGTCACCTGCGTGGGAACCGGCTTGCCGGCGGCGGCGTTCGACGCGCTGTCACCGGAGCCCCCGGTACACCCGGCGGCCAACAACAGCGCCACGGTCACGGGTATGGAACGACGGAAGGACGCCGCCTGAAAAGGAGTGATCACGCGCCAAGGACTATCAGTCGCCGATCCCGCACGGCACACCACTATCCCCGCCACCGGCAACGGCACCACCCAGACCGGATATTCCACGCACCGTACCCGCCGGCCGACGCATGTCCCGTCAGCGGAGGACGGCGGCCGCGGTGGCGAGGAGTTCCGGAAGGGCGCCGGTGAACTCGGGGACCAGTCGGAGCACCACCGCCCAGTGCCCGGGGTCGGCGGTGTCGAGGCCGGCCTCGTCGACCAGGCGCGCGAACTCCTCGGTGAACGCCGAGAGCGTGTCCCCGACGAAGGCCAGGACGTGGGAGGCGGGGGCGTTCGCGGTGAGGAGATCGGCCGGGAGCAGGTGGCCTGCCGCCAGGTCGGCCGGCCACCGGTCGAGGTCGCGCGCGCCGTCCGCGATGCCGAACCGGACCAGGTAGGCCGTCAGGAGGTGCGGCGGACAGTCGGGGTGCGCGGCCAAGGCGGCCAACGACTCCTTCGAGAGCGGCTGTTTCTCGTCGGCGACGATCAGTCGGGCCCAGGGGACGGCCACGTCGTACTCGTCCTCGAAGTGCTCCAGCCGCTCCTGGATCCTGCCGCCGCGCAGGAGGTGTTCGGCGGCGGCGTCCGGAGTCCGGGCGGCGGCAAGGGTCTCGCGGATGGACGCCGATCCGGCCTCGGGCGCCGCGAGTGCGGTACGGAGCAGGTGGTGTGTCGTCGCCGGAAAGGGGTGCTTGGCGGCGGGGCGGCGGCCGGGAAAATGGGTCTCGGCGAGCAAGGCGGACACCGCGTCGGGGCCATGGCGTTCCCACAACGCGACCGCGACCCGCAGCCGGCCCACTTCGGTGTGCAGGCGCATGCGGCCCAGCATCACCCGGACGAGCACCGGATCGCCCGAGTCGATGGCGGCGAGCAGCCAGTGGCGGCGAGTGGATGGGCTGGTGCGGGCGAGCAGGTCCCCCAGGGCCGGGCTGATCGGGATGCGCCGGTGCCCGCCGGCGCGCGGTCGCCCCGCGCAGATGCGAACGCGTTCATGTCGTGCGATGCCGCCGAAGTCGTAGAGGTTCGCATTGACTTCCGGGTCGTCGAGATCGAGCAGCCCTTCCACCACGTCGGCCGGCATGTCCCAGCGTGAGGCGCACGCGACGGCGGCTTCGACGCCGCGTACGGCGTACACGTGCGCGCGGACCGCCGCGGAGAGCGGGTGGAAGACGCTCAGGTGTTGGATGGCACGCAGGTCGAGTGCGGGGATCACGGCGCACTGCACGTGGTCGGGCGCGGCGGCGAGGAGGGTGTAGAGGTGCTTGCGCGCGCCCTCGGGCGCCTCGGCGGGGAAGCGCGCGGCCAGGCCGCGGGTCCACGTGACCGGGGTGCCCTTCGCGCGCTCGCCGGCGGCGTGGGCCACCGCGGCGGAGACGAGTTCGTGGCAGGTGCCGCGGAATCGGGGAAGCAGCTTGTGCAGCGAGATCCACGCCTCGGGGTCGTCGCCGAGCGGTTCGATCAGCCGGGCGACGGACGGGGCCAGCGCGTCGGGTACCGGGCCGCGATAGCTGCGGACAAAGGCGCGGTCGTCGTCGTCATCATCGACGTCGGTGTGGTCCGATGGGTCGCCGACGGCGGAGTCCGCGCGGCGGGGACACAGGTTGCCGAGCGCGGCCACGACCGCGCCCGCGGGGGTGACGGCGCGAAGAACCTCGTCGAAGGGGAACCGATCGTTCTCGATCCCCCAGGCGAGCAGGTAGGCCAGGTGATGGTCGTTGTCGGGGGTTTCCGGGGCCAGTAGGGCGGCGAACGGTACCGGGCCCACGCGCTGTTCGAAGTGCGTGCGCGTGCCGAACGTCGACGCGACACCGGCGCGAACGGTCGCGAAGACGAGCCGTTCGGGGCAGCCGTCGTGCCGTGTCAGCTCGATCCGGGCATCGGCGTCGTAGGGCAGTCGGTCGTCCTCGCGCAGGATCGCCGCCCAGTCGACGCCGCCGGCCGGCGCGTCGGCCCGATCGTCGAGCCGGAGCCCGACCAGCCAGGCGTCGTGGTCCGCGCGCGGCCGGTCCCGGCCGTCGAGCCGCGTTCGGGCGGCGGCCAACACGGCGGTCGGGTCCTCGGCCCGGGCGGCATCCCCGAAGACCACGGCCAGGTCCGGGTGGTGCATGCCCTCGTCGTGGAACAGTTCCGCGAACCCGCGAAGTTCCGTATGCGTGTCGGCGAGCCGGGTGTGCGTGGCACAGATGCCCACGACACGCTCCACGACGACCCACGGGGGCAGATACGGGGCGAGCCGCGAGATCGCGTGTCGGACCGCGTCGGGGAAGGGCGAGCGCAGCATCGACCGCAACAACCGGGTCCCGTTGTGCTTCAGGAGCGGCACCACGAGGCGCGTGTGCCAGTCCGCCGACGCGGGGTCCGCCGCGGCCCAGACCGCTTCGTGCACGCGCGTGTCCGAGCGCCGGCTCAACAGCGCGAGGCCCACGTCCGGGTCCCCGTAGCCGGCCATCCGCACGGCCGTGTCCTCGTCCAGGTGCCGGTTGCCCGCGAGTCGCGCCATCAGGGCGTGGTCACCCGACGCGAGCACGGCCTCGATCAGCTGTGCCGGCGGGGCCACATGGTCGGCGGCGAGCGCCTCCGACACCTCGGTCCTCAGCCGCGTCGTCAACGCGACACCCGCCGCGATGGGCACGAGACGAGACGCGGCGTACAACGCCGAACGCAGCCCGGCCGAACTCTCCCACGACATCACGAACCGCAACTCCTCACCGGGACGGCCGCGTTCACCCGATGCGGCGCGGCAGCGCTCAGCGTAGGAGGTCGCTCGGACGGCGCCCCGAACCCGCGCGGCGGAGCGGGCCGACCAGGCGCGACGAGCGGTTTGGTAGCCTGTGGCCGCCGTGGTGCACGGGAAGCCGGTTCAAGCCGGCGCGGCCCTCGCCACTGTAGCCGCGGAGCCCCGCGGCCCTCGCCGACCGCCCCAAAGCGGTCGGGGTCACTGGATGGATCGGGAACGAGCCAACCGGGAAGGCCGGCCGCGGAGCGTCGATGCGGAAGCCAGGAGACCGGCCACGGCGCGACATGTTCCACGAGGGTTGGAGAACACGTGTTCCGCGCTTCCGCGCGCCCGTTTCGCGCCGAACGTTTCATCCGTCCCCCGCACGCCCCGCGTGCCGGGCGCTCCACACGCTCCGGCCTCGCCGCCGTGGCGCTCCTGCTCGTCGGCGCGCTCGGCGCGTGTACGGGTGCGCCCGAGCCCGACAAGCCCGCCGCGGCGGCCGGGAGCGGCCACCCGACGCCGGTGAGCGTGAGCAGGTGCGGCGTCACCACCACCGTGACCGCGCCGCCGGCCCGGCTGGTCACCCTCAACCAGGGCGCCACCGAAGTCGCCCTGGCGCTCGACCTGCAAACCCGGATGGCCGGCACGGCGTACCTCGACGACGTGGTCCCGGCCAAATGGAAGGCGGCCTACGACACCGTCCCGGTGCTCTCCGAGAAGTACCCGTCCAAGGAGAAACTCCTCGCGGCGCGCCCGGATTTCCTCTACGCCTCCTACTCCAGCGCGTTCACCGACAAGGTGGCGGGCACGCGGGACGAACTGGGCTCCCAGGGCATCGGCACCTACCTGTCGCCGCTGGGTTGCGCCGACGGCAAGCAGCCGGCGGCGGTGTCCTTCCAGGCGGTGTGGGACGAACTGGGCGACGTTGCCCAGGTGTTCGGTGTCGCACCGCGCGCCGCCGCCATCCGGGACACGCAGCAGCGGCAACTTGCCGACGTCACGGCCAAGTCGGCGGGCAAGGGCCTGAACGTGCTCTGGTACGACTCGGGTACGAAGACCCCGTACGTCGGCGCGGGCCACGGCGGACCCCAGCTCGTGCTCGACGCCGTCGGCGCCCGCAACGTCTTCGACACGCTGCCCGGCGGCTGGAAGAACGCGAGTTGGGAGCAGGTGGTCGCGGCGGACCCCGACGCCATCGTGGTCGCGGACGCCGGGTGGGACACCGCACAGTCCAAGATCGACTACCTCGAACACGACCCCGTGCTGAGCAAGCTCAAGGCCGTCCGAAATCGGGCGTTCGTGGTCGTGCCGTTCTCCGAGTCGACCCCCGGCGTGCAGCTCGCCGACGGGGCCGTCCGGGTTTCGGCCGCCCTGAGCGGCCTGGCACCGCGTCCGTGACCGTGACCGATCGCCCCGTCGCCCGACACGCGGGAGCCGGTCGTGCGGCGGTGGCCCTGGCCGCCGCCGTGGTCCTGCTGCTGCTCACCGTCCTGCTCGGCCTCGCCGTGGGATCCGTCCACGAACCGCCGCACGTCGTGGCGGAGGTGGTCCTGCGCCGGCTCGGTCTCGGCGGCGCCGACGTCACACCGCTCGACGACCGGATCGTCTGGCAGCTGCGGCTGCCGCGCGTCCTGGGGGCCGCCGCGACGGGCGCGGGACTCGCGGTGTGCGGCGCGGTGCTGCAGACCCTGACCGGCAACGACCTGGCCGACCCCTACCTGCTCGGCATCTCCAACGGCGCCGCCGTCGGCGCGGTCACCGTGATCGTCCTCGGCGTCGGAGCCTCCGGCACCGCGGTCGTCGGCGCACTCCCGGCGGCGGCCTTCGTCGGCGCCCTGCTCGCCGTCCTCGTCGTACTGACCCTCGCCGGGGCACACAGCCGGACTCTGCCGGCCTCGCGGACCGTGCTGGCCGGCATCGCGGTCGGGCAGCTGTGCGGCGCGTACACCTCGTTCGTCGTGCTCGTCCTCGGCGACCGCAACGCCGCCCGCGGCGTCATGGAGTGGACGCTGGGTTCGGTGGCCGGAGTGCGGTGGGACACCGCCGTCTTCCTGACCGCGGTGGCCGTCGTCGGCACGGTGGTCATGGTCGCCGCCGCCCGGGACCTCGACGCGTTCGCGTTCGGCGAGACCGCGGCCCGTTCCGTCGGTGTCCACGTCGAACGCACCCGCTGGGCCCTGGTCGCCGCGGCCGCGCTGGTGACCGCGTGCCTGGTCGCCAACACCGGCGTCATCGGATTCGTCGGTCTGGTCGTACCCCACGTCGTCCGCCTGGTGTGCGGCCCGCGCCATGCCCTGCTGCTGCCCATGTCCGCACTCGTGGGTGCGTCGCTGCTCGTGGGCAGCGACATCGTGGCGCGCTCGGTGCTCCCGGACCAGGAGATCCCCGTCGGCGTCGTCACCGCCGGACTGGGAGCGCCGTTCTTCGCCTGGCTGCTGTGGCGCCAGGCAGCCGGGCGCGTGGCGGGGGACCGGCCGTGATCGTCGCGAACCCGGTGCGGCTGCGGGCCGAGAACGTCGGTGCGCGTGTCGGCGCCGCCACACTGCTGACGGAAGTCACGCTCGACTTCGCCCCCGGCAGGACGACCGGCCTGCTCGGGCCCAACGGCGCCGGCAAGACGACGCTGCTGCGGACCCTGGCCGGACTGCGCCGGTCACAGACCGGCCGAGTCCTGCTCGACGGCGACGACCTGTACGCCCTCACCGCCCGCCGCCGCGCGCGACGGGTGGCCTTCATGGAACAGCAGGCCGACACCGCGCTGCCGCTGACGGCCCGCCAGGTCATCGACCTGGGGCGCACGCCGCACCGCGGTCGATGGCCGGTACTGCCCGGCCCGGCGACCACCCACGAGCAGTCCGTGCTCGCCGAGGCCGTCGCCGCCACCGACGTCGACGCACTGCTCGACCGGACCTGGTCCTCCCTCTCCGGCGGCGAGCGCCAACGTGTGCAACTCGCGCGCGCCCTGGTGCAGGAACCCGGAGTACTCCTGCTGGACGAACCCACCAACCACCTCGACCTGCGTCACCAACTCGGCTTCCTCGAAACCGTGCGCGGACTCGGCATCACCACCGTCGCCGCCCTGCACGACCTCGAACTGGCCGCCGCCTACTGCCACGACGTCGCGGTGCTGCTCGACGGCCGCCTGGTGGCCCACGGGCCCGTCGCCGAGGTACTCACCTCCGCCACGATCGCGCACGTGTACGGCGTCGACGCGACCGTGGAGCGACACCCCCTGCACCACCGCCCGCACATCCGATGGAACGGCCTGCTTCCCGAGGGGATCGAGTCATGAACCAAGACCGCGCCGGCGCCCCCGCGGAGCCCGCTTCGGGTCGGGCGACGGTCCTGGTCGGCATGTCCGTCACGGAGGCCGACCGCCGGACCGAACTGCTCGCGGCCGCCGCGCCGTCGAGCGCCACGACGGCGTTCCTGCAACAGGGCGAGCCGTCCCTGTCGGCCGAGTTGACCAGACTGGCCGACGCGGGCATCGAGACCGTCGTCCTGATCGGGGTCCGCCTCGGGCCGACCGGCCCGGGACACTCCTGGCTGCGGCGGATCGCGGCGTATTGGTGGCGGGAGCGCACCGGCCATCGCCCCGAGGTGCTCGTCGCCACGCGGTTCGCCGACTCCGCGGCCGCCGTGACCGCCGCCGCGGCGGCCGTCAAGGCGATCACCGGCGAGGAACCCGGCCTGACCTCCCCGGCCTGGGAGGAGGCCCCCGGCCACCGACACCAGGTCCTGGTATGCCGCGGGCCTCGCTGCACGGCCAAGGGCGCGGACGACAACCTGCGCTCACTGGCGCGGCGGCTCATGGAACACGGCCTCGGGGACGACGACGTCCTCGTGACCCAGACGGGATGCCAATTCCCCTGCAACCAGGCCCCATTGGTCACCGTGCAGCCCGACGACGTCTGGTACGGCCACGTGGACCCGCCGACGATGACCGCGATCGTGACCGAGCACCTCGTCAACGACCGCCCACTCACGACACACCGCCTCCCACGCCACCGAAAGGAGCCGAGAACCCACCCGGAAATCTGACGCGCCGCGTAACGAGCGGCGACCGGTGACCGGCGCAGCGCGCGGTCTCCCCGCCGTATCCCGCCCGGGTCGCATTCGTCTCGGTGCGTTCGGCGACGCGGGGGTGGGTGGTCGTCGTCGGAGGCGGCGAAATGCGGTGGACGGGCGCGCGGTTGTCGCCGATGATCCGTTGGTGACCAACCCCGACGACGCCATCCGACCCGTGTTCGTCACCCCCGAGCGGCAGGTCCGCTGGGTCTTGTTGGCGGGCCGACCGCTGACCTGCCTGGTGGCCGGCGATCTGGTCGGGGCCCGCGCGCATACCGGTCTGGACCTGCCCGAGTTCTTCGTGTCCGAACGAGCGCTTGGCCTGTGGCGAGAGCGTTTCGACCAGGTGACCGCCGACCCGGCGAGCGCCCCGTGGGTGGCCCGGGCCGCGGTCTCCGAACCGGACGGCGCGGTGGTCGGCTACGCCGGCTACCACGGCCCGCCGAACGAGGACGGCATGGTCGAGATCGGCTACACGGTGGTACCGGAGGCCCGCCGTCGCGGCTACGCCAGGGCGATGCTGCGCTCGCTCCTGGTCCGCGCGGCCGAGGAGCCCGGCGTGCGCGTGGTCCGGGTCACCATCGCTCCCGACAACGTCGCGTCGCTCGCGACCATCCGGGGCTTCGGCTTCGTCGAGACGGGCGAGGACATCGACGAGAAGGACGGCCTCGGAATCATCCACGAGGTCCCGGCCGACCACATCCTGGGAACCTGACCGATCCCACTCCGAGCCCCCGACACCCGCGGCTCCGCACGGCTCCTCGACGCCTTGCCCTACATCTCGGTATCGCAGTAGCCCCACCCGCGGCCCGCGGCCCGCGGCCCGCGGTCACCACAAGCCCGACCGAGCCGCCCGATGCTCTCGGGGCGGGCGCTTCGCGCGCTCGCTGCTCGCAGCCGGCGCCACGACCGCGACGGACACGATCCGCCTGCCGCGCCGCGCGGGCGGCGTGAGCCCGGTGCGGGTGGCATCCACCGCCAGGGCTGTCCCGATGGTGACGTTTGCGCTGGTCACCGGCCCAAATAGGGATGCCCATCCACCCGGAGGCTTGTATGAATACCCCATGTCGATTCGTGTACAGCTTGCCGACTTGGACCATGCGAACTGGGAGGAGGTGGTCGACCTGACGGTCTCCCGGGAACAACGCGACTTCATCGCACCGAACGTGTACTCGATCGCGGAGAGTCGTTTTCTCCCCGGCTTCGTGACCAGGGCGGTGCTGCACGACGGGCGTGCGGTGGGTTTCGCGATGTACGGACCCGATCCCGACGACGGGGAAATCTGGCTCTACCGCTTGATGATCGACGAGGCCCACCAGGCGCGGGGGCTGGGACGCGCCGCGCTGCGGGAAGTCGTCACACATGTGGGGGAGATGTTCTCGGCACCCCTGCTCCGGCTCGGTGTACGTGCGGACAACGTCGCGGCCAGGGCGCTGTACATCTCCGCCGGATTCGTCCCCACGGGACAGATCTTCGGAGACGAGGAGATCTTGGACCTACGCCTCTCCGACGAGCGTGGGGCCTGCTGAGCCGTGTTCCCGACCGCCCGGCAGGACACCGGCGGCACGAGCGTCCAAATCCTGTCGTAGCACCCCGAGCCGGTGGGTCGGCCGCATCGAAAGAACGCGCCGACCCACCGCCCCGCCGCTTGCCCGCGATGGGCGACGACCTCCGACAAGGCCCGTACGCCGACCCCGATCGAGGCGCGCGCTCGGCCTCATGGCCGGGGCGGGTGCGTCGGGAAGCCCCGTTCGGTGAGGGCGGGGAGGCGGTGACGGTCGCGGGTGTTCTCGTCGAAGTCGTCGAGGAAGGCATGGAGGAGGTCGGCGAGGTGGGTCAGGGAGTCGACGGTGAACAGGACCGGTTGATAGCCGGCGACCTGGTAGGGCATGCGGGCCATGTCGGCGAGGTCGAACGGGCGCAGTTCGGCCCGGGCGAAGCGGGCGAGTTCGCCGAACGACGACAGTAGGGCCGCTCCGTACGCCGTGGGTATGCCGCGGTCGAGGACGGTGCCGTATTCGAGGGTGAACCAGTACACGCGGCTGATCAGGTCGAGCGCGTCGGCGCTGTCCACGCGGGCCGCGGCCCGGCCCACCGTACGGTACAGGTCGGCGAGGGCCGGGTCGGCGAGGTGGATACCGTGCCCGAACACGTCGTGCAGGACGTCCGGTTCGGGGGTGTAGAGCGCCATCGCGGGATGCCGCACGTACTGCACGGCGTGGAAGTACCCCTCGGCCATCGCGCCGAGGAAACGCTTGTTCGGCACGATTCCGCCCGCCAGGGTGAATCGGAACCCGGTCAGGGCCTGGAGCGCGTCGGAGACCTCCTCGTGCTGGGGGACGCCGTCGGCGGGAATCGGCGCCGCCTCCCGCGCGCGCAGAAGCTCCGGGCAGATACGGCCGTCCTGCGCCCGCAACAACGCGCGGTGCACCTTCCGCCAGGTGGCGTGTTCGGCCTCGGTGTAGCGCACCGGGGGAGACGGCTCGCCCACCCGGTGACCGCGGGCCCGGTCGGCGATCAGGTTCCTGCGGCGGACGTAGCCCGGATCCGCGAAAGCGGGATGTGCCTCGGCCGGGCCCATCGTGACCCCGCCCGGGTCCAGCGGAGTCGGACGCGTGCAATCGATCATGAACCAGATCGTGGACCGGACCGGAGCCGACCACACCTGCGCCTCGCCCACACGGGCGACGGCACCCGGCCGACTCCCGGAGCCGCGGCCACGTCGAGTCGCCGCGGGGCTCCCGACCCGGCCGGGCAGCGTTGGACGATTGGTCAGGCGTTGGGCGTGGGTGCCCCGCTGCCGCTGTAGGAGGGCAGGTCGGCCACGAGCTTGGTGAGGGCCGGGTCGCCCGCGTAGCGGCGTTCGTGGAGTTCGGCGATCCTGCGGGCGATGTCGGGGTCGTCGCTGTCGGTGGTGTCGTACGAGACGAAGGTTTCGAGGAGCGGCAGGCCGATCCGGTCGGTGTGGGCATGCGAGGGTGCCATCAGGTACTCCCAGTACCCGTCGAGGTCTTCGAGCACGAACACGGCGCCGTACTCGAAGTCGCCGCCGACGTCCCTGCCGACGATGTACCGCACGACCGCGTCGATCGACTCGCCCTGGTTGCGCAGGCTCGCCAGGGCCTCCTCGCGCTGCTCGGCGGTGACGGTCTCCTTGAAGGCGAAACGGTTGTGGTGGTAGATCATTTCTCTCCCCTGACGTTCGGACGGTGGGCGCGCGGGTGGTGCGTGTCGGGGTCGGTGGGTGGGGCGGTCCAGTAGCCGAGCAGGGCCGACACCGCCTGTTCGGCCAGGTGCAGGGCGCGGTCGAATCCGACGTCCTCGATCGACCCGATGCCGGCGAGACCGTGCAGCGTGCCCCACAGCAGGTCGCAGGCGTCGTCGAGGTCGACCGGCCCGGCCCCGGTGTCGGCCGCCCACGCGTGGACGACCCGGCGGGTGAAGGCGAGCACTTCGGCGGCGGCCGCGCGGCGGGTGGCGGCGTCGACGCCCGTGCCGGCTCCGCCCGACACGAGTTGGTACGGGCCGGGCTGCGATCGGGCGAACTCCAGATACGCGGCCGCGGCCAGGTGCGGCCCTCGTGACGCCGGCTCGCCGACCACCGCGGACCGCATCCGCTCCAGCAGGTCCGCGTTGGCCCGCTCCAACAACGTTCGAAGCACGGCCTCCTTGCTCGCGAAATGCTGGTAGATCACCGGCGCGCTGTAGCCGATCTCGGCGGCGATCCGCCGGATCGTCACGGCCTGCCAGCCCTCGGCCTCCGCCATGCGGCCGGCGGCGTCCAGGATCTCGGCGAACGTCCGCCGACGAACGTCCTCCCGCCTTCCCATCCCAACTCCTAACGGCGTTAGATAATCTAACGTCGTTAGCATCTCTCGCAATTCCGGTCCTGTCAAAGAGTGTCGGGCTTCGTCGCAGGCGAGGTCCCCGATGGCCAAGACGAGTTCAGGCCCGAGGAAGAGGCGTCCGTCGACGAACGCACGCAGGCGTCCAAGGTGGTGTTCTCCTCCTCCCTCGAGGAGCCACTGACGTGGGCCGACTCCACACTCGTCCGCGACGACGCCGTCGAGTGATCACGCCCGGTCCGGGTCGCGTCGAAGAGCCACCACCGCCGTGGGGCCGGACGCACACTCGACTCCTGCGATGTCCATGCTGCGCACCGCCGATGTCGGAGACCAGGTCGTAGGAATCCTCGACCGCGTCGGTGACCAGTCGCCGGGTGATGCCGGGTCCCGGCCCGAGTGAGATCCAGTGCCGTTTGTCGAGGTGGCGGCCCGGGGTGATCGAGGCGTGGGCGCGCACGTGGGAGCGGGCGTGCTCGGGTTCGCACTTGACGGTGACGATCTGCTCGTCCGGGTCGTCGGTGACGAGTTCCCCGCGGCCGGGGTGGCGCGGACCGCTCCGAGGCGGGCCGTCAGGGCCGGACCGACCGTCCCGGGCGTGAGGGGAGAGGATCGCGCAGCCTGGCCACGTACCGCCGATAGGCCCGCGCCTCGGCCGATTCACCCACGACGGCGGCGAGGCGGTCGGGGAACATCACGCTTCCCGCGTGCAGTTGGGTATTCGTCCCGAACCGGTTGCCGTGCAGGCGGCCGGTCACCAGCCGCCCCCGGTGCCAAGGGGTCAACCTGGACCGGCCGGCTACGACCGGGCCGCGGTTGACCTGGAACCAGACCTCGCGCCGGTTGCCGAACAGCACGACACTCTCCCGGAGATGACGCACATCGGTGTACACGTCGAAGTCCCAGTCGCCCGAAGCCGCCCCCGAGCCGCAGCAACCGCGAAGGTGGTGCAGGAACCTAGGCAATTCGATAGGTGCCCCGAACGGAATCACCGCGTCGGCACAGGGCTCACCGGCGTTGAAATAGATTCGGAACTCCAAACCGTACATCCGCCCTTGGACCTTCCTCCGAACCCAGAGCGAGAACATGTCCGCGTCGTCATGGCTGGACCGGCTCACCGCACGGACGCGCCGACTCAGGTGCTCGAACGACAGCGTTTCGCGATCGACCAACAGACCGGGGATACGATCGAGCGAGCCATGGAGCAGATACAGACACATCAGGTCCACCGGATGTGTCTCGTGTGCCGCCCGGGTAAAGAATCCGTCGGAAAAGCCGTCCCGCAAAGCTGTCTCCAGCCCTCCCGCCCACTGCCGCGTCGTGGGCACGGGGTGAATCTACGGCGTGCGGCGTCGCTCGCACAGTCGGAGCGCGGTGCGGATGTCGACCACTCCACACGGGATCGGGCACCTGGACCTTCCCGGCCTTGGCATCAGGCTCGGGTGCGTGTCGAGGGACGATGGGGTACGGACGGTGCCGGACGACCAGGGGGATACCACCGATGGACGAAGAGGAAAGTCTGCGCCGCTTCGGGCTCCGCCCCGGTCGCGCGCACCTCGACGAGATCCGTGAACTGCTCGGCGAGCATACGGAACGCGAGCGCCGTGCTCAGGGCGAGGGCGACACGGAACTGATGAAGCTCTGCTGCGTTCAACTGTTCAACAGCGGCGAGCTCGACGACGTTCTGCTCGTCTGGAGCGCGAAGGAAGCCGGCTTCGACGCGGCGTGCTCGATCGACATCGAGCTTCTTCTCGGCCACGGAATCGAGCCGACGAAGACCTACCTCTCGGCCCACCCCTCGCGGTCTGCGCCGGTGGTGCTGAACCGTCTGCGCGAGCTCGAATCGGAGGGCGCGTTCGAGGGTTTCTCGGTGGAGGAGTTGTCGGCCGGCTACGACAGGTACTACGAGGACGAGTGAGCCCGGTGGGTGGCTCGGTCGATCCTGACGGGGTCGGTCTCCGCCGGCCCGTCACGCCATCGACAAGGCCCGGGCGATACCGGTTGTGCCTGAGCCGAACGCCCCACGGCGCGTGGCCGGGTCCGGTGGACGTGGACGGCTCATCGGGTGGGCGTTCCGCCGGCCACGAGCGCGGTCACCAGTCGCGGCACGAGCACCTCGATGTCGCCCCGCAACACGGTGCTTGCGGCGTCGTCGTACGGCGTGCATTCGGCGTTGACGATCACCAGCTCGACACCGCTCTCGATCGCGGTGGTACACAGGTCGGCGGCGGGCCGCACCCGCAACGACGTTCCGATCACGAGCAACACCTCGGCCGCGCGCACGGCGTTCGCCGCACGCCCGAGGAGGTCGCGGTCCGGGTGTTCGCCGAACAGAACCACATCCGGCCGCAACGTTCCCTTCCCGCATGCCGGGCACGCGGGCTCGCCCGTTCCGGCCCGGACCGCGCGCAGCGCGTTCGCCATCGGCACCCGGCACCGGCATCGCACACAGCGGGCCCGAGCCAGGCTTCCGTGCAGTTCGAGCACGCACTCGACGGGGCTGCCCGCACTCCGATGCAGTCCGTCGACGTTCTGCGTGGCGATGATCGCTCGAAGCCGAGCGAGCGCCCGGTGCGCCGCGCCCGGTCGGGCGTGGGCCACCCCGGTTGCGGCCAGGTCACGCCACACGCGTGCCCGCACACCCGGGTCGGCGGCGTACCGCTTGCGGTGGGTGTCCTGTTCCCGCGCCGGATCACGGGTCCACACACCGTGCGGACCGCGAAAGTCGGGGAGACCGGAGGCGGTGGAGATGCCCGCCCCGGTCAGCAAGGCGAGCCGGCGCACCCCGCGTCGCCCCACCTCGGCCACCCGGCCGCCGAGTTCGGCCCCGTCGGACTCGGTTGCGATCGTATTCACAGGTGCGAACTCTCCCTGGTGGGGCGGTCGACGAGGAGGCGTGGGCCGCATGGAAATCGGAAATTGCCGGACCCGCCGCGCGAACGGTGTCGGTGGGTACCTCACGTGTTGCGGTACGGCGATGTGTTCGCCCAGGACGGTCGATTGCGCGGTGCCCGCCCGAGTCTGCTCATCAAGCGGTGACGGCGCATCCGAAATTCCGGTCGGGCGGTGCGTCGACGCCGACATGCCCCGCCGAAGCCTCCCATCGAGTGACGGGCGCGCGATGGCCGTGAAGGGCCGGTTCGATGCGCCTGGAGGCCGGCGCCGCTTCGACCCGTTGGGTGCCGTCATGCCGTTCCCGGCCGGCCAGAGTTCACCGCAGACCGGCGCACCGGACCGCGGCATGTGGCGCGTGGCGAGCAATGGCGGCGGCGGCCATCGGTCGCGTGGTTGTCGGTCGCGCCTGCGCGGAATCCGGAAATGTTCGTGTGATCATCGAGGGAAGTCGATGGGTCGATGTCCTCGCCGGCGACGTCGAGACAACCGACCGTGTCGCGAACTCCGTGTGTCCGAGCGCCGGTTGCCGGCGACGTGCGCCATGAAGGGATGTCCGTGCGCGCCAGACTGCTCCTGCTCGCCGTCTTGGCGCTCTGCCTGGTACCCGGGTTCTCCGCGACCGCCGCACAGAGCCCCACCACGGGCGGTGGACCTGCCTTGCACTTTCTTCAGTACAACATCTGTGGTGGTTGGAGCGGTTGTACCGAGGATCCCTCGATAGCGGGAGAGGTCACCCGCCGAGTCGCGAAGGTCGAACAAGAGATCACCAGCTGGAACAGCGACGCGGTGTTCCTGAGCGAGGTGTGCGGTGTGCAGTTCGAGACACTCCTGGCCGAGCTCCGTCCACGCGGCTATACCGGCGTCTTCCACAGCCAACTGGACACGGGCTCCGGCTGCCGGCCCGACAACCGAGGCGGGACCCACGAAGGCATCGCGGTCCTCGTCAAGGGCCCGGTCGGCCCGGGCACGTTCCACAACCTGACGACCCCCGGCACCACGCGCGAACAGTTCGGCCTGCTGTGCACCGACACCGCGCTGCGAGATCGTCGCGTCCACGTGTGCAGCGGACATCCCAGCCCCGAGGACGTCGGCGTGGAACAGAATCGAAGGCTTGCCGCAATCGTCGACGCCGTCGTGCGCTCGGGCACACCGGTGATCGTCGGCGGGGATCTCAACCTCACGCCCGAGCATCCGGGCCTGGACGGCATGTACTCCCACACCGGCGGCCACGGACGATTCGTGGAGGTCGACGACACCAACAAGGCGTACTACACCCCGAACTGCCCGCCCTCCGCCGCGCAATGCCGCAGCGGCGCGCCCACGTTCGCCACCGCGAAAGCGACACCGATCAAACTCGACTACGTGTTCGTCAGCGCCGCGCACTTCGTCGACCGCGCCGGCACCGTCACCGGCCACGACCCCACAATCACGGATCACGACGCCTTGCGTGGCCAGGCCACCTGGGCCCCGACATCGACGTGATGGATGGCCGACAACCAGCGCGTCCCGGCCCGGCAACCTCCACCACGACGCCATGGACACACGATCCACCGGACCGCGCGTGTGCGGTCGTCCTTCCCGTACGCGCCCTCCGCGATCGCGTAGTCGCAGGTCGGTAGGCGCTTGCGCCGCCGGCGGATGGACGGTGACCGTGGCGGGCCTGCGGGGGTCACTCCCATACGCGGTGTGGCCTTCCTCGGTCTGGAGGCATACGCGCATGCCCTGGGCCAATGTGCCGCTTCCCGGGCAACCCTACCGACGGCAACGTGCCGTCGCGCCGGACCGGACGCGCGCCCCGAAGCCCCGGCGCCGCAGCCGAGCCGAAAACCCCGGTTGGACGGCCGCGCGTCGCCGGGAACGTAGAGGCACAACTCGACGACGTCGGCGACCTTCTCGGCCGCGCCGAGTCCTCACCCGCCGATCGGTCGGCTGGAGGTGCACCTCGCGCCACTGACCCCCGGTACACCCGCCGCGGCGCAACGCCTCCCCCGACGCGAGGGACGGCCGTCGCGAACACGTGGCCGCCGCGGGCGGCGAGCCCATACCCCCCTTCCCTCGACACCAACCCACCAGCGCGGGCGAGACGTTCCAGGGCTGCCCACGGCCACGCCGCCTCGACGCCTGTGCCCGTCACGCCCCGATACCGCCCGGCCGATCAGCGGATGTGGCACGATGCCGGCGATACATGGCACGAGTGCCACTGGCCGCGTGCCGGGTGGCGTTCGTAGCCTCCTCGCATGGCGCAACGACTTCACGCTCGACCTTCCTTCAGGCCCCTTGCCCGAGGGGTGTCCCCGCCACCGTGACCGGCCCGCCACCCGGCCCGTCCCACACGGCGAACAACGGGAATCCGCCCCGAAGCCGCGCCCGCCCCGCTCGACCCTTCTCGTTCGACCGAGAGAAAGCGAGACCCCTCCACCATGAGCCTCGGCCATCGCACTTCACGCATTTGCGCGACCGCCCCCGAGCCTGCCGTGGCGGCAGCCCAGCGCCCCGGGAAGCCACGACATCGGAGCGAACCGTCCCACCGGATCGGTGGGCGGGCGCGCCGGGAAGGTTCCTCCTCATGAGCACGCCACCCGACGGATTGCCGATCTATCGCGTCATCACCGGGCCGGACGACATCGGGTTCTGCCGGCGGGTGAGCGAGGCCATCATCCTGGGCTACGAGTTGCACGAAGGCCCCGCCGTCACCTTCGACGGCGAGAACGTCGTCGTCGCCCAGGCACTGCTCTGGCCGACACGGACGACGAACCCCGGAAAAGCCCCGCAATGATCCCAATCGGCAGGCGACATGGAAACGGGCCCCACCTCGGCGGTCCTCGTCACACCCCGGATTCCTCCAGGATCACCAACGTGCCGCGGTTGCCGGGGCGCACAGCATGTCGCGCGCCTGCCGGCACCCGGTACATCCCGCCTGCCCCGACGGTGACCTCGGCGCCCTCCACCAGCAGTTCCAGTCGCCCGTCGAGCACCAGGAGTATTTCGTCGCGCCCGTGAGCCTCCTCCCGAACCGGATTGCCGTCCATACGCAGGATGTTGACACGGGCCGTGCCCACGTTCCCCACGGAGCGGGAACTCCAGGCGGTCGCCGGCGCGGCTGCCGTCTCCACGATGTCGATGGAATCCATCACATACCTCCCGGCGGGCTGTCCGCGCCACGGCGCAGGCAGCCCGTTCGTCGTCTTCGGTGGATGTCCGGAAGGTATCCGAGCGCGGACGGTCGTTGGTCGACCGTTCGGCAAAGCCTCACGGCACGCCCTCCCGCCGACGACCCATGGCGACCCATGACGACCATCGACCCCACCCGGTCGGCCCACCACCAGTGCGCGCGGCACCCCGACGTCGATCCGCCGGACAACCGGCCCAGGCCGCTGCCGACACTACGGACGCGGACGCGTCCTCGACGCGGCGACCCGGCGCTGTCGAGCCTGCGTCGATCCCACCATCGCGCCACCTCGGCACCGTGTGCCTGTGCCTGCACCTCCTGCGCCTCGACCACGGCCGGGCGGCGGCGAACACGATGGCCCGATTCCTGGTCAGCCCACCGCATCGCGAAGGAGGACAGGCCCAGTTCATCGAACCACCGGCGACTCGGAGATCACCGACGTGATCACGTGGATCCTGGCACACCTCGGTGAGCCCCTCACCCTGGAAACGATCGGCCGGCACAGCCACATGAGCCCCCGGGCCCTGCGCCGCAGATTCCGGGCCGTGACCGGAACGAGCGTCATGAACCGGGTGGCCGCGCAACGCGTTTCCCGCGCCCGTGAACTCCTCGAAACCACACGTCTCGGCGTCGACGAGATCGCGCACCGATGCGGCTTCGGCTCCGCGGAGTCGCTGCGCATCCACTTCACCGCGATGACCCGAACCAGCCCGTCGAGATACCGCCGCACCTTCGCCGGCTGACCCCCGCGAGAAACCTTTCCCGGCCGGCGGAGGGCCTCACTGGTGTTCCAGAGGCCACAGTCGCCGGCACCAGAACGCACCAGGACCGGAACCAGGAACCAGGACCAGGTCGGCTCGCGCCGTCGTCGCGGACAGCAGTTTGCGCAGGTCCGAGGTGACCCGCTTCGGCCGGTCGGCGGCCTTCTCCAGTCGCGAGGGCCGCCTCGTCGACCCGCATGCCCGCCGCGTCGTGATGGGCCGACGCCGACCAGGGATCTGCCCAACCGCCACGGGCTCCCGACGCGAAAAGGCGATGCCGTGGTTGACCCACGGCATCGCCCTTCGCCGTCCGGCGAGCCGTCCCGGTTGTTCCTCGTCCGTCACCACGATGGGTGGACCGTAGTGCGAACCCCGTTACACACCGCCGGACTTCACCCTCTGTGCGTGCTGGGCGTCCGCGCCTGCATTACGGACACAGCGGCACGTCGGGTAGTCGGTCGTCGGGTGAACCGACGTAGATGTTGGTCATGTAGCCCCCGTACTGCGGCAGATGAGCCCACCACCGGTTGGTGTACGGCGGGACCGTGATCTCCTCCCCTTCGACCTGGCAGTCGACCAGGACCTCCACCCCCGCGGGGAGGGTCGTCACCACCGACGATCCGGTGTTCGATCCCTTCCGCACGTGCACCCCCGTGCTCCACGTGCCGAACCGGGATCCGGTCGGTCGCACCGCGCCGGATACGTTCAGCGAGCGCGTCAGCCGGCCCACGTCGGTGTAGGCCTTTCCGTACGACGTGCCCGCCGGATGGAGCGTCAGGACCGCCACGATCGACCGGTCCCCGGCCCCGACCGTGCCGGTGGTGTGCAGTGCCGGACTGGTCAGGTCGACCCCGCCGATCGTGGTCGCCGTACGGACGGGAGCAGCCGAGGGCGCGGCGGCGGTCGGCCCGCAACCACCCGAGTCGAAGCCCGACCAGCCCTGCTTGACCGCCCACGGACGGTCGAAGGCGGACGGGATCCCGAAGTGCTGGTCGAAGCTGTCGACCGCACACCGGGTGGACTGGCGCAGAACCCCCATCACCACGTCGCGCACCGGAGCCGGCGCGGTGTCGAGCAGGTAGCGGTAGATCCGGACCACGTCGGCGGCCGACAGAGCGGTGTAGCCCCAGAAGTTCGGGTCGTCCGGCGGCGCGGTGTCGACCAGGTGCAGTCGGGTCACCATGCGCTCGACGATCGCCCCGTATCCGGCCCGCGCCCAAAAGTCCCCGGCCGCGGCGTCGTCGCTGCCGCGCAACATGCGGTCGAAGGCCGGTCGATCGACGGCCGGAATCGCATATGTGGGCCCGCGATTCCACAGGTAGTCGAGGGCGATGAGCAGTTTGACCACCGATGCCGAGCGGAACCGCCGGTTCGCGTCGAGTTGTGCGGTGAACGTACCGGTGCGCCGGTCGAACACGGCGACTCCGGCGGTCACTCCGGCGGGCACCTGGATCGCGCTCGGCCTCGCCGCCGTGCCGGACGAAGCCGCCGGTCGGCCCGCGGCCGGGCTCCCGTTCCAGACCCCGGCCAAGATCGCGGTACACAGCACCGGCACCGCGAGCAGTCGGCCCACCAACCGGGTCGGCAACCCCGCCGCCGAGGCGGCGAGGTCACCGCACGCCGGGGTCAGCGCAACTCCCGGCGCGCGGGGGCGGAGGCCACGGACGGGGGGCGCCCGGTCGGCAACTGTCTGTAGCGCGGTGGTCGCCCCGCTGGTTCGGATCGGACCAGGCGTGGATCCCGCCGTCGGCGAAGGCCCCTGCACCCGAACGCCGCGGGTCCGTTCTGCGCCGCCTGGCCGACGGGCACGGGCGTCGCGACCGAGATCAACGCCGCCGCACTCGCGACGAGCGTGTCGACTCGCTTCTTCATGAGCTGAATTCCCTTCGATTCGAACGGTGTTGACGTCGACTCAGTCGCGGGCGGTGGCGCCGAGTTCGGTGGACAACGCGTGTGGCGCGCGTCCCGTACCACCGCCGAGCGCACGAGACGGGGCAGCGCCTCGGTGACCTTGCGGGCCCGAAACCAGCTCGGCAGATCGCCGTAGAGTCCGCGCCGGGCGTTTGCCGCGCAGCCCTTGTCGCTGTGCCGGATCGTCCCCGATCCCGGGACACGGGCCTCCAGGCGCTGATTGCCGTCGCCGTGGAACGCCCGCAGGGCCGCCGACCGGCGCGGCTCCGCCAACGCGCGGAAGCAGCGCTGGTCGGGGTCGTCGTCCGCGATCGCGTTGCGTCGGGTGCGGATCGCCCGGCCATAGCCGTTCGACGTGGCCCGTGCCGGGTCGTCGATGACGTACGGGAAGCGGGTGTCCACCGCTTCGGGCGGCTCGTCGGTCACCCGGGACTCGAACCCGGCCGCACGCATGCAGTCGCGGGTCGGGACCTTCTCGGCCCGGGCGAGCGTTCCCCGCTTCGCCTCGGTGAGGTCGCGGGGCGCGGGGCGCGGGCGCAGACCCGGCGGCCGACATCCCGTCCGACCCGCAGCCGGTGATCGTCGCCACCACGGCCGCGCAGATCGGCGCGGCCACGTGTCGCCTGCGATCCGCCATGTCCGTGCCCCCGTTCCCGCCGGCCCCTTCGCTGGTTGAAAACGATAGGCGGGGCGCGGGGCGAACGGTCCCTGACGGATGTCAGGGTCGCCGGCCGGCCGGCGGTTTCAGCCGGACGGGGCAGTCGGCGCGGAGGCAGGTGACGGCGTGCCGGTGTACTCCGCGAGGTAGCGCAGCACGAGGTCCACGTGTGCGCGCGTGCGCGGCGGCACGCTCCTGGCCTCCCGGACCGTGCGGTCGCTGGTGCGATAGGCGGCCACGGTCAGTGCGGGTACGTCCTCGCGCAGCCCTTCCTGCTTGATGTGTTGGGCCAGCCAGCAGACGTAGATGCCCATGGTCGCGATCGCGTCGGGTGGCGACATGTAGTCCTTGCGACCGTCCCGATCGCCGTCCACCGCCCACGCGTTGAATACCCGGGGCGTCCACATGGCGATCCCGTACTCGTCGCTCTCGGGTCGCGCCGCGCGGGCGTCGAAGCCGCTCTCCGCCTTGAGCATCGCGGCGAGCAGTGCCGGGGTGACCTCGGCCTCGGTGCAGCGCTGGGCCGCGTTGGCGATCATCGGCCGCAATTGCGCGGGCACGTCGGATCCGGCGGGGATGTCCCCGGCGATCCGGCGCGGCTCCGCCGTGGGGGCGGGAGCACCGGCGGAGCCGGCCGGCCCGCTCGCGGCGGCGGACGAGGCCGCCTTGGCCCGCGTGTCGTGGTCGCCGTCGCCGCGCAGTCCGAGGCCCACGCCCACCCCGGCGAGGGCCACGGCGGCCACCACCAGGGCCGCCACCAGGCGTCGGCGTCGGGGTCTGGTGGCGCCGGACAGTGCCCGCACCCGCTCGTCGATCTCCGCCGCGTCGAGTCGGGAGCGGGATTCGTGGTCGGGGGCGAGGCATTCGGTGATCAGCCGCCGCCACTCCTGGGGCACCCGGTCGTCCAGGCGCAGCGGATCGACCCCGCGGGCGTAGGCCTGGGCGGCGAGCGCGCGGGCCCGGGCGTTGCTGCCGACGAACGGGTGCAGTCCGCCGGTCAGGACTTGGTGGGCGAGTACGCCGAACGCCCAGACGTCGGCCGTGGGGCGGATCACCGTGCCGCGCTCGCCGGTGCGTTCCGACCACCACTCGGGCGGCACGTGGTCGAGCGAGCCGAGGGGTGGGATGTAGGCGTGCGTGCCGTCGAGTTCGGCGGTGAGTCCGAAGTCGGCGAGCCAGACGTCGCCGGTCGCGGAGAGCAGGGTGTTGGCCGGCTTCAAGTCGCCGTGTACGAGGCCGTGTTCGTGCATGTGTGCCAATCCGGCGGCCACGCCGCGCAGGATCCGGCCGGCGCCCGGTACTTCGAGCCCGGATTCGGCGCTGTCCAACACGTCGCGCAGGCTGCGCGCGGCCCGATCCATGACCAGGCCGACCACGGAGCGCAGTTCGGGGTGGTCGGGATCGTCGACGGTGACCACGGCGTGCGTGCGGACCAGGTTCGGGTGGTCCGCGGTCCGGCTGAAGTGCACCTCGCGGTACACGAGTTCGTCCATGGAGCTGCGCTGGCCCGGGGTGAGCAGGTCGGTACGCAGGAACTTGATCGCGACGGGTGTCCCGTCGCTCGTCCGTTCCGCGGCGTACACGCTGCCCCAACTGCCGGACCCGATCGGTTCGGTCACCCGCCAGTCGGCGACCACCAGGCCGGTGGGTACATCGAGCGGGGGCGGTGCGGGCTGGTCCATCCTCGGCATCACTCTTCGTTTCCTCGACGAACTCCGGCCCCGCTGTGGCCGGACCGACTTCGCGACGGATCACCTGCCGCGTGGCGGCAACAGCGCCAGGTGTTCCTCCCGCACGAGGTCGAAGCGCAGCGCCAGGGTCACCAGGCGCTCACGCTTGTGTCCGGTGCGCCCGGCCTCGTCCCCGGTGGCCTCCCGCAGGCGCAGTTTGGTGGAGGCGAGGTAGTCGATGTGGTAGTTGATCGCCGAACGGGTCAGATCCGCGTGCCCGGCGAGCGGGCGCAGGCGTTCCAACACCTCGCCGGCGCCGGGCGTCGCCGCGTCGAGTGCGCCGCGCAGGCGTGGTTCGCACAGCGCGAGCAGGACCAGGAAATACTTGGACGTGGGATCGAGCGCGAACGGACTGGTCGTCAGTTCGCCGCCGCGAGGTTGCGAATCCCGGTCCAGATAGGCGTGTTGGGGGGCGAACACCTTGAACGACACGTCGCCGTCGGCAACCGGGAGCACCAGCCGGGAGAACTCGAACGGTACCGGAGCGCCGAGCCGACCGGGCGCGACCTTGAGGTATTCCCCGGCACCTTCCAGGTTTTCCACGACGTAGGTCGCGGTGCGGCTGAAGTTGGACAATCGCCAATAGTCCTCGGCGGCGACCAGTTCCCCGGCCCGCCGCGACACCCCGGGATCGGGTAACACGATCGACACGGGCGCATCGGGCACTCCACGCCCGAAGTCGGCACTCTGCCCCGGCCCCAGGCGCAACACCGCGGGCGTGCCCGGCACATCCCCTTCGTTTCCCGGCTCCGGCTCCGGCAACTGCACGATGACCGTATCCACCACGTACCCCCGTACCCCCGCAACATGCGAGCATGATAACGCCGGTCGACGCTCGGTGACGGAACACGGAACATCGCCACTCGGGCAGCGCGATCGGGTTCGTGTGCGGCATGGGTCACCGGGGAGCGGAGCAGTGGTCCGATTGCAGCGCGGTGGGGAAATCGACGCCCCCCGCACCGGCGGTCCCGTGGTGGCGTCGCGGCGCCGGACCCGTGGTCCCCACTCCGCATGTGCAACCCGCTGCGACGGCCGCGTCTTGGGCCATCGAACGCGGACCGAGGGCACCCGTACGCCCGGCGTCCGCGCCGGTCGCCACGCACGTGCCGGTTCGGCGCATCCCGCGTGCACTCGACCCCGGTGCGCCCCAGGGTCGGGGTGTTGTCGGTGGGTGGGTCGGTTCCGGTGCCGGAGCCGTCGTCACGGTGGCGACTGTCGGCGCGCTGCCCGGGTTTCGCGGGTGCGTCGGCGGAGTTCCGGCTGTGCGAGCGCCGGCGGGACGTGGGCGACGTCGATGGGTCCGACGTCGGTTCCCGGCGGCACGATCTCGTCGATGCGGTCGAGCAGGTCGTCGTCGAGGAGCGTGTCCGCTCCCGCGAGCAGGTCGTCGAGCTGATCGGGTGTGCGTGGGCCGACGATCGCCGAGGTGACCGCGGGGTGGGCGGTTACGAACGCCAGAGCGAGGTGGGGCAGCGACAATCCGGCCTGCTCGGCGATTCGGGCAAGAGCTTCGACGGCGTCGAGCTTACGTTCGTCGGTCATGTGCCGCCGTGCCCAGTGCAGGCGCCCGGCCGACGCCGTTTCCCCGCTGCCCCTGCGGAGGCGACCGGCGAGCAGGCCCATCGCCAGCGGGCTCCACACCAGAACACCCAGCCCGTGGCGCTCGCAGACCGGCAGGATCTCGCGCTCGATCCCGCGGTTGAGGATCGAGTAGTGCGGCTGTTCGGAGCGGAAGCGGGCGAGCCCGCGCTGTTCGGCCACCCACTGGGCTTGGACGATGTCCGAGGCGGGCAGGTTGGAGTGGCCGATCGCACGGATCTTGCCCGCGCGCATCAGGTCGGTCAGCGCACCGAGGGTTTCCTCGATGTCGGTGCCGGGCTCGGGGTGGTGGGCCTGGTAGAGGTCGATGTGGTCGACACCCAGGCGGCGCAGCGACCCTTCGACCGCGGAAACGATCCACCGGCGGGAGCTGCCGCGCCGGTTGGGGTCGGACCCCATCGGGCCGTTGAATTTCGTGGCCAGGACGACGTCGTCGCGGCGGCCCCGCAGGGCCTTTCCGACGATCTTCTCGGCTTCGCCGTCGCCGCCGTAGACGTCGGCGGTGTCGATGACGTTGATGCCGGCGTCGAGGGCGCGGTGGACGATGCGGACGCAGTCGTCGGGGTCGGGGTTGCCGTACGGGCCGAACATCATCGTGCCCAGGGTGTAGGTGCTGACCTGGATGCCGGTCCGGCCGAGGGGGCGGGTTCGCATGGGGTTCTCCTCGGGGAGGAAGTGTGCGGCCGGACCGGCCGCACACCTCGCGCAACGGTCAGTCCCGGGTGTACGCGGCCGCGACGTCGACGATCCAGGTGACGCCGAAGCGGTCGGCCAGCATCCCGAACGCGGGCGCCCACTGGGCGGGACCGAACGCCTCGATCACGGTCGCGTCCTTGGCGAGGCCGTCCCACACGGGGGTGACCTCGTCGATGCTGTCGCCGCGGACGGACAGGAAGAACGGTTCCCGGGTGATCGTGGTGCCGTTCTCCCGACGCGTGGTGGGCGCGCCGGGGTCGGTCGGCGTGTGCTCGCCGGGCACGTCGTAGGCCATGACCCGGAAGCCGTTGTCGGCGACGACCTGGCCGAACACGACGTTCGTCGCGCCGGGCAGTTCGGCGGGCATCCCGAAGTCGGCGTAGGTGGCGACGGTGAGCCGGCCGCCGAAGACCGACTGGTAGAACTCCAGGGCCTCGCGGGCCTGGCCGTGGAAGTTCAGATGCGCGACAGCGTTGAGCGACATGGTGTTCCGGTCCTTCACGAGTGATTTCCGGTGCCGGAGGTTTCCGGCGACAGAACCGACGATGGCAGCAGTACAGGTCAGAGAACGTCCGCTACTTGTGGCATGGTGCAAACATGCCGATCGCCTCCTCGACGACGACCTCCAGCCGGCTGCTGGCGCTGCTGTCCATGCTTCAGGCCCGCCGCGACTGGCCGGGCGGCGTGCTCGCCGAGCGGCTGGGCGTCAGCGAGCGAACCGTGCGCCGCGACGTCGACCGGCTGCGCGAGCTGGGGTACCGCGTGCAGGCGGTCAAGGGCCCCGACGGCGGCTACCGGCTCGCAGCGGGCAGCCAGGTGCCGCCGCTGCTGTTCGACGAGGAGCAGGCGGTTGCGCTGGCCGTGGCGTTGCGGATCGCCGTCGGGACGGGCGCGGGCATCGAGGAGGCGGCCGCGCGGGCGCTGGCCGGCGTGCGACAGGTGTTGCCGTCGCGGTTGCGGCAGCGAGTCGACGCCCTCGAGATCAGCGCGACCGGGCACGGTGTCGATGCGCAGGTCGATACCGGGATCCTGCTGACGCTGAGTGCCGCGGTCCGCGCGGGGGAGGAGCTGCGGTTCGACTACCGCTCACCGGGGCGCACCGAGGATGCCGAGCCGCGCCCGCCTCGCCGGGTGCAGCCGCATCACCTGGTGGCGCGGGCCGGCCGCTGGTACGTCGTCGGCTGGGACCCCGACCGCGGCGACTGGCGGACCTTCCGGGTCGATCGGATGACACCGCGGGTTCCGAATGGGCCGCGGTTCGTTCCCCGTGAAGTGCCGGGCGGCGACGTGATCGCCTTCCTGTCGGCCCGGTTCAAGGGTTCCGAGAGCGCGGACGCCTGGCCGTGCCGTGGCGAGGTGATCCTCGGCCTGCCGGTGGCGGAGGTGGCCCCGTTCGCCGGCGACGGTGTCGTCGAGGAACTCGGCGCCGGCCGGACCAGGCTGACGACGGGATCCTGGTCCTGGGCCGCTCTCGCGGCGGCGTTGGCCCGCTTCGACACCGAGATCGAGGTGGTTGCCCCACCGGAACTGCGCGCGGCGTTCGCGGAGTTGTCCCGTCGCGCCGGCCGCGCCGCAGGGACCGGATAGCGCGGCAGCCCACATGCCGGCGCACTCCACGGCCGCGAGGACGGCCGGCCTCGGGACGTTCGGCCGGACCACGACCCCGGAGACGGGTCGGCCTTCCTCTCTCCTCCCGCCGCCTCACGCCGCCCCCACCCGTCGCCGCGCCTCAGGTGTTTGCGCAGGTCAGGGGCTGTCCTGGGCGAGCAGCCGGGTAACCACGTCGTCGAGGACGGCGAGCAGGTCCGGCAGGGGGTACGTGCAGTCGCCGAGTGCGTGGTGGAGCTCGATGCCGTCGACGGCCGCGTAGACGAACTCGCCAATGAAGCGCAGGCGTTCGGGATCCGGCAGTGGATGTTCGTCCGAAGCGGCGTCGCCCTGGAGGGTGTCGGCGAACGCGCGGACCGTCCAGGCGTTCGGTTTGGCGAGCCGGGCGCGCAACGCGTCGTCGTGGAGTCCGAGTACGGCGATGGCGGCGTGCCTTTGGGTGGTTGCCGCAGACGGCCATCGAGCACCAGCGGGCGCGGTGGGCGCGGCTGCGGTCGAGCGGGAACAGCCGGCACTCGTCGTTGGCGCAGGGGCGTAGCCGGCCGGGCAGTTGCGCTTGGTGGCGGCCCAGGCGAGAACCGCCTCGACGGCCGGCCGGACATGCGGCAGCGTCTCGACCTGGGACTGCCGTCGGCCACGGGCGCCGCGATCGTCCCGCCCGGACCGTCCCGTGATCCGCCTCCAGGCCGACGGCAGCGCCGTGTACACCCTCTCTGCCCTGTGGAGCCACGCCCGCGAACATGCGACCGTCCTTGGGAAAGGGCACGTCGTCCATTGCCCACGCGTACGGACGCACCAGGGGGAGCAGCCGCTCGGCGATCCGCCGCCGCACCGGCAGTTGGTGCGAGCAGGAGGGCTCCGTGATCGGCCCGGTCGACCCGATGGCCCGGGTTAGGCTGCGGGACGCTGGGTCGCCGAGTGTGGGTGGAGGCGGGGCGTTGCGGGTGCTTGTGGTCGAGGATGACGAGGAGATGGCGCAGGTCGTGGCGGTGGGTCTGCGGCGTGCGCAGATGGCCGTCGATCTCGCGTACGACGGCGAGGCGGCGTTGGAGCGGGTGTTGGGGCCCGATCGCGACGCGTACGATGTGGTGTTCTTGGACCGGGACTTGCCCGGCACGCACGGCGACGACGTCTGTGCGGCGCTGATCGCCGCCGGTGGCCGCAGTCGCGTGCTGATGCTGACGGCCGCGGCCACGGCGGACGACATTGTGGACGGGTTGGGGCTCGGGGCCGATGACTACCTGCCGAAGCCCTTCGATTTTCCGGTGCTCGTCGCCCGGATCGCCGCGTTGGCGCGCCGCTCCCATCCGGCCGTGCCGCCTGTGGTCCGGTGCGGCGATCTGGTCGTCGACACCGGCCGGCGCACCGCCGTCCGGGGCGGTCGGCCGCTGGTGCTTACGCCGAAGGAGTTCGGCGTGCTCGAACTGCTCCTGGCCGCAAGGGGTCGCGCGGTCTCCGCCGAGGAACTGCTCGAGCGTGTCTGGGATGAGACGGCCGACCCCTTCACCAGCGCGGTGAAGATCACCGTGAGCCGGTTGCGGGCCAAGCTCGGGGCGCCGCCGGTCATCGAAACGGTCGCCGGCCGGGGCTATCGGATGCTGGGAGAAGTCGCCTGAGCGGGATGGCGGGCCGGGCCGGCCGGCCGATCCCGCGGACGTTCCTCCGTGGGCCCGGTCGCCTCACCGTCGGGATCGTGCGCTCCGGTCGGCCCCGCGGTACCGTGCGGTTGCGGTTGACCGCCCTGTACGGCGGGCTGTTCCTGGTTTGCGGTGCGGCGCTGTTGGCGATCACCTACGCGCTGGTGGCCGGCGCCCTGGAACGTCCGCCCGCGGTGGTCAAGCGTGAGGTGAGTGTCGGCGCTCCGACTGTCGGCGCTCCGACTGTCAACGCTGCGGCTCCCGGCGCGGACATCCCGGCGCCCGGCGACGGAGCGCGGCCGAACGCAGGGCCCGGTGACCCGGCCGCCGCGGACTCCCTTCAGCAGGAGGTCCGGCGGACCGTCGACCACCAAAAGTCGGCCATGCTGCACACCCTGATCGTCCAGTCCGGATTCGCACTGGGGCTGATGGTGGTGACATCCGTGCTGCTGGGATGGGTGGTGGCCGGTCGCATTTTGCGACCGCTGCGGACCATCACCTCCACCGCGCGGGACATCTCCGCCACCAGCCTGCAACGGCGTCTTGCCCTGGACGGACCGCGGGACGAACTCCGGGAGCTGGGCGACACGTTCGACGCGTTGCTGGCCCGGCTCGAGGGATCATTCCAGGCGCAGCGGCAGTTCGTCGCCAACGCCTCCCACGAGCTGCGTACGCCGCTGGCCCGGCAGCGTGCGCTGGGCCAGGTCGCGCTGGCCGACCCCGAGCCGAGCATCGCGTCGCTGCGTACCGCCCACGAGCGCATACTCGTTGCGGGGGAGCAGCAGGAGCGGCTCATCGAAGCGCTGCTCACCCTCGCCCGCGGCCAAGCGGGCGTCGACGTTCGCCGCCCGGTCGACCTGGCCCGGCTCGTCGCCGAGAGCGTGGTCGGATGCGGCACGGACGCCGCGGCCCGGCTCGTCACGCTGCGCCCGTCGCTCGACGTGGCCGTCACCGCAGGTCATCGGGCGCTCGTCGAACGGCTGGTCGCCAATCTGCTCGACAACGCGATCCGTTACAACACGCCCGGCGGACACGTCGACATCGGCACCGCCACGGAGAACGGCCGCGCCGTGGTCACCGTCGCCAACACCGGGCCTGTCGTACCCGCGGACGCCGTCGAACGGATCATCCGGCCGTTCCAACGCCTCGACGCGACCCGCCCGGCCCGCAACGTGCGCACCGCCGACGCCGCGGGCCTCGGCCTGGGCTTGTCCATCGTCGCGGCAATCGCGTCCGCCCACGACGCCGCGTTCACCGCCGCCGCGCGCCCCGACGGCGGCTTGGCGGTCACCATCGCCTTCCCCGCGGCGGCGACGAAACCGCCGTGAAACCGGCCGCTCGGTAGAACTTCCGTCAGCGCGGCAGGCGCACCGACAGCGGTGCCGCCGCGTCCGCAGGACTGACGCGAGTTCGGGAGCAGCCCAGATGAGCAACGACATGCCCACCATCGACACAACCGCCCGAGCCGTTGCGGCCGAATCCGCTCCGGCAGCGCCGACCGGGGTCGACGAATGTGCACCCGCGGAAGCCGAGGGCGGGCGCCGCCAGGACCCGGCGCCCGACGCCGGGCCGGTCGGCCGAGGGCGCGGGGACCGGCGCCGGGCGCTGACCCGAAAGCGGCGCCTGCCGGCAGCCACGGGCGTGACCGTACTGGCCGCCGGCCTGGTCGCCGGGGGCATTCTCGTTCCGGACTTCACCGCCTCGGCCGACTCGGCGGGCCGGCCCGCCGCCTGCGTCGCACAGGATCCGACCCGACCCCAACCGCCCGCGCAGGCACCGATCCCGACGTCCGTCGCTACCGTGCAGCAGGCGTACTACTGCCTGTTCGACAACTACTACGGCGGCTCGCGACTCGACGACCGCATACTGCTCCAGTACGCCTTCCAGGCCGTCGTCCGCGAACTACGCAAGCGCGGTTGGGACCAGCCGAACGCCGTGCTGCCCGCCCTGACCGGTCACCGCGACAAGGACTGGGCGCGCTTCGGCAAGCGCCTCCAAGAGATACTGGACGCGGTGCCGAACGACCAGGCGCTGCGCTCGTCCCTCGCCGTCGTCGCGATCCAGGGCATGCTCGCCGCCCTCCACGACAATCACGCGGGTTACCAGGCGTCCGGCGCCGTCCCGGGCCCGGGCGTTCCCCGATGGGGCCTCGGCGTCAGCCTGAACTACGCACTGCCACGCGCCGAGACCGCGCCGGACTTCACCGGACCGCTGTTCGCCACCGCGGTCGCCGCGGGCAGCCCCGCCGCCGTGGCCGGACTCGCGCCCGGCGACATCATCGAGTCGGTGAACGGCGTCCCGGCCTTCACCAGCGGCAAACTCAACCCGGGAGTCTTGGACCTGCTGCGCCCGCCCGCTCCGCAACGCACCCCGGTGACGCCGGCAATAAGCCGTCCCGCGACCGGCGAGACGCGGCAACTGACGGTCACCCCTGGCGAGTTGCCCCCACCACCGCAACCGCGCGTGGACGCCGCGGTGTTGGACGGCGGCATAGCTCGGATCCGCTTCGACGCCTTCTACCCGGGCGTCGCCCAAGAGATCCTCAAGACCATCGCCGACCTCCGGGCGACGACGACGCTCACCGGCGTGATCTTCGACGTACGCGGCAACCGCGGCGGCGTCGCCGACGAAGGCAACATACTGCTGGGTGCCTTCATCCACGACGCGACGGTCCTCTCCTTCTGCGACGCCAACGGCCGCTGCGACGCCCAGCGCGTCGACGACAACACCCCGCTGCTGCACCTGCCGATGGTCACCCTCACCGACGACGGCTGCGCCTCCGCCTGCGAGGCGTTCGCGACCGGCGTCAAGGACCTGCGCCTGGGCACCCTGATCGGCACCCGCACCGCGGGCGTGAACTCCGGTCCCGCCCGGTTGTACGCGCTCGCCGACAACACGAGCGCGATCCGCTTCCCCTCGCAGCGCGCCATCGGCGCCAACGGCGAGATCGTCGACGGCATCGGCGTACCCCCCGACATCTACGCGCCGCTGACCGCCGCGGACCGCTCCACCGGCAAGGACCCGGCCCTCGCCCAGGCGATAGCGCTCCTCAAACACTAGTCACCTGGGCCGCGCGTAGCCCCCACCGCCTGCCCGAGATGGAACGCCCAACGAACGAAGCCTTCCGACTCGCCGCCCAGACCGCCCAGTTGGGCCTGATCCAGGGCCGGCTGACGGTATGGGCAGGCGAGGTGGAAGTCGAACGCCGCCCCGACCTCCTCACCCGCCGCCACACGGCCGAACAAACCCTGCAAACCCTGCAACGCCACGGCCCCGCCTGGCAGGCCGCCCGTGCGGAACTCCTCGCCGTCCTCACCGAGGCGCGCGAGGCCACCGCGTGACCTGGGCCCGGGGGTGTGCGCGACCTCCTCATGGAATGCGGCCGGCGAGGTCCGGTCGGCGGCCGGGAGGACATGATCGGCGACATCGCGCCGGCCCTGTCGGCGTGAGCGACCCGTGCCCGCGCCGGTGCCGAGTCCGTCGGGGCGGGCCGTGGCGTGATGTGTGGGTTGTCCGTTGTTGGCACCGTTTGTACAGGGTCAGGTGCCGGCCAGCCGAAGCCCGCACCACACGGCGTCCGCGAGACGGGCCGCACACACTCGACAACGCCGGCCGCCGCGCGCGTGGCCGAACAGGGCCCGGCCCCATCGCAGCCGGGGTGCCGCGTGGCCGATCCCGGGATGCCTCGGTGCGGAGGGTTCGCCGTTGTCGGGCCCTCGACCGGGACACGCCTTCGAGCATCGAGGGGGCGTCGAGCGGGTGGCGGCCGAACCGAATCCGGGGGCGGAATCAGCGGCCGGGATCAGGCCCGGAGGCGGGGTCGGGGTGCCTGCTCGAGGAGCGTGTGCAGTTCCCGGGCGGCGTGGAAGTCGGGTGTGGTGTGCGTGCCTTCGCGAAGGTCGGCGGCGAGCCGCTCGTACACCCGTGCGACGTTGGCCGCCTCGATCGGCAACGCGTCGGCGGGGTCCGGGTCGAGCGCGACGGGCGTCCACTCCGGCCGTTCGGCTCGGGATTCGTACAGGTCGAGTCGGCCGATCTGGATCTGCGCGGCCCACGGGTCGCGCTCGGGCGCGGAGGTCAGGAGAAGGTTCGACGCGGTGCCGGCGATCTCGACACGCGTCCCCGGAATGGCCGTGGCGCCGTCCCGCAGGTGGACGGACACGACCGCGCCGCCGTCGACTTCGGCGTGGGCGAGGAACTGGTCGGGCGCGGTGACGGTGATCGGCGCGCCGGTTTCGGCGACACGATGCCCTTCGGTACGTATGGCCGTACGCATCGACGGGTCGCGGATCGGTCCGAGCAGGAACCGCACGAGATCGAGGGCGTGTCCGCCGAGGACCTCGACCAGACCGGCGCCGTTGCGGTGGTCGTAGGTGTAGGCCGTCCAGTCGGGGACGTCGCGCGTGTTGCCCTTGGCGCGGGAGCTGTACACGGTCGCCGACTGCACGGTGCCGAGCCGGCCTTCGGCGATCGTCGCCCGCGCCCTGAGTGCGGCCGGCGAGAACCGGGCCTGCAGGCCGACGGTGGCGTGGACGCCCGCCCGCCGCGCGGCGGCGGCGAGGGTGGCGGCCTCGTCGGCCGTGGTGGCCAGGGGCCATTCGCAGTACACGTGTTTGCCGGCGTCGAGCGCGGCGGTGACCAGCTCGACGTGTGCCGGCACCTTCACCGCGACCACCACGAGGTCGACGTCGGGATGCGCGGCGAGCCGGCGCGCGTCGGTGAACGCGTGGCGGGCGCCGAATCGCACGCGCGCGGCCTCCGCGCTGTCCTCGCGGGTGGTGGCGACGGCCGCGAGTGTGAAGTGCGCCGACGCGGTGATCGCGGGGATGTGCGCGCGGGCGGCCCACCCTCGATCCGGGTTCGCGCCGAGGATTCCGACGCCGATCGGCTCGCGCATGCTCGTACCTCCATAACCGGGTCATGATGTTCCGTTTACTCACGATAGCAGAACCGGAACATGATGACCCGCTTGCCTGCCTCGCCCGAGCCGGATCGGACCGAATCGGATCGGACCGATCCACGGCATACGGCCTAAGCTGCGGTCGTGCACGAATCCGCAGTCACCGCGCTGCTCGCAGAGGGCGAGACCCGCCCGCGCGCGGACGCACGACGCAATGTCGAGCGCCTTGTCGCCGCGACCCGCCTGGCCTTGGACGAACAGGGACTCGCCATCACCACCCGCGACATCGCGCAACGCGCGGGCGTGGGCCTGGGCACGCTGTATCGCCGGATCCCGTCATTGGACGCCCTGCTCGCCGCCATCCTCACCGACACCATCGACGAGATGACCGAACGGGCCCGGACCGCGCTCGACGCCCCCGACGCGTGGCAGGGGTTCGTCGAGTTCGCCGAGGCGTACGTACGACTACGCACGTCGAGCTGCGGCCTGCACGACGTGTTGTCCGGCCGCGGCGAGGACCGCCTGGACCTGGAGCCGCACATCGCCCGCCTCGGAGCGGCGGTCCGTCACCTGGTCCGACGGGGCCAACGAACCCGCGTCATCCGCGACGACATCGACTGGCGCGACGTCCCCTTCGTACTCGCCACGGCCATCCCCACCGATCACACCATCGGCCTCGAACCGAGCGCCGACCAATGGCGCCGAAACCTGCGCATCATCCTGACCGGCCTGCGCGCACCGACCGACGCCGAGCCCCGCGGCACGGGGTAAGTGACCGTCGCCCGGGGCGTCGGTCGCCCCGAACAGGGCGGGCGCGGTGACCGCCGGCGTCACCGGCAGGACCGAAGCCACCGCGGCCGAACCGCCCACCACCCGCTCCCGGTCGTCCCACACGGTCACATGCACACCCTTGGGCCACCGTCTCGAAACCGAGGAACATCAACCCCCGTGACACTACCGGCGGTCGACCGGAAACCGTTCTCGTGAGCGCACGCCGCGACCACGTCAGCCGCCCGCCGGGGAGCGACCCCCCACCCGGACAGATGCCCACGGACCTCACACGAACGCCCGCGTACGCCCCCGCCGATGCCCGGGCCGCGAACCGAACGCCACCGACACCGCCACCCGCGCCCATGCGGCCCACGAGACCCCCGACGCTCTCGCGCCCGGAACAAAGTCGGCGAGGTGGTACGTCGGTCCCTCGCTCGGATCGAGGTGTCGTCGGCGGGGTCGCATGCGGGTCAGGGGCGCGTTCGCGCCGTGGACACGCGTGGTGACGTAGGCGAGGGCCCGAGCGAACCAGTCGTCGTCCAGGGCATTGTGCTGCGCGTCGGTGAGATAGGCATCGGCGGCGTCCTCGAGGAACGCCTCCCGCAGCGCGGGTCCGTGGCCGAGGCGTCGGGCGTCCATCGCGGCCTCGATCACCGCCCGGGCACCGTCCCCCGCCATCTCGTAGCGTCGGAGCAACGCGGGCGCGCCCGCGAGGAATTGGGTGACGAGCCCCTCCTGCCCGCCGACGGCCAGGGCCTGAACCAGACGGGGATCCTTGCCAACTCGAATACCTCATCCACCGCCTCGACGACCAACTCGGAACACGGTTCGTCCCGGCGAACTGACACCACGGCCACGCGACGGGCACCGAAAAGGCGGCCGGGTGAACCACTTGCCGGCCCCGGCCGCCGCAGTGTTCTGGGAAGGGTCGGCCACCCCCGGGCCCGAGAGCGCGTCCTCACCGTGCTCCTGCCGCTACGCCGCAGCGGTTTCCGCAGGGGCCACAGCCAACAGGTCGAGATCGGCCGTGTTCGGTTCACCACGTGCCTGGACGATCTGCCGTTCACGTCCCCGGCCCACCCGGGACGAGACCACCGGCAGAGCCTGCACGCCAAATGGGCCTACGCCAAGCCCTGTGGAGCCGACACGGAGCGGCGCGAAGCCTTCCCCGCGTGGCTCCACACCTACGATCACCACCACGGACACACCGCGCTCGGCGGCCACCCACCCGCCGGCCGCGTCACCGATCGCACGGGTGGATACACCGAGGACGCAAGCCGAGCGCGAGGCAACGGAGTTGTCGGCGCGATCGCGCTCGCGCCTACCCGCCTCCGCCGGACGGCGGTGCGGTGTCGGTGAGGAAGTCGAAGGCCAGCCCGCTGGAAGCCTCGCCGCGGCCGGGGGTGCGGTGCGCGGCGAGCCAGACCGAGACCCGGCCGTTGCGCCAACGCGTGCGGTTGTAGGCCACCGTCACCCCGGTGCCCGTCTGCGAGACCTCCTCCTCGTGGACGAAGTACGGCCGGCCCTGGTCGAACCCCTCTCGCAGCAACGACGTACGAGCGCGCACCGGCAGACCGTCGACCACCCCGGGCATGGCCGCGCGTTGCAGCCGGATCTTCCGGTTCTGGCCGGGCACGTGTACCGGAATGAACGGAATCCAGTTCTCCGGCACCGAGTTCATCGCCTCGTAGGCCACCGGCGCGACGGCCGGCGGCGGGTCGGCGGGCGGGTGCAGGCGCAGCCGGTGCGCGAGGATCTCCGCCGCCACCTCGCTGCCGCGCCGGGGCTCGCCGGTCGCCAGGCGCACGGTCTGCTCGACGCCCCACACCATGTTCGCGCTCTCGTCGCGAACCAGTGCCACCTCCTCCAGGACCGGCCCCTCGGCGATCTTGGGCACGCTCGGCGGCAGCAGCAGGTCGGTGTCCGCCGCGACGGAAGCGTCGCCGATGGTGTCCAGGGTGAACATCGACCAGCGCTGCCAGTCGGCGTCGTCACCCGAACCCGCCGGCGTGATCCACAACTTCCGGCCGAAGACGTCGGTCACCGCGAGGCCGCGGATCGAGGCCAGCGTGCCGACGGGCAGATCGCACGGCAGCCGGAACCAGTCGTTGCTGTAGACGAGCGCGAACTCCAGGAAGATCAGCCGCGCCAGGTCCGTGCTGTCCGGTCGCACGGCGGCGAAGTTGGTACGACCGTCCTCGACGGCCCACCAGCGCGGCAGCGGCATGCCGGAGAACCGCACCGGCGCGGGGAAGACGGTGCGGTTGAGCGCCGCCGGCGGCGTGGCGGTCCCGCCGAGCGGACCGGTCGGATCGACGGAGAACGCGTGCCAGTCGAGGGTGCCGCCCGGATACTCCCGCGCGGTGAGTACCTTCTCCGCGCCGCCGGGGGTGCCGGCGGCCACCGAGAATCGGTGTTCGAGGCGTGCCGGGTCCCAGGTGGTGTTGCCGGTGTGGGTGGTGGGGTTCTCGGTCGGCTGATCGATCAGGGTGTCGAACCAGTCCACCAACCGCCGGCCCAGCTTGGTGAGTTCGTCCCGATGCAGACCCAACAGCCCGGAGATGCCCTCGTAGGCGGGGCGACCCCGCTTGAGGTCCAGGTAGAACTCGTACCCGTCCATCCGGCGCCCGGCGATCGCCTGCATCGTGGACCAGACCTCGGGATGCGCCACCCGGGGGGTGTCGGCGTCGACGGCGGGATCGGGCAGCGCGATCGGGTAGCGCGCGATGTACTTCTGCCGCACGTTGAGGCTGATCAGGTTGAGCAGCAGGTTGCGTCCGACGAGCTTCATCCACCGGCGGCCGATGGCCAACCTCAGGTCGAAGGAGATCCGGTCCGCGCCGAACGCGAACGGCAGCGCGCGCCGTTCGGCGATCGTCTCCAGTGGGCGGTCGGCGGGCAGCGGCTCCACCGCGCCGTCGGTGGGTCGGAACCGGGTGGGGGGTGAGGCGACGACCGAATACGTGGCGGTCACCGGCGAGCCGGCGTCCGCGCCGCGGAACTCGCCCATCTGCCACTGCCGGGTGAGCATCCACAGCGGATCGCGCACCTCCGCGCGCAGCGCGCGATCGAAGTCGGTGGTGCGGGGTCGTCCCTCGAGACGGTTCCACAGGCCGACCGTGGGTGCGGAGCGCTGTTCCAGTGCCTCGCGGAGGTTTTCGATACGGAGCTCAGTCACGGGCCTTCCAGCGCAGGTTGGCGATCGCGAGATCGGTGCTGATCGTGATCGGTTGTCGAGTCGCCGACATGACCGTGGCCGGGAGCAGTTGCGCGTAGGCGGTGTCGTCCAGGTGTTGCGGCTCCACCGCGCGGATCCGGGCCAGCTCGAACGTCTCCTCGACGGCGGCGACCAGGTCCTCCCAGGCCAAGGGGTCGGTCGCGACGGGCGGTACGACCAGGAGCATCGCCTGCGGGGGCTCGGAGTCCGGCGCGTCGAAGTGCACGGCGATCCCGGTGGTCTCCCGCTCGGCGGGGATCACCTCGGTCCACTCGTCGAACAGCAGGCCGCAGCGTCGAGGGCCGGCGAGCAGGGGCTCGGGCATGTACTGCGCGGTGAACAGCAGGCGATCCTCGACGATCGTGGTACCCGCCTTGAACTCCATCGCCAGCCAGTGGTCACCGGCGCGATAGGGGAACTGGATCGGGGTCAACTGCGGTTCCTGCCAACCCACCACGTTGCTCAGCAGCCCGCCCGGTCCGCGCAGCGCGTCCCCGAGCGCGACGGCCTTCTCCCACAGGCGGGGCTTGTCCCGCACCCGGGCGACGCCGTGCACCCAGTCGTCGACGGGGAAGTCCCGGCCGAAGTCGTCGACGAGGTGCCGGACCAGAGCGGTGCTGTCGGTGCGGGCCTTCTTCCAGTCCTGGGCCAACTGGTCCGAAGGGGTGAACTCGGGTACCACCAGGACGTCCTCGCCGAGCATCGCCACCAGCGCCTCGGTCGCGGCCCGGACCCGATCCGGGTCGGTCGCGGCCTGGTCGTACGCGGCGAGCGCCTTGTCGCCGGCGGTGAGCCGGCCGGTGACGTCGACCTGCAACGCCTGGGCCCGGCCGAGCAGATCCCGCCCCAGCGTGACGATGCGGTCCTCCAGCGGCGTCAGGTCCAGCCCGACCGCGTCGAAGGCGCTCAGCGGCAGCAGCGCGCGGACGTCGGTGAGCAGCGCGCTCAGCGTGGTCCTGGTGGTGCGGGCGATCCGCTTGAGCCCCTGCAACCGGGAGTCGAACGCCGACCTCCTGGTGCCGACGGTGGTCCGCAACTTCGCGGGGGTCGACGGGCGCGGGCTGGTCGGCGTCGTGGTGAGCAGGCGCTCGGCCGCCTCCAGCAACCGGTACCGATCCTCGGTGGGGGTGGAAGCCGGCAGCGCGTCGTAGCGGGCGATGAGCGTGTCGGCCTCGGCGAGCGAGAGCGTCATCCGGTCCGCCGCCACGTCGACGGTGTCCAACACGTCGTGGAACAGCCCCCGGCGCCACTCGATCAGCTCCGCCCAGCCGCTGCGCAGGAGACCGAACCCGCCTGCCGTCGAGGCGAGTTGGCAGTGCGTGGTGAGGAGCGCGTCGATGCGGGCGAGGATGTCCGTGCGCTGCGGTGGAGCGGGGTCGGGCGGGTACAGCGACACCAGCGCGGCGAGGTGGCCGGCCACGCCGGCGCGCAGTGCGTCCAGGCCCGTGCGCACGGCCGCGGGCCGTTCTCTCGGCACCACGACCGCGTCGTCGGCCGAACGATCGACGGTGCCGGCCCCCGAGGCGGGCATCAGGTCGGTGGGACGCAGCGACCGGGAGGTGGTCACCAGCGAGCGCAGTGTCTCCACCAATTGCGACATCTCGAACACGGTGACCTTGCCGGCCACCCGCGTGGCGTATCGGATGGCCGGCGCTACGTCGGGGCGCGGCTTGTCGCGGGTGACCACGACGCCGATGATCCGGTCGTCCAGGTCGGTCATCGCGGCGTCGTCGGTCGGCCGGATCGTCCACAGCAGGTCGATGGGTTGCAGTTCGAGGTCGGCCTGGGTGACCACACTGCTGCGGGGTGTGCCGTCGAGCGGATCGGTCCAGGTGACCAGGACGGCGACGTCGGACTGCGCCGGCAGCAGGGTCGGCAGCCAGTCGTTGACGGCGGGTTCGGCCTTGGCGCGCGGGCCGTCGCCGCGGAAACGGCTCGCACCGTTGTTCGGGGCCAGTCCCGCGGTGAGTTGCACGGCGAAGCGGTGGGTGAGGGTGGTGCCGCTGCGAGGGGTCTGCACCACCGCCGGTTCGGGCGGGAAGCCCTCCTTGGCGTAGGCGTCCAGGGTTGCGGAGGCGCGTTCGGTGTTGCCGAGCATGACCTGATGGGTGCTCTCGGCCACCGCGAGGTCGGCCAGCGCGTCGTGGATGTCGAGCAGGTGTCGTACCTCGGTGTTCATCGCGGCCTGTTCGTCGGCGGAGGCGTCGGGCATGTCCTGGGCCCCGAAGGGGTACTTCGGCTCGGCCGGCGGGCGGGTGGCGCGCAGGACGAGTTCGAGCCCGTCGACGACGTTGCGCGCCTCGATCACGTCGATCTCGTTGCGCTCCCGCTCCGCGACCTCGGACAGCCGGCCCGCGCGCAGCGGGAACGCGCGACGCAACGCGGGCAGGAAGCGGTCCAGTTCGATGCCCGGGTGACCGTCGTGCAGCCCGCGTTCGAACCGCTGCCCGAGCAGCGCCCCGAGTGACCGGCCCGCGCGCAGCCCGTCGAGGAGACCGAGCGCGATCCGTACCCGTTCGGAACTCAGGTTCACCGCGAACGAACCGGGGTGGGTCGGCGAGCCGTTGGCCAGGTAGCCGGCTCGCAGCACGGCGGCGGTCACCGCGTGGCTCGGCGAAGGGGTGTGCGTGTAGCCGCCGTTGCGGCGATCGTGGGTGATCGACGTGGTTCCGAACACGGTCGCGAGTTCTCCGGTCAGCGCTACCGAGGTGAGCCCTTCGGTATCGCGCGGGCGCACCTTTTCGAGGCGTCCGTAGCAGCCCAGGTGCAGCCCGCGCCGGGGGGTTCCGCCGCCGTCGGGGCCGAACCGCAGTTCGGACAGGCGTTCGTTGGCCAGTGCGAGCAGCCAGGCGTCGAGCCGGTAGGTCGCGCAGTCGAGGTGTTCGGCGAACACCCGCTCCAGTCGGGCCGTGGGCAGGTCGGCGAGGAGTGCGATGGCGCCGAGTTGTTCGGCGAGCGGCGCGGTGTCCGGATTGCCGGCGGCGAGCGCGCCGGGGATGAACCGGTGCACCACGAAGTTCGGGTCGGTGCTGTGGGTGATCTCGGAGTCGGGTGTGTACAGCCGGCGGTATCGGCTCTCGCTCACCGGCGGCTGCGTCTCGCCCTGCCGCTGGGTCCTTACGTGGACGAACGGCGGGTCGGCGAGCGAGTCGGGGGGTCGGTGGGCGGAGACCGCGAGTCGGCGCCCGGTGTCCTCCCAGCCGAGCAGGACCGCGTGGCGCAGCAGCAGGTACAGCAGCGCGGCGGGTGGCCGATCGCGGGCGAAGCCCTTCTCGAGGCGGATCGTGTCCAGGTCGGTGCGGCCGTTGTCGACGAGCCAGTGCAGGTAGTTGCGCGCGTCGGGCGGCGCGGTGTAGGCCCGAACCGGGTCGGTCTCGGACAGCGGACGGTCGTCGACGAGCGGGGCGAGCAGGGGGTGTTGGGTGTCGACGAACAGGCGGTGCAGCAGCGCCGGGTCGGGGCGCTCCGGGGGATGTGCGTCGTAGCCGAGCCGCTTCAGGAGTTCGCGGATGGGGTCCGGCATGTGCAGGATGGTGTCCAGTGCCTCGGTGACCTTGGTGCCGAAGCCGCGAAGGTTTTCCCGGTTGAAGATGTCCTCGACGCTCTGCGCGTGCCGCTGGTGGTACTCGGCGGAGGTGGGGTGCAGCGCCAGGATGTCCAGCAGCCGCTGGTGCGGATCGGGGTTTCCGGTGTCGACGGTGGCGACCTTGGTCTTCGCGGCGGCCCGCCAGTCCGCCAGCGCGGCACGCAGCAGGGTGTTCAGGGCGATGCGGTGGGTGGATGCGGCCGGCCAGGTCATCCGGCTGAACGCGGTGGTCGGCAGGATTCCGTACGGCTGTCGACCGATGCGAACCGAGGGGATGGGTCCGCGTCCGCTGACGTTGCGGACGAAGAAGTCGCGGGTTCGGGCCACGGTCTGCTCCGGCACGATCGGATGCAGGTGGTGCGCAGGAAGTTGCCCCAGGTCGCGGGCCACAGCGCGGTGTTCGCGGCGCGTGCGTCGCGCTGGTCGGTACGGTCGGCGTTGGGCATCCCGGTCAGGATCGCGGGGTCGATGCCCAGGAGTTCGGCGAAGCACTGGCCGTCGGTGCGTGAGGTCCAGTCGTCGGGCGCGGCCGTGGCCGCGTACCCGAGGGTCGTGCGCAGGGCGGCGTCGATCTCCTCGCGGGTGTCCTGGCCGGCGGGGGCCTGCCCGGTGTTGTTCGTGGGCGTGCCCTGGGGCAGCAGGGTGTAGCCCGCCGGGCTGCGCAGTTGCCGGGTGATCAACTCGCCCAGTTCGCGGGCGGATTGCTGGGGGTCGGTGCGTTCGCGCAGGCCCAGCACGATCAGCCGGTCGACACCGTTGCGGTTGTGCTCGTCGAGCGGGACGCGGATGCCCATACCCACGTCGACGGCCGCGGTGAAGTCGGTCAGCCAGCGCAGGGCCGGTGGTACGCGCAGCACGCCGGTGCGTTCGTCCACCCTGAGCTGTTCGCCCGTATTCGTGCCCGGGTCCGGGCCGACCGTCAACTCGTCGGGGACCGGCTTGCCGGGGACCGAGAACACCCGGGTCTCGCCGACGTATCCGAGGGCGACGAACCGGTCGGGCAGCAGGCGTGCCTTGGCGGGTCGGGTCCACGAGTCGGCGGCGATTTGGGCGGGGCGCGGCAGCACCGGGAAGGCCAGCACGACGTTGTCACGGGGGTCGGTGGGCGCGGCGTCGATTCCGGGTGGGGGCCTTTTGCGGATCTCCTGGGCGCGTACGGGGCCGACGGCGGTCAGCAACGCGGCGTCGGCGGAGCGCAGTCGGGTGCGGTCGCCGTGTGCCCGCCACACGGCGGTCCAGTAGGCGATCGTGGGTTGCCGGTCGGCCGCGGCCGGGGCGGTCGGGCCGATGAGCACCAGCACGACGGTGTCGGCGGGCACGTTCGCGGGTTTGTCGGCCTGGTTGGTGGGCGGGTGTTCGCCGCGCAGCCACGTCGCGCGACCGGGAGCGACCCGGGCGACGAACTCGTGCCACGCCACTCCTTCGCCGCCGGCGTCGCCGGCGGCCCGCCACACCGCGGTCCAATAGGCGCTCAACGCGGCGAACTCGGCCGCACTGGGCAGGGGTTCGAAGGTATCGACGGCCCATTCGTCCGGGAACACCCGGATCAGCAGCTCGGTGGAGGTGAAGCAGGTCTCCAGTCGGACGGGACCGAGGAGTACCGGAAGGTCGTCACTGAGCCGGTCGAGCATCGAGCAGCATCTCCTGTGCGTGTACGGCGATCAGTACCGGTGCCTGAAAGAGCATGTAGGCGACGTCCGCGGAACTCAGCCGCGAGTGCCACAGCGGCAACGCCGCGTCCTCGCGGCGCTGTTCGCGCTTTTCCCGGTCGTCCTCGGAGCCGTCGAAGGTCACGAGCGGGAACTGCACGGCCGGATCGAGGGTGACGAAGCCGCGGTCGTGCGGGTCGACGTCCCGCCAGGACACGTCGTTCCACACCTCGATCGGGGTGCCCGGGCCGTCGTCGGCGCCGAATCGGGGATCGCCCGGGCGTTCCTTGATCACGAAGAACCAGCCCGCGTCCCCGGGCGGGTTCCCCCGGGCCTGAGCGGCCGTCAGATCGAAGCCGAGCAGCGTGATGTCCGGTTCGACCTTGGCCTCGTAGATCGGCAGCTTGACCAGGTCGGGGGAGGGGTGTTCGTCGTCCGGAACCGGCGCGAGCACACGTTCCACGGTCGGGTCGACGACGCCGTCGTCGTTCGTCCCCCAGGTCGCGCGGTGCGCGTACACGGCCGCCGTCGGGTACTTCTTGAGCAACTCGCCGCGGATGACCAGGACCAGCTCCTCCTCCTGGACCAGATCACGATTGTCGTGCCCGCCCAGTACCGTCGCCGGCGTCCAGGAGTCCATGCGGGTGATGTCGTAGAGGCGTTCGCGTCGCTCGTCGGGTGTCTCGCCCGGTCGGGGCAGTTCCGCGCGCGGGTCCCAGAACTGGCGAAAGGGCGTGCCGCGTTGATCGGTCGGGTATTCGCGCCACAGCAGCTCGCGGGCCATCTCGTGGTTGAGGCCGGCCATGAAGGCCTCGATGAACTCCTGGTCGGTCGCCAGGAGGGTGATCGTGTTCGGCGGGATCAGACCCAGGTTCGGCACGAACGTGTCGACGGACATGTCCAGGAGCGTTCGGTACATCGGCAGGTCGACGACGGGATACGCCATCGCCTCGATGAATCGTTCGGCGAACGGCCGCAGCCGCGTCGGCAGGCTCACCTCGCTCAACAGCTGCCTGGGCACGGTCTCGTCGGAGCGCAGTGCGCCGAGCACCCGATTGCCGACCGGGACCACGCCCAGCGGATCGCGGGAGGGTGCGCGCCCGCCGACGGCGGCCGTGTCGAAGCCTCGATGCAGGTCCCCGATTCCGATCTTGAACCGCTCCGCCTCCTTGCTGTCCGTGCCGCCCGAGTGCGGGACCACGCCTTCGCCGGGCAGGCTGATCAGGAAATCGGCGCTGGTGGGCAGGTTGTCCAGGGGGTCCGACGATGCGAGAAGGTCCGGCGGGTACGACCGGGTGGACGCGGCCGGGGGAGGGCTCGGCGGGGGCAGTACGGCGGCCAGTTTCGCCGGGGTGACAACCGCGACCGGCGTGCTCTTCGGTGCGGCCGCGACGATCCCGGAGGCCGGGTCGTCCATCCTGGGCAACAGTGCGTCCGGCGGTGGTCGCTCGCCGTCGAACGGCAGCGTGCGCATCAACCGCGATCCCAGGCGGGTGATCCGCCGCATCGCCGGCGAAACCGGCGCGGCCGAGATCCGGCTGCCCGCCACCTTGTACTCGACGGCGACCAGCGGGCCCGCGTCGGCCGCGTCGGCTCCCGTGGTTTCGGGCGTCGTCACCCGCGAGCCGGTCGGCGTGGTCAGCCGCAATGCCCGGCCGCTGGGGACGGGGAGCGAGTCGGCGGCCGACCGCTCGGTCGGCGCGCTCGGCGACGACAGGTGCTTTTCGTGCAACACGCGGCCGACCTCGCGGGCCAGTTGCGCGGCCCGGATGCGGTCGTTGGCCGCGAGTACGTCGCCCACCTGTGCCCAGGCCGCGGCCATGAACTCCTCCTGCCGCGTCTGCACCACCCGGGTGCCGAAGTTCGCGGCGATCCGAAAGCGCGGATCGAGGTTGAGCCGGTGTACCCAGTTGCGGTTCTCCGGCGCGGCGATCGGCGTGCCGTCGCGCCCGGTCAACAGCCGCGTGGTGCGCGCGTGCCAACGCCCGTACAGCGGAGGTGTGATCACCGGGTCGACCTCGGCGATGGCGACCGCGGTCGGCGGGCCCGGTGCGATGGCCGACCGGGCGTGCGCGAGCGCGGGCGCGTGTTCGAGGTAGTCGTCGGCCAGGTTGACCAGCTTGGCGAGCGCCTGCTGGAACGGGTGCGGATAGGGCAGGGGAACCGGTGGCGGGGGCAGCGGTGGAGGCGGGGGCGGTGGAGGGGGAAACCGACCGTCCCAGTTGTCCCACAGGTCCTGCTTGCGGTCGGGGACGCGCAGCGCCCCACCGAGTTTGAGGACGCCGCCGAGTTCGGCGGGCGTGGTGATCCCGGGCAGCCCGGGACCCGGCGGGCGCCGCACGTCGACGTCGCGCCGCCCCACACGCTCGTCGGCGTGCCCGGGTTGCAGCAGGCGGACCAGGTACTCGAAGTCGCCCGCGCTGCCGGTGCCGAAGAACCACCGGTGGTAATAGGGCAGTTGTCCGGGTGACTGGCGGTGGGGATAGTCCGTTCCCCAGGCGGGGTGGGCCGCCGTCGGCGCGGCCGACGGGTCCAGGCCCAGTCCGGCCAGGCGTCCGGTCTCGAACGCGGGCACCAGGAAGGCGTGGTATCCGGTGTTCGGCAGCAGGTGGCGTGGACAGATCAGGCGGGAGCAGGCCCGGTCCGGCCGGGTGCCGAGCACCCCGCGTAGCGCGGACAGCGCCGCGGACATGTTCTCCGAGACGATCGGAGCGTCGAGCTCGCCGTCGACGTGCACGTGTGCCCACGCCCCGAGTTGCTCGGGCGGCGGCAGGGTGCCGGCCGGGTCGGCGACCGTGACGAACGGCAGCGGCCGGCCGGGGAGCGCGCCCTCGGTGAACTCGCCCGCCTCACCCGAGTCCGTCGGTCCGGCCAGCACGATCAGCGCGAGCCACGGCCGCAGCCGTCCGGTGTCCGCCTCGGGGGCCAGCGGGCTGTACTGCCAGGGGAAGTCCTCGTCGTAGAACTCGATGTGCGCCAGGTAGTTGGGTTCGGCGTTGGTGACCCACGCGCGCGGCTCGGTCCGCGAGACGACCCGTGGATCGATGCCGACGATGTCACCGGGCCCGTACAGCTGGACCTTCTGCTCGACGAAGCGCTCGGGCGGTTGCCCGCCGATCGGCTCGGCGGTCAGGTGCAGCTTGACCGGGATCTCGGCGCGGGTGACCGGGCCGGTGGGATCGGCGGCGATCCGGGTGGCGATCCCGCCGCGCAGCCACGGCAGGAAGGAATACGCGTTCGCCGTCACGAACCGCTCCCGAACACCTCGGTGGTCGCGGTGAGTTCGCCGACACTCGGGTCGGCGGCGGCCAGTCCGGCGCGCACGGTCCCACCGGTGATCAGGACCCGGCCGTCGGACAGCGCGGTGGCGGCGAACGCCCAGCGGCCGATCGCCGGTCCGGTCGCGGCGCTCCAGGTCCGGGCCGCGTCGTCGAAGATCAACGCGCTGCGATAGCCGACGCCGTCGCGCACCTCGGCGGTGCCGCCGACGAGCAGGAATTTGCGCGAACCCAGCGGCACCACGCGGTGGAAGCCGCGACCGCCGGGTGTGTCGGGCATGGCCGTCCACTTCCCCGTCGCCAGGTCGAAGCGCTCGGTGGTCAGGGTGGGGAACGGATCGAACGTGCCGTCGCCGGGGATGCCCGGAGTGGCGCCGCCGAAGGCCAGCACGGTCGTGTCGGTCGCCGCGACGGCCTGATGGCGGCTCCTCGGCCGGAGCATGCTCCCGGTGGGCGCCCAGCCCTGGGCGGGGGTGAACAACTCGCAGAACGCCAACGACGCGTCGTCGGCTCCGGAGATCGGCGCGGTGCCGCCGCAGACCAGCACCTGACCACCCTTGAGCAGCACCGCCGAGTGGCCGGATCGGGCGTCGGCCATCGGCCCGGCGTCGGTCCATGTGTCGGCGTGCGGATCGTAGATCTCCGCCGAGCGCACAGCCTTGAGCGAGTCCCCGGAGCGGATCGCCACACCACCCGCCACCAGCACCGTCTTGTCCGCCAACAAAACGGCGCTGTGTCCCCAGCGGGCCTCGCGCATGTCGGCGACGGCCTTCCAGGTGCCGTCGCCGACGTTGTAGATCTCGGCGGCGGCCAGGCCGGGGGACAGCCGCGAGGATCCGCTGGTGCCGCCGGCGACCAGGACGTTGCCGTCGTCGAGCCGGGTCACGGTGTGCTGCCGGCGCGGGAAGCGCAGCGGGACCGCGGCCGTCCAGGTCGCGGCCGTCGGTTCGTAGACCGCGGTCCTGGTGAGCACGACCGACGCGGCGTCGATGCCGCCGACCAGCAACACCTTGTCGTTCTTCAACAGCACGGCGTTGTCGTACTGTCCGTACCAGGCGGCCGACACCGGCAGATCGCCGGTCTTCGTCCACGTTCCGACGGCCGCGGCTGCGGGACTGGTCATGGGGTCGAACCCTTCGTGGTGGCCGGGGTCATGGCGTGAGGATCTCGGTGCCGGCGGTGACGACGGCGGTTTCGGCGGGTGCGGCCGGCCCGGCCAGCACCACACCGCCCGCGGCCAGCACCCGCCCGTCCGCCAGTTCGATCGCCGCGAAGTCGGTACGGCCGCCGCCCAACCCCCCGGTGGAGGTCCAGGTGCGATTGACGGGGTCGTACAGGATCGTGTTGCGCAGACCCGCGGCGACGGTCGGCCCGGCGCTGCCGCCCGACACCAGGACCCGGCCCGAACGCAGCAGCAGCGCTCGATGACCGCTGCGCCCACCCCCGGGCATGTTCGCCGCCGGAGCCCAGGTGTTGGTGCCCGGGTCATAGCGCTCCGCCGACGCGAGCGGGGCGAGCGTGAACCGGCCGGCCGCGGGGACCTCGGTCGCATCGCCCCCGGTCACCAGCACGGACCCGTCGGCCAGGGCCGTGGCCTGGTGCCCCTTGCGCGGGGTGTTCAGGCTCGCGGCCACCGACCAGGTGCCCGCGACCGGATCGTACAGCTCGCAGAACGCGAGTCCCCTCGGCCGGCCGCCGGTGGCCGTCGCGCCGCCGACGACCAGGACCCGGCCACCGGACAGCACCGCGGCCCGGTGGCCGGAACGGGCGTCGGTCATCGGCTTCGCCGGGGACCACCCGCCGGTGCGCGGGTCGAACAGCTCCGCCGAGTACAACGCGCGGCTTTCGGTGCCCCGGGCCCCGGTGCCGCCGGCCACGAGCACCGAGCCGGTGCTCAGCAGCGTCGCCGAGTGCCGCGCCCGGGCGGTCTTGGGGCCCGTTCCGGCCGGGCTCCAGGTGCCGGCGATCGGATCGAAGATCTCGGCCGACGCGAGCAGCGCCCCGTCCGCACCCCATCCGCCGACCACCAGGACCCGGCCGTCGTCGAGCACGGTGGTCGAGTGCCCCCGGCGGGCCTCGGCCAGATCCGCGGCGGCTTTCCAGCTCTTGTGGGCCGGATCGAACAGGGCCGCTGCCTTGATCGCCTTACCGCCGCCGTCGGCGCCGCCGGCCACGAACACGGCGCCGCCGCCCGGACGCACCGCCTCCAGGCCCGATGCCGCCACCGGCAGCGCGGTCGCCTCCGTCCAGGTACCGGGAGTGGACAGCGGCGCGGCCACCTCGGACACCGGGATCACATGCAGCGTGTTCGCCAGGCTCGGGTCGGCGTGGACCCATTCCGCGAGCGCGTCGGACGCGCTCGCGAGGCTGCGGAAACTCGTCGCCCCCCGGTCGACGTCGGAGGTCGGCGGGAACGCCTGGAGGTTGTCGCGCCGGTAGGCGACGGCGTACCGCTGCCCCGTGATGCGGACCGTGTCCTCGGCCGCGAAGGGTTGGCGCTGCTGGGCCTCGCGCCGGGACAGCGACGAGCGACTGGTGCTGTTGCCCTCCAGGAGCCGGTCGTAGATCGCGCTGCCGACGTTGTGGAAGCGCTCGCGGCGGGTGGATCCCGGCGCGGCGGCGGTGCGCTGCGCCCGCACTGCGGCGGCACCGCTTTTTCGACTGTCGAAGATGTGCAGTTCGTAGCGGGTGCTGCGGCGGACCACCCGGGCGGAGGCGAGCGCCGCGCGCTCCGCGCTCAACTCCAGACCGGCGTCCTGGTCCTGATACGACGCGGCGGACAACTTCGCTGCGTCGTCCATGTCCTGGAACTGGGCCATCGCGAACTTGTCGTCGGGGACCGACAGTTGCACGAGCCCACTGTCCGATGCGGGGGCGATCGTGAAACGTTTGCCGTCGCTCGGCCGCTGCGAACCCACGCGGTCGATCCGCACGTTCAGCGGGATGGCCCGCTGCTGCACGAACAACGTACCGCGCGGGTGCAGCACGAGCCGGTCGGTGTCGGGCAGGGTGCGCAGCGTGACCCGGCTGTCGCCGCCGCCCGGGGGCAGTACGGTCCGCCAGCCCTCGACCTTGGTGATCTCGCTCGCCAGGAGCGGCAGCACCGCGATCGGCGGCAGCGTCGTGTTGCGTTCCTCGCCCCAGGCGATGTCGAAGTCGGCCGAGATCTCCAGGAGCAGCAGGGAGATCGAACCGCGACCGCGGGCCCGCCACGGCGACGGCCCCTCCAGGCGGAACCGCAGGTCGATCCCGAAGACCCCGACCCCGAACGCCTTCAGCGAGACACCGGCGCCGATCTCGATGACGAACGCGAACGGCGAGAACCGGAACAGCGCGTCGAACGCGAGATGCCCCTCGATCCCGAAGTCCGAGAAACCGAACCGTAGTTCGGCGGCGGCACCGAACTGGGCGGTGTTGCTGGTGAGGGCGAAGTAGCCGGATACCCGGATCAGGCCGCCGGGCCGGTTGAGGATGTCGATCGACAGCCGTTTGGGCACCGGGAACGGCAGTGGCGGCGGCTTGAACGCGGGGTGGAAGCCGCCGACGGTCAACACCAGATCGGGGTTGTCGCCCCAGGCGACGAGCAGGCCCATGCCGCCGTCGAGGGTCATGGTGAGAATGCGTGATTCGAAGAGTTGCGCGAAGAACCACAACCGCGACTTGTCGAACTCGAACGCGCCGATGAACGCGACCTTCAGGACCAGGAGCGCGAGCTCCTCGGTGGGCAGCGCGCACTCGAGCACACCCAGGACCGCCAGGTTGCCCGGGATTTCGATCACGACACCGAGCGAGACGCTCACCAGCGTCGGTGTGCCCCAGCCGATCTTCGCCATCGGCCCGATCAGGAACGTGCCCTGCTCCGGCGGGAAGAAGGCGCGCAGATCGCTGAGGATGCGCGGGGCGTTGGCCACCACGTCCTTGGGGAACATCACCGATTCGACCCGGCCGGTGCGCACCCCCTCGGCGAGCGCGGTGAGGTTCATGCCGCGGTTGAGCCCGATCAGGCCGCCGACGGCGAGCAGGGTGAAGCCGTACCCCAGTTGCAGGCCGCCGGCACCGAACTCGGTGGTGATCACGATCAGCATCGAGAACCCGTCGGAGCCGTCCGGCATCCGGGTGCTGATCAGGCCGATCGCCTTGAGGTCGAGGAAACCGGCGAACTTCAGTTCGAGCGCGCCGGAATACTCCCCTCGCGCGGAGTCGACGGACAGGAAACCCCCACCGGCGACGACCCCCGCGTCGACGGAGAGCCCGATGCCGGTGGGCGGCTTGAACGCGAAGCCGATGTCCAGGGGACCGAGATTGCCGCCGTCGCGAAAGCGCGCGGAGACGATGACGCCGACCCGGTCGACCGTCGCCTTGATCGGGCCCAGCTCCGCCGTGAACCCGGTGGAGATCTCCAGCGGCAGCGAACCGTCGGCACCCACGCCCACGCTCAGGTACAAGGTGGTGACCTCGACCGGGCCCAGTTCGAGGTGGGTGGGGATGGCCAGGTCGAGGGAACCGCTGCCCTCCAGACGCAGGCCGTCCGAAGGCGACCACAGGGCGCGCAGCGTGAAGTCGGATTCGACGCGTCCGCCGCCGGTGATCGTGCCGATGAAGCCGTCACCCTCGGCGAGGTCGATCAGGACGTGAGCGTCCACGAAGTCGATGTGCGCGGTGGGTTCGACGGTTGTGGCGGCGCCGGGCGCGGCCTGTGCCTTCAGGCCGAGCGCCGCGGTGAGCCGGCGGACCTCCAGCCGGGAGCCGCCCGACTTGCCCAGCAGCACGATGGGCTTGCCGTCGGCGCGCTCCGCTGTCGTGCCGAGACCGGCATCGAGGGTCAAACCCCCGGTTGCCGGCCGGAGTTCGATGCTCAAGGGCGGCCGGATGTGCCCTTCGAGCCCCGGCTCGAAACGGGTGCGCGCCTCCACGGCCAACTTCCACAGCGGGCTCGGGGTGTACGACCGGAGGTAGTCCTCGGTCGCCGCCACGTCCACGCGCGCGGTCAGCGCCGGCGGGGTACCGCTCGGGTCGACGGCCAACCGCAGCACATAGGCGTCCAGTGCCTTCGGCCCACCGGCCGGCGCCTCGTAGGTGAAGTCGCGGTCGTGGGCGACGAGATGCTCGGCGATCAGCCGGAACAACTCCCTGCCGTCGAACGACGGTTTACCGAAATCGAAGACGTCGCCGAAGAGATCGCCCGGGGCGGTGAACAGGGTGGGCAGGCGGTCCAGCCGCAGGGTGCGACGTCGGACCTGCAACACGGTGGGGTCCCGGGGGTCGACGGCCCCCGGCACGTCCGTGACGATTCCGAGCAGCGAGAGCACGTCGAGCGCGTTGCGACTGCGGCCCTGGATGTGGGTCAGGAGCGCGTGGTCGAGCAACCGGCGAGGCACCTGCCGCACTTCGGCGCGCAGCCGTACCCGCTGTGCGTCGCTCAGCCCGACCCCGCCGACCACCGCGGTGTCCAGGGCGGGCGTCAGCGCGGTGATCGCGTCGAGGACCTGCCGCACCGCCCCCAGGAGGCTGACGCCCTCCAGGGTGATCCGTGCCCCGACATCGGCCGCGATCGCCGCGTCAAGGCGCGCGACGATCGATCCCAGGCCGCCGGACTGGATGGCCACGGTGCCGATCGCCCCCGAGGCGGCACCCAGACCGCCCGGCAGCCACAGACCCAACTCGATGAAGAACGCCTCCCGCCGGTCCGCGGCGAGCCACTGCTCCAGCGGACGCAACGCGTTGGCGAGCTCCCGGGCGAGCAACTCCAGTGTGCCGGCGGCCATGTCAGCTCAACCCCGCTCGTTCGTCGAGATCGGACAGCCGTGCTCCGGGCAGTTCGAGCAGGAAATCGCGGTGCTCGGTGATCGCCTCGCGCAACGCGGGCGACCCGACCCGGGCGAGTTCGTCGAGGAGGCGGGCCAACCCGTCGCCCACCGACTGCCCGCCGAGGGTGCGCGGTACCGGCTCGTCGTGGGCGAGATCGCTGAGCAGCATCCGGCGCAGCAGCAGCGGACCGTGCATGCGATGCCAGGCCACGAGGACACGCCGGTCGTCCTCGACGAGCAGTCGCACCTCCTCGTGGTGCGTGGCGGCCAATTCGGCGACCCGGCGGCCCGTCGGGGTGGTGGCCAGCCGATCGAGGACCTCGTGTACGCGCGTGACCACGGGCACGTGCGCGGCGGGATAGGCGGCGGAGGGCAGGACGAGCGGTTCCCCCGCGGCGGCGTGCTCCTTCGCGAGCGTGGTCGGCATCGCGGCCAGGATCGCTTTCTCGGCGTTGACCCGACCGTAGCCCCAACCGCTGTCCAACTGTGTGGGAGGCGTCGGCGGGACCGGCTCGTCGCGGGTCTCGATCAGGTGTTTGACGATGGTGAGATGGTCGAGGTTGTTGTTCGCCTCGAACATCAGCGCGATGACGCCGGTGACGTACGGTGCGGCGGCGCTCGTCCCGTCGACCGCTTTGAGCAGGTTCGGCGGCTGGGCTTCGGCGTTGGCCGAGATGATGCCCTTTCCGGGAGCGCACACTTCCGGCTTGAGCCGGAGATCGGCGGTCGGTCCGCGGCTCGAGAATTTCGCGAGTGTGTTGTCCGTGGGGTCGTACGCCCCCACGGTGAGGGGAAGTCGGGCGCTGCCCGGACTCAAAATGGTTCGGGTGGGGTTTTGATCCCCGAAGGTGAAACGCGCGGGTGTGTCCGCGATGGTCTGGATGATCCAGCAGTCGAACGGTGTTTCGGTGCCCTGGGTTTCGCGCAATGTGATCAGCCAGGGCCCCTGGGTGATCGGCCCGTTGGCGGGCGGGTTGATGGTGACCGAGATATGCCGTTTGCCGCTGAGTTCATCTCTCAGAACGGAGTTGACGGACACGCGGTGCGCCGTCGTTCCCGTCCCGAGGGTTGCCACCACGCTGGATCCGGGATTGACGGGTGTCGGCAGCGACTGCCCCACGCCGGGCTGGGGTCCGCCACCGGCCAGAGGCGACGCGGTCAGGTTGAAACTGAGTCGACCGGGGCCGGAGTACCAGATGTGGAGGTCGTCGGCGACACGATCGTTGGGTTCGATGTCGAGTGTCAGTGCCACCGGGGCACCCGTCGGGCCCGCGGGTACCGAGCCCATCGCGTGCAGCCCGCTGCCGTCGAACGTCGTCGGCGCCGGCACCGGTGGTGGTGCGCCGGGGGGCGGCGGAAGATGCAGTTCTCCGTCGTTCCCGGCGGCGACCACGAACGACCTCTTCGTCGAGCCGGCGAGCGCGTCGTCGAGCACCGTGTCGAAGTTGGCGGTGCCGTCGTGCGCGGTGTCACCAGTGCCGAAGCTCATGTTCACCACCACAGGTCTGAGGGGGGCTCCGTCGGGACGCCACCGCTGTTCGAGGATGTGGTTGATGCCCTGGGTGTTCTCCGCATCGCCGAAGGGTGAACGGACAACGACGAGGTCGGCGTCGTACGCGATGCCGACGGTCCGTTTCGGACTGCAACAGCCGGGCAGGCCGAATCCCGCCGCGATGCCCGCCGTGATGGTTCCGTGCTTCGCCCAGTCACGGGAGACGAAAGGCGCGGGCGGGGTCGCGGCCAAGGCGGTGTTGATCTGATCCCTGGTGAAGATCCGGCCGCGCTGGACGACGAGCTTGGGCTTGGTTCCTCCGGTGAGCGCCGTCCCGATGCGGATCGCCTGGATCTGCGTGGTGTCGAAGATCGTGCCGTCGTACCGCCCGCCGAAGTCGATCTCGATCGGGGTCGCCGGGAGCGGACCGCCGGTGATGGTGACATCGCCGGGGTTGATCCCGGCGAACCCGTTGAAGGCGGTCTGCAGGGTGGCGGCGGTCAGCGGAAGGGAAAGGATCGCAGTCTTTTGATCCGGCACCGTGCCCGGCGGCTTCCACGCCAGGATGAGCGTGCCTCCCGTCGGGTTTCCCTCCGCCGCCAGTGTTTGATGGAGTGTCAGGTCCAGCAGCGAGGCGATTCGAGTGGTCCCGTCGAGCCGGCGAAAGGCCGGATGAAAGATGTCGATGCCCGAGTCGATGATGCCGACGACCACACCCCGGCCGGTGAGCGTCGGCGCGAAGGCGTGCACCGGGTCGGCCGGGTCGACCAGGTCGTCCCCCGGGATCGATTCGCCCGTGGGTCTCAGCGGTCGCGACTGCCGATTGCTCTGGATCGCGACGACGTTGGCGAGCGCGGCCACCCGCGCCAGATCGCCGGCGGCGATCGTGCCGATCGCGACCCGCTCGGACCGGAACTCGGTCCACAGGCCCGCGTTCTCGATCGTCGCGAGGTCCCCGGTGAAGCGGACGGAGACCTTGATGCGCTCCAGCCGGGCGAATTCCGTGTCCGGGTCCAGGCCCGCGTCCGCCCCCTCCCGGCCGTGCGAAGCGGCGTACTCCAGCGCGCGTACCCGTGCCGACAGCGGCTCGTCCAGCTTCGTGCTCACCATTCGGCCCTCACACCCGATCATCGACGTTCGCGGTGACGGTGCGGCAGGCATGCCGAACTCACGCTTGCTGGACGAGAGGTTCGAAACCGGCCGGCGACAATCCCAACTTGGCGGATGGCCCTCAGCATGAGTCGCGGGAAAATCCGCTGTCAACCATCCGAATCCCCGGCGTGGCGCCGGCGCGACGCGCCGACCCCGCCAACTTCGCACCCCCGCAGGGGAAACGGACCCCTACCGCGCGACACCACATCTCACCCGTCCGGACCAGCCGGTGCGCCCGGAACCATGCGCGACGGCGCGAAGGCGTGGACACACGAGGGACCGGCCCGCCCCGATCGACCGGGAGGCCGCCGCCATCCCGCGTGCCGGTACACGCACGACCGAGCGGTCGGGACGCACCGTGCCACCACGAGCGAATCGCCGACCATGGTCAGTCGACCGGTACGCGTGGGCCGGTTCCCTCACGCCCGGAAGCCCCCAGCGCATTACGTACGACGCGGGCGACCCGGGCCGTGTTCGGCGGCGCGGTGAACTCGGCCCGGCCCGCGGGCGTGGACCGGGTGGTCCGCCAACCGCCGCCCTGTACCGGCGCGTCCACGGTCGCAGAGTGCGCTTTCGTACAAGGCGACCGCTCAGCGGCCACTCCAAAATGGGCACGCGGCGCCCGCAAGCTGCTCCGGGAGAGCAACGTTGCGCCCTGAAAGGGACGTTGCGCCGAGAAAAACGGCGGACCGAATGGAGAGGTGATGATCGAAGTTACGTTCACGACCGATGTTTTACCGAGGCAGGACCGCTGGGCAAGTTGGTACGACACCGGAACCAAGTCTCATCTGCCGACGTTGATTCACACCGACCATCAGGACGACTTCCGGGGCTCGATACGCCTTCTCGATCTCGGCTCCGTGCAGATATCGACACTGACGTACAGTCCACTGCACGTGACGCGGACCTCGAAACTGATCCGACGGTCGGACCCGGGCATCTATTACTTCGTGTTCCCTCGGCTCGGACAAATAGGAGTCGCCCAGGCGGGTCGTGAGACAGTGCTGACCTCGAAGACGTTGGTCTACTACGACACCTCGCGACCCTTTACCGCCTGGGCGACCGCCGGAGACGGGACGGTCGCCGGCTGCCTGATCCTGCAGGTACCCAGAAAGCTGTTCCCCGTCCGAGCGGAGGCTCTCGGCCCGCTCCTTGCAGCTCCCGTGGCGAGTCGGGACGGGCTCGGCGCGCTACTCGCCGGCCATCTCGACCAGCTCGTCGCGAACGCTGCCGGCTATACCCCCGCGGACGCCGCTCGCCTGGCGGCCATCACCATCGACCTGTCCGCCGCTCTGTGCGCACACGAGCTGGAATCCAAGGACACCTTGCCGCCGGAGACACATCGAAGGGCGATACAAGCACAGGTTCACGCGTTCATTCGGGTACACCTCGGCGACCCCGACCTCTCGCCGGACACCATTGCCGCAGCTCACCAAATCTCCACGCGCTACCTCTACAAGCTCTTTCAGGATCAGGGCCTCACGGTGGCCGATTGGATCCGCAGGAGTCGGCTCGAGCGCTGCAGGCGCGATCTGGCCGACCCCGCCCTGCGTTCCCGTCCGGTCCTGGCCATCGCGACCCAGTGGGGTTTCAAGGACGGAGCCAACTTCAGCCGCGTCTTTCGATCCGCGTACGGCATGCCCCCCGGAGAGTACCGAAGCCATCATCACGGCGAGGCCGTGCGAGAACGGACAAGAACCGTGCAGGCCACGACAAGGACTTCCTGACTACGTCTCGACAAGCTGGTTCCCGACAGACGGGGAATCCATGAAGATTCGTTCCATCCCGACCCCCCGACCGGAGCGATCGTGCGGCAGGGCACGATCTGGAATACCGCCGGTCAGGCCGCGGGCCGGCGGTACGTCGACAAGTCGTTCCCGGATAACCAACCCGGGGTGACCCTCAAGACGGTGAGCTTCCGCACCTGCTCCGGTAATTACCCCTCGGACAGCATTTCAGAGGTCCCAATGATGAGGCTCGACAAAGGAGTTCTCGATGCTGCGGCCCGCAAGCCCCAACGATGTGGAAAGGATCGCGGAGATCTGGCAACGAGGGTGGCGCGATGGTCACCTGGGACACGTTCCCGAGGCTCTCGTCGCCGTCCGCAGCGCGTCGTCGTTCAGGACACGGGCGATCGAACGTATGGACGCCACGATGGTCGTCGACATCGATGAAGCGGTTGGGGGTTTCGTGACGGTGATCGACGACGAGGTGGAACAGGTCTACGTATCGAAGCAGCACCGCGGCACGGGGGTGGGGGACCTACTGCTTGCGCAAGCCGAGCGCCTCGTCGGCGCCGGCGGCCATCGTCGGGCGTGGTTGGCCGTCGTGAGCGGCAATGCCCGGGCCCGCAGGTTCTACGCACGCAACGGCTGGGTGGACGAAGGTCTGTTCGATTATCCGGCCGACGCCGTGACGGGTTCCGTCCTCGTCCCTTGCCATCGGTATATCAAGCCTGTCGCGAGAACACTCGACGGGCGGCCGACCTTCACTCCTTCGGCGAGTTCGGGCCCCGCTGGGTGGCGGTATCAGTGATCGAAGACGTCCGCCAACCGTCCCTCGAGGGGAGCTTGGCCACGAGGGGCGGCACGGTCCGCGAGAAGGCGCAGCCGTGCGGGGGTGAGTCCGGCCAGGTCACGGAAGTCGCGGTTCATGTGTGCCTGGTCGTGATAGCCGCACGCGGCTGCCCGGTCGGCCAGTGACCGGCACGCGTCCGAGGGCAGAGTCAGCGCCCGTTGGAACCGCAGGATCCGGCTGACGGATTGCGGCGGGAGCCCGATCTGCTCGCGAAAAAGCACCTGAAGCCGCCGCGGACTCCGGCCTGTCACCGCGGCCAGATCCTGGACGGACAACCGTCCATGAGATGCACGCAGCCGACTCCACGCTTCCGCAACGATCGGCGACGGCGACGGCGCCTCCACCATCCGCCGCGCCAAGGCGTTTTCGAGGACCGCCCAGCGCCCTTCCCAATCCGGCACCGCGACGAGTTGCTCGGTGAGCCCGGCCGACCAGCCGGCGCCCAGCACCGCATCCGGGTGTACGTGATGGTGGGCCAGGTGGTGCAGCGGCAAACCCAGGCACATGTACGCGCCGAGCGGAGTGAACTCCACCTCGATCGCCTCCGCGACGCCTTCGTATCCGCCCCTGATCGACGACAGCTGCAGACCGGCGAGCATCGCATGCCACGTCGTTCGCACCGCCGGCGCTCTCGGGGCCTCATGGACCAAGTGAAGGGGATTTCCCCACCCCAGGATCAACGTCACGGTGGCCGAGGGAAGAGTGAGCCTGAGCGGTCCCCGACCCGTGGTGCGATGACCCCTGAACATCACCACATGGTCGCGTAACCGTCCGGAGGGGCACCGCTCCGCGTATTCGCCCCCACCCCTCGAATCCGTGGACATTCCAACCTCCGTTACGAACATCGACTCGGCCCGCGACGCCTGCCGCTGCGCGCGTCGGTCGACGACTTTGGCGCGAGAGTGCGCCTTCGTTCACGACGACCGCCCAAGCTCCGCAGCAGTCTTGATGCCGCCCGCGTCGAACCCGGCCGCTCGAGGGGCAACAACCGCAACACCGTTGTGGAGAGATGAATCGATCATGCCGTGATCACAGACGACTGACAACGGTTCGGTTCCGCCCGGTTGCGGTCCGGACATTGAGCAAGACCTCGTGCGTCGCGGCGGCACGTCGCCGTGGACGCATACGAATGAACACGGGAGTGCGAATGTTGGCGCGAGAATACGGATACCAGGTGTCGTCGCAGGCGGCGATCCACACCCCGGGCATCCAGGACGAGTTGGTCCGCGGTCGGCGCACCACACTCATCGTCTACGCGGGGATAGCGGGACCTCTTGTAATCCTCGCGTTGACGATGGTGCTGATGTTCACCGTCGACCTCGACACGCGGATCCACTACACCGCGATGGCCGTCTGCCTGGTGGTCGCTTTCGTAGCGGCGATGTTCAAAGGGCGGGCGGATCGGGTCGGTACAGGCGCGGTCGTGCTACGCAGCCAAGCCTGGCAGGTGTGGCCATGCCGCGTGGATGACATCGAAGGAAAGCTCACCGAGCGACGACTGTCACTGCTCGCACCCGATGGCAGCGCGGCGGCGACGTTTCGGACAAAGATGCCACGAAGCGTGTGGTCGGCGATGACCGACGGTCGCGGTGTCCTGTGGTGCGCCGGCGACCTGCGCTTCGACCTGATCGTCGCCGCACCCGGCGGAAGCCCGTTCTGGATCGCCACACCGGAGACACCACAGCAACGAAACGAACAACGCCCCCGCGACCTCGAGAGCTCCTCGCTCGACGTTCTGATCAGGGAGGCCAGGAGCAACGTCGTTTGGAACCTGTTCGGATAGCCGCCGCCCCCGCCCACCACCGCCGCCCCACCGCAACCCCGGGCAACCCACCAGCCCCCCGACGGGCCCACCCACGATCCGGCGGCATCGATCGCCGGCCCGGCGCCGATCGGGTAGTGGCGGGGCGGGGTCGGAGGCCGAAGTCCACGACGCGGACCGCCTGTCCGGTCCGAGTGGCAGCGAATGGGCGGTTGTACCGCGACGCGGAAACGACGAAGCCGGCCCCGAACCGCCCGGTCGACCGGTCCGGTTCGTACCGCCCGCTCAGGTCATGTCCCGGTGCCGCCACGTCTCGGCCGCTCACAAGGCGTAGTTCGCCCTGTGCGGCCGGTGGGAAGTCACCTGGCTGCGGCCGGCGCCGCGGACAGCGCGACGGCGTCCTTCGGGCGGCCAAGACCCCGGCGGCGGAGGTGGCGCCGTGCTGTCCTTGCCCAGACCTGCCCGACTGTATCCGGGCAGCCGACCCGGAACCGGCCGGGCGCGGGGATGTTCGTGGTTCGCGGGCATCTGCGGACGCGTCATGTGTCAGGCCGCCGACGGCGTCGCCGAGGAGTCCGGTGACCAGGACGAGGAAGAGGGCGGCCATTCCGACCTGCCGGGCAGGACCCCGTTTCCACAAGCACATGGGCGATCGGAGTCCGCGCCCCAAGTGCGCCTTTTCGTGCGCCCTGCCGAAGGGTTTCTACTGGCGGTGCGCGAGCCTCGTCATCGGCAACGTGGTGGTGCTGTACATCCGCGCGCCACCCGGTAGAGGCAGGAAGTGCCCGCGGCTTCCGCGAGGACGATCCCACCCGACCGGTGACGGCAGGCCGAGGGTATCGCGCGTCCCGGCATGGATCGGGACCTCATAGCACAAGCCGGCAAGCGGAAGGCCGGGGACGACCGGGCCCCGCCCGGTCCGTTGCTCACGCCACGGCACGGCGATCGCCGAGTGGGGAGCAGGAGCAACCATGTCAGCTTCCAGTGCCGAACCGATCGCGATCATCGGCATCGGTTGTCGTTTCCCCGGTCACGTGGAGAGCGCCGCGGGGTTGTGGGCCTTGGCGGCGCAAGGCCGACACGCGGTGGGCCCGGTGCCGGCCGGCCGGTGGGACGCATCGCGCCTTGCGGCCCTGCACGCGCCCGAACTGGCGTGGGGGACACGCTGTACGCGGTAACCGCGAAGGACCTCGACACCCGCGTCGGCGGACCGGGCGTCGTCGCGTTCGACCTGACCTCCGGCAAGCCAGCGTCACGGACGCGATGGTGAGGAAGACGGCGGCGACCCCGGCGAACGTTTTGCCAAGAATCGACTGTGCGCCCGAACTCCTTTTCCTCGTCGATCCGTTCCACCACACTTGGCGCCTTGCGACGAGAGTCGGCGGACGATCCGCCCCGCACCACACCCTGCCGAGGCGGAAACAGCCCATCCGATGGAAAGGGAAGCACGTGACGACGAGCCACGAGTGGAACGACCACACGATCGTGCGCATCGACGCGGAGGACGACCGCGTCCGGACCGCCGACGGATTCGGGTACGACGCGTACCTGCGGAGTAACCTGCCCGAGTTGGACGACACGGTCGACGACGTGGGCGAGTTCGTCGCCTGGGCATGGCGCGTGGCGACCGAGCCGATCATGGAGCCGGGGTACGTCCGGCTCCGCCCCGATATCGCGCAGATCCGCATCGAGGTCGACTACGAGGAGGGCGGACCGATCGCCGTGGCCGTGCTGCCGATCCGTCACCAGGCGCTGGCCCGCAGGCCCCGCGCCGGAGACTGGGCCGTCGACGTGCACGACGCCGGAGCCGGGCCGTATCGGTCGGTCGGCGAACCGAGCCGCAAGAGCCCGGTTGTGGTGGCGACCGCGACCGTCGTCGTCCCCGCGGGCGGCTGGGAACTGCCGAGGCTCCCCCGAAAAGAGGATCCCGGTGTGTACAGCCGGGCCCGCGAGGCGATCGACGCCCTGGTTCGAGGCATCAACACCGACCTGGCCCCGCTGATCGCCGACCTGTACGCCCCCTGACGACGAACACCCACCGCGCCACTCGTACGCGGATGCCGCGGCGCGCGGGCCCACGGCCGGCATCGCGGCACCACCGTCGGCACCCCGCGTTGTTGAAGGCGATGTCCAGACCCTGTATCGAGGGGCCACCTGGTCGACGCGGGCATGCACATCCTCCGCCACGCGCACGTCGGCCCGCTGGTGGAACGCTTCCCCGCCCGCCCGCCGGATCTTCCGCTCCACGCGGATGCCCGTTCCACGCGGCGCCCACAGAAACCGACCCGCGTTCCCTCGGCGGCGCGGCCGATGCCCGATGTGGCGCCGCTGATCGCGACCACCTCGCCGGCGAAGGGCCCGCGCCGCACCGCGCCCGGGCCGTCGCCGCCGAGCCCACGTCGAACCCGCACGACCCGCAGGATGCGCGAGAGCCGGCCGAGGGGAGGTGGCTGACCAAACGCGAGATCGAGGTGCTCACCCTGGTGGGCCACGGCCTCTCCAACCGCGAGATCGCCGACCGCCCGTACATGGGCGTGACGACGGTCAAGTCCCACCCGGCCACGATGATGAGCAAGACCGGCACGAACAACCGCGTACGCCTGACCGTCCCGCCCACCCGCATGGGTTTGCTCGCCCACCGACACCAACCGCGACGCGGGATGAAACGGCGGTCGGGCCGGTCCCCGAGGGTTGGGCGACAATGCCTCGCAGTGGCTTGCCGCTTAGAAGTCCTTGGGGCACGGTGCGCTTGGGTGCCGCACGCGGGCACGTCGGCGGTACGAAGCCGAATTCGGCGCTTCCGCTCGTTCGCAGCTCGATTCGGGACCGGGTTTCCACTCCACGTTGCGATCGCTCGTATCCCGTCGTGGCGGTAGGGTCGCGACGCATGACCGCAGAATCACCGGCGCAGACTGTGCAACGACTGTTTCCCCTGCTCGCAGAGGGGAGGAGCGCCGAGGCGGCGGCGTTGTTCGCCGATTCGGTGTCGTTTTCGATCCCGCACCCGCCGGGCATTCCGTGGGTACCGGCAGTCGACTCGGCAGACGGCATGCGGACGTTCTTCGAGTTGCTCCAAACCCACGTACAGCCCAAGGAGTTCGACCTGCACCAGGTGATCGCGGAGGGCGACGACGTGATTCTCGTCGGGCACATGGTCTCCGAGGTCAAGAAGACCGGCCGGGACATCGATACCGCGTTCGCCCTGCACACCACGGTCCGGGACGGCCGGATCACCCGCTACCACCTCTACGAGGACACCTACGCCGTCGCGAGGGCCTACTTCGATTCCTGATAGCGACTGTTGCGCCTTCGCCACCCCGTGCGAGCGCGTCGCGGACGCGAACTGCGGGGGAGGGCCGCCACAGCGCGAAATCGGCAACCTGTACCACTCGGGGTGGTGAACGCAGTACCCGGTTCCGGGTCTCCATCCCGTGCCCGCCCGCATCCTTCCAGAGCCCAGTCCACGTCCTCGGCGACCCCCACGCCGCCTGCCGCTGCGCCGCTGTCGGCCGCGCTGTCCGTGTCGTCGTCGGGTGCGTCGCCACGGACGGATCGCCCGGGACCCCCGGTTCGGCGAACCGGCCCAGGACGCGTCGCCGGTGCTCGACGGAATGCTCGCCGTGCAGCCACTCGACTCGGCCCGCACGTACGTGGATGTCCGGTTGGGGAGTTCGCCCCGCAACCGCCGGCCGACGTCGGGCGGTCCGAGGGCGAACTCCTTGGCCTCGGCGACGCGATGGTGGAACGCGATGACGGTGCGCAGCTTGTTCTCGCGCGGTCTTCAACAGCGCGGTCTGCAACGTCGCGAGCCGTTTCCCGCGCCAGGCCTCGACGGACGAGGGGAGGGCCGAGGGTGCCGCTAGCGTGGACACATGGAGCGCAGCCCGCTGGACGAATGGCAAGCAATACGTCGTGTCGTCGACGGCGTTCGGCGCGACGGCGCGTTCGAAGCGCGGACCTCCACGAAGGCCCTCGCGGCCATTGCCGGCTGCACGGTGCCGTTGCTCGCGGCGATGGCGGGGTCGTTCGCGAGTCCGAATCCCGACATGCCGAAGGTGCTCGTCCCGGTGCTGGCGGTGCTGCTGGTGCCCGTCGTCGTGTGGATCGTCCGGCTGGTCGTGCCGCGTGTGCGGCTGCGGGTCGACGCGGACGGCATTGCCGTCCGCGGGCGGCGCGTCGTGGCGTGGGAGGACGTGGCCGAGTTCCGGACCGGGATCGCCGCGGGGCGGGCACCGCAGAGCTACGTGCTGGTCGAACGCGCCGGCGCCGCCGGCCCGCTGCCATCCGTGAAGCTGCCGATTCTGCTCGACGTCGACACGGCAATTCTGCGCGCCGCACTCAACACCCTCCTCGTCGAGCAGCGCGAAGGAACCCAGCCCGGCCCCGGACCCGCCTGGCCGCGCCCGAGCCGGCCCTGACGCGCCTGGCCAGTCCGGTGACGTCGCGGGCCCAGTCGGATACGGTGCGGTTGATGCGGTGCGCGAACGTGGCCATCGGGGTGCCGAGTCGTTCCAGGCGTTGCTGGTCGGACGGGGTCATGACGGCGTCCTCGGGGCTCACGCGAATCCTCCGCGAGCCGACGGAACCAATCGATCGGACGAAGACGAAGATGCGTCGCCCTGGCACGCAGCAATGGGCCGCGGGTGGGCACACCATTGCCTGCTACGCCCGCGACACCGGACTGCGTTGGACACGTCCATCCGAAAAGTAGGCGGAGTTGCGTCTGACGCATCGACTCCGCACGTGACCGGCACGGCTTTGACTTGGTCGGATGGGGCTGATCGCGTCCTTCGTTCAGGTGGCGGCGGGGTGTCCGGCCTGGGCTGATGGGAAATGCAACGCCACGATGTTGCAGCGGGTGCAACCGTGGCAGTTGGGTGCGGGGCCCTGACGGACGGGCCGTTGCCCACTTCGTTCGTTCTCCTGGTCGGGCGCCGTCACCGGAGTACGACGGTGACGCCGTACTCGCGCAGGAGGTTCACGGTCTCCTCGAAGTAGGACAGGCCGCCGCAGTGGTGCAGGATGTGTCCGGCGAGGGCGCGGCGGGCGATGTCGGCGTGGTGCCACACGAGGGTGAACGGGGGGACGACGCAGGGTCCGCCGCACAGGCAGTCCACTACCGAGTCAAGGCATGTCCCGTAATTGGCGCCGGGGCCGAGCAGGGCTTCGCCGAGCGCCAGGAGTAGGCCGGCCCTGTCGGTGGCGTGCTGTCCGTCCAGGTGGTACGTCCCGCCGGAGAGGGCCTGCGGCCCGTGCGGGCCGACGCGGGTGAGGTCCAGCCACTCGGATCGGCCCTCGGCGTCGAACCGTGCCCACTGGTTGGGCCGCGTGGGAACACCGTCGGACCAGATTTCCCAGACTGCGCGAGCGGCGCGGGTGGGGCGGTCGTCACCGGGGTCGGTGACGGTGACGTCGATCAGGGCTCCGCCCAGGACGGATGGGCGTGCCTCGACGGTGTCCGGGTCGAGGCGGTACTCGGTCATCGTCCGACCGTCGCGATCGAGGCACCGGAGCGTGATCGGGTCGCCCTTCTGCGGAACGAGACGGCGCAGCAGGGCCGGCAGCGGTTCGGCGGGTTCGCAGCCGATCAGGTGCACGGGCTGGGTGGGTCGCGGCGGGCGCGGGGTGAACAGGCCGTCGATGGAACGGCATCCGCCTGAGGGGCCGTCCCCCCGGATCGAGGGGAACCACAGGTCGAACCGCGGATTCGAAGGCAGCCGCCTGCCGCCCCGAAAGTCGTCCTCCCTCCTGACGCCGGTGCCCACGACGATGTCCACGCGCCCGGGATCGCCCGGCGTGGGCCACTGGGCCAGGACGGCCGTGTCCTGCAGGTCCCAGCCGGCCGGCCGGGCGTCGTGGCATCGCCGTCCGTTCGTCGCATCAGGCGACGGGTTCGTGACCGCGGCCGTCCGGCGACAGGGTTGCCCGGATCATCGCCCGGGGGTGTGCACGAGGTCGCGAACGCGGCCTCCCGGCAGGTGTGTTGCTCGCAGCGACCGGGTGCGCCGGGCACGAGGACGCCGGGGGGCGCCGGTCACGGCGCCGAGCTCGCACGACCGGCGCCACGGCGGAGGAGGGGCGGCCACGACCGGGATCGGCCCGACCGACCGCACATCGCGCTCCCGCACGACGTCTCCGACCCCTGGACGTCACGGACGGCGATGGGCAGTCCGATCATCTCGCCCGCCTTGCCGAACCAGCAACGACCCCACCGTGAGGCCGACTTCGGGGGCGCCGTCCCACACCACGAAGTCACAGCCGCAACCCACGAGTCCGCCGGTCGCTTGGGCCGTTGCGGCTCGGCAGTCGCTCAGAGCACGTTCTTGCGCCGCGCCGCGGTGATCCACTTCGGGAACTCGGAAAGCAGTCGGTCGTACAGCTCCTGGTCGGGGACTTCGCCGATGTCGTCCACGGCGAAGAAGCCGACGTTGTCGACCCGGCGCCCGCGCATCGTGTCGAGGCGCCTCAGGATGCCGTAGTCCGCGTCGCCGAGCCCCACGAACTGCCAGAACGCCGGTTCCTTGGACGCGGCCTTGAGTTCACGCTTGATCTGGTCGTCGCAGTAGACGCCGCCGTCGGAGAAGAACAGCACCAACGTGGGGACCGCCGAGGGATTGTCCCGCAGATAGGCGCGGACCTCGGCGATCACCTTGTGCTCTTCGTTGCCGAAGCCGACCGCCGTCATGTCGACCTGGCTCGGCAACAGCCCCTGTTCGGGCTTGTCCATGCCCGGACGTACATGCAGCCGCAGCCATTCGGGCATGTCACCCACGCGAAGGTCCGGCAGGCGCGCCGGGTGCGAGGCGAACGTCCATGCCTGCATCACACCGTCGTCCTCGAGCTTCGCCGCCACGGCCGCCATACGCTCCACCACGTCGGCGACGACACCTCGCGAATAGAGCCGATCCATGGAACCGGACGAGTCCATGACCAGGATCACCCGCGCGGCGATCCCGTCCGCGCCCTGCTTCCGCAGGCTCACGGCCACCTGCTCCTTGCGCAGGGAAAGACGCTCGCGCATCTCCGCGGGCAGCGCCTCCTCGCCTTCCCCGACCGGCACGACGGCGGGCGCGGTGGCCGGCGGCGTCGCAACCGGCTGTGCGGTGATCGGGTCCGCCGCCGGTTCGTCGTGCACCGCGATGCCGAAATCCGCGGCCAACCCGGCCAGTCCGGAGGCGTACCCCTGTCCGACGGCGCGGAACTTCCACCGACCTCGATGTCGGTACAACTCGCCGCCGACGAAGGCGGTCTCGATCCCGGCGGTCATGTCGAAGCGGGCGATCTCGGCCGCCGTCGCCGCGTCCAGCACCCGCAGGCACAGGTCGGGGACCTGGCCGAAGGTGCCGCCGTCGGCCGACGCGCACAGCAGGACCCGGTGTACCGCCTCTTCCACGAGCGCGAGATCCACGGCGATCGCATCGACGACACCGTCGGCGTCCACGTCCCTGCCCAGGTGCGCCACCGCGCCGGACGGGTGCCGCGCCTGGTTGTAGAAGACGAAGTCGGCGTCCCCGCGCACGTGTCCGACGTCGGTGAGCAGCAGCGCCGACGCGTCGACGTCCGGCACGCCGGCCCGCGCGGACCACGACAGCTCCGCGCGAACCTGCGTGGACTCGACAGGCAGGTTGGCGCCTTGGCTCAAAGATGGCGATGTCATGGCGCAATCCTGCCGAATATCGATCGTCGCGCTACAACCAGGGTCAGCCTGATCGGTGTTCCCCGGCTTCGAGCGCCCGGACCGTCGAGTGGTACGCCGCGTTCGACCACCGGCACGACACCCACGGCGACGTCCACGGGAGCGGGAGCGTGCCCCACCCCGGGGCCGGGCAGGCGCGATCCACGCGGGCGGGAGGGAGTGCACGGAACACGTGGCTTCTCATCGGCCCGGGGCGAGGACCAGGGCGAGCAGGCGACACCGGTCCCCGCGGCGGGTGGGTGGTGGCACGCCCGGGCGTGGGCGACGACGAAGCCGCCTTCGACGTGTGGGCCGCAGGCGGTGGCGGCACGGCCGGCGAGTGGTTCACCCGCGCTTCGGGAACCGCTGCCGCCCCATACCGGCACGGCGGACGAAGACGAGTGGGCGCCCGGACACCCCCGCCGCAGATCGTCGATCCTGCGCAGTACTTCGTCCCGCGGTCCGATGCGGCAGCGACCTACAGGTCGGGCAGGGCTGCGAGTTCACCGCCGCAGCCGACCGTGAGCCCCCCGTCCGCGCTCAGCGTCAACGCATAGGGCGTCGACAGGAACGAACGCCGGGGGAGGGCCGATGTGCCGCCGGTGGCCAGGTCCCACAAGAGCACCGCCGCGTCGTCACCGCGGGTGATCGCGATCGCGCGACCGTCCACTTCGGCCGCGGCGACGGCCCCGGATCCCGTCGATGGGGCCGTCCAGGGCCGGGGCCGGCCTGCTCGCCCGTGGCCAGGTTCCATACGCGTACCGCGTCGCACTCGGCGGCGGCGACCGCGGTCGGGCGACCGTCCAACGACCGGCAGTATGGTGCGCGGTTCCGGGGCCGGGCAGGTCGCCGGCGGCTCGGCGCGATGCGAGTTCGGCTGTTCAGCCGTGGGCGGAGCGGCAGACGCGGGCTTCGGGGGTGTCGTCGCTCCGGCCGCTGAACCGAAACCCGAAGTCACAGGCCGCCCAGGGGTTGACGGCGCCCGTCTTGGAGGTGTCGCGCTCGGGTTGACCGCGTCGGGCCGATGTACCGGACGCGGAGGAATGGTCGGCCCGGTCCGATGCGCCGGATCCACGCGAGGACGGGGAGGATGCGGCCGATCGGGTGTCGGCGGGTGGGTTCGCCCTCTGCGGGTCGGGCGGTACGGTACCCGCCGGGGTCGCGGGTGTCGCCGGGTCGGCCGCGCCGAGCGGAGTCGTCGAGGACGGCCCGGCGCCCGACGAGCCGGCGCCGGCGTCGGGAAGCGGCGCGCCGTTGGCGGCCAGGGCGGGATCGAGGGCCCGGGTGGGGGCGGTGGCCGGTGTGCTGTCGCACGCGGTCACGAGCAGGAGCACGAGGGCCGCCGCGGCGGCCGGGCGAGTGATGCGCACACGTTCCTCCGAAAACACGAGGTCTGTCCTGTCGGGGCTAACGTCCGCGTGCCCGAAGGGTTACTCGGGTGTTGTGCCGGCCCGCGGCGCGAGTTGCGTCTCACGGCGCGTGGTTCACGAGTTCGGGATGCTCGGGTCGGGGCGTCCTTCGGTGCCGGACATGTCGGCTTCGGCGACCCGCCCCGGGCAGGTCTGCCAACTCTCCGGTGGCCTCACCGCCGCAATTCGCCGACTGATCCGTTGCCGGGGCGTGGGTCGCTCGTTGAACCGATGTCGCGACCGGCGCGTGCCACGTGCCGGTGCGGAAGCCGGGTGCCGGAATCACCCGATCGAACGACAGCGAGGACCGGCCGCGGCCGAGAGGGTCATCCTGTTGCCGGGTCGCACTCCACGCCCCGCCACGAGGCCGCGGATCGGTCCGAACCGCCGCGCCTCACGGGCCTGTCGCCGACCATGTCCGCGCCCACCCGAATCGTCCGAGCGCGGCACCCGAACCGTCCGAGACCTCGGGAGAACCGTTGACCAACCACACCTCCGCCGTCCCGGCCACCCCCCTGTTCGTCATCGAGTACCCCGAGGACGGGGTCGCGACCGTGGACGGCACGCCGGTCTACGTCCCCGAGGGGGCGGAAGCCCGTCACGCCGCCATCGACGAGGTCCGCTTCACGGCGTCCCTCCTCGACCGGCCCGTCCGCGCGATCGACATCGATCCGGACGGCACCCGCTATCCCCTGCTCATCGACCCGGACGGGACGCTCACGTTCTTGGCCGAGCCCCATCCCGATCCCGACCCGGACGTCCCCGACGAGGAGACACCCAGCCCGTCGAGCGAGGAGGACGCGGCACCGACCGACGACCGCGACGATGCCTTCCGCGAGTGGTGGGCCGGTGTCGACGAGGACGACGCACACGGGCAGGCGCCCGACGAGCACACCGGCGACGAGCACACGGGCGACGAGCACGGCGGGCACGAGCGCGACCCACACGGGATGGCGGACCTACCCGGATCCGCCCCGCGGCCGGCCGAGGGCCCACCCGCGCCCGTGCCCGCGCGACCGGATCGCGCTCGGCGGCGGGCCCCGCGTTCCGGCCGCCGCGTAGCGCCGGCCGCGATCGGCCTCGCGGTCGCCGCGGCGGTCACGGTCGTCGCGTTTCTCGTCTGGCCGGACGGCGAGTCCGCCGAATCCCGGACGAGCACGACCTCGCGTGCCGAACCCGCCACGGTCGCCGCTCCGGCCGGCTGGCGACAGACGTCCGCGTGGTCGCGGTCGATCGCACCGCCGGGAGCCGGTCGGCCGAGCGTGGCGACGCTCGGGGGTGTGCTCGCCATCCTCACACCGGACCGTCGAGTCGCGCTGCTCGATCCGCACGACGGCGCGGTCGTTCAGGTCGGCGAGCCGCTGCCGGCGGGCAACGTCGCGCTGCACGCGACCGGTGACCCGACCGCGCCGGTCCTCGTCGCCGAGACCGAGGGGCGGCTCCTGGTGTGGTCCCCACTGCGCGCTCCCCAATCGTCGCGTCCGCCCACCACCGTCGAGTTCGCGCCCGGCGCCCGCGTCAGCTACGCCGGTGCTCTCCCCCTGGTGACCGGGTCCGATGGATCGGCCGCCGTGCTGCGCGGCGATGCCCTCGTTCCGGTCCGGTTGTCTCCCGGAACCGTGGCGATGGCCGCCGATACGGCGCACGTGCTCGCGGGACGCGCCGTCGGACCCTGGGAGTTGGTCGGCTTCGACGGACGGACACACGTGGTGGCTCCGCTCCCACCGCGCCCCGGCGCGCGCATGCTGCGCGTGGCCGGCGCCGGGCACGGAGTGGTCGCCGCCGTTTGGTCCGGCCCCGCGGACGGCAGCGAGACACTCGCCGTGCACGACTCCTCCTCCGGCCGGGTACTCGTCGGCGCCGACGCCCCCGCCGGATCCCTGTCGGGCGCCTGGATCCACGCGGACGGCAGTCCCCTTGCCGCGTTGGGACCGGTCGTCGTCGATCTCGCCCAGGGACGTGCATCGGTCACGCCGGGCGTCGTCGCCCGCTCCGTCGCCGGCGACCGGGTGTACGGCACGCGCGACCTCCGCCCCGTCGCGGTGTCGTCGGCCGGCGTCGTCACGATGCCGGACCGGGCCGCCGTGCCCTGGGGCATCAGCGCCGGCCGCGCGATCCTGCTCACCGGCGACGGGGACCGAGCGGTCCTGCACGCCGTGGATCCGACCCCGTGACCGAACCCGGCGGGCGCGTCCGTGGCCGCGGGCCGGGAACCGTCGAGGCACGCCGACAGTCCCGCTCGACGCTCACCGGCAGCTGCCCGAGCGCGGAGGCGGACAGCTCGATCACCGGGCCGGCACGAGTCAGCCGGACATACCGACAGCACAACATCTCGGAAAACTCTCCCGAAGAAGTGCCGGTGCGTCGGCACCCGGGCGACGGCGAACAACGTCGGGGCCCCTACGCCACGACGAACTCGTCCCCGCTGACCCGCAGCCCCCTCGAACGCACGGGGAGGTCGTCGAACCGGACGGCCTGCGCGTTTGGCTGCGGACACCGTCCCGCCCGACATCGAAGACAAGGCCCGGTGGGGCCGGTGTCGGCGTGTTCCGGGACAGAACGATCCTGGGATCTCAGGAGCTTTCCACGAAGCGCGCGCCCGGCCCGGGCGTGCGGCAGACGTCTTCCGGGGCGAGGTGGCTGTGCCCCGCAGCGCACTGGAGGACGATCTCGACCGGCTCGTCGCAGGAGTTTTCATCGTCGAGGGGCCGGTGCCGGACGATGACCGACGGACCCTGCGGGTCGGCGAGGTACGTGTCGCCCCATTCCAGGAGCGCCACGAGCGTGGGACGCAACGCCCGGCCCTGCTCGGTGAGTTCGTAGGCGAAGCGCTGTCGACCCCCGGGCTCCTGATAGGGCACGCGGCGCATCACTCCCGCGATCACCAAGGTCTCGAGCCGAGTCGCCAGGAGATTTCGGGCGATCCCGAGGCGGGAGTGGAACTCGCCGAACCGGCGCGCGCCGTCCAGCGCTTCACGAACGATCAGCAGGGACCAACGCTCGCCCACCACCGAGAGGGCACGCGCCACCGAGCAGTTCACCGGGTCGATTCGCCGCGTCTCCATGTGACGAGTGTACCCATCTGGGTTTACAAGTCTTACTCAGCTCTCGTAGGCTCCGGCCTGAGTTCAAAAACTAAACTCACCAAGGAGAGCAACCATGCCCATGCTCGACGTGTACATTCCCGACGGCGCGCTCCAGCCGGACGCCGAGGCGGCCCTGCTGAAGCGCATCACCGAGATCCTCGTCCGCAACGAGGGATTCGACCCCGCCGACCCGGTGAGCCGTTCCGTCTCCTGGCTCTGGCTGCACCGACCGGCCGGCGTCTACGTCGGCGGAGAACCCGCGGACGCACCTCGCTACAAGGTCGTCCCCTCCGTCCCCGAGGGCCAGCTCGACGAGCACAAGCGTGCGAGCGTCATCGCCGAGGTCACCGAGGCAATCCTCGACGCGGAGAACGGCGCCTGGCCGCGCGACGCCGGCCGGATCTGGGTATTCCCCACCGAGATCCCCGAGGGCCACTGGGGCGGCTGGGGCCGGATCAGGCCGCTCGCAACGATCCTCGCCCGACTCACCGGCGACGACACCAAGCGAGCCCGTGCGCTCGCGCGTGAGCGGATCGCTGCCACCCGAGCCGAACACGCCCGCCTGCCCTGACGAGTGGCGGATGATGCAACGGCGGATCGTGCTGCCCGTGCTCTTTGTGGGCGGCGTGCTCGGTGCCGTCGAGGTTAGGTACCCGCGGTCGGTGCCCGCAGGGTGCACGGGCAGGAGACCGGCGGCAAACGGGTCGGCGTCGGCGATCTCCCAGACAAAGTCCGGCGCACGTCCCCACGGCTCGTCCATGGGATCGCGCTCTCGGCCACCTTCTTCGGCCTGGTCCGAAGACGCCCCGTTCCCGACCGATGGCGCTCGTCCGACGCGGACAGCGGTCCACGACCGCCCGACGAACACAAAACCCGGTCGACCCTGTGTTCACCCGTATGGAGCAGTCGGGAGGGTGCGCCGGCGCGCTCCCCGGAAGTATGGGGCGTGGCGGAGGACGTCGGCCCGCAAGCCCGCGCCGTCCTCCCCATTCGCCCGGCGCCCGGCCACCTCGGGTGGGCCCCGCTGCCGAGCGTCCAGTCCGAACCCGTCGTCGGCCCCGCCGTCGCCCGCTCGCCACAGGGCATCCGCGGATCGATCCCGGCTTTCGGCCGGCGGCTCACCGCCACGCCACGGCACGGAAGACGGAAGGCTGAAGACGATGACTGTCCTCGAACGCTCCGCAGACGTTGTTCCGCAGACCATCTCCACGTTCGCGGGCACGGGAGCATCGGGTTTCTCCGGTGATCAAGGACCCGCGACCTCCGCGAAGTTGTACCGCCCGAGCTACATGGTGCGGGGCGAGAAAGGATGCCTGTACCTGTGTGACTCCGAGAACCACCGGGTGCGGAAGATCGCGACCGACGGAACGATCTTCACGGTCGCCGGTACCGGTATGGCCGGATCGACCGGCGACGGCGGCCATGCCACGTCGGCTCGACTGAACAGCCCCTCCGGGCTCGAATCGGATGACGCGGGCAACCTCTACATCGCCGAGTACAGAGGTCACCGGGTGCGCAAGGTCTCCACCGACGGGAGGATCTCCACGGTGGCCGGCACCGGGCAGGCCGGTCACAGCGGAGACGAGGGCTCCGCCACCTCTGCTCGACTCAACAGCCCCGTGGGTCTGGCGCTCGGGGCCGGCGAGCTGTACATCGCCTGCCGCGGCGGCCACAAGGTGCGCAAGGTCTCCACCGACCACAGGATCTCCACCGTGGCGGGCACCGGCAGGGGCGGATACTCCAGCGACGGCGGTCCCGCCACATCCGCCCGGCTGAGCGACCCACACGGGGTGGCGCTCGACGACGCCGGCAACCTGTACATCGCCGAACTCCGCAACCACCGGGTACGCAAGGTCTCCACCGACCACAGGATCTCCACGGTGGCCGGCACCGGGCAGGACGGGCACTCCGGTGACGGAGGACCCGCCACCTCCGCACAACTGAGCGGTCCGACCGGCCTGGCACTGGACCGCGCGGGCAACCTCTACATCGTGGAGTGCTGGAGCCACCGCATCCGAAAGGTCGCCGACGACGGCACGATCTCCACCGTGGCGGGCACCGGCACGGGCGGCTACTCCGGCGACGGCGGCCCCGCCACCTCGGCACAGCTCCGCAACCCACTGGCGGCGGTACTGTCCGAGGAGCAGACACTGTTCGTCACCTGCAGCGGCAATCACGGCGTGCGAGCCATCGCCCTGATGCCGCCAGGCCGATCACCACACCGGCGGCGCTCACCCGCACCCCCGGGCCCACACTCGCAGGCACCGAGTTCCGCGAACCTTTGACGGCGAAGGGCATCGGCGTGGCCGGGCATGCCCTGGGAGGCCATGAGGCATGACTGCGAGGTACCCGGGGCCGGTACTTCCTCGACGAGTTCGCTCACATGTCGGATCGGCCGCCCGTGCTCGTGCGGGTCCGCGACCGGGCGGTCACGGGTTCCAGCCGTAGACGTCGGGCCGGCCATGCTGGGGGCTCCGCCGGGCCGAACCAGACCCGGACGTCTTCTCCGGCGCGGACCGGCAGCGCGGGGTAGTCGTTCTCGGCGTGCTCGGTGCGGTGCAGCGCGTGCTCGGGGCCGAGGTGCCGGACGGCGTACGCGTCGAAGGCAGCCGCGTCGGGCGGGTGGCAGACGGTCGTGGCCACCTCGCGGGTACCGGGTTTCGGCAGGTAACCCGGCCCCCGCAACAGCAGCACGTCGTCGGAGTCGATCATGGTGGCGTTGGCCGCGTCGCGGTGCCGTCGCCACACCGGGCCCGTGTAGAACGCCTCCAGCGAGCGTCGCCGGCGGGTCAGGTCGGGGAACGCGCGAATCCAGACGAAGCGGTCCGGGTCGTCCAGGTCGCGGAATCGGCCGCCGACGGTGATCCCGACCGCCTCCTGGCCGGTCACGAACTCGCGCTCGAACAGTTCGATCAACGTCTCCCTCGCACCGGGCCGCAGGGTGTACTGCCGAAATTCGACGATGCTCATGCGCCGGTCCCCTCGGTGCGGGTGAATTCCATGATCCAGTTGAGCTCCCAGGTACGGCCGTCGTCCGCGGAGAACTCCTGCTCCCAGCGGGCGGCATCCGGGCCGAGGCGCCACCAGGTGAAGTGCACGCGGATCGGGCGGCCGTCGTGGGTGTCCTCGCCGTGGAAGTCGCCACGGTCGCCGCTGAAGCCGCCGACGACCGGCGGATCCAGTCGGCCCGTTCGGCTGTCGGCCCAGTGGATCGACCAGCGCTCCGTCGTGCGGTCGAACAGTCGCAGGGTCATGCCCTGTCGACCGAGGGTGGGGAAAGTGATCTCGTCGATGTTGCCGGCGCCCCCGAACAGCGGCCGTGCCGTGGCATGACCGGGGAACTCCTCCCAGATGTCGGGGCCCGGGTCGAGCGGGTTGGCGAGGCGACGGTTGCTCACGTCCCAACAACCGTGCAGGAAGTCGAAATCGTCCATGCACCGCAGGTTAGGGGCGCTCTCCTGACATCCGCTGTCAGTGGATACTGGGCCACATGCGTGCGAGTCGGTTGGTCACCCTGCTCCTGCTGTTGCAAAACCGCGGCCGGATGACGGCCGGGCAACTGGCCGAGGAGTTGGAGGTTTCCGTCCGCACGATCTACCGGGACGTCGAAGCGCTCGGCGCCGCCGGTATCCCGCTGTACGGCGCCGCCGGACACGCGGGCGGCTACCGGTTGATCGGCGGCTACCGAACCCGGCTCACCGGGCTGACGGCGGAGGAGGCACAGGTCGTGTTCCTCGCCGCGCTCCCGGGGGCCGCCGCCGAACTCGGCCTCGGCGCGGCCCTGGCCACCGCCCGACTCAAGTTGCGGGCCGCCCTCCCCGCGGAGTTGCGCGAGCAGGCCGAGCGGATCCAGGAACGATTCCTGCTCGACGCCCCCGGCTGGTACGACCCCGTCGACCGGGTGCCGCACCTGGCCGCGGTCGCCACCGCGGTGTGGGCGCGGCGGGCGGTGATACTGCGTTACCGGCGCTGGCGAGCACCGGAGGAGATCGAGCGGCGGGTGGAGCCTTACGGGCTCGTCCTCAAGGCCGGCCGCTGGTACCTGGTGGCCGCCGGGCCGTCCGGGATCCGCACGTATCGGATCGACCAGATCCTCGAACTCCAGTCGCTGGAGGATGAGTTCACCGTTGACGGGTTCGACCTGGCCGGATACTGGAACGGCTACCTGGCCGACTTCCGCACCCGACTGCACACCGGACAAGCCCTGGTACGGCTCACCCCACGAGGCGCGCGCCACCTGGGCGTGACACCCACGGGCAACGGATGGACGCAGAGCCGGGTGCCCATCGAGTCGATCGACCAGGCCCACGGAGAGTTCCTGCGACTGGGCACGGACATCGAAGTCCTCGCCCCTGCCGTCCTCCGCGACCGCATCGCCGCGACGATACGGACCCTGAGCGCCCGCTACGAGAGCTGACGCACGCGCGGCATGATCCGCACGGCGCGCGCGTCCCCCATGCCGGCGGGGTCGTCGACCTGCCGCTGAACCTGCACCGGTCTGCCTGAGACGCTGCGCGAGCGCGAACGCGAGTTGTCCTCCTCGACGGCACCGTCGCCGAGTGCGACCGGAGGGCCGAGACGGTCCGCCGGAAGGCCCGGCGGACCGTCATGAGGTGCCGCGCGGCTATTTGGTGGTGTCCGAGATGAAGAGTCGGGCGAATTTCTCGATCTGTCGACGGGTCTCGACGGTCCCGTTCTGCGGGCCAAAATAGAACGGCCTCGGCAAAACAAAATCGGGGTTGTTGTTCCGCAGGATTTCCCGCTCTTCATACATGTAGTGAGAGAAGGACACCGTGTTTGCTTGGAGTTCCCGGGTTTGCGATGTGTAGACCCGGGCCTCGCTGCCGTCGAGCGGCAGAGCCATGGCGTTGCCCGCCCGGTTGCGCCGGCTCGTGTAACGTACGCCTTCGCTATAGGCGGCGGACAAGGCGTTCATGGCGTCCGCGACGATCCGGCGGAAACGGGAGTTCTGTTCGTAAGGGTCTGGGTTTCACTCAAAGAACCAGCAATAGGGTGACCCGCTGCGCGACGTATCTCGTCTATCGTGTCGTAATATATCTGCCTGCCGTCCTGGCCGGTGCTCTGCAGTGTGATGATATGGGTGGTGATCCACGTTATCGTGCCGGGCCGGACGTCCGCAGAGGACGGTTGGATGGTGGCCCCCAGAAAGGTGAGAGCGGCCATCATGCAGGCGAGTGCGCGGAGCACGGTTTTTCTGGTGCGGATTCCTGACATCATTATTGTGCAGACTCCGGATCCGGTCTGGTGGGATTCCTGGGCGGACGGCTGGTGAACGGGGACGGAGGGCAGCCGCTTCCGGCCGGAGGCGGCTTCCCCTGCGCCACCGGGATGGCACCGTACCGCCCTAGCCATCTTTGCCCTTGATGGTCCTGACGTACGTGCGCACGTCCTGCCAGGTGTGCAGCGTTGTGTCGAGTCCTGTGATATAGCGCGGCGAAGTGCTCGGGTTTTCGGTAACGGCGTGGGCGAAGTTCGATACATCCTGCCAGGACGATCTCAGTCGCAGAGCCTCGTTGTCGAGATACTGATGGTTGCTGCTGCCGTCCAGTGCTGCGGAAAACTCGTCGCGGTAGTGGGGGAAGCGAGCGGCTTCGGAGAATGCCGCCATGAATTTGAACATCGCCAGGGAGACCTGCTGACGCATTGTTCCATTCGCACTCTGGCGGTCGACGACACCACCCAGGGTGTATGCGGTGGAACGCATGTCGTATACGTCCGTCCGGGTCGGCTCCGCCGATACATTCTTGCGGAGGTCGGCGTACGTTCCCGCCATTCCCAGGACGGCCGGGTCGACACCGCCGTCGTTACGCCGCACCTCGTCTGCCACATTTCGGGGGGTATCCGAGAAAACGTAGGAGTTTCCGTTCCTCGCTCGGAAGCCTGCCGTGTACAGGTTCTGCGGATTCAGATACAGCCAACACAGCGGGTCGCCGTGAGCGGAGTTCAGCTGTATGACGACGAGTCCCGCCGTGCTCGCTTTCCCCATTGTTTCGTAGACGTCACCCCTATAGACGTGCCCCGCAGCTTTCCGTAGTTCCGTGACGGCTGTCTGATATCTGTCTGTGTTGTATGCGTCCGGCAGTTCGTCGTCCAGTGTCATGACGACATACCTGGTCGTGTGGTCGGGGGTGTCCGCGCCGGCGGACTGTACGGGGGCGCTCAGTGAAAGCGCGAGGGCTCCCAGGCAAAGCACTACCGCGTGGCGGCGCCGGTAACGGCGCGGCCGAGTATTCGATGTCATCGCTGCTTGCTCCATGCTCCAGTCGACGGGGAAAGGCGTCCGGCAAGCACAGGGAGGTGTTCGTCGCATCATTCGCCTCCGAGGCGCAACTGCGGTTCACGGAGCCGGGCTCGAACCCTTCCTCGATGGGCGAACCGAGAATCTGCGTGCCGGCTTTATCCAAGTGACCGTGCAGGGTGCCTACTTGTGACAGGCAACGTGAGCGCCGGGCGAAGTGTGTCGTCTGGCCGCGTACGAGTGAGCGGGCCCGGGGCCACTACCCGGATGCCGTCGGCGGCCCTTCGTGCGCCGCACGAGGTGGGTCGTCGACTCGTCGACGGACTCGAAGTCGGTGAACGGGCACGTCACCGGTGTGCCCTTGCCGCACGGCCGCTGGGCAATGACGCGGAGAACGAACGTGGAAACGATGATTCCGGGGAGCCGTGTGCGGGTGTTCAGGGGTGTCCGGCGCGGGGGCCGGGGACGGGGGTGGGCCTGCCGGCTCCGGGTGGGCGTGTGCGGGGCCCGGGGCCGGTGTTCGCCGGTGTGGCCGGGGTTTCCCAGGGCAGTTCGCGTCCGGCCGCGATCCATTCGTTCGACAGAGCGTCGAACACCGGGGTGTCCTGGCGGTCTTGGGCGGGGGTGGGTTCGGGGCGTGCGTGGAGGTTGCTCATGCACGGTCCAACGAGTGGTCCGCGTCGCGGGTTTGGTGCCGTCTCGTTTGGAGTGTGCGAAGGCGGGAGGCGGGGCGTTGCCAGACGGTTGCCCATCGCGTCGGCGAAGGTCACCGGGAACGTCCATCCCGATCCGGGGGCGGCTGCGGGTCGCTCCACAGTCGTGCCTGGGGGACCGGCGCCGTCAACGCGTCGACGTCGCCGTTCGAGCGTGGATCGCTGTGCCTCGTGCCCGTGAAGGTGCCCCCGCCGGCCCCGGTCCCCGAACGATCACAGGCGAGTCGCATGCGGGCAAACAGAGCGGGCGATTTCGATCACGAATCGTCACGCTTCGACGTCGGCTTCAGCCACTTCGGCTTACGGCTGTTTCCCGGCCGGACGGCGTCCTGCGCCGTTCGAGTGGTGACGCGTCGTTCGTGTGCCCGGTCGACGCGTGGGTGGTACCTCTGGAATGGCTTCTTCGGCGGAAAGGGGAGACCCGTGTCCGATGTCGCCGCCTCACCGGCGGAGAATTCACGAATGGTTGTCACCGTGTACCAGGTCGGCCCGGACGGCACCAGGCTCGTACGCGGTTCCCGTGTCCACTGCGGTACCGCACCGCCCATTCTCGTCTTTCCCCAGGAACCACCCTGTCGGTGCTCGAACGGTTGCCGCTACCCCGCCGATGGCGGGGAGCCGGACACGCCCGGCTCGGCCGGTGCCTGATCCGTCGCAGGCGCGAGAGGTCGGGTTCCGAACCCGGTTTCCGTGGGGCTCGGAGACTTCGCCCGCAGCCCAGCGGGCCCCATCAACACGTCGGCGTGCGGGTACGCAGACCGGCCGATGCCGGAGCTCGCGTCCCCCGGCGTGCGGAGCGCGGTGATCACCGACGGCACCGGTCTCCGGCAACATGCCTCCGGAGACCGGTGCCACGCGGACCCGCGTCAACCGAGAGCGTCGATCGGTGTCGCGCGTTCCATCGGACGGCCTGCACCCGGCGCCGATGTCGGGCGCCGGGCGTTACTCACCGTCGGGTCAGGCCGCGGTGCCGCGGTTGCCACGGCGGCGGCTGACGTAGAACAGACCGCCGCCGAGCACCAGCACCCCGCCGGCGGACGCGCCGATGATGGCCGTGCCGTTGCTGTCGCCGCCCGTCTCGGCCAACTTCGTCCCCGGAGCCGCGGTCGAGGTGACCGGTGTGGCGGTGGTCGGAGCCGAACCGGTCGACGGCGCGGACGTGGCGGGCGGAGGAGTCGTCGGCGGCTTGGAGGTGGCCGGGGTGGAAGGCGTCGGCGTGCCGGTGCACTTCTCGTTCGTGCCGCCGTTCCACCCGCCGAGCAGGTTGTCCATGTAGACGTCGTCGTAGTGCGGCAGCGGGTACTGGCCGCCGTCGTACTTCTTGTGGTTCCCGAGCAGGTCGTACTGGACGAAGCACGGCACCGGGTACTTGGTGGCGTCGAACGTCACCGCCTTGTTCTGCTTGGTGATCGTGTCGGTCTGCCAACCGATGAACTTCTGCGTGCCCGAGGTCGCCCAGTTCGGGCCCTGGGTCGAGTACGTCGACAGCTGGACCGGGTACTTGCAGCCCTGCTCGAGCAGAGACGCGAACTCGTCGCTGAGCTTGACCACGACCTTCTTGGGCCGCTCGGGCATCTGCTTGCTGCCTATGCCGGACTTCACGGGAGCGCCGTCGTTGACGGTGTAGACGAACGAGGTGTCGGTGACCTTGGTGCACTGCGGCGCCTGCGAATCCCCGGTCGCGTGCGCGGTGCCGGCGCCCACGAGTGGAAGCGCCGCGAAGGCGAGCGCGCCGACGAGTGCGGCGCTCCGGACCTTCTTGTTGACTGACTGTGACACGGTTTGAGCTCCCCGAATTGTAATGAGCGAGGCCCCGGGGCCGACGTGATCGATCCGGACGGACACGGTCGTGTCGTAGGGCCTACGCGGCGAAATACTGCCGACAACGGATACCTCGACCAAGCCCGATCGCGCTCCGAAATGATCATCTGTGCTTCGCTTTCGATGCATATGGAGAGTTGTTGTTACAAGGTCATGGCATTAATGCCACCCTGTGGACCTGCCGCGGAACGCGGCGATACCCGACGTGTATCGCCGATTATCAATACGTGAGCACCTTCGCCCCCGACCGTGACGGAGGATGACGGATTCGACACGGGAAGGGAACTTTCCTCGCTCGATCGCCGGCGCCGGCCCGCCCGTCACCCGGTCGAGCGCAACGCCTGGCCGCCCGAAGGCGGTTGGTCCGCGCAAAATGGATGTCCGGGTACGCCGTGAAGGCGTCGGATCGGGCCGTGGAGGACGGGCAACGCCTGCCCCCCACCGACTCCGAGACCTCGCCTTCGGGTCGGAGCCGCGGCTTCTCCTGGTGAGGGTGCGGGCAACCACTGCGGGTCCGCCGTCGACGAGGTGATGTTCCTCGGCGCGACCCGGCTCCGCGGCGTGATCACCGCGTTCTCCCGCCGGGATCGTCGACCCCGGTCGACGGTCGGCCGACGATGCGGGTGAGTGCGCAGCGGTCGGCGTTCAGGGCGGCTCGGGCGGCGTTCGCGCCGCATGCTCCGTGTACGCCGCCGCCGGGGTGGGCGGAGGAGGAGGCCAGGTACAGCCGGCGGATCGGCGTGCGGGCGCGGCCGGTGCCGGGGACGGGGCGGAAGACGAACTGCTGGTGAGGCGCGGCGGACCCGCCGTTGAGGGCACCGCCGACCAGGCTTTCGTTCGCCGCTTCCAGAGCGAACGGGGAATGGATGCGCCGTGCGGTGATCCGGGCGCGGAATCCCGGTGCGAACGTTTCGATCCGCCGTTCGACGCGGTCGGCGTACTCCTGCGTTTCCGCGGTGTCCCAGCGTCCGGTCAGACGCCCGCCCAGGTCCTCGGTCACGTGTCGGGGAACGTGCGTGTACGCCCATGCCGACTCCGTTCCCGTGGGGGAGCGGGTGGGGTCGGTGGTGGTCATCTGTCCCAGGAGCAGGAACGCGCGTGAAGGCAGTCGCCCGGAGCTCACCTGCACGGCGTAGTCGGAGAGTTCCGTGAGATCGGCGGCCACGTGTACGGTGCCGGCCTCGGCCGCTCCGGCCGCGGTCCACGGGATCGGCCCATTCAGTGCCCAGTCGACCTTGAACGTCCCCGGGTCCCAGGCGAATCGGCGCACGTCGTCGCGCAGCCGGGTGGGCAGATCGTCCCAGCCGACGAGGCCGCCGTACAACGTCGGCGCGGGAACGTCGGCGAGCACGGCCCTGCGCGCCCGTACCGCGCTGCCGTCCTCGGTGCACACGCCCAGCGCGGTGCCGCCGCGCACCACCACCGTCGTCACCCGCGTCCCGCACCGCACGACGCCCCCCTTCGCGGTCAGGCGCCGGACCAGGGCGTCGGCCAGCGCGCCGGCGCCGCCCATCGGCGCGGGCCAGCCGTACTGCTGCCCGAGCATGGCCAGGAGCCACCCGAACGCCGCGCTCGGGGCCGCCTCCGGCAACAGATCGGCGTGCAGGGCACAACCCGCCAACAACATGACGGCGCCGGCATCGGAGAACTCCTCCTCGCCCAGCCTGCGCACCGGAAGGGCCAGCATGCGCGCGAACCGCAACCCGTCCGCCACACCCAGCCGCGCCGCGAGCGCCAGACCGGATCGGACCGGGGGAAACGGGGTGAGCAGCGCGTTCACCACATGCGGATCCAGACGTTCCCACAGCGTGGACAGTCGCCGCCAGGCGTCGGCGTCGGAGCCGGCGAAGTCGGCCGCCAGTCCCGCGGCGGTGGCATCGACACCGCGCCGCAGCACCGCGCACCGGCCGTCACCGAGTGGATGCGCCAGGACCGCCGGGGCGTGGCTCCAGCGCAGCCCGAACTCGTGCAGGTCCAGCGCGGTGATCGCCGGCGAGGCCGCCGCGAGGGGGTGGAAGGAACTGAACGTGTCGCTCACGAAGTCCGGATGCACCCCGCGGTCGCTGTGGAGCGCGCCACCGGGCACCGCGCGGGCCTCCAACACCTCGACTCGCCATCCCCGGTCCGCGAGGATGTTGGCGGCCACGAGGCCGTTCGGCCCGGCCCCGATCACCACAGCGTCGGCGTCGTGGGTCATCCGCTGTTCCCGTTGGCGGCCTTCGAGGCCGAGGCTCCGCGTTCGGAGGCGACCTGCGGCTCCTTCTCCACCACCCGAGCGAGGTTGCGCAACATCCGGCGGTTGCGCAGATGCAACAGGGCCTCGCCCGGCGGGCCGTGCAAACGCGCGGCCGGACCACGCAGCGGATGCTCGTCCACCATGACCAGGGTCGCGGTGTCCCAGGGCAGGAGCTCGATGCCGATGCGGGCGGTTCCGAAGGGGGAGGCCACGGCCTCCAACTCCAGACGCTCGCCCGGCACGCACAACCGCACGATGCACTCGTCCCGGAACGTAAGGGGCCCGAGCCCGACCGCGTAGACCAGGTGAGCGCCGGGACGCGGCCACGTATCGTCGAACCTTTCGACGTGCCGGGTGCCCACGACCCACTCCGCGTACCGCCGGGCATCCGCGAGCACGCTCCACACGCGGGCGGGATCCGCGTCGATCAACTGCTGCCTTCGTGCCATACCCGGCGACTACCCGGCCCTGCCGACCGTATCCGGACGGCCGGGGTCGAGCGCCACCGCCCGGCCGGGCCGCGGTCCTCGTACCGATGGCCGGATCGACGCGGCACCGGCGCCGGCCGGCTGCTCGGCACGACGCGACGTGGCCTCCCGTCCTGAGCGCGTTCAACGCGTCGACCGCGCCGGACGGCGTCTCCACCGGGACTAGTCGCAGTCCGCCACTGCCCGCCCGGTCCGCTTCGCCGCACTCGGCCTTCGGAAGGACGAACACGGTTGCGTGGTCCCGTTTCGCGGCCAGGAGCTTCATCGGCAGACCACCGATCCTGCCGACCCGGCCGTCGGCGTCCATCGAGCCTGTGCCGGCGATGGTGCGTCCGCCGGTGAGGTCCTGCTCGGACAGTTTGTCCACGATCCCCAGGGCGAGAAACAACCCGGCGCTCGGCCCACCGACCTTGCCGGTGTGAAAAGCGGGCTTCGCCTGCTCGGTCGACATACCGAGGTACGTGAGAGCCGCGGCCGTGGCATCGTCCTGTGCCTTCTTCATGCCCCGAAGGTTGGTTTCGACGACCTGCTCGACCGATTTCCCGTCGGGATAGACCGACTCCTTCGGCACAACCGCGGACACCCGGAGAACAAGCTTGGAACGAGCCACGCCCGATCCGGCGGATCAACGTCGGACGGGCCACGCCCGGTTCGGTGTACCAGGCCGACGCGATATCCGTTTCGGGTGCGAAAGGGCCCGTGCAGGAGCCGTAGTCGGGCTGTTGCGTCGCCGATTGCGGGAGTCGGCGTTGCCGACCACGATGGCCGGTCCGACCGGGCCCGGCATGTTGTGGCAGGCGTTGGCGCCGTCGTTCAAAGGGCCGGCTCCCACCGGCGAACGCCACCTCGATCGCCACGAGGGATCAGGGGTTCGGCGGATTGCCTGGGGGCCGTGGTGGCGGTTCGGTGGCCGCGGGCTCGGCGGCGTCCTGGATCCGGATGGCCTCGGTGATCGCGGCGGTGCGCTCCTGGGGGCTCAGGGAACCGGCGGCGTTCTCCAGCGCGGTGAAGTGGCGACGGCGATCCGCGCAGCGACTCCGGGTATTGATCCACGCGGTACACGCCGGGATGGCGGCGGCCAGGATCCACAGGACGGCCAGGAGGAAGAAGCCGATGGCTATCCACTTGGGCACGCCGACGAGCGCGGCGAGCAGAGAGCCGGCTCCGAGGGTGAGGGGAGAGAAGGGGTTGGGGGCCTGCACTGCGCGACCTTTCGGGTGGGACGGTTTCACCATTGATCCGGTCGGCCGGCTTTTCCGGCGGTCGCGGAGGCGGGTATGGCGGTTGTCGGAGCGTGTCGCGGAGCGGCGTGCGGGAGGTGCCCGCAGTTCGACCTCCCGGCCCCGTAGTCGTCGGGGAGTGGGCTGCTCCGTCGGCTCGGGCGTCGCCTGGCCGGTCGCCTGTGGAGACGACGCCCCGATCCCCCGTGAGCGGGCTTTGTGCATTCCTCCGGACGCGCGGCGCGCGTGCGGGATTCCGTGGGGAACAACCCCAATCCGGCGCTCGGGCGCCGGGGTTGCCTTTTCTGCTGCCTGTCCGGTTGCCATACCTACTGCGTTTCCTGTGGCCTCACTGTTGTCATTCCTCTTGCCTCACCTGCTGCCGGACGACGTGTCTCCGGAACATGTGACCAGGAGGAACGCATCGCCCGGCGGGGTGGCGGCGCCGACTCTCCCTCCGGGGCGTCGTCCGGGCGCGATGGCCCCTTTGCCCTCCACCTACCGGCGGAACCCGCCGCGTGCCCGCTTCGATCCTGCCGGCGTCGGTCGCCGCCGAGGTCGCTGCCGTGCGTGTCGATGCTGTCGTTTCGCACGTCCGCGCCGGGCCTGCCTCTCCCGGCGCCGGCGGCCGGTCCCGCCACGGCGTCGCCGGTTCGTCGCGGGCGTCGATTCCGGCCCGGAGCAGGTGGTGGGTCTCGGCTGTCGCACGGGCCCGGTGGGGGAGTTCGGGGTTTGCGCCGGTGTCGGCCCGGTCGGCCCCGGCGCGCACGGCCAGGGGCCCGGCGACGATCCGTGCGCGGGTGCGGCCGGCGGTGTGCAGGCGGGCGTTCGTCTTCATGGCGCGCTCGCATGCGTCGTGCTCGGTCCCGTCGGCGTGAACCGCGTACCGCCGCGCTCTCGAGATCAGCGGTTCGGCGAGCGGTCGGGCGCGCATTCCGGCCGAGGCTTCGGCGCGTTCGTGGAGTTCGTGGGTCGCGAGGGGCTCGGGTCGGACGTGGGCGATCCGGTCGGCGCGGGCGGCGACGGCGCGCGCCGAATGGTCGGCGTCGCAGCTCGGCCCTCGGGATGTGGTGATCCACGCCCGGGTCGGGATCGGGCCGTCCGCGCCGTCACGGCGCCACCGGATCCGCACGTCCCGGGTCGGGTCCCGGGCGGGGATGTTGCCCCGGTGGCCGTCGAGGACGTCGGGGCCACGCGCCCATGCGTTGCGGCGCACGCGGACGTCGTCCCCGGGCGGCTCGCGGTACGGGCGGGCGAGGAAGTGGACGTCGGCGACGCGGGCTTGCCGGTGCGGGTCTCGACCGCCGGCGGCGATCGTGTGCCGATTGCCGTTCCTTGCCCGGGCCCTGTTTACGGCGGACGGGTACACGTGGCGACGCGGATCGGCGGGCGGGGCCTCGTTGTCGCCGTCCCGCCGCCCGGCCGGGTGGAGCATCGCGCAGCCGAGCAGGTCGGAGGCGGCTCGGCGTTCGTCGAGGTCGCTGCCGCGAAGGGAGCCGGGCATCGCGTACGCGCAGGTGTCCCGCGAGCGGGCGACGTCGAAGTCCATGTTCCCGACGGTGACCTGCCCCCCGGGGTGCCCGTGTGCCTCGGCCGCCGCGGCGCAGCGGTACACCGCGTTCATATCGATCCCGGCCACGGCGATCCCGGTCACGTCGGCGACCGCGCGCATCGTGTCGACGAAGGCGTGGGCGGGGAGTTCGCGGCGCGGATGCGATTCCTGTTCGCCGGCGGCCGGTCGCTCGCCGGTTCGGGGCCGCAACCGACGCCCAGAGCTGGTGCCTTGCCGCGATCGGCGTCGGTGAGCGGCAGCGTGCCGGGCTCGACCCCGACCCCCGTTCGGACCGTCGCAGACGCGTTCGGGAGGCTGCTCGACGGCGGGGTGGACGTCGACCCTGCGGCAGCGGGCCGTGACCCAGCGGTATCCGGTCCGCGCGTGTGCGGCGAGCTTGGTCACCGCCCGCCCCGCCCGGCAACGCCCCGGCGCACCGGCACCGTTGGACTTGGCGAAACGAATCGGAGATGTCCGGGATCCCGCTCGACGACGATTATGATCAGGAGCGTGCCGCCGACATGAGGCGTCGGCGGTCGTCGAACGCGGGACGGCTGCCGACAGGCCGGGGCGCGGGGACGTTCGGGCGGTGGGAGGATGGTCGCAGAGGTGATCTGCACGGACGAGTCGAGCGCGCGACCGCGAAGTCCGAGTCGCCTCGTCGAGGTACGCGGCGGGGGAAACTTTCGGACAGGGCAGCGGCAGCGCCGATAACCCGTGAGACACCACGTGTTTCGGGGCGTCGAACTCCTTCGTGTGGCCGGAACATCCGGTGTCGGACAGCCGGCCGGCAGGCCATGTGGGCATGGCTTGCTTCGCTTTCTGTTGCTCGGCGGGTGGGTTGGTGCACGTGTCGCGCCCCCGGTTCGCTCCGATCGTGTGGGTCATCGGACCGGGCGTGCGATGGGAGGACTTCGGTGTGGCCGAATATGGCGCCACACCTATGGGCTACCCATCGGGTTGGTTTGAATGCTCGGAGTAGTGGCGTGATCGAAGCGTTCGGCCCACTACGATCCGAAGGCACGCCGCAAGTGCCCGCCCTCGCGCGCCCTGCGGGAGCGCGCACGCCCCTGTACGGATCGTTCGGGAACGCGCCCCCAGTCGGCGTCGGTTGCCCGGCACGGACGCGGACCCGTGGGTCGTGGGATTCCGGCGGAGGTGAATTCGTCGGTCATCGTCGAGCCGGCACCACTGCCGATGACCGACATGAGCACGGACGTGCCCAGGGCGCCGCCGACCTGCAGGGCGGTGGCCCGCAAGGACACCGGCCACGCCGCCGTCCTGGACGGGTGCGTTGCCGACGATCGTGTCCGAGGACGCAGCCATGACCATGCCGGTACCGAGGCCGAGCGCGACGAACGGCGGCCACATCATCGTGTATGAGGAAGCCGGTCTCGCGAGCGCTCCACCCGCGCAGGCGGCCCGCCCGGAGGGTTGCGTCCACGTCGGATCCGTGGCGTTCCGGACGCATCCGATCGCCGCGGACGTCCGGGCCCGGGTTGTGGCAGTGCGGCGTGGGCGGCGGCCGGCTCTCCCGGCTGGGACTCGGCCACACTACGACCGTTGTTCGACCAGGCGTCCGCGGCCCTGCAGTTGAGGACCTACACCGAGGCAGGACCGGCCGCGCAGGGACTTGCACACCGGTTCACCCCCGCGTCGTCCTGCGGTGCCGGCGGTTCGAGTCGCGGTGGACGGTGTCGTACTGCTCGAGGAGGGGGCGGCCACGGTCCCACGATTCCAAGTGGCCGTCCTTCTCGGCCTGTCGGCGGGCGATGCCGGACAGTGCTTCGAGGACGATGCGGCTGCCGAGCATCGCGGTGATGTCGGCGTGGTCGTGGCCGGGAGCGACCTCGACGACCTCGGCGCCGACGATGGGCAGTTCGTAGGCCAGGCGGCGCACCGCGTCCAGGAGTTGGCGGGAGGTCAGGCCACCGGGCTCCGGAGTCCCGGTTCCGGGGGCCATTCCCGGGTCGACGACATCGACGTCCACTGAGAGATAGACGCCGTCGCAGTCGTCCAGTGCCGTGCGGGACGCCTCGGCAAGGCAGGTCTCCAGGCCACGTTCGACGATCTCGGTCATCTCGTACGAGCGCATGCCCTGTTCGGCCATCCACTCCAGAGTCTCGGGGCCGGGCCAGTAGCCTCGCAGGCCCAACTGCAGGAAACGGTCGCTGCGGGCCGCGCCGGATTCGAGGAGTCGGCGCATCGGCTGGCCGTGGGCGATGAGGGACCCGTGGCAGATGTCGCCGGTGTCGGCGTGGGCGTCGAAGTGCACGACCGAGACCCGGCCCCAGCCGACCGCACGTGCCACGCCGGTGACGTTCGGGAGGGCGATGGAGTGGTCGCCGCCGAGTACGAGGGGAATCCTGCCGGCGGCCGAGACGGTGTTCACCGCCTGCTCCAACGCGGCATGTGCCTCTTGCGCGTTGCCGCTGAACATCATGACGTCGCCGGCGTCCTTGACGCGCAGGTCGAGAAGTCCGTCCACACCCAGCGCGAGGGAGGGCCGGCTGCCCTCGTGTTCGAGGTAGCAGGCCTGCCGGATGGCCTTGGGGCCGAACCGGGCGCCCGAACGGTACGAGGTGCCGCCGTCGTAGGGCGCGCCGAGAATGACCACCTGGGCGTCATCCCACGTCGAGGGTTCCTCCAGGTCGCACGGCGGGACGCCCAGGAAAGTGACGTCGGGGCCGTACATCGCGCCGAAGCGGGTCATCGAGAGTCCTTTGCATCACGCGGAACCGGCCGCTGGGTCAACTGTCGCGGTGCAGCGCAATACGGATACTCGGCGAACGGGTTCGTTGCCGGGCGAAGACGTTCGCGGAAGCGAGTACACATGCGCCGGGGCTGCCTCCCCGCCGCGGACGCCGCCGCACCGGCTCAAATCCTCACAGCCTTGCGCTACTACAGGTATGGACGAGCCTTCGACGGCACTCCATATGGTCTATGGAAGGCTGAGCGACACCTGCCCGGGTGATGCGGTTCGGTCAGGGCGTCTTTCGCGTTGCTGCCGCGCGGTGCAGTTCCTCTCGCAACCGCCCCACCAGAGCAGGTTGTGTGCCACGGGGGGCGAGGAACCGGATACTGCGAGAGCCGAGCATCTGCACAGCAGGGCGGACGACGACGTCGTACCCCTCTTCCAACGCGAGCTCGGGTACCAGAGCGACGGCGGTGCCGGCCGCGACGAAGCCGTGGAGCACACCGTAGTCGTCGGTTCTGAGCACGGTGCGGGGTCGGAATCCGAGGGACTGGCACGTCGCGAAAAGAGTCTGGTCGCTGGGGTCGTACGAGCCGCGAGAGACGATCCACCCGTCGTCGGCGAGCAGTTCGATGTCGACGGGACCCACTGCCCGCGCTTGAGGATGCGATGCGGGGAGCAGCACCCGGTACGGATCGTCGAACAGGGTTTCGGCCCGCATGTCCGCGCCGTATCCCGCCCTGCCTCCGCCGATGTCGTAGATCACGGCGCAGTGCAAGGACCCGGCTCGTACGTGTGCGATCAGATCGAGTGGCTCGGCCTCGAGCAACTCGAGCCGTACATCCGAACCGATCGCGGCATCCCGCACAGCCCGGGGGAGCAACCGCGAGGCCGCGGAGCGGAAGGCACCGATGCGCAGCGTCGACACACCGTGTTTCATCCGGGCCTCGACATCCGCCTCGACCGCATCGATCCGGTCGAGCACGGCACCGGCATGCTCCAGGACCATCGCGCCGAGGTCCGTCAGGACCGCCCCGGTGGGACTGCGCTCCACCAGCTTGGCCCCCAAGTGCGCCTCCAACGCCCCGAGATGGTAGCTGATGGTCGGCTGCCCATAGTGGAGTTCGCGCGCGGCCCCAACCAACGAACCACTCGAGGCAATGGCCCGGAGTACCTGAAATTGGCGAAGATCGAGCATCCATACATGCTATGTATGCCGGTGGAGCAGCCGGCGCCGAGGACCATCGGCGAGTGCGGTGCGATTACCGGGGTGTGGCCGAGCGCGGTACGCAGCCTGCCCGTGGATGCTCAGAGCGCGGTCGTCGTTCATGCCGGTTTCCATGTACGTGTGATGACTGACCGAGACCGGTGAGGTCGACGAGAAATCGTCGGAGACGACGGCTCGCACCGACCACGAGGGTGCCCGCCATGCCGTGCCGGTGACGGACGACCAGGTACACCGCACCGAGCTCGGACGGAACTTCCCTCGCGGGTCGAAATCGTGTCGACCGGATGGCGGAGCGCACGCTCGCCTTCTCGATGCGCCCCGGCGGGGGCCGCGTGGCGTGGCCCGTCATCGCGCCGGCGTAGGGCAGCAGGACGGCGAGCATCCGCCATGCGGCCGTGTCGAGTTCCGTGTATCGGGCGGCGCGGTCGACGATGGTCGGGTCGGGTGTTCCCGGATATTTCCCGGGCCGGTGAGCGTCACGTTCTCGTTTGTGCTCGCGTCGCGGCCTCGACGATCATCTTTCCGATGTTGGCGCCGCCCAGCATGGACACGAACGCCTCCACGATGCGTTCGAAACCCACGACGATCGTCTCGTCCGACACCAGGCGCCCGTCGCGCAGGAGGGGCGCCGCGAACGTGTACAACTCGTCCCGTACGTGCGTGTGGTCGCGCACCAGGAAGCCCTCCATGCGCAGGCTCTTGTTCACGAAGTCCGCGTGGTCGAAGCGCACGGGCGGGGTGTCCGGCCGGTTGTACTGGCTGATCGTGCCGACCCGCACGATGCGCCCGCGTTCCCGCAGGGCGCCGACCGCTGCCGCGAGATGGTCGCCGCCGACGTTGTCGACGAACACGTCGACGCCGTTCGGGGCGGCCCGCGCGAGGAGGTCGGCCACCGGGCCCTCCCGATAGTCGAAGACCTCGTCGTAGTCGGCCCGTTCGGTCAGGTACGCCGCCTTGGCCGGCGATCCCGTGCTGCCCACGAGCCGCCCGGCACCCATCAGGCGGGCGAAACGGCCGACGGCGGTACCGACACCGCCCGCCGCGCCCGAGACGAACACGTCCTCGCCCCCGCGCAGCGGCGCGATACGGGTGAGGGCCACGTACGCGGTCAGCCCCGTACCGCCGAGCAGGCCCAGGTGCGTCGACAGGGGTACACCCGGCAGGTCCGGAAGTATGTGTGTCTCCTCGGGACCGACCACGGCATGGGTACGCCATCCTCGGCGGTGGAAGACCACGGTGCCCTCGGGCAGTTCCGGAGTTCGGGAGGCGACGACCCGGCCGAGCGTACGGCCCTCCAGCGGAGCGTCGAGGGCGAACTCGGCGTCCATCATCTCGCGATGGTACGGGTCCACCGACCAGTACAGGTTCTCCACCAACGCCGTGCCTCGCGCCGGCTCGGGAGGCGGCGCCTCGACAAACCGGAAGTGCGCGGCCGTGGGGAAGCCGTCGGGGCGGGCGATCTGGTGGACGGTGACCGCCGTGGTGTTCGGCAGGAGCGCGTTCATGACACGCACCGTAGGCAGGAATGCCGGGGCGGGGCAGGGGGTTGCCCTCATGACCGATCCGTATCCATGAGCAGCCCTCATGTCCGCAGGTGGGAGCCCCGATGACCAACCCCGCCGAGCTTTCCCCCCAGGAGCTTCGGATCCTGGTCGCAGCCGCCGATTCGGGAAGTTTCTCGGCGGCCGCCGCGACGCTGGGCACCACACAATCGGGCGTCTCCCATGCCGTGCGCGGCATCGAACGCAAGGTCGGCGCCGTCCTGTTCGCACGCGGTCGAACCGGTGCCCGGCCCACCGCGGCGGGCACGACGGCCGCGGCGCACGCACGACGCGTACTGCGGATGCTGGACGTCCTGGTCGTCGACGCCCGCGCGGCGGCCCGCGGCACGGGCACCGACGAGGCCGCCGACGGCCCACTGCAGATCGCCGCCTTCCGCAGTGCCGCCCTCCACCTGCTGCCGCCCGTACTGGAACGCCTCGCCGCCCGCCGGCCCGGCATCGAACCACGGGTGCGGATCGTGCGCGAAGTCGGCTCCGGCACCGCCGGAGAGGTGGTCGCGGGACGCGCGGACGTGGGCATCGCCACCCTGGGGACCGCGACGCCGACACCGCCCGGGTTGGTCGCCGGCGTGCTCCTGGAGGAGCCCTACGCGCTGGTGCACCCGGCCGGACACCCCGCGCCCCGCTCGCTGCCGCTGGTCGACTGGACCGAGAATTGTTCCTCGTACACCCGCGAGTGGTGGGCGATCCAGGAGTGGATCCCCAGGGCCACGATCGAGGCGGAGGACGACGGAGCCGTCCTGACCATGGTGGCCGGCGGCCACGGCATGGCCATCATGCCCGCTCTCTCCCTCGCCGCCGCACCGTCCACTGTGCAGATCACCGATCTCGGCCCCGGACGCCCCACCCGCTCGGTGGGCTACGTGACCACACCCGAACTCGCCGCGTCCGCCGCCGTGCGGGCGCTCGTCCGCGAACTCCGCCTCGCTCACACGGGCGCCGTCGCGCCGCCTGCGTGGCACACCGGGGACGAGCCGGAGGCGGTTCCGCGCGATTGAGCTCCTTCGGGTATGCCCGAACCTCGCCCCGAGGGTCGGGGTGCCGCTCGTCCTGCGGACGCGACGTCCCACGGCGGCTTCGATCGAACCGGGCCGACGCGGACCCGTTCCTGTTCGACGAGCGTCCTTTTCCCACAAGCGATTTCGTCACACACGAAGCGGCGCACACGCGGGAGGACGGACACACACCGGCCGCCGAGCGGCCGATCCGCAAGCCGTCGCGTGTAGGCGTCGTGCACCCTGCCGCCCCCACACCCACACCCGGGGCAGCGCGCCGTCGGGCGCCCACGGTGCGCGTCGATCCGCGCCGCGGCACCGACGACCCGGGTCCCGTCCACGCGTCACAGCCCGGTCGGCCGACCGGGGACGGGACACCTTCGTGTCCGTTGCGGCCGGCTTCGGGAGTCCTGGGCCGACTCAGCGGGCCGTCGGAGCCGGCGGCGCGACCGCCTCGCGCAGCTCGTCGGCGGCCTGGGTGATGAGCCGGGAGAGGGAGGCGTCCGGGTCGGTCAGCCGGCGAGCCGTGGCGCGCCGGTGGATCGCCGGCACCACGTCGATGACGAAGCGTGCCTTGCCGGGCTCGACGCCGCGGCGCTCCAGCGCCCGCGCCAGCGCGTCGGCGATGTCGGCGAGCTTGATCAGATCACGCTCGGCCAGTGCCGGGTTGGCGGCGATCACTCTGACGCGGATCCGGGAAGCGGCCGAGCTCAGTCGGTCCCGCCGACCCGGCGGCAAGCTCATGCTCGTCCTGTGATCGCCCTGCCGACCCGGTAAGGCGAGACCACCTCGACGAGGAGCGGGGCCAGGCCTCTCCTCCTGGTCCGGGGCGCCCCTGCCGTCTTGGTGCGGAGCGGCGGGTTGCAAGAGCGGCTTGCCCACCAGCGGCCCAGATGCCTCGCAGCACGGGTGTGGATCGAGTACGGACGGTTGTGCGATCCTCGGGAACCCGGGGTGGCCCGTCGGACAAGACAGGGTGTGACCATCACCGCGATATCCGACCGCGAGTTGTGGGAGAGGGCGTGCGCAGGTGATCCCGAGGCGTTCGGGGTCATCTTCGACCGACACTCCCGTGCGATCTTCAACTACCTGTCCCGCCGTACCGCTTCGTGGGTCGAGGCCGAGGATCTGACGTCTGTCGTCTTCCTGCAGGCATGGCGTCATCGAAGCGCCGTCACCCTGGACCGGGACAGCGCGCTGCCGTGGCTGCTGGGCATCGCCCGCAACACCGCCGCCAATGGCGGGCGGGCTCGTCGTCGCTATCAGGCGCTCAAGGAGCGCCTTCCCACGCCGTCACCGGTCCCCGACCATGCCCAGGACGTCGCCGATCGTGTCGACGAGGAACGCGCCCTCGTCGCGTTGCGCGGATCCGTCGCCCGCCTGCCCGCGCACGAACGCGAGGTGATCGAACTGTGTGTGTGGAGCGGACTGGACCAACAGGCCGCCGCCACCGCACTGGGCGTGGCCGTGGGCACCATCAAGTCGCGTCTGCATCGCGCGCGCCGCCGACTCGGCGACGACCTGCGTGAACACGCACCGTCCTCCCGCAACACCCACGCCATCGCCGAGGAGACATCGTGAAGTCCTCGAACACGATCCCGGCCGAGCGGGAGCTGCCGCACAGCGCAGCCCGCCGCGCCGAACTGCTTGCCCTCCTCCCCCTCACCGACTCCCGGTCACCGCAACTGCCCACGATCCGACGGCGAATTCAGGATCGGCTGATACCGCCGCGCCGGGTACTGCTGCCACTGGCCGCCGCGGCTACGGTCGCGGGCCTGGTCACCGGCGTCCTGCTCGGGATCTCCGGCGACGACCGGGCCACCCGGGACCCGGGACCGGCCGGCTCGCCGTCGGCAGTGCCCTCTGCGGCGGGCCCCGCGCCCTCCGTCGTGGGTCGCCCGCTGCCGCTCGGGCAGGTGCCGGTACCCGCCGAGATCGCGGTGTCCGACGCCGAGGCTGCGCGATTCGTCGCCGCGTGTGCCCTCTCCCGACCCGCCCCCACCGCCGCGAGCGGATACCGCCCGTACTTCACGGTGCGCAGCCCGCAGGCCGCCGAGCCCGGGCACATCTACGCCGTCGCGGTCGACCCGGCCGGACGCCATGCGTTGCACTGTTCGGGTTCGACTTCGCCCGTGGCTCAGTGGGTCCAGTCGGATGTCGAACTGCTGACGGGGACCATTGAGGTGGACAACAGCGGCGGTACCAAGTCCGGTGCCGGCTGGACCGATTACGCCGCAGGCCGCTACAACGCCCCCGTGGCGCGGATCACCATGGACCGGGGCACCGGCGAGCGCGCGGCGATCATGTCGGGCGGCGTCTGGTACGCGGCGGAGACCGTCGGGTACACGCACGAGGCCGCCGATACGTTCCAGGCCGGGCGATTTCCCCGGATCCGCGGCTACGACGCGGCGGGCAAGCTGGTGTGGGATTCCGACCGCGACATCCCGAAACCGGGGTCGGCGGAATGTGTCCGCACCCCCGACGGCCGGGTTCTCAACTACAAGGGCCGCGCCGAACCCGACCCGGCCACATGCCGCCCGGCACTGCCCTGGACCGCCGGCGACCGATGAGCGACAGCCGGCCGACCTGATTTCGAGCGGTGGCCACGTACCCGTGAACGCCCTCGACGAGAAGCCACACGAGGAATGGTTCGATCGATCGAACCCGCCGGCGGGGTCGATGTCCGCAGCGGCGAAGTAGGCAGGCGGCACGACCGAAGGGTGCTCAGCGGGATCGTGTGGAGGTTTCCCGGCACGGCTTGGCGGTACGTGCCGGAGCGGTACGGGTCGTGGGCGACGTTGCACACCCGGTTCCGCCGGTGGGCCGCGGACGGCACGGCCGCGCAGGCCCGGGCGGACGCGGCCGGCGACATCGACTCGTCGGTGTGCGTGGACTCCACGACCGTTCGCGCGCAGCCGGTGATCCGACTTCAGCCGGGCCTTTCGATCTGCGTACGGCATGCCTCCCGGGGAGTATCGAAATGTTCACGCTCCCGGAGCCGTGCGAGAACGGACAAGAACCGTGCAGGCCACGACAAGGACCCTCCGGCCGTTTCTCGTACGCTGGTTCCGGGCAGAAGAACCGATCCTTCCGACCCGGACGGACTTCGTACAGGTGGCTTCGTTCACTTTCGGTTCGTCTGGAAGCGGCACACCTCTCCGTCCGGCTGTCGGCGCGGGGCATTGATCAGCTGGCGCCGAGTGGGTGCGGTCTCAGTCGAGGCCGGCTTCGCGGCTCCGTCCGAAACACGTTCCTGACAGGGCCCTGATCGGCCGGCGTGTTTCGCCGGCCGCGCCGACCACGGCGGCGCTTATCGGTCTGGTCGCAGCCGGTCGTGATCGAGGTATGGGTGAAAGGTAGGTATTTCTGACGTGCGCTATTTCGCCGTGGGGTCTCGGTCGGTTCCAGAGGGCCGGTGGCCGACGGCGCGACGCCGTCGTCGCGAGCCGGACCGCGAGGGCGTTCCTCGCCGCCTCGTATCCCTGAACGACCCTTCTCGGAAGCCCTCTTGTAGCATCCCTGCGATGGGTACGGGGAGCCCGCCCACAGGGCGGCGCGATGGTGTGGGACGTCGGATAGGTCCGTATCTCGTCGAGCGACCGCTCGGTGAGGGAGGCATGGGCCGGGTATATCTCGCGCGTCCGGCGGATGATGCGGCGGGCAGGCCGGTCGCGGTCAAGGTCATCCACCCGCATCTTTCTCGGGATCCGTCGTTTCGCGCGCGATTCGCGCGCGAGGTGGCCGCCGCGCGGGCGGTGCGGAGCCCGCACCTCGTGCCGTTGGTGGCGGCCGACCCGCAGGCGGAGGAGCAGTGGCTGGCCACGGCTTACGTGCAGGGCCCTTCGTTGCGCGAAGTGGTCGACGAATTGGGTGGGTTCGGAGACTACGCGTTACGGGGCCTCGGAGTTGCCCTCGCGGGTGCGCTGCGCGACATCCACGCCGCAGGGCTCGTGCACCGCGATCTCAAGCCTTCCAATGTGTTGATGGACGCCGACGAGGGACCGTTGGTGATCGACCTGGGCATCGCGCGCGCCGCGGACGCGACGAAGCTGACCGGCACGGGCGTGTTGGTCGGCACGCCCGGCTACATGGCTCCCGAGCAGTTGATCCTCGCGGGCTCGGCCCCGCCCGCCGATGTGTTCGCGCTCGGTGCCGTACTCGCTTTCGCCGCGACCGGCCGTCGCCCGTTCGGGGTCGGACTCGCTCACGTCGTCGGGTACCGCGTCACCACGTGCGAACCGGACCTGGAAGGCGCGGCCGATTGGATTCTCCCGATCCTGCTCGGATGTCTCGCGAAGGACCCCGCCCAGCGGTCGACCCCGGACGATGTGATCGCGTTCCTCGATCCGAAGGGGTACAGGGCCTCGCCGTCGCCGGCACCCGTGCGGGTACGGCGATGGCGACCCGTGCTCGCGGCCGTGACCTCGTTGGCCGTCGCGGTGGGGGCGGGTGTCGCGATGACGCTCGGCGACGAGGGCGCCGCACCCGACGCCGCGGGCGGCCCGTCAACCACGTCCACGGCGCCGGCCGCGCGGCCACCCGTGATCGAGACGGCCGAACCCACCGCCTCGGCGTACCCGCCCGCCCCCAAGCTTCCCGATCCCACGAGCGCGCTCACCGGGGCCGCGTCGCCGGCGTCGTGGACGCGCGCCTGGAACGAGACGTTCGCGTCGCGGGATGTCTCCACGACGAATCCGCCGGGGAGCGCGGACGGGCCCTACGCGATCGACGCGTGGTTGACCGATCGGGTGCTGGTCGGTGTCGGCGGCACCGATGTTCGCGGCACGGATCCGGACACCGGCCGCCGGTTGTGGACACTACGGCCGCCCGGGGCGGGCATGTACCCCTGCCAGGCGGCGCGCGACCTCGACGGCAACGTCGGGATCGTGATCTTCGGCGCGGTCGTGAACAGGATTCCCACATGCGATCGTGTGGTCGCCGTGGACATCTCTACCGGCGAGGCGTTGTGGGACAAGCCCCGCCCGGGCCGGAACACGGACCACTTCGAAAACGATGCCTCGGCACAGCCGGTCGGCGTCGGCCACGACCGAGTCGTCCTGCGCTCCGGAGACGTGCTGACGGCCTGGAGCCTGCGCGACGGTGCCCTCGAATGGGAGCACGACCTCGCGGCGGAGGGCTGTTCGCTGCAGACCGCGGTCGTGGGGCCGTCCACCGTGGCCGAGGGTGTGGTGTGCGGCCCCCGCGACAGGAAGGGTACCGACCGGGCGCGGACGATCCGTTCGGTGAACGTCGCGGACGGCCGTGTGCGCTGGACGAGTTCGCTGCCCGGCGGGGTACCGATCGACCGGATCGAGATCGCGGAACCGGTGACCGTGAGCCTGCCCGGTCCCGGCGGCGATCCGGGACCGCTCGTCGTGTTCGACGCGAACGGCAAGCCGGGCCCCCGCCTGCAGACCTCCCAGGACTTCGGAGCGTTGGCGCCCGAAGAGCGCAACCACCTCCAACTCGCCCCGGCCGTTTTCGGCTGGAAGAACACCGTCGTGGTCCTGGTCACCGAGGGCGGCTGGAACATGCCGAGGGGGATCGCCGCCGTCGACGCCGACACGGGGCGGGTGCGCTGGCATCGGAGCAGGCCCGAGGGTGGTAAGACGTTCATCCTGGGTGTCGACGACCAAGGCGTCCTGGCGCTCGCCGCGGACGAGCCTCGCGGGCTGACCCGGTACGCCCTGGCAGACGGCGCGCCCCGCCCTGCCGGCACGTTGCTCGAAGGCGGTTCGCAGGCCTCCTACAACTACGCCGCGGCCCGACTGGCGGGAAACAATCTGATGCTGGTCACCGGCCGGACAACGGATCCGGGAGTGGTCACGATGTGGAAGCCGCAGGGGTAGGCGCCTCGTGCGCAGATGTGAGGAGCGACCATGACGCGCGACGGGGCGCAGCCGTTGGAGCCGGGCGATCCGGAAAGAATCGGCGGGTATCGGCTGGTGGCGCGACTGGGACACGGCGGCATGGGGCGCGTGTTCCTTGCCGAGGACGATGAAGGCCATCGGGTCGCGGTCAAGGTCGTGCACGCCGAGTTCGCGGCGGATCCTGATTTCCGCACTCGCTTTCGGCGCGAGGTGAACGCGGCGGAGCAGGTCCTCAGTTACTTCACCGTGCCTCTCGTCGACTCCGGCCCCGACGCCGAAGTGCCGTGGTTGGCGACGCAGTTCGTCGATGGGCCGGCTCTGGGCGCGTTCGTGCGCCGAGACGGACCGCTGTCTATCGGGCGGCTGTGTACCCTGGCCGCCGCGCTCGGCGAGGCGTTGATCGTCATCCACGCCGCGGGCATCGTGCACCGTGACCTCAAGCCGTCGAATGTACTGATGGCCGAGGACGGTCCACGGGTGATCGACTTCGGGATCGCGCGCGCGGCCGACGACGACGAACTCACCCGCACCGGCGCCGCGTTGGGCACCCTGGGGTATGCCTCGCCCGAGCAGCTGACCGGAGACGAGCCGGTGGGTGCGCCCGGTGACGTGTTCGCGCTGGGCGGGGTGTTGCTGTTCGCGGCCACCGGTCGCGAACCCTTCGGGGACGGTCAGCAGGCCGCGGTGGTGTACAGGACGGTACATCAGGCACCGGATTTGACCGGTGTTCCCGCACTCCTGCGCGATCTCGTGGAGTCCTGTCTCGCCAAGGATCCCGGCCGGCGTCCGACGCCGAGGGAAGTCATCGCCGCGGCGCGCGCCGCGCAATCGCGGTTGGGGAAGCCGGCGCGGTCGAACGGCGGCGAGGATGCGGTGCCCCCGGTCGACGAGCGGGTGACACCTGATGCGGACGATCGCGAAACCTCGGCCCCGTTCCCGCCCGCGCCCACCCTGCGCATCGCGGAACGCGAAGGTTCGGACGAGAAGGGGCCCGCCCGGATATCGCGTTCCGGTGTACTCGCCTTCGGCGTGGTCGCGTTGATCCTGTGCGTGCCGGCCGGCCTGTGGCTGCTCGGGCCGGACCACGAGGATCGGTCGCGGCCGCGCACGAGTGCCCAAGCGGGCAAGCCGTCCGGTGCGCGCGTCGCGGGAGTGACCGCGGCGGGCGATCGGCGCCGGATCTGGACCGCGTACAACGTCGACAAGAGCGTGGACACACGTTTGTGGGGAGTGTGGAGCGACGACAACGTGATCGTGCGGATCGATGCCTCGGGAGTGCGGGGGTACGAGGCGAAGACCGGACGGCAGTTGTGGATCGCCGCACCACCGGCACCCGATCTGGTCCCGTGCCACGCGTCGAACGGAAACACGGCCACCAGCGACGGGGTGGGCGTGGTCGTGTTCGGCAAGCCGTTCGAGAGCCCGACCACCTGCGAGGAGGCAGCCGCGTACGAGATGGCGACCGGGCGCCTGTTGTGGCACCACACGGTCGGCCGACCGGACGGCCCGAATCTGGCGGCCGTACACGGTGATGTGGCCACCGTCGCGGCAGAGGACGGCATCCGCGGCTTCGATCGTTCGGGCGGTGTCGAACGCTGGCGAATCCCGTGGCGCGAGGCGGGCTGCGAACGGCTGGACGTCACCCTCTCCCGATCCGCGTTGCGCGTTCGCGAGCGATGCGAGGATCCCCGTCTGACGCTCGCCTACCGGATACTCGACATCGACCCGGCCACCGGCAGGGTCCGTGGCCGGATCGACCTGCCCGACGCGAACTTGGCCCTGGAGGCGGAGACGTTCGCGTACGAGACGAAGCCCGATGGCCTCGTCTTCGTGCGGCCCGATGGCGGCAGGACCCGCGGACTGCCTTTGGCGCAGCCGTTCGGCACGATCTCCACGCTGGGTTTCGGCGACGCGGACACCTTCGTCACAACGGCCGACAAGCGCGACGCGAGTGGCACGGTGGCGACCGAGATCGTCGCCTTGGACGCCGCTTCCGGGACGGTCCGCTGGCATGTTCCGCTGGCCACCGTGGAGGATTTCGCGGTGCCGGCGATCCAGGGTGGGTCCGTATTCACGGTCGAGCGCACGTCGACCGCTTTCGACCGGCCGGACGTTCGGGTGCGGGAGCGTCGACTCCGTGACGGAACGGTGGTCGCGACCGGCACACTCCCGCAGGAATTCGTCCTCGGCTCGGCCGAGCGGGTGGTGGCCACCGGAACCCTCGTGGTCGCGATCGACAGCCGCAGCCGACCGGGCCTGGTGGCCTACGACGTCACGACCGGTTGACCGCCGCAAGCGCCTGCCCGTTTGGCGGCCGGCGACACCGGCGCCCCTTCGCGGCGCTATCGGGCCGGCTGCTGCATCGTGGCGCAGTGGATGCCGCCGCCTCCGCCCATCAGCCGGTCGACGTCGAGTTGGACGACGGTGCGTCCGGGGAACGCGGCGGCCAGAGTGGTGCGGGCCGCCTCGTCCTTGGGGCGGTCGCCGAACTGCGCGGTGATCACGGCGCCGTTGACCACGTGGAAGTTCAGGTAGGAGTCGACGAGGTCGCGTTCGGTGGAGCGGGGTGTGTCCGGACCTTCGACGGTGATCACCGCGAGGCGCCGGCCCCGGGCGTCGGTCGCGGTGGACAGGGCGGCGAGTTGCCGGCGCGCGTCCCGTGCCCAGACATCGTCGCGGTCACCCGGGGGAACCTGAACCATGACGACGCCGGGCCGGATGAAGCGCGAGGTGACGTCGATGTGGTCGTCGGTGATGTCGCGGCCCTTGATGCCCGGTACCCACAGCATCGTGTCGGCTCCGTACGCCCGCAGCACCGCCGCCTCGATCCGCGCCTTGTCGAGTCCCGGGTTGCGGTTGGCGTTGATCAGGCTGCTTTCGGTGGCCATGACCGTGCCGTCGCCGTCGGTCTCGACGGCGCCCGGCTCGCCGACGAAGTCCGCGCGACCGAAGGCCAGACCCTCGTATTCGGCGACGTACTCGGCGACGCGCGCGTCGTTGCGGTGGGTCTGCTTGCGGCCCCAGCCGTTGAAGCCGAGCCCGAGCGCGTCGAGTCCGCCCGTGTCGCCGGTCCGGAAGAGCGGGCACGTGTCGCGCATCCACAGGTCGTCGGTGGGGATCTCGGCGGTGACCGTGACACCGGAACCGCAGCGGGCGCGCGCCTCGGCCGCGGCGCGTTCGTCGATCGCGCACATCACCACCGGCTCGAACGCGGCGATCGTCCGGGCGATCAGCGCGATGTCCGCCTGCACACCGCCGAGTCGGCGGCCCCAGATCGAACGATTCGCCGGCCACGACATCCAGGTGCGTGCGTGGGGGACGTCGTCGGCGGGTACCCGACGTCGCGGTGTTTCGTCGACCGACGCCGCGGCCGTGCCCGCCGACGCGGGCCCGGCGCCGACGACGGCGGCGCCCCACTCGGCGGCACGCCGCAGGAGGCCTTTGCGGGATGAGGGTTGTTCGGGCATACGCCTCTCCGATTCGGGAGCGGTTGGGCGCCGTGCGCGCGCCGCGCGGGGACGACAGGACAGCGGGGATCGCCCGACGCGGGTTCGCCCCGCCACCACCAGCCAGGTCCCCACGTCCGGCGGCGCGGCCTCGCGGGGCGCGTCCGTCCCCGTCCCGCCGAATCGGCCGCCGGGTCCGGTCATCGGCCCGCGGGCGACGGCGGGGCGGGCATGTCGTGCGTGGCGCAGTGGATGCCGCCGCCGCCCGCGGCGATCGCGTCGATGGACAGCGGCACCACGGTGCGGCCGGGGAAGTGGTCGCGCAGGATCTGCCGCGCGCGGTCGTCGGCCCTGACGTCGCCGAACCGGGGCACGAACACCGCGCCGTCGGCCACGTAGAAGTTCGCGTAGGAGGAGACGAAGCTCGCGCCGTGCCCGGTGATCGCGTCCGGATCGGGTTGCGGAAGCTCCACGACGTCCAGGCGCTTGCCGGCGGCGTCGACGGCGTCGGTCAGGACACCCTTTGCCTGGTCGCTCGCGCGGGACCAGGAGTCCGGGGGAGCCCCGGGGAATGCCCGGTCGAGCAGGACCGCGCCCGACGCGGTGAACCGGACCAGGCTGTCGACGTGCGCGTCGGTGATGTCCTCGCCCCGCACACCCGCGAACCAGATCACGTGGGCCACTCCCAGGGTTCGCCGCAGTTCGTCCTCGACCTGTTGCCGCGACTTGCCCGGGTTGCGGTTGGCGTTGACCACCGAGCTCTCGGTCACCATCAGGGTCCCGCGGCCGTCGGTCTCGAACGACCCGCCTTCGGCGACGAGTGGAGCGACCACCCGCGGAATGCCATAGCGCGCGAGCAGGGTCCGGCCGACGTTCGCGTCGTCCCCGTGCGGCTGCTTGTTCCCCCACCCGTTGAAGTTGAAGTTCACCCCGGTGACCGTCCCGGAGTCCTCGACGAACACCGGGACCGTGTCGCGCGCCCACAGGTCGTCGACGGCGAGCGTGATGACCTCGACCCCTCCTCCGCAGGCGTCGCGCGCCGCGTTCTCCTGGCCGAGGGAAGCCATCAGGACGACCGGCTCGTGCTCGGCGACGGCGCGGGCGATCCGGGCGATGTCGTCCCGCACGGGCCCCAGGTCGTCGCCCCAGATCGCCGCGGAGGAGGGCCACGACATGAACGTCCGCTCGTGGCGCTCCCATTCCGCTCCGAACACGCGCCCGCCGACCGAGGCCGGCGGGGACTGCGGCGCCGCCGTCCCCGAGGCGTGCGGCGACGGCGCGGTCGACGGCTTCGCCGTGTCGGATCCGCCCGAATCCCCGCACGCGGACGCCGCGGACCCGAGCACGGCCAATCCGGCGAGCGATTTCAACGCGGCACGACGGGACCACGCGACGGACATGGCGGCTCCGAAGTCGACTCGGCGGATGTGGCACCGTCATCCCCGGGGGGATCCGGTCGGCAGCCTGTACCCGCAAATTCGCGAGGGACGCCCGAAACGCCCGCGCCGCGTCGGATCGGGTGACGCACGGTGCCCGTGGGGCCGGGGCCGGGGTGGCGAAGCCGTATCACGCTGTCGTGTCGTCGTTCCGGAGTGCGCGCCGTGCCGCGCCGATGGCGTGTGGGTCCCAGCCCGGTCGAGGCACGGAGTTCATGAGCAGTCGGGTGTAGGCGTGGTTCGGCAGGGCCAGTACATCGGCGGTGCGTCCGGATTCGACGATCCGGCCGCGGCGCATGACGATGACGTGGTCGGTGACGCACCGGACCACGCCGAGGTCGTGGGTGATGAACAGGTAGCCGATGCCGGTGGCGTCGCGGATGTCGGCGAGCAGGTTGAGGATCTGCGCCTGTACGCACACGTCGAGTGCGGCTACGGCCTCGTCGAGGACGAGGATCGTGGGCTCGACGGCCAGTGCCCGGGCAATGGCGACGCGTTGCCGCTGTCCGCCGGACAGTTCGCGGGGGAGCGCGGCGGCGGCCCGGGTGCCGAGGCCGACCTGGTCGAGGAGCTCGCGGATCCGCGGTGCCGGATCCGTGCCGGGCCGGTGCAGTTTGAGCGTCTCGCGGAGCACGGCCTCGGCGCTGGTGCGCGGGTCGAGTGACAAGTAGGGGTCCTGGAAGACCATCTGGATCTGACGGGCGCGGGCGAGGCGTTCGGCGCGGCCTCGGGGTCGCGTCGTGCGGTCCTGTCCGCGGACGCGGACGTGCCCGGCGTCGGCGCGGTCCAGTCCGACGACGATGCGGGCCGTCGTGGTCTTCCCGGAGCCGGATTCGCCGACGATCCCGAGAGAGCCGCCGTCCGGCAGGGTGAAGGTGACGTCGTCGACGGCTCGTACGTCGCCGAACGTCCGGAACAGCCCGCGGACTTCGAGGAGGGGGTCAGGCATTGCCGGGCGTCCCTTCGAGACGGTCGCTGTGGTGGCAGCCGGCGGTGTGTGCGGGTTCGCCGCGCGCGGGCATGCTTCGGGGCACCTCGGTGGTGCACAGGTCGGAGGCGTGGGCGCAGCGCGGTGCGAAGGGGCAGCCGGCCAGTTCCCGGCGCAGGTCCGGGGGTTGGCCGTCGATGGCGGCGAGTCGGCCCTGTGGGGCGTCCAGTCCGGGCGTGGAGTCCAGGAGTGCCTTGGTGTAGGGGTGGCGGGGTCGGGCGAACACCGATGCGGCGGGGCCGGTTTCGGCGATACGGCCCGCGTACATGACGTAGACGCGGTCGCTGATCGCCGCCGCGAGGCCCAGGTCGTGGGTGACGAACAACAGTCCGGTGCCGAAGCGTGCGCGCAGATCGCCGAGCAGGGCGACGACCTCGGCCTGGGTGGTCACGTCCAGCGCGGTGGTCGGTTCGTCGGCCAGCAGCAGGGTCGGGTCGCCCATGAGGGCGGCGGCGATCATCACTCGTTGGAGCATGCCGCCGGAGAGTTGGCCGGGGTAGCGGCGCAGCACGTCGGTGGTCAGTCCGACGGCTTCGAGGAGTTCGCCGGCGCGGGCCTGTGCGGCGGCGGGGGGCATGAGCTTGTTGAGGCTCACGCTCTCGGTGAGAAAGTCGCCGACGCGGCGCAGTGGGTTGATGGCGGCGCGTGGGTCCTGGAAGATCATGGCCGCGGTCCGCGTGCGCAGATGGCGCAGTTGTCGGGCATTCATGGTCAGGACGTCGTCGCCTGCCACGTGCACGGTGCCCTCGGTGCCGGCCCCGGCGGGCAGGAGACGCAGGACGGTGCGCGAGGTGAGTGTCTTGCCGGAGCCGGATTCGCCGACCAGGGCCACGGTCTCGCCGGTGCCGACGGTCAGGTCGATGCCGTCCAGGACCGGTCGGGCGGTGCGCGGCAGGCGCATGCGAAGGCCGCGGATCTCCAGCGCGGCGTGGGAAACCTCATGGGCCGCGGACGGCGCCTTGCCCGCCGGGTTGTGCTTCGTGGTGTTCATCGGTTCCTCCCGGCGACCTTGTCGGCCCAGCGTTCGCCGACCACGTTGAACGCGACGACGGTCAGGATGATCACCAGGCAGGGGACGATCGCGGACAGCGGGTAGCCGCTCTGGATGGCGGACTTGCCGTCGAAGACCATGCGTCCCCAATCCGGGGTGAGCGCGGGTACGCCCAGTCCGAGGAAGGACAGGCCGGCCAGGTCGATGAGGGCGTAGCCGAAGTTGACGGTGCATTGGGCCAGGACGACGGGGGCGATGTTGGGGACCACGTGCCGCAGGCAGACGTCGGTGGCCGAGTGGCCCTGGACGCGATATGCGGCCACGTACGGGCGTTCGCGTTCGGTGAGCACGAGGGAGCGGGCCAGCCGGGCGACATAGGGCAGGTACGCGATCGACAGCGCGACCACCGGGGCGAGGAGGCCTTCTCCGTATACCGACGTGAACAGGATCGCGAGGAGCAGTCCGGGGAAGGCCAGCGTCAGTTCGGTGGTGCGGGACAGGAGCGAGTCCAGCCATCCGCCCCGCCACCCGGCAACCACGCCTACGGCGCCGCCCGCGAGTGTGGAGAACACCACGACCCCGAGCGGGCCGAGCAGTGAAGTGCGGGCGCCCACCACGAGTCGGGACAGCGTGTCGCGTCCGGCCGCGTCGACGCCGAGCGGGTGGTTGCCGGACGCTGCCGCGAGGGCGTTGCCCAGCTCCACCGTGTTGGGGTCGTGCGGGGCGATCCACGGCGCGAGCACGGCGACCGTCACGACGAGCCCGACGAAGCCGGCGCTCGCCAGGTACAGGGGACCGCGGCCGGGTGCGCGCAGCCGCGCGAGTCCGGGGCGGCGTACGAGCGTCATGGTCATCCGGTGGCCCTCGTTCCCAGGGTGATGCGCGGGTCGACGACGGGCAGCAGGAGGTCGATGATCAGGTTCACGGTCATGAACAGTGCGACGATGATGAGGGAGATGGCCTGGACGACGGGGAAGTCCTTGGTGGTGGAGGAGAGTTCGAGAAGTTGGCCGACGCCGCCGACGCTGAACGCGGTCTCGACGAGGACGGTGCACACCAGCAGGCTGGAGACGATCAGTCCGGCGGTGGTCAGCACCGCGCCGAGGGCGTTGCGGAAGACGTGACGGCTGATGACGTGCCGTTCCGGGATGCCGCGGCTGCGAGCGACGGCGACGTGTTCGGAGGTGAGTTGCTCGAGCATGGCGCTGCGGGTCACCCGGGCGAGCATCCCGACGAGGTACAGCGCGAGCGCGATGGCCGGCAGGGTCAGGTGCCACAGCATGGCGCCGATGCCGTCGCCGCTGCCGCTCCCGCTGGAAGGGAACCAGCCGAGTTCGACCGCGAGGAAGCCTTGCAGCAGGATGGCCGCGACGAACGCCGGGGTGCCGATCGCGAAGGTGGTGCCGACGAGGATCGCGGAGTCGGTCGCGCCGCCGCGCACGGCGCCGGCCCAGCCGAGTGCGAGCCCGAGCAGCACCACGAGGACCAGGGCCATGCCGACCAGCAGCAGTGTGGTGGGCAGGCGGGAGGAGAGCAGGTGGGACACGTCGGTGCGGTATTCGATCGAACGGCCGAAGTCGCCGTGCAGGATGTTCCCGAGCCAGCGCGCGTACTGCTCGATGAACGGGTCGTTCAGGTGGTATTGCCTGTCGATCGCCGCGAGGGCGGCCGGGGACGCCGACCGCCCTCCCAGCAGGAAACTCGCCGGATTGCCCGGCGCGAGGTACATCGCGCCGAAGACCACGAACGAAGCGCCGAGCAAGGTGGCGGCCATTTCCAGCAGCCGCCGGACGGCGAATCTCACGAAGTTCACCCCGCGGCCCCCACATCCGCCGCCCACGGGTAGTACATGTACGCGATGGTCGTCGGCGCGCCGGTGATCTTCTTGTTCAAAAAGACCGTGGACGGCCATTCGGCGATGGGCATCCACAGCACGTCGTCCGCGGCCTTCCGCTGGAGTTTCGCCTCCAGCGCGAACCGCTGCGCCGGGTCGTAGGTCTCCGTGATCTTCGCGACCAGCGTGTCGAACTCGGGGTCGCTGTAGCCGGCGTGGTTCTGGTAGCCATCGGTGCGGAAGTTGCGCAGCAGATCGACCGGGTCGGTGACGGACAGGTAGTACGTCTCCGGAAACATGTCGATGCCTTCGCGGGCCTTGGGGTCGGTGAACAGCGCCGAGAACGCGTCCGGGGCGATGGTCTTCAACTCGACCTTGAGACCGATCCTGGTGCCGGCGTCCTGGATCGCGGTGGCGACGAGGGAGACGTCCTGGCCGATCGGGCTGGTGGCGACGGTGACCGTCCTGCCCTTGGCTCCGGCCTCCTCGACGAGCTTCTTCGCCTGCTCGATGTCCTGCGTGCTCGACGGCAGGCGGTCGAACGCGGCGGACTTCGCGTCGTCCGGGGCACCTGCCCAGGCGGCGCGCGGGGTGAGGGAGGCGGTGGGTGTGCCGTTGCCCGCGAGCGCGGTCTTGACGATCCCGGGCCGGTCCAGGGCCATTGACAGGGCCCTGCGCACCCGGACGTCGGAGAGGGTGCCCTTCATGCTGGTGACGTTGACGTTGAGGGTGCTCAGACCTTCGCCGAAGTACAGGGTGCCCGTGCCGCTGGTACGCAGCCGCTCGTAGCTCTCGCTCGGTATGAGGAAGCCGCCGTCGACCTCGCCGCCGAGCATCGCGTTGGTGCGCGCCGACGCGTCGGTGAGGAACTTGAACTCGACGTGCTTGGCCCTGGCCCTGCTGCCCCAGTAGTCGTCGAAGCGTTCGAGTTCGAGGGATTGGCCCTTGGCCCAGCCGCCGAGCTTGTACGGGCCGGTGCAGGCGAGGCCGCCGGTGGTGCCGTAGTCCTTGCCGGCGGCCTCGACGCCCTTCCTGCTCGCCACGACGCCGGCCGCGGTGGCCATCAGTTGGGGGAAGAGGGAGTCGGCCTGCTTGAGTTTGACGCTCACCTGGAGCGGTCCGGTCGCGGTGACGGTGTCGACGTTCTCGAACGACTCGGCCCACGCGGCGCCCAGGTCGGGGTTCATCTGGCGGCCGAAGCTGTAGACGACGTCGTCGGCGGTCATCACCGACCCGTCGTGGAATCTCACGCCCGGCCTGAGGTCGTAGACCCACGTGGTGGGGTCCGGGTTGGCCGCCTTCTCGGCCAGGCCCGGTGCCAGGGTCAGTTGCGGCGTCCAGCGCATCAGACTCTCGCAGACGTTGGACAGCACCGTGTTCTGCGGATAGTCGAACGCGGTGATGTAGTCCAGGGAGAGCGGTTCGGCGTACAGCGCCCAGCGGAACGAGTCGATGTTCCCCTTGGCCGGCGGGGTACCGGGGGAGAGTCGGTAGTTCGCGGCCTGTCGGGCCGGGTCGTGCTTGGGCGGTCCGGAGCAGGCCGCGACCATGGCGAGGGCGGCCACGGCGGCGACCGCGGGCGGCGCGGCCCGTCGCGCTCGTCCGAGGGGGGTGGGCCGGGATCTGGTCATCGGAGGTTCCCTTCGGTGGTCGTCGGGTGCGCTGCGGGGATCTGCTGGGTGATGCAGTGGACGCCGCCGCCGCCGAACGCCACGGTGCGGGTCGGGACGCCGACGACCTTGCGGTCGGGGAAGGCGGACTGGACGATCGCGAGCGCACCCGCGTCCTCGGGGTGGTCGGCGATAGGAACGATCACGCCGCCGTTGGCGATGTAGAAGTTGAGGTAGCAGACCTCGATGTCGCTGCCGCCCCACGCGACGAACGCCGTCTGGGGGACGTCGACGATCTCGAACGGGCGTCCCTGCGCGTCGGTGGAGGCCTCCAGTACCGCGCGGTTGGCGCGCATGCGCGCGTAGTCGGGGTGTGCCGGGTCGGCGGGCAGTTGCACGATGACCTTGCCGGGGGCGGTGAACGCGCAGACGCCGTCTACGTGTCCGTCGGTCTCGGTGTCCAGGAGCCCGCCGTACGGCAGCCAGATCACCTTGGTGACGCCCAGCCGCGCCTTCAGTTCGGTCTCGATCTCGGCGCGGGTCATGCCCGGGTTGCGGTTGGGGTGCAGCAGGCACTGCTCGGTGGTGATGAGTGTGCCTTCGCCGTCGACGGTGATGGCGCCGCCTTCGAGGATCATCGGGGAGTCGATCGGCGGGTCGCCGAGCGCGTCGATCAGGGCTGCGGCGATCCTGTCGTCGGCGTCCCACGGATGGTGCTTGCCGCCCCAGGCGTTGAAGCGGAAGTCGACGCCCGCCCGCGAGCCGGCTTCGTCGAGCACGAAGATCGGGCCGGAGTCGCGGAACCACGAGTCGTCGATGGGCAGTTCGATGATCCGGATGCCGTCGCCGCAGAGTGCGCGAGCGTCCTCGGCGGCACCGGGGACGGTGACCATGGTGACGGGCTCGAACTCGGCGATGGCGCGGGCGACGGCGGCGTACTCGTGCTTGGCGTGGTCGAACAAGTCGCCCCACAGGTCGGGCCGGGTGGGCCAGGCCATGAGGCAGCCGTCGTGAGGGGTCCACTCGGCCGGCATTCGGTACGTCATGGGCTTCTCGTTTCGTCGTGCGCGGTGAGGCGCGGTTCGGTGCGGGCCGACGGGTTCCGGGGATGCCCGGGATTTCAGAGGAAGTACAGGCGGTTGAGGGAGACTTCGTCCGCGGGTTCGGAGTGCAGCGGGGCGCCGTCCAGGGTCACCAGGCCGGTGCGGGCGTCCACCTGCACCCGGCCGGTGCGCGCGTTGCGCACCATGTCGGCGGGGCCGATGCCGCGGGTGCCGCGGACGGCGACCCGGCGGCGGCGGGTGGTCATGCCGTCGTACGGCCGGTCGGCCGACCCGGCTTCCGCGGCGGCTCGGCTGACGAAGGCCACGGACAGGTCGGCGGGTGTCGCGCCGTGTCCGCCGAACAACGGACCCATCACCAGCGGTTGACAGTTGTCCGTGGCGGCGTTCGGGTCGCCGGTGACGCCGTAGGCCGGGAATCCGGACTTGAGGACCATCTGCGGCTTGGCCCCGAACGTCGCCGGGCGCCACAACACGATGTCCGCCAGTTTGCCGACCTCGAGCGACCCGACCTCGTGGGAGAGTCCGTGCGCGATGGCCGGGTTGATGGTGAGCTTGGCGATGTAGCGGAGCACGCGCGCGTTGTCGTCGTGCGGGCCGTCCCCGTCCGCCGGGCCGAACTCGTGCTTCATCTTCCCGGCGAGCGCGAAGGTACGGCGCACGGTCTCGCCCGCGCGGCCCATGCCCTGGGCGTCCGACGACGTGATGCCGATGACGCCCAGGTCGTGCAGGACGTCCTCGGCGCCCATCGTCCCCGCCCGGATGCGGTCGCGCGCCATGGCGGCGTCGCCGGGAAGGTCGGTCTTGAGGCCGTGGACGGAGACGATCATGCCGTAGTGCTCGGCCACGGCGTCGCGTCCGAACGGCAGTGTGGGATTGGTGGACGAGCCGATGACGTTGGCGACCCCGGCCATCTTGAGGACGTTCGGGACGTGTCCGCCGCCGCAGCCTTCGATGTGGAAGGCGTGAATGGTGCGCCCTTCGAGCACGGAGAGGGTGTCCTCGACCGACAGGCACTCGTTCAACCCGTCGCTGTGCAGCGCCACTTGCACGTCGTGGTCCTCCGCCACCCGCAGCGCGGTGTCGAGGGCGCGGGCGTGTGCTCCCATGTCCTCGTGGACCTTGAACCCGCAGGCGCCGCCTTCCGCGAGCGCTTCCACGAGTGGCGCCGGGTCGGAAGCCGAACCGCGACCGAGGAAGCCGATGTTCACCGGCCACGCGTCGAAGGAGTTGAAGGCGTGCCGCAGCGCCCACGGCGAGTTGACGCCGACGCCCCAGAGCGGGCCGAACTCCTGGCCGATGATCGTGGTCACGCCCGACGCGAGCGACGCCTCCATGATCCGCGGGCTGAGCAGATGGACGTGCGTGTCGATGGCGCCTGCGGTGGCGATCAGGCCCTCCCCCGACACGATCGCGGTGCCGGTGCCCACGACGACGTCGACACCGTCGAGGGTGTCCGGGTTTCCGGCCCGCCCGATCGAGGCGATGCGCCCCTCGCGGATGCCGATGGACACCTTGCGGATGCCCTGGATCGCGTCGATCACCACGACGTTGCTGATCACCACGTCGCAGGCCTCGCGGACGGTCACGGCCTTGAGATGCAGGCCGTCCCGGGCGGTCTTGCCGAAACCCGCGAGGAACTCGTCCCCGGCGGCTTGCGCGTCGGACTCGACCCGGACGACCAGACCGGAGTCGCCCAGGCGGATCCGGTCTCCCACGCGGGGGCCGTGCACGGCCGCGTACTCACGGGCGTCGAGGGGGCTGCCGCTCATGCGAGTTCCTTCCCGTGCCCCGGCTTCGGCGTGCTCGCGCCCGGGGCGTCGCCCGCGCCGGGGGCCGCGCCGAGGTAGCCGCACGCCGCCGCGCGGCGCAGCGCCTCGGCCTTGGCGCCCGGCGCGTCCAGCGGTCCGTCGACCAGGCCGGCGAAGCCGATCGCGACGCGCGCGCCGCCCATCGGCACGAGGCCGACTTCGACGTCGGCGCCGGGGTCGAACCGGGTCGACACGCCCGCGGGCGCCGCCGGCCGCATGCCGTAGGCCGCCGCCCGGTCGAAGTCGAGGCGCGGGTTGGCTTCGAAGAAGTGGAAGTGTGAGGTCACGCTGACCGGCACCGAGGCGGTGTTGCGCACCGTGATCCGAGTCACCGGCTCGGGCCCGGCGGCGGCCCCGGTCGCCGGGATCACCGCGCCCGGCGCCGCGTCGCCGTGGCCGGGATGGCCGAACGGGTCGGTCACCACGGCAAGTCGGGTGCCGTCGGGGAAGACGGCTTCCACGTACACCTCGGTGACCAAGTCGACGACGCCGGGCAGCACGTCGTCCGGGCCGAGCACACAGCGGGCGGCCTTGAGGGCGTCCGCGAGCCGGTGTCCCGCGCGGGCCGCCTCGCACACGGTGTCGGCGATCAGCGCGGTCGCCTCGGGCATGTTCAGCAGCAACCCGGCGTCCCGGCGACGGCGCGCCAGCTCGGCTGCCGTGAACAGCAGCAGCCGATCGCGCTCGGTCGGGGTCAACTGCACGGTGTCTCCAGGTGGTTCGTGACATGCGGGACGGGGCATCGCACTAGGGCGTGTCTTCAATCTCTCGTCGAGCTCCGCGGCGTGAGTGCAGCGAGGAGCCCGAAGGGCGGATGCCGTGCATCGGTGTGCCGGAGAAGCAGGTGCATGGTGGTTCCATTCGCCTGTTTCTCCGGGGCGGTGAGGTGCGGTGCCGGGCGTCGTGGTGCTCGGCGGGAGATTGAAGACGCCCTAGTCCTCGCGTGAGGAGTGCGGGTCCGCCCTCGGCAGCGCCTACTTGGATGCCGGGGCGGCGGGTTGGTCGTGGGTGGCGCAGTGGATGCCTCCGCCGCCGGACGCGATGGCGTCGATCGTGACGGGCACGACCTCGCGGCCGGGGAAGTGGTCGCGCAGGATCTGCCGCGCCCGGTCGTCCGCGCGCTTGTCGCCGAAGCGCGGCATGAACAGCGCGTCGTTGGCCACGTAGAAGTTGGCGTAGCTGGAGACGAACGCGTCACCGCGGCCGGTGATCAGGTCCGGGTCGGGTTGCGGGAGGTCGACGACCTCGAAGGGCTTGCCCCGGGCGTCGACGGCGGTCTTCAGCACGGAGCGGGCCTGGTCGCCGGCCCGCGACCAGGAGTCCACGGGGCCGCCGGGGAACGCGGTGTCCAGCAGGACGGCGCCGGACGCGGCGTACCGGACCAGGCAGTCGACATGGGCGTCGGTGATGTCCTCGCCGCGGACGCCCGCGAACCAGACGACCCGGGTAACGCCCAGGGTCTGCTTGAGCCCGTCCTCGATCTGCTGCCGGGACTTGCCGGGGTTGCGGTTGTCGTTGACCACCGAGCTCTCGGTGACCAGCAGTGTTCCGTGGCCGTCGGTCTCGAACGAGCCGCCTTCCGCCACCAGGGGTGCCTGGTTGCGGGGGAGGCCGTAGTGCGCGAGGACACCGCGCGCGACCCGGCCATCGTTGCCGTGCCGCTGCTTGTTCCCCCAGCCGTTGAAGTTGAGATCGACGCCGGTGACCGCGCCGCCTTCCTCGACGAAGACCGGGACGGTGTCGCGTGCCCACAGGTCGTCGACGGGCATGGCCAAAACCTCGACGTCCTTCCCACAGGCGTTTTGCGCCGCGGCCTGCTGGTCCGCGCCGGCCAGGACGACGACCGGCTCGTACTCCGCGACGGCTCGTGCCAGCCTGGCGATGTCCTGGCGTACGGCGGGCAGGTCCGCGCCCCAGATCCCGGCCGAGGCGGGCCAGGCCATGAACGTGCGCTCGTGCCGGTCCCATTCGGCTCCGAACCTCCGTGATCCGGTTTTGGCCGTTTCCGGGCCCCCTCCCGGCGCTCCGCGACCGGCACCCTCCCCGGGAGCGTCGGACGTGGAGTCCTCGGTGCAGGCGACGGCACCGAGGGCGACGACACCGGCACCGAGTAGACCACGCAGAACGGCGCGGCGGGACGGGAGGGCAGCGGACATGGGGAACTCCGGGAGGGGTCGTGCGGTGGGCGTCGGGAACGCCAGGTGCCGATGGGGGATGGGATGGGGCGGGGCGGTCAGGCCACCGGTTCCTGCATGGTGGAGCAGTGGATGCCGCCGCCCCCGCCGCCTATGCGGTCGGTGTCCAGCTGGACCACCCGGCGGCCGGGGAAGGCGGCGGCGACGACCTGACGGGCCGCCTCGTCCTTGGCGCGGTCGCCGAACTGTGACATGACCACGCCGCCGTTGCAGACGTGGAAGTTGACGTATGAGTCGACGAAGTCCGGGTTCGTCGAACGGATGGTGTCCGGGCCGTCGACGCGGATGACCCGGAGCCGACGGCCCCGCGCGTCGGTGGCGGCGGACAGGATCGCGAGCTGGTTGCGGGCGTCCTGCGCCCAGATATCGGTGCGGCTCGCGGGCGGGACCTGCACCATCACGATGCCGGGGCCGATGAAGCGCGAGGTGGCGTCGATGTGGTCGTCGGTGATGTCCTGGCCCTTGATCCCGGGCACCCAGATCATCTTGCTCGCGCCGTAGGCGGCCAGCACCGCCTGCTCGATCTGTGCCCTGGTCATGCCGGGGTTGCGGTTGCTGTCGACCAGGCTGGACTCGGTGGCCAGGACCGTGCCGTCGCCGTCGGTCTCGACGGCGCCGCCTTCGCCGGTGAATCCGGCGCGGGTGAAGGCGAGTCGGTCGTACGCCGCGATGCCTGCGGCGACGCGGGCGTCCTTGGCGTGGGTCTGCTTGTTGCCCCAGCCGTTGAAGCCGAGGCCGACGGCGTCGCGTCCGCCCTGGCCGTCGGTGCGGAAGACGGGCGCGGTGTCGCGGGCCCACAGGTCGTCGACGGGAATCGAGCTGATGACGGTGACCGTCGAGCCGCACTTGGCGCGCGCGGCGCTCGCGCCGGAGGCGTCCGGCGCGCACATGACCACCGGCTCGAAGCGCGCGATCGTCCTGGCGATCAGGGCGATGTCGTTCTGCACGCCGCTCAGCTGACGGCCCCAGATGGACGAACTGGTCGGCCAGGCCATCCAGGTGCGGACGTGCGCGACGTCGTCGGCCGGCACCCGCAGGGCCGCCGCGGCGCGCGCGGCCGGGGCCAGGACCGCCTGGCCGCCGACCGCGAGACCGGCGGCGCCGAGGACGACGCCGAGCACACGGCGACGCGAGGGTCCGGCGACGGACTCCGGTGTGGAACCGGAAAAGGTGGTGCGCGATCCATGCATGGCTGACTCTCCCTGTCGGGTGGTAGCTCCGCCGCTCGGCGGCACGGATGGACGAACTCGCGGATGCGTGGGGATTACCGACGGCACAGGGCGCACCTGGCACCTGCGGTCCCGGTCCGGCGTGCCCACACTGTTTCACTGACTGAAAATTCAGTCAATAGCTCGGAGCGACAACGGCCGCTGGGGTTTCGGGCGGGCTCGGGGACCGGTCGCGTCCGCGTGGGCGGGCCCCGCGGTGTTCGCGGGGGTGGGCGGAGGCATCGATCGGCCGCCCCGCGGCGCGGATCAAGCGATGCGGGAACGGGCCCGGAGATCAGAGGTTCGGTGGGGGCGGTGTGGCGCCCGCAGGCACGTCCTGCGGGGGCAGGTGCCGCGCAGGGCGCTTCGGCCGACGGCCGGGGGTCTCTCAGCCGTGGTCTAGGTGGGACAGCTCGGTGTCGATCGCGGCGAGTATGAGGGTGCGGGCGTGGTCGAGCGTCAGTCCCTCGCTCAGCCAGCGCCCGCTGAGTCCTTCGAGGAGCGCGGTGAGCCGTTGGGCGGCCTCCAGCGCCCGCCCCGCGGGCGCGGCCGGCAGGACCGCCGTGATCAGGTCGGCGACCTCGCCGTCCCACACATGTGTGGCCTCGGCGAGGTCGGCGCGCAGCAGGGCGTCGAACATCGCGCTCGCCCTCAACTCGCCCCACGCGGTGCTGTTCTCGCGGACTTCGGCGGTGTCCTGGAACTCCAGGAGCAGCGTCTGCTCCAGCACGGCCCGCGGGTCTGTCGGATGCTCGGCGGCGACGCGGTCGGCGGTGTACCGCTCGGCCCGGTCGTTGATGAACCCCAGGGTCGCGCGCAGGACCCCGGCGCGGTCCTTGAAGTGGTAGTAGATCAGCCCGTTCGACACGCCGGCCTCGGCGGCCAACTCCTCGATGCGCAGCCCGCGTACCCCGCGGCGGGCGATGAGCCGCGCCGCGGCCTCCATGATCACGGTACGACGGTCGGCGGCCATGGCTCGACACCCTACCCTTTGGCCCCCCGTGCACCGTGTGCCACACCCGTTGCCAGGCGGTGATCGAGGACTTGGCCGCACGCTACGATGACTGAATATTCAGTCAGTCAAGGAATGGGTGGCCCTGTGCCGCCCCGGTGGGGTGGCAGGGTGTCGAGCCGTCAGTTGTTGATCCTGGAAGCCGCCGCCGGGCTCATCGCCCGGCGCGGGGTGCGCGGCCTGCGGGTGGAGGAACTCGCCGCCGAGGCCGGAGTGTCCGTCGGGTTGGTCTACTACCACTTCGGAGACCGGGTGGGACTCATGCGGCACACCTGGGAGTTCATCAACGAGCGCGCCGAGCGCTACACGCGGTCCGAGACCGATCCGGACCTGGATCCGCGCCGCCGGCTGGAGGAAATGCTGATGCTCGAACTCCAGGACGCCCCCGAGGTGCGGGAGAACAGCACGGCTTGGGGAGAGTTCCGGGCGAGCGCCGTCTTCGTGCCGGAGTTGGGTCTTCAGGTGCGCGAAGCCACTACGCACTGGGTGCGGGATGCGCAGGAGTTGATCCGCCGTGGGCAGGACAGCGGCGACATCGCCTCGACCGTGGCCCCGGTCGACGCGGCCGAGCGACTCACCGCCCTCGTCGAAGGCCTCAGCGAGCGCTGGTTGGCCGGCTCACTTCCCCTGGATCGGGCGCATTTCCTGCTACGGAGGGCGCTGGCCCTGGAACTCGGATCGCGGCGGCACGCCTGACCTGCCCGGTCCGACGCGGGCTCGCCTCCTCACCGCCTCTGCGCGGGGCGCGGGCCGGAGCGGTGACAGGGCACGAACCGCACCGGTGGGCAGGAGTACTCCGGGCCCCATGCGATGTCCCCGCCCCGGCCCCACGCCCAGGCCCTGTCCGGCGGATCTTGGCGGGTCCGCGCCGCCCGGCACCGGACGACGCGGCCTGATCCACCAAGATCCGCCGGGCAGGGCCTAGCTAGGCGCTCGGCTCCCGAGCCGACGGCGGGATGCCGACGGTTGCCCGCGAACGTGGCCGTGGCGCACCTTCGCGAATTGTGCGTCACGGCCACCTTCAAAGATCGCCATCACGGGTCGGCCAGGAACTCATCCGATCGTCAGGCGGATCGCCCACGCGTGGATGGCGGCACCGGGAGTGGGGTCGTTGCCGGCGTCGGTCGTGCCGCGCCGGGCGGGTGGTGCGCCGGCGCGGCCGTGCCGGTGTCAGGAGCGGGTGGCGGGACTGTCGATGGGCGTTGTGGCGCCGGCGACGATGGCCTGGAGCGCCGCGACGTGCCCGTCGAAGGCGTTTCGGCCGGCGCCGGTCAGGCGGGCGCGTACCTTGCGGCGACCGCTGCTGATGCGGCGCTCGGTGGTTGCGTATCCGGCCTCTTCGAGGGTGGCGAGTTGCTTGGACAGCGCCGATTCGGAGAGCCCCAGTCGGTCCTTGAGGTAGGCGAACTCCGCCCAGTCGGTGGCGGCCAGCGTCGCCACCAGCGTCAACCGGGTGCTGGGGTGGATCAGTTCGTCGAACCGCGGCGCCGTCATGCCCGCGCCCACCGGCGCGCAACGCTCAGGATGTCCGGTCCGCCGAAGCCGATGACGGCGGCGATCAGCACCGCGGCCCAGATGGCGGCGTGCTCCGCGCCGTCGGCGTCCAGTGCGAGCGCGGCGGCGATGGTGGCGCCGACGAGCACGACCAGCATGCCGATCACCACCAGTGGGGTGCGGCGCCCGGCGACGGCCGCGCTGACCTGCACCCGGCCGGTGCGTCGGCGTCCGCCGAGCAGGCGCGTCGCGACGATCGCGTGACCGGTGCCGAAGGCCGCGGCCGCGGTTGCCCCCAGCCACGGCCATACGCTGCCGAGCACGCCCAGCACGCTCCAGGCGGCGGCCATCGCCCACCAGTAGCCGCGGGGCAGACCGACTTCGTCGGCCACGTGGCGCCGGGCACGGTCGACGGCGTCCAGCGCGGCGCGGGCCTGCTCCGGAGCGGTGTCGGTCATGATGGAACCTCACTTTCCTAGTGGGAAAGTAAGCATCCGACTTTCCCACTGGGAAAGTCAAGGGCCGTCGGACGGGCGAATCGGCGTCCGGCGCCGCTATCGCGCAACTCTTGCTTTCGGGCCGTGCGTGGGCCCGGGTCGCCGGGGGCTGTGGGAGGCACCCGGCCCGCGAAGTCCCCCCGGGGACGGAGACTTCGCGGCGGGCGTGGCCGTGGTCGCCGGGCGAATGGCGACTGCGGCGGTGCCGGTACGCGGTGGGGTTCGGTCGTTCCGGGCCGACGAGCACCGCGACGACGACCCCGCCGTCCTCGCCTCCTGCGGACGCCCCGTCCCGGGGAAACCGCGGCTCGGTGTGGGTCGTTGGTGACAACTGTCGCGCTTTGGTCCATCGGACCGGGACGCCGGGTCGGCGGCCGGGTGTCGACTGGTGGCCTCGCGGAGCGATCCTGGCCGGGGCGGGTTGGTGGCCAGGTACCAGGTGAATCGCGCGGGCAGGGCGGCCGGATCCGTGGTGGCGACCACCAGGCGGGCGGTGCCGTCGCCCGTTCAACGACACGGCGGCGAGCCGTCCCACCCCGGGTATGGCGCCCGGCGGGAGGGGAGTCGCCTGTGCACGCTTTCGGCAGTCAGCCTACGAGCAGGATCTTGCCTGTGCCCGTGCGGCTTTCGGCGTTTCGGGCGGCGTTGCCGACGTCCGCGAGGTCGTGGCGACCCGCGACGGGCGCGTCCAGGTGATGGTGTGCCAATTGATCGGTCACCGTGCGCACGAGTTCGCCGACCTCCTCGGGCAGCATGGCCTTCAGGCGTTCGGGGAGCCAGAAACCGTCGAGGGTGACGCCGCGGAAGACCAGCGAGTCGGGTGGGAGCGCGATGTCGGATCCCGAGAGCATGCCGTAGACGGTCATCCGTCCGCCGTTGCGCACGCAGTCCAGCGCGAGTCGGCCGGTGGCGCCCCCGACCGCGTCGAGGGCGGCTGTGACGCCCCCGGCTCCGGCGAAGATCGCGATCTGCTCACGGGCCCGCTCCGGGGGGTCGGCGAGGACTTCCGCCGAATCGTCGTCCGACGGGGTCAGGCCGCGGTGACGTCGGCGGATCACACCGACGCACCGGATGCCGCGTCGTCGCGCCAACGCCGTGATCATCCGACCCACCGTGGAGGTGGCGGCGGTGTGGAGGAGCACGTCACCCGCGGCCAGATCCAGGTCGTCCAGGAGCAGGTTCGCGGTCATCGGGTTGACGGTCATCTGGCAGGCGAGGTCGTCCGGCAGACAGTCGGGGATCTCGATCACGTCCGCGACGGGCACGTTGAGGTACTCCCGCCAGGTTCCGTCGGCGGACACCGCGACGCGGCTGCCCGGCCGCAGGTGCACGTCGGGAGCCGCCTTGTCCACGACTCCCGCTCCCTCGAAACCCACCGGGGCGGCCGGTGGACAGCCCGGTGCGAGCGGCCCGAAGCGGGCCGCTCGGCCGTAGCGTCCGCGGATCCACAGCAGGTCCGAGGGGTTGATGGGGCGCGCGGTCAGGCGTACGCGGACCTCACCCGGGAGGGGGTCGGTCGGCGCGATGTCGGTCACGGACAGCACGTCGGCGGGTTCCCCGTGCTCTCGGAAGACGACGGTGCGCATCAGTGGCCCGGCCGGTAGAGGCTGTCGGCGAGGAGGAAGTCCCGGATCTCGGCGACGGAGTGTTTGCCGTCGTGGACCATCTTGTTGACCAGTACGTAGGTGGCGTGGCCGTCGCGCAGGGCGTCACGCAGATGTTGGAGCGTGCCGCACCCTCCGGAGGCGATGACCGGCAGTCCGGAGGCCTCGGACACGGCACGGGTCAGGGCGAGATCGAAGCCCTGCCCGGTTCCCTCGCGATCGATGCTGTTCGCCAGGATCGCTCCGACCCGCAAGCCGGCGAATCGGCCCGCCATGGACGCGGCGGTGGCTCCGGAGGGCTGCTCGCCGTCGCGGACGTACGCCTCCCAATCGTCCGGACCCGTCCGCCTGCTGTTGATGACGCCCATGACTTGTTCCCCGCCGTATTCGCTCACAGCCGCTTCCACGATCTGCGGGTCGTCCACCATCGCGGTGCTGACGGACACGACGTCCGCGCCGGCCGCCAGCAGGTCTCCCATGTGCCGTACGGACGGGAGACGACCGTGCTCGACGGAGACCAGCGGATCGATTCCGACCTCCTTGATCCCGCGCAGCACGCCGGGGAGGTAGTCGATGCGCTCCCACGTGTCGAAGACGTCGAGGAACACCTTTCGGGCGCTGCCGGCGGCGTAGGCCCGGGTGATCTCGACGACGTCCGACGGGTTGCGCAGCCCGGGTATCGCGGACGGTTCGGTGGTGACGCCGCGGGAGACGTCGATACAGGGGATGACGAGGTCGCCGATGTGGGCCTCGCGGTTTCGGAACACGGGCGTGGGGGTGGTCATGGTGTCGCCTTCCGAGGTGGGGTGAGTGCTGCCAGGCGGGGGCTGTCGGGGGCCAGGGCTCGTGCCACGTCCACGGCCGAGACCACGGCCGATTCCTGGGTCGGGACCTGCGTCATGACGTGGCCGGCGAAGTACAGGCCGCGGTGGCCCTGGAGTTCGCGGAGTCGGCCTTGTGCGGCGAACGTCGCCGGGAACGGCAACAGGGTGCGAAACCCGGCCCGGGCGAGGAGGCGACGCGGCAGGCTTTCGCGGTGGTCGAGTCGGCTGACGAAGGCTTCGCCGCCGTCGTCGAATCGGCGTCGGACGGTGCTCAGTGCCCGGCCACCGTCGACGGTGACGTTCGTCGTGGATCGGTACAGGGAGTCGGGACAGAGGTAGCAGGGATCCAGGTGCACGCCGTGAGCGATGTCCGCGTAGCGGTATGCGCAGAGCGCGCGGCGGGCCATGTCCGCTTCCGGCAGGTCCCGCAGCGCCTCCGCGGCGGTGTCGGCCGAAACGGCCAGGACGATCGCGTCCACGGTGTGCGTGTCGCCCCGAGAGTCGATCATCGCCAGTCGATCGCCCACGCGGCGGATGTGCCGCAGCGCGGTGCCGGGGCGCAGGTCCGCGGTATTCAGTCGGGCGGCCAGTCGGTGGGCCACGTCCTGCATGCCCTCGCGCAGGGTCTGCGTGGTCGGTGTCGTGCCGGCCGGCGCGTCACTTGCGAACACCGCCGCCGTCGCCCGCGCGGACAGCGTCGACGCCCGGGACAGATCACAGGCCCAGAGCGAGGAGGGCAGGGCGTAGACCAGGTTCTCCTTCACCGCCGCGGGTAGCGGCCACGGTTCCACGACGTCGCGCAGCGGAGTCGCCCAGTCCAGGTCTTGGGCGATCCAGTCGGCGGCCTCGCGCACGAGCATGGCGATCGCCCGCCGCGCGTCCGCGGTCGAAGGGCCGCTCTCCGCCGCCTCGTCGTCGCCCGGCGCGGTCAGGGGGCCTTGGAACAGCGGGAGTTCCCGTCCGGCCTCCGCGATGGTGTAGGTCGCCGCGGTGGTGATCCAATCGTCCTCGCCCAGTCCGAGGTTGCGCGTCAGGCTCTCGAAGAGCGTGAACGCCTCCAACGACACGCTGTACACGCCCAGGTCGATCACCCGCGCGACGCCGCCCGCGTCGACGAACCGCCGCGAACGCAAGTTTCCACCGAGGTCGTGCCGGGCTTCGAGTACGACGCTGTCGTGGATTCCGTCGATCAACCAGGCCAGGGTCAGCCCGGCGACACCCGCCCCCGCGATACCGATTCTCACCGGGTCTCCTCCTGTCGATCGAATCGTCGGTCGGTGACCGGACGCCGAGGCGGCGCGTCGGCTCCGGACCGCTCTGGGGTGCTCACACGGCGGCCGCGGCGCGCCAGAAGTCGCCGATGCTGTCGTCCAACAGGCGGGCGCACAGGAGGACTTCGCCGGGGTCGTCACCTCGGTCGAGACCGTCCTGGACGACCTCCAGCGCGAGGCGACACAATTCGTCGGGGCTGTCGTCCTCGTAGTAGGACAGGAACTCGTCCGGCACCTTCAGGCCCACTGCCCGCACACGCGCGACCAGTTCGGCACACCCGGAGTAGTAGCAGGTCAGGTCGGCGTACGAGGACATTCCCGTGGCCGCCTGCGATCCCTGGACAGCCACCCAGGAGACGACGCCGTCGAAGGCGTACGCCGCGCTCTCCGGCGGCCGGAACTTCATCTCGGCCGGGTCCAGGCCCAGAGCCCGGACGCACTCGTCCAGCTTGGGGGACGCGTCGTGGACCAGGCGGCCCAGCTGCAGGTACAGGTCGGCGGCGGGGCGGTGCGGGAAGCGGGAGAGCATCGTGCCGTAGGCCGCCAACTCCGTGCGGTGACACTGGGCTTCGATGCCGATCAGGCGTCGCAGGTGGTCCGGGGTCAACTCCGTGTCGGTGGCGAGCAGGGCGTTGGGGACGGGGTGGGCGAGGCGCCGGTTCTCGACTTCCTCGACGAGTCGTGCGGCGTCGATGCGGGTCATCGGGGATCTCCTGATTCGTCGTGTGTGGTGGTCCGGTCGCGCGATTTTTCGCGCGTCGGGCTCGGGTGGTTGCGGTCAGTGCCCTTCGGGCGGCGGTGCGAGATACCCGGTGCGGCGGAACTCGCGCAGGTAGGTATCCAGCAGCTCCGCGTCCACGGGCGGGCAGACCAGGCCGCTTTCGGCGAGCGCCGCTTCGGTGTTGTGACGACCGAAACGAGGGAAGGTGCCGTCGGTGTACATCTGCTTGACCGTGACGTCGCTGTCATGGGCGGGTTCGACGAACATGGCGACATACGGGGCCATGGGGTGATCGGGCAGTTGGGCGGTGAGGTCGGCGAGCATGCCACTCCAGGCGTCGTAGGGCATGGTGCGCACGGGGTAGCCCATGGCGACCAAACGCTCGACCAGCAGCGGCAGTCGGGCGTCGTGGGGGTTGGTGAGGTGATAGACGCGGCCGTCGGGTTCCTGGTGGGTGATGATGTGCACGATCGCCTCGGCGGTGAAGTCCACGGGCACGAAATCCAGGGGCAGGCCCATGTCCGGGGCGAGGCCGGTCTCGGCGATGGTGCGAAAGAGCGCGCACATCATCGTGTCGGTGTTCCACACGCCGCGGTCGCGGGTGCCGGTGATCTCGTAGGGCCGGTGGATGGCCACCGGGAGACCGCGCCGGCCGGCCTCGGCGATCAGCTTCTCGGCGACCCACTTGGTCTCGGGGTAGCCCAGGGAGATGCGGTCGGCGTGCTCGAGCGGGGTGTCCTCGTCGACGTGCTCGATCCCGGCGGTACCGAAGCCCGCGATCACCGCGATGCTGGAGATGTGGTGGACCGGCTTGAGGGTGTGCTCGCCCGCGAGTTCCAGGACGGTACGGGTTCCCCCGACGTTGATCGGCGCCAACGCCGCATACGGGTAGGCGAAGTTGACGCGCGAACCGCAGTGCACGATCAGGTCGATCCCGCGGGCCAGGCCGTTCCAGGCGTCGTCGGAAAGGTCGAAGCGCGGCTCGGCGAGTTCGCCCGGCACGGGGACGACGCGGTCCGTCAGCGGTTCGGGGTTCACGCCGTGCCGCCGCATCCGGGCGGCCAGGCGGTCGAGGGCCTCCTGCGCGTCGTCCGCGCGGATCAGGCAGTGCACCCGCTCCACCCCCGCGCCCAGGAGTTGCTCGACGAGGTGTACGCCCAGGAAGCCGGTCGCTCCGGTGAGGAACACCTGCCGAGGGCTTCGCGGATGCGTGGACGCGGGCGCGTCGAAGCGCACTTCGGGAGCGAGTCGGGCCTCCGCGGCGAAGTCCACGGGTGTGTCGTCGTGCGCACGTCCCTCGTGCAACGCGTGCACCGCGGCGGCGAAGTCGGCCAGCGACGGGTCGCCGACCAGGTCACGGATCATCGTGCGGCCGTATCCGGGGTCTATGTGCAGCCGTTCGCGAAGAGCGGCGGTGATCCGCGTGGCACGCAGGGATGTGCCGCCCAACGCGAAGAACGTGTCGTCGCGGGACACCGCGTCGGCGTCCAGGACGTCGTGCCACACCCGGGCGACGGCCTGTTCCCATTCGCCGCGCGGTTCCTCGTCGCCGGTGCCCGGTGTCGATGCCGGTGCCGACAACTCGGCGAGTCTGCCCCGGTCGATCTTGCCGCTGGTGGTCAAGGGCAGACGATCGACCACGGTGATGCGGGCGGGGACCATGTAGGTGGGGAGCCGGTCGCGCACATGCTCGTGCAGGCGTTGCGCGAGGCGCCGCCGCTCCCGGTCGGAATGTGCCACGACCGCGGCCACCAACACCTCGCCGGCGCCCTCGCCCACGACGCCCACGGCGGCCTGCCGCACGCGTGCGTGGGCCGACAACACCGCCTCGACCTCGTCCAGTTCCACCCGGTAGCCGCGCAGCTTGACCTGGCGGTCGCGGCGCCCCAGGTACTCGAGCGCGCCGTCCTCGCGCCACCGCGCCATGTCGCCGGTGCGGTACAGGCGCGAGCGCACCTCGGGGGGCGTCCAGGGGTCCTCGACGAAGCGTTCCGCCGTCTTCTCCGGGTCGTTGAGATAGCCCAGCGCGACGCCGTCGCCGCCCACCCACAACTCGCCGGTCCCGCCGGGGTCGGCGATGGTCCCGTCGTCACGGACCACGTACGACGTCGAGCCCGCGACGTTGATCCCGATGGGTACGTTCTCCGCCCGCGCGGACAACTCGTCGACCCGGTGGGTCGTGGACAGCGAGGAATTCTCGGTGGGCCCGTAGCCGTTGAGGAGCATTCCCGGCCGCCCGTGGCGCAGCACGGCCCGCACGGCGCGCGGTCCGACCGTGTCGCCGCCCACGATCAGGCAGCGCAGGCTCGCGAACATCTCCGGCGCGACGTGGGCGTGTTGGTGGAACAGTCCGGCACTCAGCCACGTCACGCTGATCCGCGCTTCGCGCAGCACGCTCTCCAACGCCTTGGAATCCAACAGGTCCTCGTCGCGGGCGACGACCAGGCAGGCGCCGTTGAGCAGGGTCGCGAACATTTCGAGGCAGGAGACGTCGAAGGTCGGATTCGTGGTCGCGAGCCATCGGTCCTCGGGCAGGACACGAAGGTCGCCGGTGTCGCGGGCCAGCCTCGTCTGGCCGCGATGGGGACACACCACACCCTTGGGCGCGCCGGTGGAACCGGAGGTGTAGATGACGTACGCCGCCTCTCCCGCGGCGCGCCCACGCCACCATTGCTCGTCGGCCCGGTCCGGGGCGGCGAACAACTCGTCCGTGCCTACGACGTCCACGCCGTCGGGTACCTCGACGTCCGCGCCGGGCGCGGACACCGCCGTGCGGACGTCGGCGTCGGTGAGGATTCGTGCGATGCGGTCGGCGGGGTAGGAGGGATCGACGGGCAGGTACACGGCACCCGCGTACAGGATCGCGAGGGTCGCGGCCACCGCGTCCGCGGAGCGACCGATCAGCACTGCGACGTGGTCCCCCTTGGCCACGCCGCGCGCCCGCAGGCCCGTGGCGCCGCGGCGAACCCGCTCTTCCAGCTCGCCGTAGCTCCAGACTCCGCCGACCCATTCGACGGCGGGCGCGTCGGGGCGCGCGGTGACCTGCTCCGCGAAGAGCGCCGGGATGCCGGCATCGCGCGGGTAGTCCGTGCGCGGGCGGTTTCGGAGACGGGCGTGCTCGGGACACGGGGGTTGATGTGAGGTGACCATGGAATCTCCTGCCGAAAATGGAAAAGGCTCATGGGAAATACATGTCTCGACGGGCCTGAAGGAAAGCGTCGGCAGTCCGCGCCGGATCATGGCGCCGGGTCTGCGAATTCGCGAGCCGGCGGAAATCGGAGGGCGCCCGAATACCGATCATGGATTCCCGGATCGACGCCATCGGCAAGCGTGGCGTCCTACGCTCCACCGCCACCCGAACGATCGATCGACAATCGGACCTCTCCGAATCACCGAAGATGCCGTAAATCGGAAACCGTGAAGCCGCTTCGCGTTTCCTTTTCACCGCGCCCGGCGGTCTGCTCGCTTGGCCGCCTCGGCGCCTCGGCGGCGCCGGCCGTTGCCTGGCGAATCGGGGCGGCCGGTCAGTGCCGGGAGGGGTCGGCGGCGACCACGGCCAATCGGTCTCCGCGGGTGACCAGCGCACGCACCACCCGGATCGCCGAGCGCACCGCGCTCTCCTGGCTGTCGGCGTCCCCGAGGTGGCTGCCCGCGAAGTACACGCCGTGGCGGCCCTGATGACTTGCGAGCGACCGGGCGGCCCGTGCCCCGGCGACGGTGGGGCGCAGTTGGCGAAAGTCCGCGCGGGCGATGATGTCCTCGGGCTCGGCGCGGTGGGTGATCCAGCTCTTGAACACGTCGGTGCCCAGAACCGGCCCCAGCCGAACGGTGCTCTCGGCCCATCGATCATCCGTGGTGATGCAGGTGGTGGACCAGTACGCCCGGTCGGCGGGCATGTGCGCCGGATCGCGGTGCAGGGCCACCGTGGTGGGGACGTAGTCGAACGCCGCCAGCAGCTCCGCCGAGGGCTTCAGATCGGAACAACCCGCGACGAGGTCCAGGGCTCGGGGAGCCGAGGTCGCAACGACGACCGCGTCGTATGCGCTCATGCCGGCCGCGCCGAGCAGGCACGGGCGCCCGTCCTCGACGTCGATGGCGCGTACGGGTGCGCCGACGCGGACGTTGCTGCCGAGGGAGTCGGCGATGCGGGAGACGAGTTCCCCCAGACCGGTCGCCAGCAGGTGCCAAACCGGGGCGGCGTCCGGGTGCTCGGGCGACGCGCCCGTGATCCAGCCGGCCACCGCTCGTGCGGGTATATCGGCGGCCTGGTCCACGGTGCAGCCGACGAGGGACGCGCACCAGACCAAGAAGGTGTCCCGCACCTCGTCGACCGGCAAGTCCCGTGCGCCGGCGAGGTCGCCCACCGTCGTGGTGACCGGCCCGTTCTCGGCCTCCAGTCGTGCCGTAGCGGTGAGCAGTTCCGTGAACGTGTGTGCCGCCGGGCCCGACACCGGCGTACGCCCCTCGGTTGCCGCGGCCGAGGAGTCGGGGGTGACCAGCGTCGGCGCCGCCCGACCCGCCCGCGAGAGCGTCGTGGTCAACGGGACGTCCAGCGTGTGGTCGACGCTCAGCCCCAGGGCCCGGCGCAACGCCGTGTGGCACGGGTACGCCGTCGGGGAGAGCAATTGGGCACCGAGATCCACCGCGACCGGGCTGTCCCCGGCGCCGCCGAACGTGGCGGTACGAATGTTGCCACCGATGCGATCGGCGGCCTCGTACACGGTGACCTGATGCTCCTCGTCCAGCAGCCAGGCGGCGGTCAGCCCGGCGATGCCCGCTCCGATGATCGCGATGCGCATCGTTGTCTCCCCAAGAGTGGGGGAGTGGCACCGGGAGTTTCGCCGAGGTCCGACAGTATGCGCCGCGACACTCGGAGGAAGCCCGGAAACCCACGCCCACTCGATTATTCGTTGACGGTTGACAGGACGCTCCTCACCAATTTCCCGGGTCCAATGCATTGTCCGCCCATAATGACCGGAAATCATCGGCCCGAATTCCCCTGGGCAACTGGAGTGGCGCGGCACCTCTCATTTCCCGTGCGTATCGAATTCTGGGGATTCGATCATTCGATTCAAGCCGTCGGGCCCAAGAGAAGGGATGATCCCCGGAACTCGATGGTGGATGACACGGACCGGTAGCAGCAGACAAGAGGGCCGCCACAGGTCGTGGGCGGCCCAACAGCGCCGGCATGCGTGGGGCGGAGGTCGTGTTCCGGCGTCTCGACCGGGGTGTGAATCGGCAAGGTCGGGGCAGGCGTGGGACGTCATCGTCGATCCGGAGGAGTACGCATGAGCGCCGCGAACAAGGCCGACAACATGGCCGACAAGGTCAAGGGCAAGGCCAAGGAGACCGCCGGACGTGCGGTCGGCAACGAGCGACTCGAAGCCGAAGGCCGTGCGGACCAGGTCAAGGGCGACCTCAAGCAGGCCGGCGAACACGTCAAGGACGCCCTCAAGGACTGACGACGCACACGAGCGACCCGGGGCCGGCGCCGACACCCATCGGTACCGGCCCTACGCACGTGCGGGCCGGCGGCGGGGGAGCGGAGCCGGGCCAAGTACCCGGCACGGTCGATCTCCTCCGTGCCGGTTCACCGGCCCGTGGCCTCAGGTGGACTCGAAGCTGCCGGACCCGAGTAGGAGGGCGCCGTCGCGCGCTGGAACGAGGCGGCGGAGATGCCGGACGGGGTGACGGTGGCGCCGCCCGAGGCACGGACGCCCACCCGGTTCCTCACGCCGGGGACTCACCCCGATGCACACCCGCGCGGGTCCGCCCACCCGAAGGGCCCACCGCCAGGGGCGCTCCCGCACCGGATGGCATTGGATGGGCGAGGAATCATGGGCGACGATCGGGTCCGCCCACCCGCCCACCGCCCGCTGCGGAACGGCAGGGACGCGACTGCCGCGGCGCGCGGTGCGGCACCCGAGGGAAGGATCGACACGGATGAGCGAGACGACGGAGCGGCCGGTCCTGCGGGCCGCCGGCTCACATCTGTATCCCGGCGCGTTGGTACGTGTGCACACTCCCGGGTCGACGGACCCGCACCGGGCCGGCAGGGTACCGGGCGACCTGATGTTCGCCGACGGTTCGCGAACCACCGCACAGGTGCTGATCGATCCGGACGAGCGGGCGACCCTGTGGGTGGCCGAGTACACCACCACCCGCGGCACCACGATCTCCGAACGGGTCTGGTCGACACACCCGTCCCCTGACGGCTCGGGCGACGTCATCCTCCGCATCGGCACCCGACTGCCGTAGTGGTTCCTGCCGTCGGTACGGCGGGTTCCCGACGGTCGGCGAGGAGCCTTTTGAGCATGAACTCCCTTGCGTTTCAACGTACTTCCTTGGTTCGATCCGATGGTCGGGTCGTTCGATCCGGCGGCCGACATCCGTCGGTCGTTTCCCCGAAAGGAAGGTCCATGAACCGCAAGCTTCGTAGGGCGTCGGGAGTCCTGGCCATCGGCCTGGCCCTCGGCGCGCTCTCCGCCGTCGCTCCGGCCGTCGCCGCGCCCGGCACGGCGCCTACTACGGCGGCCACCACGTCCACGGGCACGAGCCCGTCCGCGCTGGACGACTTCCAGTGGCGGTACAAGCGGGCGTTCTCGTCCACCTACGCCTGCGAGCAGTACGCCGTAGGCCTGTTGAACAACCCCCACTACAAGGCGTACGCCTGCCGTCCGCGTTGGGACGAGCCCGGCGTCGAGCTCTGGATCCTGTCGGACGTCCCGCTCCCGTTCGCGGTTTCGCTCCGTCAGGAATCCGCAGTGACGTTCCCGCTGTAGTTTCGACCGGTTCATCGAGACGATCCGCCACACACCGTCAGCCTCCCGGTCGACCGTCCGCATGTCGGTCCTCGCAACGTAGGTGTGCCGCTCCCGACGCCGTCACGTCCTTCGCGACGGCCCGGCAGGGGACACCGCGCGCCGTTTCGTGCATTCGACCGACGCAGGTCCGTGACCCGGGCGGTTGTGGGTGAGGGTCTCGACTACGGCACGTCGGCCGCGCCGGTTCGTCGGGCGGCCGGCGTGTCGAACGACCCCGTCGCCGACCGCGTTTCATCGCGCGGGTCGCCGTGTCGGTGCGTCTTGTTCGATCTTGAGGGAGTCGAGCCCGCCGGCGGATCAGGAGAGGTGGGTGAGTTCCACCACGAGTGGGCCGCCGGCCTCGGTCAGGCCCGCTTCGGTCGCGCACTGTGGCTTGGGCAACGGTGACAGCGTCCGAGTGGTGACCGTCGTGTCGCCCGCGAAACGTCCGGACCGGACCTCGCCCCTGAAGACCGCCGACCGCCCCCCGCCGACCGGGGTTTCGACGCCGCCGGATTCCTCGAGTGTGCTGGTGCCGCCGTCGTCCCAGGTGATGGTCGTCGTGCGCGTGCGCGTGCCCCCGTCGCAGCTCATCATCCCCGACATGGTGGAGGTGACGCGGCCCGAGGCGGGCAGCGCGCCACCGAACGGCAGGCAGGACGTCAACTCGCCACTGCCCTCGCCCGCGACCTGACGCAGCGTCGAGTTCAACCCCGGAGTGAAGGTCTCGGTCTGGTACCCGGTACAGGTCTGCACCACGGGCACCGGCAGTGCGCGCGCGGCAGATTCGGCCGGACTCGCGACGCCGGCCACGACGAACGCCGGCACGGCCGCGAGACCGACCAGTCCCAGGCCGAGAAGTCGTGTGCGGTTCATGGGTCAACCTCGCAGATGGATGGTTCGCGGCGGATACCGCGACCGTGCAACGACTCGGGACCGGAGGGGAGTTACGGCTGGTCGCCCGAAAGGATGAAACCGGGCGTGCGGGGCCGCCGACTGCCGCCTGCGGGACGGCTACCCGGTCCTGCGCAGCAGGAGAAGGGCGATGTCGTCGCGTTCGTCTCCTTCGAGGGCGGACAGGAGATGGTCGGCGAGGGCGTTCAGGTCGGTGCGGAAGGACTCGTCCCGGAGTGTCTCGGTGCGCAGGCGTGCCATGCCCGCGTCCAAGTCGCTGGTGCGTTCCTCGACGAGGCCGTCGGTGTACAGGAGGATGGTCGCCTTCGCGGGCAGTTCGTGGCGTACGGTCTCGGGCCTGGGCACTTCCAGTCCGAGCAGTGCACCGGCGACCGTGAGGTAGTGCGTATCACCGTCCGCGGTCACGATCAGCGGGGGCAGGTGGCCGGCGTTGGCGATGTCGATCGTCCCGGTGCGGGGGTCGAGCATCAGCACGCACACCGTCGCGGTCTCGTACGGGTGATAGCGCATCAACATGGCGTTGAGGCGTTCGAGGATCGTGTGCGGTTCGTGTCCTTCGCTCGCGTAGGCCCGTAGTCCGTGGCGTAGTTCGCCCATGATAGTCGCCGCGTGCAGGGAGTGTCCGGCGACGTCGCCGATGGCGACGAGCAGGCGGTCGCCGATCGGGACGGCCTCGTAGAAGTCTCCGCCGATCTCGGTCTCGTCGGACGCGGGACGGTAGCGCACCACGATGTCCACCGAGTCGGACGAGGGCAACCGGGACGGCAGGAAGGTGCGTTGGAGCGACAGGGCGAGCGCGTGCTCCTGGGCGTGGGAGCGGAACGCCTCGACGGCGAGGGCTCCGGTGCGCGCGAGTTCGCGCAGCGCCCGCTCCTCCTCGGGGTCGCGGGCGGCGGTCGCGGGAACGGCGAGGGCGGTGGGCGGACGGCTGGCCTTGGTCCGGCATATCGCCAGACGGACGTTGCCTTGCGCGAGGCTGTCCGGAAGCGTCCGCAGCCAGTTCTCGGCACTGATCACGACGGATTTCGAGCCCGTGCCCTCGTGGAGATTCGTGAGACGCGAGAGAGCGTCGAACAGCGTCGGTGGAACGTTTCCTTGTTGGGGGGCGAGGCCGAATTCGCTGATCAGGGTGCGGCGGGTGATGCCGCCCTCGCCCTGGACATAGGAGGCGGCCGGCCCTCGGCTGATCAGGGAGGCGCCCGTCACGATGGCGTCGCCGAGTTCCTCGAGGGTGGAGGCGGCGTTCACGAGCATGGTCGCGCGGGCGAGCTCGGACAACACCGCCGCGGTGTGCTCGGCACGACGGCGCGCACGCGAGTAACGCAGCGCGGACTCGAGGGTGGCCAGCAGTACGTCGGGATCGATGGGATCGACGAGGTAGGCGTCCGCGCCCCGGTACAGACCCTGGGCGCGCTCACCCACCGTGATGGCGGACGCGGAGACGTGGACCACCGGCACGGAGGCGGTACGGGCGTCGGACTTCAGGCGTTCGCACACCTCGAAGCCGCTGGCGTCCGGCAGGCGTACGTCGACGATGGCCGCGTCCAGCGCGTCGCCCTCGTCGGCGGCGGCGAAGGCCAGGTCCAATGCCTCGGCGCCGGTCGCGGCCTCGACGACGCGGTGCCCGGCCCGCCGGAGCCAACTGCCCAGGATGTAGCGCTTGGTCTCGGTATCGTCGACGACCAAAACGGTGGCGGCGGCCTGGGGCGCGACACGGTGATCCGCGGCGGTCGCGGGGGGTCGCATCACGTGGCGCCTCCGTCGGCGTGGTCGGCTCGCGACACGTCGAGGGCGTGGGCGATGTCGTCGGTGGTCAGGCCGGTCTTGGGGAGGCTGTACACCGCCGCGACGCGTTCGAGCAGCATCGATCGATCGAGCGAGGTCACCACCACGACCGGTACGCGCGAGAGTGTGGGGTGCGCCGCGAGTCGCCGCATGACCTCGAATCCGTCGGGATCGGGCATGTGGAGGTCGAGGAAGATCACGTCGGGCGGGTCCTCGGCGGCAAGGGCGAGGCCGAGGGTTCCGTCGCTCGCCTCGACCAGTCGGGTGACGAGCGGCCGAACAAGCATGCGAAACACCTCCCGGAAGGCGGGATCGTCGTCGATCACGAGTGCGTGGTCGACCCGCGGCGCGTGCTCCCCCGAGGGCGCGGAGGGCGCGGTGGGCAGGGGAAGCCGGACGGTGGCGGTGGTTCCGACGTTCGGGGTGCTCTCCAGGGTGAGCGTGCCTCCGAGCAGGTGGGTGAGGCTGCGGGCGTAGGGCAACCCGAGGCCGGTGCCGGCCGACCGTGTCTGCAAGGGTCCGGGAATCTGGTAGAACTCCTCGAAGACCTGCGCGAGATGGTCGGCCGTGATGCCGATGCCGGTGTCGCGGACGGTCAGCACCAACTGCTGGGCGAGCGGATCGCGGCCCGCGCCGAGCACGACCTCGCCGTGTTCGGTGAACTTCAGTGCGTTGGACAACAGATTGCGCAGGACCCGGGTGAGGACGACCTCGTCGGTGACCACCGTGGGCGGATGATCGCCGATGTCCAGGCGGAACGTGACGTCCGGGGCCGCGACCGGGTGCATCACGCCGTGTATGTGAGTGAGCAGTTCGACGAGGTCGACCGGGGTCAGGTGCGCCTCCATGCGTCCCGACTCGGCCTTGGCGATGTCGAGGAGTTCGTTCACCAGGGTCGAGAGCGTGGCGCCGGACGACTCGATCAGCGTCGTCTGGCGGCGCTGCTCCTCGGTGAGCGGGTCGGCGGCGGGATCCAGGAGCAGCCGGGCGAGGCCGATGACGGAGTTGACCGGCGTGCGCAGTTCGTGGCTGACATTGGCCCAGAACCGGGTGCGGGTCTCGGCGATCACGTGCAACTGCCGGGTCTTCTCCTCCAGTTCGGCGTAGAGCGCGACCACGCCGGTGTTGGTGTCCGCGAGTTCCTGGGACAGTTCCGCGTACAGCGCCAGGACACCCTGATTGGTTTCCTGGAGTTCGTCATTGAGGCGCAGCAGGTCGTCTTGGCGCGCCTGGAGGTCGTCGAGCGCGTTGAGCAGTTCCTGGTTCTGGGAGCGGAGTTCTTCCAGCGCGCTGCGCGGACTCGAGGCGGCCAAGGCCGCTCTGGCCGGTTCCACGTCGCCGGGTCGGAAATCCACCAGCCGTTTGCGGACCACGATGCGGCCCTCGAGCCGCTCGACGTCTTCCACCAGGCGTTCCGCGGCGCCGCCCGTGGGCGGCATGACGCCCGCGCCGTTCGGACCCGGTGTCTCCCAGGCGATCTCCACCACGAGAGAGGGTTCCACACCGTCGAGTTCGACGCCGAACTCGACGACGGCCGGGCCGACGACGTCGATGAGTTCGCGGCCGATCTCGCTCAGGGCGGTGGCCACCCGCACGCGGTCCTGACGGCCGAGACCGACGGCCTCGGCGACGTTGCGCGCGAGTTGCCGCACGACGAAGACGTCATGGGCGTCGCGCAGGGGGCACCTGGTCAGGGGCGTGATCGTGGCCCGCCATTGCGAGTGTCGGTCGTCCACGATCAACCGGTCTTTCGGGGCGCCCTGACCGCCACGACACACGCGTCGTCGGAGCGAGTGCCCGCGTCGCGCAGCAGCGTCGCCGCGACCACGAGCGGTGTGTGCGACGTCAGACCGGGAGCGTCGGCGGCGCGTCCGCGTTCGGTCAGTCCGTCGGAGTGCAGCACGACCATCGCTCCGGCAGGCAGGTCGTACTCGAACACGCGCCGGGTGCGCGCGTGCTGGCCTGCGATACCGGGCAGGGAGACCATGCCCCGGCGGGGCCCGTCGCTCAGGATCGTGCCGGAGACGTTGCCGATGCCGCAAAAGCGTACGACGCCGCCGGCCGCGTCGAGTTGTGCGATGGAGAGCGCGCCGCCGCGGGTACCGTTCATCGCCCGATGCAGGTGATCGGCATAGGCGTCGGGCCCGCCCGGGGGAGCGGCCTCGAAAGCCTGCACCGCGACGTCGGAGGCGCGCGCGGCCATCGGGCCGTGCCCCAGACCGTCGCACACCATGACGGTGGTCGTCCCCTCGTCGACACGCACGGCGTACGCGTCACCACACACCGTCTCGCCGCTGATCGGCCGCGTCAGTCCGGCCACCTCGTCCCATGCCGCGTCACCCGCCGCCCGGCTCCGAAAGCGCAGGGCCAACGTGACTCCACGACCGGGGAGCGAGAACAGGTCGGCGTCGTCCGCCAGGCGCAGGATGCCGCCCAGGCCGATACCGAGAGTGCCGCGGCTCGAGTTGCCGTCCGTGCTCGCCCACGCGACGTCGGAGATCCCGGGGCCGCTGTCGACGGCCACCACCTCGATCGCGACGCGCGCGCCCGAATACACCGACCGCAGCAGGACGGCGCCGTCGTCCGCATGCCGGTGCAGGTTCGTGGCGGCCTCCAAAACCACGATCCCGATCTCCTCGGAACGCACGGCGTCGAAGCCCAGACGATGCGCGAGCGCGCCCGCGGCGCGCCGCACCGCGGCCGGCATGCTCGGATCGCCGTGGCGAAACCAGGACACGTCCGTCGCTCGTGCGGGCCTTGGCGACATGCTTTTCTCGCGGTCGACGGGTCCGTTCGTATCGGCGGTCATCGCGACCACTTCACTATCTCCACGCGCGTGCCGCCCCCGACCTCGGTGTCGATGTGAAAGTCGTCGACGAGTCGACGTGCCCCGCTCAGTCCCAGACCCATGCCGTCGCCACTGGTCCAGCCGTCCGTCAGGGCCTGGTCGAGGTCCGGGATGCCCGGGCCCTCGTCGACGAACCGCACCCGCACCCCGCGCCGCCGACCCTTTTCCACGACCCACAGGTAGGCCGTGCCCCCGCCGCCGTGGATGAGTGTGTTGCGGGCGAGTTCGCTGGCCGCCGTGACCAGTTTGGTCTGATCGACCAGGGACAGGCCGATGCGCTGCGCCGACTCCCGCACCGCCTGACGGGTGCGCACCACGTCGTCATTGCCGCGGATCGGTTGGATCTGGGCCTCGGTATCCCCGTCCGTGAGGCCGGCGCTCGGCGTGGTCATCCGCCGGACACGTCGATCGAGGCGTCACCGAACAGGTTCGCCCGCCGGCGTGCCAACAATGCCAGTCCCTTCTCCAGGTCGAGCGCCGTGTGCACCCCACCCATCGACAGCCCCAGTTCCACCAGTGTGATCGCCACCGCGGGCCGCATGCCCACCACCACGGTCTCCGCGTCGAGCATGCGCGAGACGGCCGCGATCGTGGCGAACATACGGCCGATGAAGGAGTCGACGATCTCGACGGCGGAGATGTCGATGGCGACGCCGTGCGCACCCGTCCGCACGATGCGTTCGGACAGGTCTTCCTGCAACGCGAGCACGCTCTCGTCCTGGAGGTCGACCTGGATCGACACCAACAGGACGTCACCGATCTTCAGGATCGGCACACGTTCCATCACGACCTCCGGGCAGGCGAGGAGCGAGGCGCCTCCACCCCGCTGCGGCGCAGGGCGTGGGACAGCGCGTCGGCGAGCGAGGCCTTCGTGGCGATGTCCCCGAACTCGATGCCCAGTGCGACGATGGTCTGCGCGATCTGTGGGCTGATCCCGGAGATGGTGCACTCGGCGCCCATCAGGCGCGCGGCCACGACGGTCTTCAACAGATGCTGGGCGACCTGGGTGTCGACGGCCGGGACGCCGGTGATGTCGATGATCGCCTGTTCCGAGCCCGTGTCCACCAGGGCTTGGAGCAGCTTCTCCATCACCACCTGGGTGCGCGCCGAATCGAGGGTGCCCACCAACGGCACCGCCACGACTCCGTCCCACAGCTTCACCACCGGGGTGGACAACTCCAGCAATTGTTCCGTCTGGTCGGAGATGACCTCCTCGCGTGCCCTGGAGTACGTCTCGAAAGTGAACAGGCCGAACGCGTCCAGCAGCCGCGCGAGCCTTTCCGCGGTCTGGTAGTTCGCCAGCGACGGCTGCTCGCTCGCGACGAGGTCGAAGACCACTTCCTTCAGCCCGAACACGCCGATGGCGGTCTCGGACGGCGTGAAGCCCTGCCGGGCCCGATTGCGCGACAATTCCGACAACAGGGCTCGCAGCTCGCCGAACGACTCGCTCCCGGAAGCCTCCAACTCGTCGTCCCGGGTCCCCGCCTGGAGCCCGGCGAGCAGCGCCGAGAACAGCTCCCGCAACTCGCCGGTGACCTCGGCCGCGGACACACGTCCCCGCAGGCTCCCGGCCACCTTCGCCGACCAGCGCTCCGTCAGCGCGGTCTCGTTCGACTTCAACAGGTCCAAAACCCTGAGGCGAACCCCGATGTCGCCCTGTTCAGCCACGACGTGCTCCCCTCAAGCATCCATTGTCATGCGACAACGAAGCTTAGGTCATGGGATGAGCCGCCCCGAAGGCACCCGGGACCAACCGCCGCTCAGGCCCCCCACGGGCCGGTGCGCATGCGGTGGGAGCGGGCCGTCGATGATCACCGCCGCGGCGTCCGGGGTGTCGTGGTGGCCGGAGCCCGGCGGGGCGGCAGCGGCAGGAAGCCGCTTGTGCGGTCGGCGTACTCGATCCAACCGGGTCGCTCGGCGGCCAGTTGCCGCTCGAGCATCGGCTTCCCGCTGCCGAAAGCGAGCAGATAGGTCATCAACAGCGGACTGAGGACGAAAGCCCAACCGAAGGCCGTGTCGGCGACGAGCAGGAACAGACCCCACCACACACAAGCGTCGCCGAAATAATTCGGGTGGCGCGTATAGCGCCACAGGCCGCGGTCCATGATGCGATCCCGGTTGGCCGGGTCGGACTTGAACCGCGCGAGCTGCCGGTCCCCCACCCCCTCGAAGAACAGGCCGACCGCCCACAGGGCCACACCCACCCAGGCGAGCGCGCCGGGCGCGGACGAAACGTACTGCGCCGCCTGGATGGGCAGCGAAACGAACCACACGATGCTCGCCTGGAGCAGGTAGACCATCCGCAGCGCGTACCGGGTACGGGCCGGACCCTCGGGTGCCCGCGAGAGCATGCGGGCGTAGCGGCGGTCCTCCGGTGCGCCCCTGGCCCGCCACCCGATGTGCGCGGACAATCGAGTCCCCCACAGCACGACCAACACGGTGGCCAGTCCTCGACGCGTCGGGTCCCCGTGCCCGGCGGACAGGACGTACCCGGTGGCCGCCACGGCGACGAACGCCAACCCCCAGGCGACATCCACGCCGCGGTGTCGCCCGGTGCGCGCACCGACGACGAACGCGGCGAGGAATACGCCGAGGGTGACCGCGGCGGTGATGACGAGGTTGGCGGAGAAGGCGGCCTCGTTCACGATGGCTCCTCAGATCGACGGGTGGCGAGAACTCGATGCCCGGACGGCGTGGACGATTCGCCCGGTCGAGGCGTCGGTACATCGCCGAGCGCCGTCGCCGGGTTCAAGGCGTCGATTCCTCGCGGGTCAGTACGAGTTGGTGGACGTCCAGGTAGCCGCTTCGGAATCCGGCCTCCGAGTAGGCGAGGTACAGCTCCCAGGTGCGGCGGAAGACCTCGTCGAAGCCGAGGGCGGCGATGTCGCGCGCGTGTGCGGCGAAGCGCTCGCGCCACAACCGCAGGGTCTCGGCGTAGTGCGGGCCGTACGCCTGAACACTCACCACCCGCAGCCGGGTGTGATGGGCGGCGCTCTCGACGATCGCCCGCACGGACGGGATGAGGCCCCCCGGGAAGATGTACTTGAGGATCCACGTCTGGGTATCCGCGGCGGCGAGCATCCGCTGATGCGGCATGGTGATCGCCTGGAGGGCAACCCGGCCGCCGGGTGCCAGTCGACGGTCGAGGGTGGTGAAATAGTCGGGCCAGAACGGCCGGCCGACGGCCTCGATCATCTCGACGCTGACCACGGCGTCGTAGGTGCCTTCGGCCTCGCGGTAGTCGCAGAGCCGGACCTCGGCCCGGTGTTCCTGTCCGGCGTCGGCGATCCGCCGCCGGGCCAGGGCGAGTTGCTCCTCGGAGAGGGTCAGGCTGACCACCCGGGCGCCGCGGGCCGCGGCGCGCATCGCGAGTTCGCCCCAGCCGGTGCCGATCTCCAGCACCCGAGTGTCGCGGCCGACGTGCGCGAGGTCGAGCAACCGGTCGATCTTGCGGTGTTGCGCGGCCGGCAATCCCGCGAAGCCGGCCATCGGCCTGCCGTCGGGCCCGGTCGGGAAGAGCGCCGAGGAGTAGGTCATCGTCGGGTCGAGGAACAGGGCGAACAGCTCGTTGGAGAGGTCGTAGTGGCGGTGGATGTTGCGTCTGGCGTTCGCGGCGGTGGGCAGGTCCTCGCGCGGCGGCCGTCGAACGTGCAGTCGCCTCAGCCGCTGCGCGAATCCCGGTACGAGGTTCTGCGGGTCGGTGGCGAGCGCGGTGAGGAGGGCGACGAGGTCGGGACTGGCCCAGTCGCCGGCCTGGTAGGCCTCGCCGAAGCCGATCAGGCCGCTCTCGCCGACGCGGTGCGCGAACGCGCGCGGACGGTGCAGACGCAGAACCGGTGCGTCGGGCGGGGCCGGGCGCAGGACGCGGCCGTCGGGGCCTTCGACGCGCAGGGCGCGGCGGGCGGCGACGCGGTCCAGGAGGCGTTCGACGACGGCCGCGCGCAGCGGAGCGTGCGGTACGCGGGCGACGTCGGGCCAACGGTCGGGGTGGACGACAGGCGTCGGCGAGGCCTGTGTGGTCACGGTACGGGCACCTCTTCGGGGGGCGTGGGGTTCACGGCCGATGGATCGGAGCCGGGTCGGGAATGGACGGGAAGGCCGCGCAGCCACAGACGCACGCCCCGGTAGCGGATGTGCAGGCTCACGGCCCAGGTGGCGAAAGGGTGGGTGAGCGCGGCACGCAGCAGGGTGATGGGGCTCGCGGGTCGACCGGTGCCGTGGACGGTGGCGGTGAAGGCCCGAACGCCCGCGTGCTCGAAGTGGACGGCCAGGTCCAGGTGCCCGCCCGGCTCGGGCAGGACCAACCGGTAGTGCCCGTCGACCGGGAAGAACGGCGAGACGGGAAACTCCTTGGCGGTTCGGGCCCGACCCGCGGGATCCGGGCGCAGGAGGTAGCGGTGCCGGCCACCGTGGGTGTTGTGCACCTCGGCGACGGTGCACAGCGGACGGCCCTGGTCGTCGCGGCACCAGTACACGGTCAGCGGGTTGAAGACGTATCCGAGGGAACGCGCCTGGGTGAGCATCAACACCCGGCCGGTGCCGAGCCACACGCCTCGGGCGGCCAGGTAGCGCGCCAGATCCTGACGGATCGTCAGTTCCGGGTGGGCGGCGTCCTGGATGTGGTCGCTCGGCCGAAATCGGGCCAGGGGCCGCAGCAGTCGGGGCACGACCGGAGGTCGGTCCGGGTCGATCAGCCACAGGTATCCGCGGTGGTGGAAGGCGTGTCGATGGGGTGTGGTGCGCACGTGGGTGATGCGAGTGTCGTAGAGGACGGCGCCCCAGGGGCCGGGCGGGATGTTCACGGTGCGTTCACCCCCAGCAGGGATCCGGCCGCCTCGACGCCGGAGCGGCAGCCGTCCTCGTGGAATCCCCAGCCGTGGTACGCCCCGGCGAACGCGGTACGCCCGCGGGCCAGTTCGGGCAGGCGGCGCTGGGCGGCGACGGTGCGTGCGGTGTAGACGGGATGCTCGTACACGGTGCGAGAGAGCACCAGGTGTTCGGGGATCGGGTGCCGCGGGTCCTCGTTGAGGGTGACCAGGTAGTCTCCGACGCCTTCCAGACCCAACAGCCGGTTGAGGTGGTAGCTGACCCGCACCCGATCGGAGGGGGCGGAGCAGTGCGGCATGCGGTAGTTCCAGGAGCCGCGGGCCGATCGCGCGCGGGGCAGGACGGTGGAATCGCGGTGCAGCACCGTGGGGTTGCGCGAGTAGGTGAAGGCGCCGAGGATCTCGCGCTCGCCCGCGGTGGGGTCCGCGAGGAGCCGTAGAGCCTGGTCGGCGTGGGTGGCGACGACGACGGCGTCGGCCGGGGTGCCGCGTCCGTCGTCGGTGATCACGGTGACGCCGTCACTGTGGCGGCGTACCGCCCGGACCGGGGCACAGCGGTGCACGGTGGCGAGGCGCTCGGCGATCTTGTCGACGTAGGTTCGGGAGCCTCCGACGACCGTGCGCCAGGTCGGTGAGCCGCTCACGCCGAGCATGCCGTGGTTGGCGAGAAAGACGAAGAGGTAGCGCGCGGGGTAGTCGCCGGCCAGATCGGGGGCGCAGGACCACACGGCCGCGACCACCGGGGTGATGAAGTGGTGCACGAAGTAGGTCGAGAACCGTTCGGACGCGAGGAACTCGCGGAGGGTGGGATCACCTGCCGCAGGGTCGGCGAGCAGGCGGCGGGCCGCCCGGTGGAAGCGTGGTACTTCGGCGAGAAGCCGCAGATATCTGCCACGCAGCACGACATCGGGCCGACCGAGCAGCCCGAGCAGGCCGCGGGCGCCCGCGTATTCGAGGCCGCACCCGTCGCAGCGCACGGACATGCTCATGTCGCTGTCCCGGGTACGCACTCCGAGTTCCGCGAACAGTCGCACCAGGTGCGGGTAGGTCCGCTCGTTGTGCACCAGGAAGCCGGTGTCGAGCGCCGAGACCCGGCCGTCGGGTTCCGCGACCGTCCGGGTGTGCGCGTGGCCGCCCAGGCGCTCGTCGGCCTCGAACAGTTCGACGTCGATGCCTGCCCGGGACAACTCGTACGCGGCGGTGAGGCCGGCCACCCCTGAACCCACCACCGCCACCCGGCCCATGCGCGCGCCGGAGCGTGCGGGTGGATGGCCCACGGAGGTGGAAACGGTGTCGAACATCGATGCGATCGCCCCTCGCGTCGGGACCGCGGCGCGGTCGCCTCGGTCTCCTTTACGGGATCTTCGGAGCGGATCGACGCGCGGATTGGTCCGTCCGATCGTCCGCGTGGCATGCCCCCGTCGATTGGCGAACCCACAGGCCGCCCACCCGCCGGCCGCCACCAACCTCACTGGTCACTGCACATAGGCTGCGGTCATGACCGACCCACAGATCCCGACGCCCCGCGAAGCCTTCGAACTGTTGTTGGCCGGTAATCAACGTTTTGTCTCGGGCTCTCCCGAGCATCCGAACCAGGACGCGACGCGTCGCGCCGAGACCGCTCCCTCCCAGCAGCCCTTCGCCGTGCTGTTCGGGTGCTCCGACTCCCGACTGGCCGCCGAGATCATCTTCGATCGAGGGCTGGGCGACCTGTTCGTGGTGCGCACCGCGGGGCATGTCGTCGGTGCGGAGGTGCTCGGCTCCGTCGAGTTCGGTGTGAGCGTCCTCGACGCGCCACTGGTTGTCGTCCTGGGCCACGACTCGTGTGGCGCCATCGCCGCGGCCAACTCCGCCTTGGAGGACGGGCAGACGCCGGGCGGCTTCCTGCGCGACGTCGTCGAACGGGTGACCCCGAGTGTGCTCGCGGCCCGCGCCGCCGGACGCGACACAGCCGACGAGATCCTGGCCGAGCACATCGAGCACACCGTCGACCTCCTGCTGGAACGCTCCCACGTCCTGGCCGAGCGAGTGGCCGCGGGCCGCGTCGGCGTGGTGGGCCTGTCCTACCGGCTGGCCGACGGCAGCGCCCACCTCGTCGCCTCCCGCGGACTCGACGAGGCGTGAACACTCCGGCCATCGCCGCGTGACGCGGATGCCGCAGCGCACCCAGGCCCATCGCGATCAGCGGTTACGGGGTGGGTCGGGGTCCTGCGGCACGGCGGAGCCGGTTGGCGATCGCCAGTCCCAGTCCCTCCTCCTCCGGCAGGGACGCGATGATGAGGTCGCATCCCTGTCGGTCGAGTCGGCGCAGGAACCCGTACAGCCCGCGCGCGTAGGCGGCCGTCGAAACAGGCACCGCCACCACGGCGTGGGCCTTCACCTGCGTGCCGGTGAGGGATGCCGGCAGGAAGACGCCCACCCGGTGTCCCAGATCCCGAGCGAGTTCCGCTTCGGCGACGATCTTCTCGGGCTCGACGAGGACGACGCGCGCCTGCGGCGCGTAGTGGGACGGATGCCGGCCCGGTACTCGAATGGGGCTGGTCGACGGGACCGAGAGCGGGAACCCCAGCACCGCTTCGAGGTCCTCCCGCGTCACCCCGCCGGGCCGCAGGATGCTCGGGACATCCCCCGTGACGTCGACGATGGTGGATTCGACGCCGACTTCGCAGGGGCCGCCGTCCAGGACGAAGTCGACGGCCTCCCCGAACTCGGCACGCACGTCGTCCGCCGTGGTGGGACTGACCCGGCCGAACCGGTTGGCGGACGGAGCCGTCACACCCCCGCCGAAGGTCGCCAGCAGCGCGAGCGCCACGGGATGGTCGGGCACGCGCACGGCGACCGTCTCCAGGCCACCGGTCGCTTCGAGGGGCACCCGGCCGCCGCGCCGCAGAACCAGCGTGAGCGGCCCCGGCCAGAAGTGTTCGGCCAGCAGGCGCGCCGTCGCGGGCACGTCCTGCACCCAGTCGTCCAGGTGCTCCGCCCCGCCGATGTGGACGATGAGCGGATGGGAGGGCGGACGCCCCTTGACCTGGAAGATGCGCGCGACGGCGGCGGGGTCCTCGGCGTCGGCGCCCAGTCCGTAGACGGTTTCGGTGGGCAGGGCCACCAGGCCGCCGGCGCGCAACACGGCCGCCGCCTTCTCGATGTCATCGGTGCTTGCCGTCACCCTCGTCATCCAATCACGGTTTCGCGATCGCAACGAAGCGGGGCCGCTGCCGGATCAAGTCGTGTGCCCCCGACGGTGGTCGCCCTGGTACCGACTCGGCGGCTCGGCCGGCGAGTGCCACACCGACGCCGTCCCCGGCCCGGCCGCACTCCGGTGATCACACTGCGATGGATCGTGCTCCCGCTCAGGCGGCGGTTCGCAGATGCTCGTGCGCCCACTCTTCGAAGCCGGTCGGCTCGATGCCCAGCGCACGAGCGAACCGCGGCCGGGCCGGCTGGCCGACCACCTGGATGAACTCGTGCGTGGCACCCATGTCTCCCATGCCCGCCGCACGTGCCTGTTCCTCGGTCATGTCCGGGGCGCTCAGCGGGACTCCGACGGCGCGGGAGAGGATCTCGGCGATCTCGGCCATGGTCAGGTAGTCGCCGGCGAGCTCCAGTTCCACTCGATGAAACTCGACGGGGGCGGACATGGCGGCCGCCGCCGCTCGGCCGACGTCCTTGGCTGCCACGAGTGCCAGGTGCGTGCTCGGTTTGACGATGGTGACCAGTCCTCCCTCGAGGCCGCGGGGGAAGTAGAACCGCATGGACGGCTCGAAGTTCTCCATGAAGAACGACGGTTTGAGCAACGTCCAATACGTGAAGTCGAGTTCGCGCAGCCGGTCCTGGATCGCGGCCTTCGTGCCGAGCGGGGCTTCCAGTGCCGCCCATCGTCCTTCGGCCCAGCCAGGGGCCTCGACGTGCTGTCCCACGCCGCTGGTGGAGGACTGGACGAACTGCTCAACACCGGCGGCCCGCGCAGTCGTCATGAGGTTGTCCGCCTGGCGGACCTCGCCGGCGAAGTCGAATCCCTGCTCGGTGTACGCGGGCATCTGCACGGAGAAGACGGCCCGCACGCCGTCCACGGCCGCCTCAAGGGTCGCCGGTTCGGTGAGATCGCCCACGCACAGGTGGGCGCCGAGTTCTTCGACGGCTCGCGCTCGCGGCGTACTCGGGTCGCGCACCAGGGCGCGCACCGGTGTTCCCTGCGCGAGCAGGACGCGGGCGACGGCACCGCCTTGACGGCCGGTGGCGCCGGTGACGAGAACCGGTATCGCGGCATTGGTCATGTGCACGTCTTCTCCTCGGCGGCCACGCGGCATAAACGGCGGGGTCCGCCGTTTCGTGCTCGCTACGATATGGTGGGGGCCGCCGTTTATCAATGATGGGGAGATCATGACCGGCCAGCGTTCGGACGCCCGCCGCAACCACACGCACATCCTGGCCGTGGCCGAGGCCGAGGTGGCGGCCCAGGGGGCCCAGGCATCCCTGGAACGGATCGCCCGTATCGCGGGAGTCGGATCGGCCACCGTGCGGCGCCACTTCCCCACCCGCAAGGCCCTGCTCGAAGCCGTCTTCAAACAGCGCGTCCACGACCTGTGTGATCGCGCTCATACGCTCAGCGGCGAGCACGACAGCCGCTCCGCGCTGGTGGAATGGCTGCGCGAGCTGCTCGCCTACTCGCTGGCCGCACGCGGTCTGGCAGACGTCCTCTCCTACGAGCCTCTCGGGAAGGAGGCCACCCCGGACTCCTGTGCGCCGGCCATCGGTGCGGCCGGTGCCGTGTTGCTGCGCAAGGCCATCGACGACCGGACCGTCCGGGCGGACGTCACCATCGACGATCTGCTCGTACTGATCGTCGGAATCGCCCTGGCCACCGAGAATCACGCCGACCCGGCGATGCAGGCGGACCGCGCCTTCCGGCTGGCCGTCGCAGGCTTCGGCACCGACGGCACCTGAGGTCGCGGCGGACAGGATGGCGAGCTGCCGGCGTGCGCCTCCGCCCAGGCATCGGTGCGGTCGCCCGGGCTGGATCGACGGTGGCCTCATCCGCTCCCGGATCAGCCCACAAGCGCGATCATCAACAGCGAGTGGCGTGTTTCCCGGTCCAGCCGGTGGCGGTCGCGACCTCGCGCGCGATGTCCACGACAGGCCGTCCGTCCGTCACCACCCGCACGGTCCCCGCACAGGCTCGCTGATCCAGAAGCCGTGCCATACGGACACCGCCTTCCAACTCCTGCTCCAGCTCCGAGCCGAGTTCCCGGCCGACCAGCCGCTCGCCGGCGGTGACGTCGGAAGCGGTGAGCAAGACTCGCGTGATACGCACCCCCGCCCCCATGGCACGCTCGAACATGCCGGTCGCCTCGGGCAGCACACTCGCGGTGTTCGTGTAGATCAGACGGCCGTAGCCGAGCCGGGTGAAGTTCTCCCACACGGCCGTCAGATTCCTTTCCGTGATTTCCGAACGGTTCGGGTCCCCCTCTGGTGCCGGATGCACCTGTCCCATGAAGTCACCATCGATGACCGCATGGGAGACCGCCACGGCGCGCAATATCGCCGAAACCTCCCACCCCACCGTTGTCTTGCCGACACCGGCCCGCCCACCTATGAGCAGTACTTCCGCGTGATCCATGGAAGCAGCCTGCCAGTTGGCGACCCTCTCAGGCGATCCGATATCCATCCATCCACATGATCACAGCGCCGACCGGCAAGATCGCGCGATCTACGGCTGGAGCACCAGACTTCGGCAGGACGTCGACTCGTGCGCGCCGAACGAATCCCGGAGAGTGCCGGGACCGAGGGGGCGACCGCGGACTCACAGCGTGCGGTAGGCGGCCCACGGTCCGAGGGTGAGGCCGCTCCCCGCGCGTCGGACCTCCACGGCTCCGGCTCCGCCGAAGTGCGCGGGGATGACCAACTCCCGCTCGTCAGCCGCCCGTTCGAGTACGCGCCGTCGACTGGCCGCAGCCCGTACCGGGTCCAGGCACAGGCAACTGCTGCACGCGGGGGCGAGGATCTGTACCGGGCTGTGGACCAAGTCGCCGACCAGGACCGCCCGTTCGCCCCCGGAGTCGACCCGCAGCACGGACGAGCCGGGTGTGTGGCCCGGGGCCGATTCCAGCGTGAGAACCGCGTCGATGCGGTGCGCGCCGTCCCACGACACGACCTGCCCGGCCCGGTGGAGCGGGGCAATGCTGTCCTCGTAGATCAGCCGGTCGTCCACGCGCAGTTCGCCTCCGTACGCGTTGGCCGGGCCGAAGTGGAAGTCGTCGGCGGCGGGCAGCAGGTATTGGGCGTTGGGGAACGTCGGTACCCACTCGCCCGCGGGGCCCGTGGTGTTCCAGCCGACGTGGTCGGCGTGGAGGTGGGTGTTGACCACGATGTCCACGTCCTCGGGGCGGATTCCGGTGCGCCGGGTCAGCCGGTCGGGGAAGTCGCTGCGCCAATGGTGGAACACCGATCCCGGACGCTCGCGTTCGTCGCCCACCCCCGGGTCCACCACGATGGTTCGGCCGCCGCTGCGCAGGATCCACGTCTGCAACGCGACCACCGCCTGGTCGTCGTCCGGGTTCCAGTGGTCCGGGGCGAGTCGGTCGCGATTCTCCTTCCACAATCCCTCCGGCGAGTCGGGGACCAGCGTGCGGGCCGGTACGTACGGCCCCTGCCACTCCACGAGGCGGATGATCTCGACGTCTCCCAGCACGATGCTCGGTGCGTTCTCGATGTCCATGCCGTCGACCCTAGAAAGCATGGATGGAGCTCTCAATGTCTCGAAAGCTCATTCGGATACGCGTACGTCTCACTCCTTCGACTCATGGATACCCTGACCTCATGGATGTCGTGAGCGATGCGATAGGCGCGGTACGGATCGGGCGCCCCTCCTGCACCCGCGTCGGCATCAGCGGAAGCTGGTGCACCCGGCTCGCCCCGTATGACGGTGCGGGTTTCCACGTCGTGCTCAAGGGCGGATGCCGCCTGTCGCCCGACGGCCCCGGCCCCTCGCTCCTGCTCGGCACCGGCGACGCGGTACTCCTGCCGCACGGCGCGGGGCACACGATCGCCGACCGCCACACCGAACCGGACGCCGCCGCGCGGGAACGGGCCGTCCCGTTCGAGCAGTGGCAGGCGACACGTCCCCCCGACCATCCGGCATCGGACACCGACGAAGTGCGCATGTTGTGCGGCAAGTACCGGCTCGACCGCGCCCGGATGCATCCGCTCATGGCCGAACTGCCCCAGGTCGTACACCTCCCGCACCAGGTGGGCGGCCATCCCGCGCTCCGGTCCGCCATCGACCTGCTGGGCCGGGAACTGGGCGAACGGCAGCCCGGGGCCTGCGTCGCGGTCCCCAGCCTGCTCGACCTACTCCTCGTCTACATGATCCGCGCGTGGCTGAGTGAGGACACGACGGGAACCTGGCCGACCGTACTGGGCGATCCGGTGACCGCCGCCGCACTCAGGGCTCTGCACTCCGATCCCGCGGCGCCCTGGACGAACGACCGCCTCGCCGCCGAGGTCGGTGTGTCGCGCCCCACTCTGGCAAGGCGATTCGCCGTCCTGGTCGGCCGCCCCCCGATGAACTACCTCACCTGGTGGCGCCTCACCCTCGCCGCAACCCTCCTGCGCGACACCCCCGACTCCCTGGCCACCATCGCCCGCCAGGTCGGCTACGGCACCCCCTACGCGCTCTCCCACGCCTTCAATCGCGAGTTTCACACCACCCCGGGACGCTACCGCGCGGCGCCGTCCCGACCGGAGTGACCACGAACCGACCACCGGCGCCGCCGGGAGAGCCGCCCCGTAGGCAGCGGAACCACGGGGCGCACATCGCCGCCGGATCCGAACAAGACCCGACGACCGTGCCCGTCACCGACGGCCGGAACGAGCGTGCCCCGAACGAGGAGTCCGACGCCGCCGAGCCTCGTTCGACGGTCCGGAACCCGGCCGAGGTTCGGGCGACCTGCCTACGTCGCGCGGGGCGTGTTCGACCTCGACAACCGACACCCGGTGTCGGAAAGACCGTTCCGACTCGCTCGTCGACCATCCGATGGCGAGTCCCCAAGGAGCCTGCCACGGCGCGCGCCGGCGGGTGTCGGACGAGCTTCGACCGGGCCCACCCGCCGCGAACCGGGCCGAGCGTGCGACGAGCGGCGGCTCGCCGGACAGCCTGGCGCGAGACCCACGGTGTGTGACGGCCGTCGGCGGATGGACCACGGGGGACTTCCGGCGGTTCCACGCGGGATACGAAGGCTGCTGCGGTCGGCTCGGCCATCCGGCGAGTCCCCGGCCCTCGGACCGAGCCGCCGCCACGTTCCGGCCATGCCCCGCGCACCCCGTTACCGGCCATCGTTCCGGCCGCGGCCACCCTCACCCCTGTGGCAGGCACGGACGGGGCGCCCGTCCGCATCGAAGCCTACAAAGGCGAGAACGAGAGCAAGGCACACATCGAGGGCGGGGTGGCCGTTCGCACCATCGGGGTTTTTGTCGAGTCGTGGGATTCGGTGGATGTCCCGGTCCTTCGGGGTGCGGGAGGATCGCCGTATGGGGCGCCGGCGCGCGGGAGTTCGGTCGGCGTCGCAGGTCCGGACAGAGGGAGATCGTGATGAATCCACCCGATCCGAAGCCCTACTCGATCGATCGTCGAGGGTTGCTCGCCGGCGCCGCCGGTGTGTTGGCCGCGGGCGGACCGGCCGGCGCGCTCGGCCCCGAAGCCACCGCCGCGCCCGCCGATCCGACGCCCGAGGCGCCGGCGGCCCCGGCCCCGCCCGAGACCCCCGCGCCGCCACAGGAAGCCGCACCGCCGGAGGCCACCGCGTTCGGGCCCGTGACGGTGCGGCCGAACGACGCTCGCTACGGCGCGTTGGTACGCGGCAACAACTTCCGGTTCGTGGGTCGTCCGGGCGAGATCCGGGTGCTCGGCTCGACCGAGCAGGTGGTGCGCGCCGTCTCCGACGCGGTACGCACCGGTCGGCGCATCGCGGTTCGCAGCGGCGGCCACTGCTTCGAGGACTTCACCGCGGACCCGGCCGTACGGATGTTGCTCGACCTGTCACCGATGGACGCGGTCGGATACGACGCCGGACGCGGCGCGTTCGCGGTGCAGCCCGGGGCCACGCTCGGACACGTGTACCGGACCCTGGCCAAGGGCTGGGGTGTGACCATCCCGGCAGGCGGATGCCCCGAGGTGGGCGCCGGTGGCCATTTCGTCGGCGGCGGATACGGGCCGCTGTCGCGCCGCTACGGCTCGGTGGTGGACCATCTGTACGGCGTGGAAGTGGTAGTGGTCGGCCGGGACGGCACCGCGCGGGCGGTGGTCGCGACCCGCGAGGAGGGTGACCCCCATCGCGACCTGTGGTGGGCACACACCGGTGCGGGCGGCGGCAACTTCGGTGTGGTCACCCGGTATTGGCTGCGCTCGCCGGACGCCGTGGGCCGCGATCCGTCCCACGTGCTGCCGCCCGCGCCGCGCGACATGGTGGAATACCTGGTCGTGTGGGCATGGGACGACCGGATGACCGCGCACGTGTTCACGTCCCTTCTGCGCAACTTCGGCCGCTGGCACGAGCGTTGGAGCGCACCGGACTCGCCGTACGCCGGCCTGTACGCGATCATGCTGCCCAGACACCGCAAGGCCGCGTCCTTCGAGATGATCGTGCAGATCGACGCGGACATCCCGAACGCGGCCGCGATGGTGGCCGACTTCGTGACGGCGATCCGTGGCGACACCGACGTGGAACCGATCGTGAACCGGGGACTGACCATGCCCTGGATGCACCTCACCACCTGGCCCGGCCTGGGCGAACCCGGCGACGTGTTCACCCGTCGGTACAAGCTCAAAGCCGGCTATCTGCGCCGCTCCCTCACCGATACCCAACTCGACACCATCCACCGCTACCTGACCGACGACACCGGCACCGAGCACGGCGGCATGCTGCTCATCGGCTACGGCGGCCGAGTCGGCGCGGTCGCACCGGACGCCACCGCCATCGCCCAACGCGGCGCGATCATGAAGGCGGTCTACCAGACGCTCTGGCCGAGCGAGGACGACGACGCCGACAATCTGGCCTGGGTCCGCGCCTTCTACCGCGACGTCTACGCCGACACCGGCGGCGTCCCGGTGCCGGGCGAGGTCAGCGACGGCACCTACATCAACTACCCCGACAACGACCTGGCGGATCCGGCCCGGAACACCTCCGGCGTCCCCTGGTACACCCTCTATTACGGGGCCAACTACCCACGCCTGCAACGCGTCAAGGCCAAGTGGGATCCCCGGGACGTCTTTCGTCACACCCTGTCGATCCGCCCGCCGAGCTGACCGGTCGGATTCCGGGACGGGCTTGAGGGCGTTCCCGGCGCGAGTGGCGGGCACGCCCATGCCGTGGGCGAGGGAGACGAAGTCCGGGTCCTGGCGGGGCAGGTCGAAGATGGCGGGCTGTGCAGCCGCACCTCCTCGACCTCGCGTCGCTCCTCCTCCCGGCGTGAGCTTCGCTGTCGGTGACCCCCGGCATGCTGTTCCCCATGACACCACGGATATCGGGCGAGGTCCCCGCCGAACCGTCGAGATCCTGTCTGGACGTGGACGGGAGGAGCTTGTCGTTCCTCGACTTCGGCGGGTCGGGGCGTGTCCTCCTCGCCCTGCACGGCCACTTCGACGAAGGCCGCACGTTTACCCGCCTGGCCGAGGAGTTGACGCCCGACTGGCGGGTGATCGCACTGGATCAGCGAGGGCACGGTTTCTCGGACCGTACGGCGGACTACTCCCGCGCAGGGTACGTCGACGATGCGGTGAGGTTGCTGGACCACCTCGGCGTCGACCGGACCGTCGTGCTCGGCCATTCACTGGGCGGGGTCAATGCCTATCAGCTCGCCGCTCGCGAGCCGCACCGCGTTGAGGCCTTGATCATCGAGGACATCGGGGTCGAACTGGATCACGACCTCTCGTTCGCTCTTGCCTGGCCGCGTCGGGCGCCGACTCGATCCGGTCTGATCGAAGGGCTCGGTGACTCGGCTCGCTACCTCATGGGTGCCGTGCGTGAGTTCCCTGACGGGTGGGGCCTGGCGTTCGACCGGGAGGACATGGTCCGCTCCGGGCGCCAACAGGTCGGCGACTATTGGAGCCAATGGCTGGCCACCGATTGTGCGGCCCTGCTCATCCACGGCACCAAAAGCGACATCCTCGGATCCGTAGAGGCCAAGGCGATGGCGCAACGCCGCCCCGGAACACGCTTGGCTGAGCTCCCGACCGGCCACACCGTTCATGCGACCGACCCGGTCGCGTTCATCGACGTCGTCCGCGACTTCTTGGAGTCGCTGTGATCCGGGTACGCCTACGGGCACCCGAAGGATCGAGGCGCAACGCGGACGGTTCCGGGGCGGGTGTGGTCCCGTCGGTGGTTCGTCACGGTTGGCGGCCGGCGGGGTCTCCCGCGGGGTCGTCGGCCAAGGCGATGGTGGCGGTGATGCGTTTGCCGACGGGTTCGCGGCGGGCGGTGAAGCCCCGGGCGACGGCCAGGACGATCTCGAGTCCGTGTTGGCCGACCCTGCCCGGGTCGGCGGCGCGGGCGATCGGCAGCGTGGGATCGCCGTCCCACACGGTGACGTCGATCGTGCCGTCCGATGCCTCCAGGGTCAGCGTGCACGGACCGGGGGCGTGTCTGCGGGCGTTGGTCACCAGTTCGCTGACGACGAGTTGCACCACGCCCATGACGCGGTTCGAGACGGGAAGGCCGTGCACGGCCTGCAAGTCGGTCAGGAAATCGCGGGTCAGAGCGCGGGCGGTGGCAATCTCCTCGCCGCCCTCGAACATCGCGGTGACCATGACGGCCACCCCGACCGGCACCCGCCGGTCCCCGTCGTCGACGACCCGAACCATGACGGCCCACCCCGCATCCCCCGTCGCGTGCATCCGAAGAAATCATGCGTGCCCTCGAATCTTCGCTCCATGCCTGCCCGGCCCACGACGGAGTGAAGATGTGATCGGAGCCTGGGGAGCGGGTTCCTTGCGCCCGACCGGGTTGGAGTGTCCTGGTCATCGGACCTCGGGGATGGCGTGAACGGGCGACTGCCCGAGCCTGGACGTCAGGCTCGGGCAGTCGGGCGGCCGGGTGCCGGGTGATTGTGTGGGATCAGGCGTCCGGGGCGGGGACGAACACCACCGGGGTGGCGCTGTGGCGCAGGCAGTACAGCCCGGTGGGCCCGGGGATCGTGGGGCATTCGATGCCGCTGGTGCCCAGTACGAGCAACCGGGCGTCGCGTGCGCGGGCGACCAGGACCTCCCCGGCGCTGCCGTGCAGCGGGGTGGCCACGATGCGCTCCGGTGGGATCGGCACTCGCACCAGGTTGGCCAGCGCGTGCTCCAGGCGCTCGCGGGCCACGGACAGCGGCGCGTCCGGCCGTTCCAGGGTCGGCAGTTCCGGGTCTGCGTCGGTCCATGCCGCGACCACGTCCAGGACGACGCCGAGCTCGGCCGCCTCCCGCGCGGCCCACCGCAGGGCGATCGCGGACCCGTACGAGCCGTCCAAACCGACCACGATCCGACTCTTCGGGTGGTTTTGCGTGCCCTTCTCGGCGGGCGCTTCGCCCTCTCGGGAGGCCATGCCCGTCGTGTCCCGGTCGAAGCGGGTGTCGAGCGATTCCATGTCGAATTCTCCTTCGGGTGATCCTGGTGGTCTCGGTTGCGGGACAACGGCGAACGTCGTGCTCCGGGCGGGCCGATCAGGAGCGGCGCGACGGGGGAAGCACCGGTTCCAACCGGAACAGCACGGGGCCGTGATCCCGGGGGCCGTGCGGTGACGTACGTCCGGCGAGGGCCGCGACGAGGTCGCGGGCGGTCACCAGACCCACCAGGGTGTCGTTGTCGTCGGTGACGGCGACCGCGTCCACCGTGTGCTCGGTCATCACCTCGGCCGCCTCGGCGAGCCCGGCGGAGATCGACACCTGCGGTTGCACGCTGCCGGGCAGGAGTTCGCTCACGTACCGTTCGGAGAGCGAGATCGCCGGAAGCGCACACGCCACCGCGAGTTCGCCGCGCTCCAACAACCCCACGAAGCGGCCGTCCTCGTCCACGACGGGCAGGTGGTGGAATCCGGTGCGCTGGATCAACTCCCAGGCCATCAAAAGGGACTCGTCGCCGACAACGGTGAGCAAGGCCGTGCTCATCACGTCGGCCACGCTCCGCTCCCGCACGGCCTCCTCCGTGGGGAGGGCGGGTCCGCTGCTCGTCCTCATCGCGTTCGCCTCCTGTGGCTCCGGGGCCGCGATCGCGCGGTTCGCCCTGTCTCCACCATCGAGCCCTCGCGACCTCCGGCACAGGGCCGGTGGGGATGGTCGACCGGGCCGAAGGTCCCGGTCCCGCGGTACCGGGCAGCCCTGTGTCCGCCGGTCGCGTGGGCGCACGCTGAGGGTGAGGGGCCGACCGGATGTCGCAAAACCCGACTCCGCCGACCGAGACGTCGTTCGGCGACGATTGGACAAGTCATGAGCACCGGAACCCATCTCCCCGACCTCGGGGTCCTGGTCGGCTACGACGGCTCGCCGGGGGGTGAGCGTGCGCTTGTGTGGGGTTCCCGCGCCGCCGCCGCCGCGAAGACGCCGCTCCACCTGACGATGGCCGTCCCGCCGGCCGCCCTCGGTGGCCATGCCCGCGCGGACGAGGTCCGCAGGGGCGCCCGGGCCCTCCTGGAAGAGGCGGCGGCCCGGACCCGCGCGGCATACCCCCACCTGACCGTCGAAACCTCCCTGCTCGAGGGACCGGCGGCGGACGCGATCCTGGAGGCGAGCCGACGGGCGGAGACGATCGTGGTGGGCACGCGGGGCCACGGTGGCTTCGCGGGCCTGCTGCTCGGATCGGTGTCCCTGCGGGTGTGCGCGCACACGTCCTGCCCCGTGGTGGTCGTGCCCGCGGAGGCCGACGAGGTGGACACCCCGAGCGTCGTCGTGGGCGTCGCCGATCACAGCGACACGCCGGCGGTCGAGTTCGCCGTGGAGCGGGCGCGCCTCATCGGCGGCAGGGTGATCCCCGTCCACGTGTGGACCCTGACGATGGCGGGCTACTTCCCGGGCGTGGTGGCGCCGCTGTTGGGCGACCCGCTGGACATGGCGACCACCCACGACCATCTCCTGACCGAGATTCTGGAGCCGATCAGGGCCAAGGCGCCGGACGTCACGATCGAGGCCATGGTCACCACCGGGGCGCCCGCCTACGCGTTGATCGGCGTCGCCGCGCACGCGGATCTGCTGGTGGTCGCCGCCCACCGCGCCCACGGCCCCTTCCCGATGCGCCTGGGCCCCACCACCCACGCGGTACTCCACCACGCGTCCTGCCCGGTGGCCGTCGTGCCGATACCCGCGACCGCGCCATGAACGCCGCGAGGCGGCAGGCGCCCGGAACGCGCGCACGAATGCGACGCCGCATGCGCGCCCTCCTCGGCCGCGAGCCGCTGTACCGGCGCTGCGACGTCACACACCTGCGGTCCACACTCGCGCTGACGATCCTGGCCCTGATCCTGGTGCCGCTGGTCGTCCTGGCGGCCGTCCACGTCCGGATCCACTCCGGCGAGACGGCTCGGAGCCGCGAACTCGCGCACAAGCACCGGGTTTCCGCCGTGCTGATGATCAAGCCGCCCATCGTGGCCCGACCCGGCGCCGAAACGGTGGCGGCGGATGTGAGCTGGGTCGCGGCCGATGGCACCACCCACACCGGCGTGGCGCAGGTGCCGCTCGGGGGAGCGGCGGGCGACACGACCGGCATCTGGCTCGACGCCGAGGGCCGACCCACCACACCCCCACCGACCCACGACGCGATCGTCGTCGACGCGATCACCGCCGGGATGCTCGCGTTCGCCGCGTCAATCATGGTCACGGCCGGGGCGTTCGGCGCGGAGCAACTCTTGACCTCCCGTCGGCGCGCCCGCGACTGGGAGCGGGAGTGGGCGGTCGTGGAGCCGACGTGGACCGGCCGCATCGAGCACTGAGCGCACAAGGGCGCGCGACCCGGTGGAGGGCGCGCGTACCCTGAAGATGTTCGGCAGGCGCCCAGGCACTGCGGGACCGACTCGATGCGGAACCGGGCTGGACGGCCGTCGTGCCTCGCCCGGGAGAGCGGATATCGATCCGATGAGCAGACCCAGACGCCCACCCCCGCAGGATCCCTGGACTATGGCATTCCAAGGCTACGAAGCCCAAGACGAGGGCAGGAGAGAGGCGCTGTGCGCGGTCGGCAACGGCTATCTGGTGACCCGAGGGGCCGCGCCGGAGTCGCGTGCCGACGGGATCCACTACCCGGGCACCTATCTCGCCGGTCGCTACGATCGGGTGGTCTCGACGATCGACGGTTGTCGGGTGGAGAACGAGGATCTGATCAATTGCCCGAACTGGCTGCCGGTCACGTTCCGAGCCGGCGGCGCGACCGGATGGTTCGGTGAGGACCCCTCGACGCGGATCGTGTCCCAGCGCCTGGAACTCGACCTGCGCCGGGGAGTACTGACACGCGACGCGCTGATCGTCGACGCGGCCGGCCGGCGCACGCGCCTGCGGCAACGGCGATTCGCCAGTCTCGCCGAACCGCACATCGCGGCCCTGGAGACGGTGCTGACCCCGGAGAACTGGTCGGGCCCGCTGCACGTGCGCGCGGCGCTGGACGGCACCGTCGCCAACACCGGAGTCGCCCGCTACCGGGATCTGGTCGGCCGCCACCTGGCTCCGACCGGGCAGGGGCGCGAGAAGGAGGCCCTGTGGTTGTGTGTGCACGCCCTCGGATCCCCTCTGCACATCGCGGTGGCGGCGCGCGTCGGCCTCCGCCTCGACGGCGCGACCGTCGACGTCGAGTCCGAACCCGAGTCACTCCCCGGCCGACCGGGGCGGATCTTCACCGTCGAAGCCGTCGCACGGCAGTCACTGACCATGGACAAGACGGTGGCCGTATACACGTCCAAGGACCCGGCCGTCGGCGATCCACGGACCACAGCCCTGCGCGCGCTCTCGCGCACGGGCTCCTTCGACACCCTGTTGCGCGACCACGTCACCCGCTGGGAACAGCTGTGGCGCCGATTCCGCACCGAAGCGGAGTTCACCGACCGCGCCGGCGAGGACAACACCCTTCACCTGCACCTGTTTCACACCGCGCAGACCTACTCCGAACACACCGTCGACCTCGATGCCGGAATGCCGGCCCGCGGCTGGCACGGCGAGGGATATCGCGGACACGTCTTCTGGGACGAACTGTTCGTGCTGCAAACGCTCAACCTGCGTACGCCGCAGATCAGCCGCGCCGTGCTGCGATACCGGTACCGGCGCCTGGACGCCGCCAGACAGGCCGCCGCGGACATCGGCGTGCGCGGGGCCATGTACCCGTGGCAGAGCGCCGCCGACGGCACCGAGCAGGCCCCGAGCACACACCTCAACCCGATGTCCGGACGGTGGCTCCCCGATCGCACACACCTGCAACGCCACGTCGGTCTGGCTGTCGCCTACAACACGTGGCAGTACTACCAGGCCACCGGCGACATCGACTTCCTCGACACGTCCGGTGCGGAAATGTTGCTGGAGATCGCCCGCTTCTGGGCAAACACCGCCCGGTACGACCCCGCCTTGGAGCGCTACCGGATCCGCGGCGTGATGGGTCCCGACGAGTATCACGACGCCTACCCGTGGGCCGACCACCCCGGCATCGACGACAACACCTACACGAACGTGCTCGCGGCATGGGTGCTGTCCCGCGCGCTCGACGCGCTCGACGCGCTGCCCGGCTACCGACGCGACGAGTTGACCGAACGCCTCGACCTGACCCACGACGAATTCGACCGATGGCGGACGGTCGCCCGTCGACTCTTCGTCCCCTTCCACGACGGCGTGCCCAGTCAATTCGCCGGATACGAGCGCCTCGCCGAACTGGACTGGCCGCGCTACCGCCGGCGATACCCGAACAATCGACGCCTGGACCGCATTCTGGAGGCCGAGGGCGACAGCGTGAACCGCTACAAGGCGTCCAAACAGGCCGACGTGCTGATGCTCTACTACCTGTTCCCCGCCCGGGAGATTCGCGGACTGTTGCGAAGCCTCGGTTATCCGGCGGCGTACGAGATGACGCAGCGCACCGTCGAGTACTACCGGGCCCGCACCGTGCACGGATCGACGCTCAGTTCGGTGGTGCACGCGTGGGTGCTGGCCCGCACCGATCGCCGGCGATCGTGGCGTTTCTTTCGCGACGCCCTGGGCGGTGACGTCCACGACGTCCAAGGGGGAACCACAGCCGAAGGCATCCACCTCGGCGCCATGGCCGGGACGGTCGACCTGATGCAACGCTGCTACACCGGGCTGGACACGCGTGGTGACGTACTGTGGCTCGATCCTCGCCTCCCCGCCCGCTTGCGTCGACTGGAGGTCGAACTGCGCTACCGGGGGCACTGGGGCGTGGTGGTCGAGGTCGACGGGCGGGAAGTGACCGTGAGCCTGCGCCCGGGACAGGGTGGTCCGGTCCCGATCGGGTTCCGCGGCGCGGTGGTCGAGATCCCGCCCGGTGGTAGCCGTACGTTCACTCTCTGAAACACGCACGCGGCGTCAGCCGCCCCATGTGTCCGAGTCGCCCCGGCCACGACCCTTGCTTCCACCCGGCGTGTGCGAGCCGGTGGTCAGGACCGCCATGCGCTCGCGGTACTCCTCGGTGTCGATCTCGCCTCGGGCGTAGCGCTGAGCCAATACCTCGGTCGCCGACGGACCGGCCGGCTCCGAGGGTCCGCGGCCGTGTGTGGCGCCGCGTGCCAGGAACCACACCACCGCGACGATCGCCGCGATCAGGAGCAGCATCATCACCGACCCCCACACCCAGTTCCAGCCGTCGTCCTCGTACATGTGTCCCACGTGGCGTGCGGGCGCCACCGCCAGGGTCGAAAGCGCTTCCATCGCCCTCACCTTCCTCGGATGCCGAACCGGCTTCCGTGTTCATGGTGCGTCGAATGTTCGACCAGCACCGGAGCCGACCGGCCCACCCGACAGGGCCGATCGACCCTTACGAGGAGGTATCGCCGCGTCGGACGCTGGGGGCGTGGACGAGGCGGATCCACCCCACGCCGAGGGGACGCCCCGGGCGGACGGATCGACGGAGAGCGATGTGAACTCCGCAAGGACGCAGACGACGGAACCGAAGCGGGTCTTGACGCAACACGATTCGATTCCCAGGGTGAGCGACGTCATGAGCGCGCCGGTCGCGTACGTGTCCCTCACGGACACCCCGCGCAGAGCCCGCGAGTTGATGCTCGCGCTCGGACTGCGCCATCTCGTTGTGATCGATCCGGGCAACGGCGAGGCCGTGGGGGTGCTCCGTGACCGGGACCTCGCCGAACCGCGGGCGATGCACCGCTGCCGGCATCTGGGATGGGGCCCCCGTAGCGTCACCGAGCTCCTACGGCGGTGCGTGCCGATCGTGCGACCGGAGATCGACGCGCTCACGGCCGTCGAACGCATGCTCGACGCGGGCGTCGACGCACTGATCGTCTCCGGTCGATCCCGACTGCCGCTCGGTATCGTCACCAACCACGACCTGGTACGTGTCCTGACTCGGATCCACGACGAGGGCGCGGCGGGATAACCGCGGGGGCGGGGTTGATCGCGGATCTACGTGCGTACCCGGCGCGCGGTTCCTGTTCCGTCCGCCCCGGGGCTACCGTGGAGAGGGTCGCGGCCTATCTCATGGATCCGAACCGAGTGCGTGACGCCTCCCGTTCGCCCACCGAAATCCTGGACGAGGCTGCGGAGCGGATGAACGAATCCGCCGTCGCGCGCACCCCGACCATCCTCGGAACGGGCCACGGCGACGGGCGCCCACGAGCACGCACCGCCACCCGCACGGCCGCCGGGGTCGCCTACGACACCGAGGCCGGGGCCGTGCCGTAGTCGGCGTTGCGCATGACGTGGTCGGCACGCCCATCAGAGGTTCCACGCCGATCAGGTCCGGGCCGTGTCCGTTCCCGTAACCGTTGCGTTCGGGGTCTTCGTGCCGGCGTCGTCCGCGGCCGGCCGTAGAGTCTCCGTCAGGGGTCGGCGAGGGGTTGGGGCTCCGGGAGGCCCGTACCCCATCCGCAGCACCATCTGGACATGACCGGGGCCGGTCCGCGGGTCGCGCAGGGTGGCACGGGTGTCCGGCCATTCGACGGCCTGGTGCAGGACCGACATACGCAAGCCGTGGACGGTCGCCAGCAGCCATACCCGCTCCATGGCCTGCCCCGCGCGCAGCCAGTCTTCCGGACGGTCGAAGCGTGTGGTCAGGGTGGCCACCTGGGGCAGTGCCTCGAAGCGCTGCGTGGAGGTGGGAAAGGCGGGCGGGTGCCCGGTGAAGGCGCGCACCGGCACCCGGGCGTCGTGGTCCTGTGGGCCCAGGGCCGCACGCGGGATGCCGTCGGTGGTGAGTTCCTCGAGGCGCAGCCATGTGCGGGTTTCCGCCTGCCGGGCGAGGTCCGCGGCCGTGCGTCGTTCGGCCTCGGCCGTCAGGTTCAGCACGCGGCGGGCGTCGGCCTCCTCCAGCACGTCCAGGACCACGCCTTCCGCCGCGGCGGCGGTGATGAGTTCACCGACGACGCGCTCCGGCACGTCACGGTTGGCGAATGGCAGTCGGCTGGAGTGCCGGTCACCGATCGCCGGGTAGAGATCCGGACCGTACGGCTGCGAGTCGTGGGTGAATCGACTCAGATCGAGTACGGCCGCCGCAGGCGGTTTGACCCCCTCGGGCAGCAGCGTCACGTGCGGATCCCGGCCCAGTCGTCCGGCGGCGACGCGCATGTTGAAAACGGCCGCGCCGACCGAGATGTACAGGGCCCGACCATCGGGATCGGTGAGCGGAACGGCACGCGTCTTGTCCGCGTACACGGTGATCCCGCGATCGTCTTTCGTGGCTCGGAAGTACCACGGTTGGCTGTTGTGAAGTGAGGGTGCCGCGCCGCCCGCGGCAGCCAGATGCCGCATATCCGCGGGACTCAGGGATGCGTTTGCCATATCGATCTCTCCCCACGGCCCATCGGTGCGGCCGTATGCCGGGAACGGCGCGTCGGGGCCGCCTCCGCGGGGCCGGCGCCGGATATGACCAGTTTCGGGGATTCGGCCCGGGGGCCACAGGGCCGGACGTCCCCGAAGGACCCGGGTCATGAGTCCCATGCGCGACCCGGTGCGGCGAGAAGCGGCCGACCCGATGTGCCGCGTCGAGCCGCCGCTCGGTCGGCCCGGGCCGTTCGGCCCTGTGCGAGCACGAGTCGTCGGCGCATTCTGGGGTTGGCGGCCGGCGAAAGCCCTGCCGCCGCCGTGAACTCGGAAAGTCGAATCCCCATCATCGAACGACTGTGCCACAGCGTCGACGGCGTGGTCTCGGTACACGAGCACATCGCCTACCGCACCGACGACACCCACGATTGGTCCGGCGCCATGTGACACCTTCGAATCCGGCGCTCCTACCGCTCCGCTTGAGCGGGACCGCGATGAACGACGGCACGGCACGGGGTCGCCGACAGGACCTTCGGCCCGGGCGTACGGCACCATCGGCCCTGTGCTCCATGGTCCGCCGCCCACGACGCTGGAAGACGAAGGCACACGCTCGACCATCCCGCATGGGGGCGAGACTCATGAGCACCGATACCTCCGCGCGTGGGCGCCCCGGGCGATCATGGGTGGTGACGCGCCCCGGGCCGATCGACACCCATCCCCTCGAACTCGTCGAACACGAGCGCGCGGAGCCGGGCCCGGGGGAGATCCTGGTGCGGGTGGAGGCGTGCGGCGTGTGCCGTACGGACCTGCACCTCGCGGAGGGCGACCTGGCGCCGCACCGGGCGAACACCGTCCCCGGGCACGAAGTGGTGGGCGTCGTGGAGTCCGTCGGCACGCATGCGACACGCTTCGTCCCCGGTGACCGCGTCGGCATCGCCTGGCTTCGCCACACCTGTGGGAAATGCCGCCACTGCCGACGCGGCGCCGAGAACCTGTGCCCCGATTCGACGTACACCGGTTGGGACGCGGACGGCGGGTTCGCCGACGTCGCCTCGGTGCCGGAGGACTACGCGTACGCGCTGCCCGCCGATCGTGACGCCGAACACCTGGCGCCGCTGCTGTGCGCGGGCATCATCGGCTACCGGGCCCTGCGGCGCGCCGACCTTCCACCCGGTGGCAGGCTCGGCATCTACGGTTTCGGCGCGTCGGCCCACCTCGCCGCACAGATCGCCCTGGCGCGGGGCGCGTCCGTCCATGTCATGACCCGCTCCGCACAGGCCCGCCGACTGGCCCTGGAACTCGGCGCCGCCACCGCCGGCGACACCTACGACTCCCCACCCGAACCGCTGGACTCGGCCATCGTTTTCGCCCCCGTCGGCGACATCGTGCCGGCCGCCTTGGCGGCACTCGACGCTTCCGGAACCGTGGCGGTGGCGGGCATACACCTGACCGACATTCCGCCGCTGAACTACCAGCGGCATCTGTTTCGGGAACGTAATCTGCGCTGCGTCACCGCGAACACCCGCGACGACGGCGTCGAGTTCCTACGCCTGGCGAGGGAGATCGACCTACACGTGACGACCACCCCCTACCCCATGGGCCGCGCGGACCGCGCGCTCGCCGATCTCGCCGCGGATCGAGTGCACGGCGCGGCGGTCCTGATCGCCGATCGACCCGGAGAATCTCGTACAACCTCGAATCCGAGCAGGTGAATCATGTCCACGACACACGTTCATCCAGGGCGAGCGACGCCTGTTCCGGCGGTTCGTGAGGTGATGCACGGCCCCGTTGTCGCCGTCGCCGGCCAGGACACCCTGTGGCAGGCCATGGATCGTATGCTCACGGCCCATCTGCGCCACGTGGCCGTCGTCGACGAGGGCCACGCCGTGGGTTTGCTCAGTGACCGCGACCTCGCGTCGGTGTGGGCTCTCGACCCCCTGGGACTCAAGCACCGCGCGGCAAGGGACGTGCTCGGATCCGAACCCTGTCTCGTCGCCCCCGACATCGACGTGATCAGCGCGAGCGAGCGACTTCTGGGAGCCGGCGTCGACGCCCTCCTGGTGGTGGACGAGACGACTCGCCCCGTGGGCGTACTGACCGATCACGACCTGCTCGACGTACTGGTGGACCTGTACGGGAAGCGCGACGATCACGGGGAGCGTGGCCCTCGTCATCCGAATATGCTTCCCGATTGACCTTCGGGTGCGACGGGCCTGCCGATCTCGCGAGAGGCCCGCGCCGTCGTCTAGCATGCGGGAGAGCGACCCTCGGTCGGTCCGGCGATGTCCCTACCGTGACGGAGTTCGTGATGCGGGGCCCGAGCGGAGACCAGGAGACCACGGCATATCAGCGGTGGGAGAGCGCGATAACCCCGTGGCTGACTCTCCTGGCGGCCGTTTCGTTGACCACGTTCGTCCTGAGTGAGGCGTTGCAGGCCCGCGAGCGCCCGGTGCTGTGGATCGAGTACGGGGTGTGGGCGGCCTTCCTGACCGACTACCTCGTCAGGCTCGGACTCAGCCGGGACCGCTGGAGGTTCGTGCGCGCCCACCCGCTGGATCTTGCCGCGGTCGCGATGCCCGCGACGCGGGTGTTGCGCCTGATCGCGGTGATCGGTCGGGTCGGGGCTGTCGCCCGCAGCGGGCGCACCGGCCGCCTGTTGGCGAGCACGGTCGTGTTGGTCCTCACGATCCTGGTCGCCGGCGCCGCCGCCGTCCTGGAGCCGGAACGCCGTGCCTCGGACGCGAACATCACGGGTTACCCGGACGCTCTGTGGTGGGCGATCAGCACGATCACCACCGTCGGGTACGGCGATCTGCACCCGGTTACCACCGAGGGTCGCATGGTCGGTGCGGTGCTGATGGTGGTGGGCATCGGCATGATGGGCGTGGTCACCGCGACCATCGCCACGCGGTTGATCCTCCCCGAGCAACAGGCCGAGGAACGCCTCGAATACGCGCGCCTGGACAAACGCCTGCAGGCCATGGAGGAGCAACTGCGCCGCCTGAACGATCATTTGGGCGCCCATCCTGGGCCCGATTCCGTCGTCGACGTCCCCGCCCGACAGCCCGACCGCCCCTCCGCGCAGTGAAGGCAAGGATCGAACCGCCCGTCGGTTCCCCGCGCGTGCGGAGGGTTCGGGCCTTGCCGAAGAATCCCTTAGTCGGCACATGAGCCGATTTCTCGCGAGATTCGCCGTGCGAGGGGTTCCACCGCCGCAGCCACGGCCCCGGTCATGCCGTTCCCCGGGCCGGTGTCGGCGCTCTCGACCGCATAGACGACCAAACGCCCGGGCAGGCGGTCCAACGCGCGGGCTAGTTCGACGGCTTCTCCGAGGCCGAGGCCGTGGGAACTCGTCGTATCGCCGGACGGGGGCAACCGCTCCGCGTCGAGTACCAGGCGGTGCACACGCCCCGGCCGTCCGGGGTGGGCGTGGGCCGCGTCGACCACGACGGCGAGATCGACGTCGTCCCACAACGCGATCAGCCGAGCGGGATCGCCGTCGCACGTGCGCAAGGCGACACCGGCCGGCAGCGGGGACGTGGCGGCCTGCTCGGCCAAGCGGGCCACGACCGCCCATCCCACGCCGTCATCGCGCCGATACTCGTTGCCGACACCGATGACGACGATTCGTACGCTCACGTCCATGACACCTCCCCTCCCCACCACACCCTCCGGACGGTCGGTTCGGGCCCGAACGAGGTAACGATTGGCCCACCTGGACCAGGAATGATTGCGACAGGTCACGGAAGTGACACACATCGTGACGATACTGATGCGGGATCGGATTGCGATGCGGAGGTCGGCGAATGATGCGGTGCGACGACGCGGTGATCGACAAGGACGGTCTGGACGCCCTGATCACCATCCTCGCCCGCCGGGGGCGCACCGTCATCGGGCCGACCGTCCGCGACGGCGCGATCACCCTCGCCGAAGTCTCCGGCGGCACGGACCTGCCCTACGGCTGGGGAGTGGAACTGGAAGCCGGACGCTATCGACTCGTCGCGCGCGAGGACGGCGCCGTGTTCGCGCACAGCGCGGGCCCACAGTCGTGGAAGACGTTCCTGCATCCGCCGCGGGTACGGGAGTGGAGCGCCGACCGCACCGCCGACGGCGGCATGGTGGTGACGCCCGACGACACCCCGGCGCCGGTGTACGCGTTCCTCGGCGTGCGTCCCTGCGACCTGCGAGCCATCGCTGTTCAGGACCGGGTTCTGACCGGCGGCCGATACAGCGACTCGGCCTACCGCCGCCGCCGGGACCGCGTGTTCCTGGTGGCGGTGGAGTGCACCGAGCCGGGGGCCACCTGCTTCTGCGTGTCGATGGGGTCCGGCCCCGCCGTGGAACAGGGCTACGACCTCGCGCTCACCGAAGTGCTCGACGCCGACGGCCACCGCTTCCTGGTCCGGGCCGCAAGCGGGGAAGGAGCGGCGGTCCTCGCCGAACTGCCCGGCCGCGTCGCCGACTCCGCCACCCGCTCCGCCGCCCGGGAGCGGGTCGCCGATGCGGCCGACCGCATGGGTCGAACGATGCCACTCGTCGACCTGCGCACACTGATGCGCGAGACCCTGGACGCCGAGCGCTGGGACGACGTGACGGCCCGTTGCCTGACCTGCGGCAACTGCACGATGGTGTGCCCGACCTGCTTCTGCACCACCGTCGAGGACGTCACCGACCTCACCGGCGACCACGCCGAACGATGGCGACACTGGGAGTCCTGCTTCGACCGGGACTTCACCCATCTTTCGACCGGCCCGGTCCGCGACTCCGCACGCAGCCGATACCGGCAGTGGGCCACCCACAAACTCGGCACCTGGCACGACCAGTTCGGCAGCTCCGGTTGCGTTGGATGCGGTCGCTGCATCGTGTGGTGCCCCACCGGCATCGACATCACGGAAGAGGCCCACGCACTGCATCGGGAACGCGAGCAGGGCCGGGGACGGGAAGTGGGATGAGCGTGGCCCGGTACGGCTTCCTCGGCGCCCTCGCGCCCCCGCACCGCGAGCGGTTGCTCGCCTTCGCGCGGGAGGTGCGCTTCCCCGCCGAGACCCGCGTCTTCGAGGAGGCAGGCCCCGCCGACCGATTCTGGCTCGTCCGCTCGGGACTGGTCGCGCTGGACATCCACGTCCCGGGCCGCCGCGCAACCGTCGTGGAGACCCTGGGGCAAGGCGAACTGCTGGGCTGGTCCTGGTTGTTCGAGCCCTACCGATGGCACCTCGGCGCGCGGTGCCGCGCCGGCGTCACCGCGTACGAGTTCGACGCCGAGCCGATCCGTGCCGCCTGCGAGGAGGACACCGACTTCGGACTCGCGCTCACGCACGGCGTCGCCGAGGTCATCGCACGCCGACTGAAGGCGACTCGCACCCGCCTGCTGGACCTGTACGGACCTCCCGGCAGCGGCGGCGCGACACCATGACCACGCCCGTCCCGTACCGCGTGGTGGCGCGCCGGGTCGATACGCCGGACACCGCGACGATCGCCCTGGAACCCGTCGGAGCGGCCCTTCCGCCCTTCGCCCCCGGCCAGTTCGCCATGGTGTACGCCTTCGGCGTCGGCGACATCCCCCTGTCGGCCTGCGGCATCGACGGCCCACGCCTGACGCACACCGTCCGCGCCGTCGGAGCCGTCTCCGGCACGCTGCACGGCATGCGCGTCGGCCAAACCGTCGGGGTGCGCGGCCCCTTCGGCACCGGGTGGGACCTGTGCGAAGCCGAAGGACGCGACCTCCTCGTGGTGGCCGGGGGTATCGGCCTGGCGCCGCTGCGCCCCCTCGTACTGGCCGCACTCGCCGCACCCGAACGCCACGGACACCTGAACGTACTCGTCGGGGGACGGACACCCGGCGAACTGCTCTATCCCGACGAGCCCTGGCAGACCGCGGCCCGGGTCCGCGTCACCGTCGACCGCGCCGGCCCCGAGTGGACGAAAGACGTCGGCCTGGTCACGACGCTGATCGACCGGGCCGAATTCGATCCGCCGCGGACGGCGGCGTTCGTCTGCGGGCCCGAACCGATGATCCGGGCCACCGCCGCCGACCTCATGCACCGCGGCGTCGCCCAGGACCGGATCCGGGTCTCGCTGGAGCGCACGATGCACTGCGGCACCGGACACTGCGGCCACTGCCAACTCGGTCCCTTGCTGCTCTGCCGCGACGGCCCCGTCGTCGACTGGATCCATGCCGAACCTCTGCTCGCGGTCCGGGAGTTGTGACGATGCCCGACAACGACACGCCGGGTGGCGGCCATCCGCGCCCAAAACTCGCCGTATGGAAGTTCGCCTCCTGCGACGGCTGCCAACTCACCCTGCTGGACTGCGAGGACGAACTCCTCGGCATCGCCGCGCACGTCGACATCTCACACTTCCTCGAAGCGTCCAGTGCCGTCGCGCCCGGACCCTACGACCTGTCCCTGGTCGAGGGATCGGTGACCACCGAGCAGGACATCGAGCGGATCCGGCACGTGCGAGCCGTCTCACGCCGCCTGGTGACGATCGGCGCCTGCGCGACCGCCGGCGGCGTCCAGGCCCTGCGCAACTACGCCGACGTCGCCGAATTCCAGGCCGTCGTCTACGCCCGACCGGACTACGTCGCCACCCTGGCCACCTCCACCCCCATCGCCGCCCACGTCCCCGTCGACTTCGAGTTGCGTGGTTGCCCCATCGACCGCGGCCAGTTGTTGGAAGTCATCACCGCCCACCTGGCCGGCCGCACGCCCGGTGTACCGCGACACAGCGTCTGCTTCGAGTGCAAGCAGCGCGGCACGACCTGTGTGACCGTGGCTCACGGCACCCCCTGTCTCGGTCCGGTCACCCACGCCGGATGCGGCGCGCTGTGCCCCACGTTCGGGCGCGGCTGCTACGGCTGCTTCGGCCCCTCCGACTCCACCAATTTCCCCGCCTTCATTCCGCTGCTTCGACGCGACGGCATGGACACCCTCGACGTGGTGCGTGTGCTGCGCACCTTCAACACCGCCGCCGAGGAATTCGACGCGGCCTCCCGCGAGGAGGAAGAGTCCCGGTGACCCATCGCGGCTCGCGTGTGCTGCACGTCGGTTCACTCACCCGAGTGGAGGGCGAGAGCGCGCTGCACCTGGACCTGCACGGCGACCGGGTCGTCGAAGCCCGGTTGGCCATCTACGAACCCCCACGCTTCTTCGAGGCGTTCTTGCGCGGACGCTCCTACACCGAGCCACCCGACATCACCTCCCGAGTCTGCGGGATCTGCCCCGTCGCCTATCAGTCGAGTGCCTGCCGCGCGGTCGAGGACGCCTGCGGTGTCGTGGTGGACGGACAACTCGCCGCTCTGCGACGCCTGCTCTACTGCGGCGAGTGGATCGAGAGCCAGACGCTGCACATCCACCTGCTCCACGCCCCCGACTTCCTCGGCCGCGACAGCGCCATCGACCTGGCCCGCACCCATCGCGCCGACGTCGAACGCGGCCTGCGGCTCAAACAGGCCGGGAACGCGATCCTCGAACTGCTCGGCGGCCGGGCGATCCACCCCGTCAACGTCCGCCTCGGCGGCTTCCACCGCGTCCCGTTCCCGGCCGAACTACGACCCCTGGCACAGACGTTGCGCCGAGTCCGGGACGACGCCGCGCAGACGGTGCGCTGGGTGGCCGGCTTCGAGTTCCCCGACGCCGGCTGCGACCACGACCTCCTCGCCCTGGCGCAACCCGGCAGCTACGCCATCGAGGTCGGCACGCCGACGCTCATGCCGGCCCCGCACACCGCCGGCCTGCGCCCGGACAGCGACCGGGCACTGCCCACGCGCACATTCGCCGTTTCCGCGTTCGACGACCACGTCGTCGAACACCCGGTGCCTCACTCCACGGCGCTGCACTCGCGGCTCGACGGACGTCGCCACCTGACCGGTTCACTCGCCCGCTACGCCATCAGCGGGCGTTGGCTGTCCCCGCTCGCGCTCCAAGCCGCCCTGGAGGCGGGACTCGGCGACCCCCGACAGGGCACGGTCTGCCGAAATCCCTACCGCAGCATCATCGTTCGCGCCGTCGAGGTGCTCTACGCCGTCGACGAGGCACTGCGCCTGATCGAATCCTACGAAACCCCCTCCGCGTGCCGCCGTCGACGTACCACCGCGAGCCGGCACGGGCCACGGCGCCACCGAAGCGCCACGCGGCCTGCTCTACCACCGCTACACCCTCGACGCACAAGGGACCATCACCGATGCCTCTTTGGTCCCACCCACCGCGCAGAACCAGGGGGCGATCGAAGAGGACCTGCGCCGCCAGGTCCAGGACCGACTGGCCGGCGGCGACGCGACCGACGCCGCGCTGACCACCCTGTGCGAACGGGTCATCCGCAACCACGACCCGTGCATCTCCTGCTCCGCCCATTTCCTCGACCTGACCGTCGACAGGACCGGCACCGCCCTTTGACGGCACGCACTGCGGCGAACGGGGGAGTCCGGGGCCACGTCGCGGCATGGGTCTGTACGCGTCGTGGGCCGAGGGTGCGGATGCGGGGCCTACTCGGGTGCACTTGAGTACGCGTACTCTGCTGCGCGCCGTGCGGCGCTCCTAGATTTCGACTCGAAGTCGACGAGAGCACGACGTCGACGCGACCTCGGGAGAGACATGCTGCGGGCGGGAATCGGACGTCGGAACATATTCGCTGCGGTCGTCGTGACCACGGCGGCGCTGACGCTCGTCACCGGATGTGGGCGCGCGGACGCGGGAGCACGGGATGCCGCAGCGCCGGGCGGCGCGGGCGAGGTGTCGCCGGCGCCGACCGGTACGGGCGAGGGGGCGCGGCCGGACGGCGACGCCTCGAGCGGCGGCGATACAACGGGCGCCAGGGTGAACGACACGAAGGCGCGGTTGAGTTACGTACTGCCCCCCGGATGGACGGTCATGACCGAGAACCCCGCGGGCGTGCTGACCTCCGGCGCGAGAGTGGGCAGGCAGTGGCAACCATCGGACGGCACGGGCAGGCCCGCCGACGCGGCGTACGTCCATGTGGGCACGATCGGCAGGGAAGTACTCCCGGCGTTCGGCGGCACTCGGAACACGGCCAAGACCTTCACCAACATCATCGTCTGCCCGGACGAGTACCAGGGCAGATTCCTCGCGGACACCGAGGCCACCCGGGTCGACGGCCACGACGCCTGGTACTCCGAGGGCGAGTGCGTCCTCCCGGGCACCGATCGGCCGCCCCTGCGCACCCGCGTCACCTTCATCGACACCGGCGGCGACGCCGTTCTCTTCACGGACAGCGCGAGCTCGCCCGCACGACGGGACGAGATCGCCATGATCACCAAAAGCCTGCGGATCCAATAGACCAACGCCGTTGCAACCCGCGCGAGGAGCTGAAGTCGGTCACCGACACGGGCGGCGACACCCGGACGTACACCTACGACTTCCTCGGCCGCATCATCGGCACCACCGACGCCCGCGGCCCATCGGCACCCGCACGACGGTCCCCACCGCAGAGGGAAAACTCGCCGGGATCTACGACGATCGGGCCGGCCCGAGCGAGCCGCATGGATCCGGCGGCGTGCCCCTGGGTCGCGCCGCCGGACCCGTGGTCACGCCGACGTCAGAACTTGACGTCCGAGCACGAGTAGAACGCGTTGTTGGTGTCCGCCACGTCCCAGACGGCGAAGACCACCGCGCGGCCGGTGCGTCCGGCCGGCAGCGTGCCGGTGTGCGAGGTGAGTGCGGCCGGCAGCGCACCCTGGTAGGGCACCGTCAGGAACGGCGTGCTCTCCAGCTGAGCGCGGGTGATGGGTGTGGTGGGGTCCCAACTCGGCTTGGTGATGTAGTACCGGAAGGAACTGGTCGAGTGGCGCGCCGTGATCTTCCAGTTGAAGGTTGTGGAAGCGCCCGAAGTCACGGTCGTGGCAGGCCAGTTGCCGCCGCGCGGGTCGTCGAGCGGAGACCAGCGACCGTCGGCGCCGGCGCACAGCTTGCCGTCGGCCGGGCCACGCGACGGGTAACCCTTGGGGCCCTCGACGCTCATCGGCTCCCACTGGATCTGGCCGCAGTTCCTGACCGTGCCGTTTCCGCACAGCGCGGAGCGGCTGGCCGGGCCGGTGACGAACCCGTGGGACGCGGCGGGACTCGCCAGCATCAGCGGGGCGGCGACAGCGGATGCCGCCAGCGTCGACACGGTCGACACGATGGTCCTCTTGCGCATGGAGCTCTCCTCGTGGATGAAGACATGCGGAGACGATCGAACCGCTCGGGCACCGACAGGAGCGGTGACGGGGACGTCGCACGGTGTCCGAGCATGATGTGCCGGGGACGTACGCCCTCAAGGTAGAAGGACCGGATCCCCCTGGGCAATGGTCTGGACCATTCTCGTTTGGGAGAGTCGCGGTGAACCGGTTCGCGTGACGTTCGAAAGACGATATTTGCAGGAAAATGGCTGCTTTGCCCTATTGGCATCGTGTCCTGTATAGAGCGTCGTATATGGAACGTGCACCCCGGAACGCCCAGGGCCTCGCACGGCATTCTCGCCGGGCGTGACGGCTCCCCGTGATCGTCGAGAACGGCTACGCCGCCGGCACGACCAACCGCATCGCCGAACACGCCCGGATCTCCATCGGATCACGCCCGCACCCATCGGCCCTCTCCGGATCGGCGCCGTCGCGGGGCGGACGCGGCGCGACTCGTCCGAACGGACCGGATGTGAGGCGCGTTGCGTGTCGGACTGATAGGAAGATCCGAGAGTCCGTTATATCGGACAAGTAACCTTTGAGGAGGTGTCCTCATGCGCGCCACGTCCGAAAACCCCACAGGGCACTCGACCGCCGCCACGCCGGTCGAGGAACCGTCCCCGATCCATATCCTCTGGATCAACGCCGGCCTCAGCTGCGACGGCGACTCCGTGGCGCTGACCGCCGCGATGCAACCGTCGATCGAGGAGATCGTCACCGGCGCGCTGCCCGGATTGCCGCCGATCGCCGTGCACTGGCCGCTGATCGACTTCGAGTGCGGACCGGTCCAGGGCGCGGACACCTTCATCGAGTGGTTCTTCAAGGCCGAACGGGGCGAACTCGACCCGTTCGTGCTGGTGGTCGAGGGATCCATCCCGAACGAGTCGATCAAGACCGAGGGATACTGGAGCGGGTTCGGCGACGATCCGGCCACCGGCCAGCCGATCACCACCAGCGAATGGCTGGACCGGCTCGCGCCCAAGGCCACCGGCGTCGTGGCGATCGGCACCTGCGCCACGTACGGCGGAATCCACGCGATGGCCGGCAACCCCACCGGTGCGATGGGCGTTCCCGACTACCTGGGCTGGGACTGGAAGTCCAAGGCGGGTCTGCCGATCGTGTGTGTGCCCGGGTGCCCGATCCAGCCGGACAACTTCGCCGAGACGCTGACCTACCTGCTCTACCAACTCGCCGGGTCCGCGCCGATGATCCCACTGGACGACAAGCTGCGCCCGACCTGGCTGTTCGGCGCCACCGTGCACGAGGGCTGCGACCGCGGTGGCTACTACGAGCAGGGTCAGTTCGCCCACGAGTACGGCTCGCCGCTGTGCCTGGTGAAGCTCGGCTGCTGGGGCCCGGTCGTCAAGTGCAACGTGCCCAAGCGCGGCTGGATCAACGGCGTCGGCGGTTGCCCGAACGTCGGCGGAATCTGCATCGCGTGCACGATGCCGGGCTTCCCGGACAAGTTCATGCCGTTCATGGACGAACCGCCCGGCGGCAAGATCTCCTCGACCACCAGCGGTGCGTACGGCGTGGTGATCCGCAAGCTGCGCTCGATCACCGCGAAGACCGTGGACAGGGAACCCAAGTGGCGCCACAGCGGGCGCGCGCTGACCACCGGCTACCGCCCGCCCTGGTGAGCGGATCGCCTTCGCGTAGTCCCCGATCCCGCGGCCGGCCCCAAGCGTGCCGCAGTCCTCACCGCAGAAGGGCACAACACACGATGGCACCCTCGACCAAGACGGCCGGTGACGGCAGCGGCCTGACCGAGATGTCCTGGGACCCGATCACCCGGATCGTCGGCAGCCTGGGTATCCACACCAAGATCGACTTCAAGCGGAAGCAGGTCGCCGAGTGCTACAGCACCTCGTCGGTCTTCCGCGGCTACAGCGTGTTCATGCAGGGCAAGGACCCGCGCGACGCGCACTTCATCACCAGCCGGATCTGCGGCATCTGCGGCGACAACCACGCCACCTGCTCGGTTTACGCGCAGAACATGGCCTACGGCGTCAAGCCGCCGCACCTGGCCGAGTGGATCATCAACCTCGGCGAGGCCGCCGAGTACATGTTCGACCACAACATCTTCCAGGAGAACCTGGTCGGGGTGGACTACTGCGAGCGTATGGTCCGTGAGACCAACCCCGGCGTACTGGACATGGCCGAACGCACCGAGGCGCCGCACGCCGCCGAACACGGCTACCGCACCATCGCCGACATCATGCGCTCGCTCAACCCCATCGAGGGCGAGTTCTACCGCGAGGCGCTGGCGGTCAGCCGCTACACCCGGGAGATGTTCTGCCTGATGGAGGGCCGGCACGTACACCCCTCCACGCTCTACCCGGGCGGCGTGGGCACCGTCGCCTCGGTGCAGTTGTTCACCGACTACCTCTCCCGACTGATGCGCTACGTCGAGTTCATGAAGCGCGTCGTTCCGCTGCACGACGACCTCTTCGACTTCTTCTACACCGCCCTGCCCGGCTACGAAGAGGTCGGACGGCGGCGGGTGTTGCTCGGATGCTGGGGCGCGCTCAACGACCCCGACCACTGCGACTTCACCTACCGGAACATGACCGACTGGGGCCGGCGCATGTACGTCAGCCCCGGCGTCGTGGTCGACGGCAAGCTGATCACCAACGATCTGACCGAGATCAACCTGGGCATCCGAATCCTGCTCGGCAGCTCCTACTACCAGGACTGGGAGGGCCGGGAGCCGTTCGTCACGCACGACCCGCTGGGCAACCCGGTCGACCCGCGCCACCCGTGGAACCAACACACCATCCCCGCCCCACAGAAGCGGGACTTCGACGGCAAGTACAGCTGGGTCATGTCGCCGCGCTGGTTCGACGGCACCGACTACCTCGCCCTGGACACCGGCGGCGGCCCGCTTGCCCGACTGTGGTCCACCGCGCTCAACGGACTGGTCGACACCGGCTTCGTCAAGGCCACCGGGCACAGCGTGGTGATCAACCTGCCCAAGTCGATGACCAAACCCGAAACCACCTTCGAGTGGAAGATCCCGCAGTGGAGCAACGCCCTGGAGCGCAACCGCGCGCGCACCTACTTCCAGGCGTACATGGCCGCCATGGCGGTGTACTTCGCGGAGAAGGCACTCGACGAGGTGCGCTCGGGCCGGACCAAGACGTGGGAGAAGTTCGAGGTGCCCGAGCAGGCGGTCGGCGTCGGCTTCACCGAGGCCGTGCGCGGCGTGCTCTCGCACCACATGGTGATCCGGGACGGAAAGATCGCCAACTACCACCCGTACCCGCCGACCCCGTGGAACGCCAGCGTTCGCGACACCCTCGGCACCCCCGGCCCGTACGAGGACGCGGTGCAGAACACGCCGATCTTCGAGGAGAACCCCCCGGAGAACTTCAAGGGCATCGACATCATGCGAGCCGTGCGCAGCTTCGACCCCTGTCTGCCGTGCGGTGTTCACATGTATCTCGGCGACGGCAAGACCCTGCAGAAGCTGCATGTGCCCACCGGGCTGAGCGGACTGAGCGGATGAACGCCGAACAGACCGGACTGCGGGTCGAGGAGATCCTGACCCGTCTCGGCGACAGCGCCGACCCGAATGTGCGCGTCGGTGCCGAGGAACTGGTCCGCGCCCTGATGGACTTCTACGGCACCGGCCTGGCCCGGCTGGCCGCGCTGCTGCGCGACGCCGGCGCGGATCGACGCGCCGTGCTCGACGACGAACTGGTCACCGGTCTGCTCGTCCTGCACGACCTGCACCCCGACGACGTGCCGACGCGGGTCACGCGAGGCCTCGCGGCGCACCCCGAACACCGAGCCGAGTTCCTCGACTACGACGAGCACAGCCGGACCCTGCGACTGCGGATCACCGCCACGAGCGGCGGATGCGGATGCGCGAGCGCGAGTGGGAACGCCGCAGGCTCACCCGAGGGTGTGGAAGGGCTCCTGGCCGGCTACGCACCCGAGGTCGAACGGATCGAGATCGAGGACGCCCCGGCCGTGTCGCCCGAACCCGTGCTGCTTCAGATCGGCACCCGACCGGCCGATCCGGCCCGGGCCACACGGTGAACGCGCCGTTCCCGACGACCGCTCGACCGGCGGGAGGGCTGCGCCGATTCCGCCTCCCGACCGGGCCGCGCCCGGAACGCTGCGAGCTGTGCGCCCAGGAGGTCGGTGCCGGACACCGCCACCTCGTGGACACCGACGCGCGGGTCCTGGCCTGCGCGTGCCGGGGCTGCGCCATGCTCTTCGAGCGGCGCGGCGCGGCCGGCGGTCGCTACCGGGCGGTGCCCGAGCGCTACCTCGCCGACCCCGGGCACAGCCTGGACGAAGCCGCCTGGGACGCCCTGCAGATCCCGGTCGGCCTGGCGTTCTTCCTGCGCAACGCCGCGCTCGACCGGCTGATCGCGCTCTACCCGAGCCCGGCCGGCGCCACCGAGAGCGATCTGGACCCACAGCTGTGGCAGGCGGTGCTCGGCGAGAGCCGGCTCGCCGAGCTGCTGCGTCCCGACGTCGAAGCGCTGTTGTTGCGCCGCACCGACGGGTCGAGCGAGTGCTTCCTGGTCCCGATCGACGTCTGCTACGAGCTGGTCGGCCGGATGCGCCTGCGGTGGCGGGGCTTCGACGGCGGCGCCGAGGCCCGTGAAGACCTGGCCGCGTTCCTCGCCGACGTCCGTTCGCGCGCGCGGGTACCCGGAGGGGACGAAGCACCGTGACCGAGCTGGACTTCTCCTGCGTCGGCGTGCGCGCGGACGGGTACGCGGCGGGCCCCACGCTGGTCTTTCGGCTGCGGATCACCGCCGCCGAGCGGTCCCGGGTGCACGCGCTCGCGTTGCGTGTCCAGATGCGGATCGAGCCCGCCCGGCGTCGCTACGGGACGGTCGAGGGCGCCCGGCTGGGCGTGCTGTTCGGCGAACGTTCCCGCTGGGGCGGCACGCTCCACCCGATCGAGTTCGCCCAGGTGGCGTCGAACGTGCCGGGCTTCACCGCGGAGACCGAGGTGGATCTGGCGGTGCCGTGTACCTACGACATGGACATCGCCTCGTCCCGCTACTTCCACGCGCTGGACGAGGGAGAGGTGCCGCTGCTGATGCTCTTCTCCGGGACCGCGTTCACCGGCGCGGGTGGCTTCCGGGTGGAACCGGTGCCCTGGCACAAGGAGACCGCCTATCGCATGCCGGTCACCGTATGGCGGGAAATGGTCGAGCAGCACTTCCCCGGTTGCGGCTGGTTGCGGCTACCGCGCGAGGAGATGGACGCGCTGCTCGCCTACCGGGCCCGGCACGCGTTGCCCTCCTGGGAGGCCACGATGCGGGCGCTGCTGGCGAGCGCGGAGCCGGACACCGCGCCCGTGCGGGCCTTCGGTGTTCGCCGTGATCGCCCCGGCGCCTCGGACCGCAGCCGCCTCACCGAGGGGACCGAACGATGACGCTGTTCGAGCCCGCGATCCAGGAGCGGTTCGCCGTCGCGCGACAGATCGCCGACGCCGTGCTCTTCGAGGGCTATGTGCTGTACCCGTACCGGGCCTCGGCCGCCAAGAACCGGATGCGCTGGCAGTTCGGCGTGCTGGTGCCGCCCGCCTGGGGGCAGGGCAGCGGCGAACATCACGACCAGCGCACCGAGTGTTTGATCGAGCCTCGCGCGCAGGCGAACCTCTCGATCGAGCTGCGCTTCCTGCACGCCCAGCGGCGCACGGTGGAACAGGTCGGCGCCGACGGCGAGTTCGCGGCGGCCGAGGCGCTGGAGCTGCCTGATCGGGTGCTTGTCCCATGGGACGAGGGCGTCGAGGAGCGGGTCGAACTGGTGCTGCCGGTCGCGGCGTCGGCAGGGGACGGGTTGGTCCTGCCGTTCGATCGGGCCGAGCGCGAGGAGACCGAGACGGTCGAACTCGACGGCCGCGTGTGCGGGCGACTGGTCCGCCGACGGGCACGGGTCGAGGGGGAGATCCGGGTGCGCACCACCGAAGTGCCCGGCCCGTACCGCACACTCAAGCTGACCGTCGAGGTGGCCAACACCAGTGGGTGGACGCCCGACGCGGGTGCCGACCGGGACGCCGCGCTGCCGTATGCGCTGGTGTCGGCACATGTGCTGCTCGGCCTGGACAACGGCTCGTTCCTGTCCGTGACCGACCCGCCCGAATGGGCCCGGGCCGCCGTCGCGACGTGTGCGAACCTACGGACCTGGCCGGTGCTGGCCGGAGAGCGGGACGACGTGATGTTGTCCTCGCCGATCATCCTGGAGGATCACCCGCGGGTGGCCCCGGAAAGCCCCGGCGCGCTCTACGACGCGACCGAGATCGACGAGATCCTCGCGCTGCGCACCTCGGCCCTGACCGAGCGGGAGAAGCGCGAGGCACGCGGCACCGACGCCCGCGCGGGCGCCGCCGTGGACCTGGTCGACTCGCTTCCCCCGGAGGTGTGGGACCGGTTGCACGGCACGGTGCGAGCGCTGCGTGAGAGCACCGGGTCGGCCGGGCCGACGACCCTGATCGAACCGGGCACATCCGATCCGGGCACGTCGGGAACCGACCGGCCCTGGTGGGACCCGGCAAGTGACGCCGGATTCGATCCCGCCTCGGATCGGGTGCCGGTCGACGGGCGTTCGATCGGTCCCGGCAGTCGGGTTCGGCTGCGGCCGGGGCCGCGCCGTACCGACGCCCAGGACCTGTTCCTGCACGGTCGGGACGCCCTGGTCGAGGCGGTGCTGCACGACGTCGACGGCGCGGTGCACCTCGCGGTGACCGTGGACGGCGACCCCGGCGCCGACATCCGGCGGGCCCAGGGCCGGTTCCTGTATTTCCAACCGGATGAACTCACGGTCCTGGAGGACACGTGATCGGTCACGGTCCGCCGGCCGAGGGCGTCGAGCGGGTGCTCGTCGCCGGAGTCGGCAACATCTTTCTCGGTGACGACGGCTTCGGGGTGGAGACCGTCGCCAGGCTGACCGGGCACCCGTTGCCGGATGGTGCCGAGGTGGTCGACTTCGGCGTGCGCGGCGTGCATCTGGCCTACCAACTCCTGGAGGGCTACGACACGTTGATCCTGGTGGACGCCACCGCGCGTGGCGGCGAACCGGGCACCGTGTACCTGATCGAGGCCGCCGTGCCGGGCTCGGTCGAGACCGGTACGGCGCTCGTGGACGGCCATCGCATGGGGCCTGACGCGGTCCTCGCGCTGCTGGGCACGCTGAGCGCGGGTACCGGCGGCATCCCGCCTCGCCGGGTGCTGGTCGTCGGCTGCGAACCGGCCGACCTGGACGAGCGGGTGGGGCTCAGCCCACCGGTCGCGGCGGCCGTGGACGAGGCGGTCGCGCTGATCCTGCGGGTGCTGCGCCGGCAGGAGCCCATCGAATCACCGACCGGTGCGCCGGACGCGCCGGACGCGGTCGATGTCCGACCCGCCGCCGCGGACGCGGTGCGCGGTCTCGAGTCTGGAGAGGTGCCGACGTGCGAAGGATTCTGATCGGCGCAGTGGCCCTGTTCGGGCTTGTCGCGTTCGCGAACCGGGCGGACATTCGACGCTATCTGCGGATGCGAGCCATGTAGCCCGCCCCGCGAGGCGTCCCCTCGACGGAGCCCCGCACTGCGGCGAACGGCGTACGTGCGGCGTCGGACACGGCGTGGGTGCCCGTGCGCGGCGCCGTCGGGGCCTGTAATGGAGCGCGGGCCCGTCGACTCGGTGAGCCGGCGGCGGTGGATCGTCGAGCCCGGGAGAGGGTCGATGCACGAGATGTCGATTGCGTTGGCCGTCATCGAGCAGGTCGAGGCGGTCGCCGCGCGAACCGGGGAGCGGGCCGCGCTGACCGTTCGGCTGCGGGTCGGCGAACTGGCCGGGGTGGTTCCCGACGCGCTGGCCTTCGCGTTCGAGGTCGCGCGCGCCGAGACGGTGCTGCGCGACGCGGAGTTGGTGGTCGAAGGCGTCCCGGGCCGGGCCCGCTGCGGCGTGTGCGCCGTCGAGTGGGCGGTGGGCGTGCCACCCGACCTGTGCTGCCCCGAATGCGCGGGCGCGAGCACCGAACTGCTGTGCGGGCGCGAATTGCAGATCGTCGACGTGTGCTGGGCGGATCCGGTCCAGGCCGTCGGATATGCCCAGGCCACCCAGGAGGGTTGACTTAACATGTGCCGAGTCGACGAGTTGCGGCAGGCGGTGCTCGCCCACAACGATCGCGGGGCGAACGACCTGCGCGCCGAACTGGCCGCACGCGGGGTGATCGCCGTCAACCTGCTGTCCAGCCCCGGCAGCGGCAAGACCGCCCTGCTGGAGGCGGAGTTGCGCCTGGCCGGCGAACGCGCGGTGCCGGTCGCGGCGTTGACCGCGGACCTGGCCACCGACAACGACGCGACGCGGTTGGCCCGGTCCGGGGCACCGGTCAAGCAGATTCTCACCGACGGGCTGTGCCACCTGGAGGCCGCGCAGTTGCGTCGACAACTCACGGGCTGGCTGCCGGCGAAGACTCGCGTGCTGTTCGTGGAGAACGTCGGCAATCTGGTCTGCCCGGCCTCCTACGACCTGGGCGAGAGCCTGCGGGTCGCGCTCGCTTCGGTGACCGAGGGGGAGGACAAGCCGCTCAAGTATCCGTCCGCGTTCGGTCTGGCGAACCTGGTGGTGGTGACCAAGATCGACCTCGCCGAGGCGGTCGAATTCGACGAACACGCCTTCCTGGCCAACGTCCGACGGGTGAATCCCGGGGTCGAGGTGCTGCTCACCTCGACCAGGACCGGTCAAGGTGTCGGCGACCTGTTGACGCGCGCGGTCGCGGTGCTCGACGGCGGGGCGGTGCACACGCCGGTCATGGCACGGCACGCGGCGGACGGACCTACACACGCGCACGGATCGCCCGACACCGGGCCGGGGACCGGGAACGGCCCCGGGTACCGGCACGGACGTGAACCCGGGCATGAGCACGGGCACGCACACACGCACGAGATCGACCCGCGGCCGGTTCCGGCGCGGGAGCCGTCTTGACCGCCGCCGGGCCGACCCGAGTCGCGCAGCGGCGTCGGATCTTCGTGCGCGGCACCGTACAGGGCGTGGGCTTTCGGCCGTTCGTCTACACGCTGGCCACCGAGCTGGGTCTGGCCGGACACGTCACCAACACCGGTGCCGGCGTGCTCGTCGAGATCGAGGGCGGGCCGGCCGAGGTGGCCGCGTTCTGCCGGCGGATCGACACCGAGGCACCCGCGCTGGCCTCGGTCGAGTCGATCACCCACGAGGAACTCGCGATCGGCGGCGACACCGGATTCACGATCGTGGCTTCCGTGCCGCCCGAGCCGGGCGCCGCGCACCGCACCCGGATTCCGCCGGATGTCGCCACGTGCGCTCGTTGCCTGGCCGAACTCGAGGACCCCGCCGACCGCCGTCACCTGCACCCGTTCATCACCTGCACCGATTGCGGCCCGCGCTTCACCATCGTCACCGCGCTGCCCTACGACCGCGCGCACACCACGATGGCCGACTTCCCGATGTGCCCCGACTGCGCCCGCGAGTACACCGATCCCGGCGACCGACGCTTCCACGCGCAACCCATCGCGTGCCACGCCTGTGGACCCCGGCTGTCCCTGGTCGACGCGGACGGGGCCCCGATCGGCTTCGGCACCCTGGACGAGGCCCGGCGAATGCTCGCCCAAGGGGCGATCCTGGCGGTCAAGGGCATCGGCGGCTACCACCTGGCCTGCGACGCGGCCGACGAGGACGCGGTGCTTCGGCTGCGCGAGCGCAAGGGGCGCGGCGACAAACCGTTCGCCCTGCTGGCTCGCACACTCGCCGAGATCGAGCCGCACGCCGCGATCACGGACGCGGAAAGGGAGTTGCTCACCGGCGCGGCCCGGCCGATCGTGCTGCTGCGGCGGCGCCCCGCGGCCCGAGCCGCGCTGTCGGAGGCGATCGCCCCGCGCTGCCCCGATCTGGGCTTCATGTTGCCGTACACACCCCTGCACCACCTGCTCCTGGGGCTGCTCGACGACCGGGCCGGGCCACGCCTGCTCGTACTCACCAGCGGCAACGCGGCCGGCGAGCCGATCGTGACCGACGACGACGAAGCGCTGACTCGGCTGGCGACACTCGCGGACGGCTGGCTCACCCACGACCGACCCATCCGGGTGCCGCTGGACGATTCGGTGGTGCGGGTGGTGGACGGCGAACCACTGTTCGTCCGGCGCTCGCGAGGCTGGGCGCCGCTGCCGATCCGGCTGCCGGTGGAGGTGCCCGCGACGCTCGCCGTGGGCGGGGACCTGAAGAACACGTTCGCGCTGGCCGAGGGCCGCGAGGCGTGGCTGTCCGGGCACGTCGGCGACATGGACGACCTCGCCACGCAAGATGCCTTCGAGCACACGATCGAACACCTGGGCGCGATCACCGGCGTGCGCCCGCAAGTGCTGGTCGCCGATCGCCATCCGGGCTATCGCTCCACCGGGTGGGCCCGGCGCGCCGCGGCCCAACGGCCGGTGCGGCTGGTCCAACACCATCACGCGCACATCGCCGCCGCGATGGCCGAACACGAACTGGACGGCGCCGCACCGGTGTTGGGCGTGGCCTTCGACGGGACCGGCTACGGTGACGACGGCGCGGTGTGGGGCGGCGAGTTCCTGCTCGCCGACTACGCCGACTTCCATCGGGTGGCGCACCTGCGCTACGTGCCGTTGGCCGGCGGCGACGCCGCGGTGGCCCGGCCGTACCGGATGGCGCTGGCTCATCTGTACGCCGCCGGGATCGAATGGTCCGAGGATCTGCCCTGTGTGCGGGCCGGTTCCGACGAGGAACGCCGGGTGTTGGCGCGTCAACTCGAACGCGACCTGAACTGTGTGCCCACCTCCAGCATGGGCCGGCTCTTCGACGCGTTCGCGTCGCTGATCGGCGTCTGCCACCTGGCCGGCTACGAGGCACAAGCGGCGATCGAGTTGGAGGGCGCGGCCGTTCGGCGGCCCGGATCGGTTCACGGGTACACGTTCGCGCTGCTTCCGGGCGACGGCGAGGCCGATCCCCTGATCGCCGACCCGGGCCCGGTGTTCGCAGCGGCGATCGCCGACCTGCGGGCCGGCCGCGACCCGGAATTGCTCGCGGCGCGCTTTCACCGCGCGGTGGTCGATCTGGTGGTCGCGGTGGCCGAGCACACACGGGAGCGGTACGGGCCGACCCCGGTCGCGCTCACCGGCGGCGTATTCGCCAACGCGATCATTTCCTCCGCCTGCGGACGGGCGCTGTGCGAACGGGACTTCACCGTGCTGCGCCATCGCCTGGTGCCGCCGAACGACGGCGGGCTGGCGCTGGGCCAGGTGTTGGTCGGGGCCGGTCGGCGGGCGCCGAGCGAGTCGAGCCGCCCGTGAGCGTGCGCCCGATCACCCATGAGTCGACGACGCGCGAGCGTGGTCGTTGTCGCACGACGAGGAGAGAGCGATGTGCCTGGCGGTGCCCGGCAGAGTGACGAAGATCGAGGAACGGGACGGAGCCCGGATGGGCCTTGTCGACTTCGGTGGCGTGGTCAAGGACGTGTGCCTGGAGTACGTACCCGACCTGAAGGTCGGCGAGTACGCCATCGTGCACGTGGGCTTCGCGCTGCAACGGCTGGACGAGGAGTCGGCCCTGCGCACGCTTGCCCTGTTCGACGAGATGGGGCTGCTCCAGGAGGAGTTCGGCGATCCCTGGGAGGCGGCGGGCGCGGCGTCCGGGGAGTTCGTCCGGCCGGAACCCGTGGTCGTCCCCGACCCGATTCCCAGTGATGTGTCGAAGGAGGCACTGCGGTGAAGTACCTGGACGAGTTCCGCAATCCGGAGATCGGTCGACGACTGCTGGACGAGATCCGGGCCACGGTGACCCGGCCGTGGTCGATCATGGAGGTCTGCGGCGGCCAGACGCACACCATCATTCGGCACGGCATCGACCAACTGCTGCCCACCGAGGTGGAGTTGATCCATGGGCCCGGCTGTCCGGTGTGCGTGACGCCGCTGGAGGTGATCGACAAGGCGCTGGCCATCGCGGCACGCCCGGGGGTGATCTTCTGCTCGTTCGGCGACATGTTGCGGGTGCCGGGCACCGATCGCGACCTGTTCCGGGTACGCAGCGAGGGCGGTGACGTGCGAGTGGTCTACTCGCCGCTGGACGCGCTCACGATCGCCCGGGACAACCCCGACCGGGAGGTGGTGTTCTTCGGCATCGGCTTCGAGACCACCGCACCACCCAACGCGATGACGGTGTATCAGGCCAAGCGGCTGGGCATCCGCAACTTCAGCCTGCTGGTGTCGCACGTGCGGGTGCCGCCGGCGATCGAGGCGATCATGAATTCGCCCGACTGCCGGGTACAGGGCTTCCTGGCGGCCGGGCACGTGTGCAGCGTGATGGGTGTGGAGGAGTACCCGGAACTGGCCGAGCGGCATCGGGTGCCGATCGTGGTCACCGGGTTCGAGCCGTTGGACATTTTGGAGGGCATCCGGCGTACGATCCACCAACTCGAGCGGGGCGAGCACACGGTGGACAACGCCTACGCCCGGGCGGTGCGGGAGCAGGGCAATCCCGCCGCGAAGACGATGCTGGCCGACGTGTTCGAGGTGACCGACCGGGCCTGGCGCGGCATCGGGGTGATCCCGGACAGCGGGTGGCGGCTGTCCTCGCGCTATCGCGACTACGACGCCGAATACCGCTTCGAGGTGACCGGGATCGACACCCTGGAACCGGCCGAGTGCCGCAGCGGCGAGGTGTTGCAGGGCCTGCTCAAGCCCAACGAGTGCGCGGCGTTCGGCACCACGTGTACCCCGCGCAATCCGCTCGGCGCGACGATGGTCTCCAGCGAGGGCGCGTGCGCCGCCTACTACCTCTACCGTCGGCTCGACGCCGCCGACGCCGCGCCCCGGGAGGCGACACCCGTTGGCTGAACTCACCGACCTCGCTCTCGTCGCGGGGTCTCGCGTACCCGCCGTGCCCTCCGCGCCGGACTTCTCCGGGTGGACCTGTCCGGCCCCGTTGCGCGATCATCCGCGGATCGTGACCGGACACGGCGGCGGCGGCGCGTTGTCCGCCGAACTCGTCGAACACGTCTTCGCCCCCGCCTTCGGCGGGCCCGTGCTCGCCTCGCTCGCCGACTCCGCGGTGGTTACCCTCGGCGGGGCCCGGCTGGCTTTCTCCACCGACTCGTTCGTGGTTCGACCGCTGTTCTTCCCCGGCGGCGACATCGGCGGTCTCGCGGTCAACGGGACGGTCAACGACCTGGCCATGAGCGGCGCCAAGGCGGCCTATCTGTCCGTGGGGTTCATCCTGGAGGAGGGCGTCGAGACGGCGGTCGTCGCGCGGGTCGCCCAAGCGCTCGGCGACGCGGCCCGAGCCGCCGGCGTCGAGATCGCCACCGGCGACACCAAGGTGGTCGAGGCCGGACACGGGGACGGCATCTACCTCAACACCGCCGGGATCGGCCTGGTCCCGGCCGGCGTCGATCTGCGCCCGCAGCGCGCCACCCCGGGGGACGTGGTGATCGTCAGCGGCGACATGGGCGTCCACGGAGTGGCCGTGATGAGCGTGCGCGAGGGCTTGGAGTTCGATGTCGAGATCCGCAGCGACTGCGCCGCGTTGGGCGGTCTGGTCGAGGCCATGCTCGCGGTCACCCCGGACCTGCACGTGCTTCGCGATCCCACTCGGGGCGGTCTGGGGGCCGTGCTCAACGAGATCGCGGCGGCGGCCCGGGTCGGGGTGGAGATCGCCGAACGCGACGTCCCGGTGCCACCCCAGGTGGCCAACGCGTGCGCCATCCTGGGCCTCGATCCGCTGTATGTGGCCAACGAGGGCAAGTTGGTCGCGTTCGTTCCCCGCGAGCATGCCGACGCGGTGCTCGCGGCGATGCGGGAGCATCCGCTGGGTGCGGGGGCGGCGGTGATCGGCGAGTGTGTCACGGCGCACCCGGGGATGGTGGTGGCGCGTACCGGGCTGGGGGGAACGCGGGTACTGGACATGCCGATCGGGGAGCAACTGCCTCGGATCTGCTGACCGGCGACACGACCGGCACACGACGGCCGCCTCGCATGCGACGCGGCCGTCGTACCCGGATCCTCGACTTCGGGATCGCCCGGTTCGTGGACGCCCGCGAACCTCCCCGGCAACGTGAGGGGCACGCTCGCCGAAACCGCCCTGGCGGCCGGTGCCGCACTCTTCGTGCACGGCAGCGGCGCCGGGTGGACGAACGCCGGCGCCACGCTGATCCCCGACGCGGTGGGTCTGGGGGCCGCGTGGGCGATCGGGGTGGCCGTGCGCAAACGCCGCGCGTACGACCGGGGACTGCGCGAGCAAGCCGAGGCCGCCGCCGAAGCGCGCCTCGAACAGGCCCGTCACGCCCTGGTCGAGGAACGGCTGCGGATAGCCCGCGAGATGCACGACATCGTCGCGCACAGCATGAGCCTGATCGCGGTCCAAGCCGAACTCGGGGGCTACGTCGCCGCCGCCCGCCCGGAACAGGCCCAACCCACGCTCACCTCGATCGCCGCCACCAGCCGCGAGGGCCTGCGCGAACTGCGCCGCCTCCTCGGCGTCCTGCGCGAAGCCGACGCCACCGCGGACGGCCATCTCCACCCGCCGCCGGGCCTGCGCGAGCTCGACGAGCTGCTCGCGAGCACCGAACGCGCCGGAGTACGCGTGACCGTCACCACCACCGGCACACCCCGCCCCCTGCCGACCGGGCTCGACCTGTCGGCGTACCGCATCGTCCAGGAGGCGCTGACCAACGTGATCAGACACGCGCGCACCGACCGGTGCGAAATCCACCTGACCTGGGGCGCCGCCGAGTTGGCGATCCAGGTGAGCGACCTCGGCCGCGCGAGCCACACCCCCCATGCCGTCGGCCACGGCCTGGCCGGCATGCGCGAACGCGTCAACCTGTGCGGCGGAACGCTCGAGGCCGGGCCGCGCGCCGACCGCGGCTTCCGGATCCTGGCCCGCCTGCCGATCGACGAACCGGTGGCCGCCGCGTGAGCCCGCTGCGCGTGGCGGTGGCCGAGGACCAGGCACTGCTGCGGAAGGTGCCCACCACCGCGCGCTGCGCGTCGTTCGCCTTCAACCCCAGCGGGTTGTACGACAGGACACGCTGCGCCGCCCGTCCGCCGTCGCCCACATCTCCGTCATGGATCCCGGAACGCCACCGGGATGACCCCACACCGTCACCCCGCACGCGAGCACCTCCGACTCCAGGCCCAGCCCATAGCGACAGGGCAGACCGGTGTCCAACGTGGCCTTCATCTCCCGCAGTTGCTTCGGCCTCACCAACGTGCCCGCGAGCAACGCGCGAACGAACCGGTTCAGGTCGCCCCCGGTGGACAGAACCTCCCCGGAGGCGCCCGCCTGCGAGGGGTTGAATTCCGTGACGTCGAGCGGCTCGGGCTCCAGTTCGGCATAGGTGCGCGCGTGCGGCCCCGGGGTCGCCGTCGACGTCCCGGGAAACGACGTGTGCCGCAGCCCCAAGGGTCGCAGCACCCGGCGCGTGACCTCCTCCGCGTAGGTACGCCCGGTGACCCGCTCGATCAGCATTCCCGCCACGATGTAGTCGGTGTTCGAATAGCGGTACCCCGTCCCGGGGGCGAAGTAGGGCGGCATTCGTATACCCGCCGCAAGCTTCTCCCGCGCCGTTTAGGTCCGGAACCGGCCGTGCGTGAACCAGTCCTCGGTGCCCACATCCAACGCGTACACGTAGTCGTACAGGCCGGAGCGATGATCCAGAACCTGCCGCACCGTGATGGCACCGCCGCCCGGCACCAGTCCCGGCAGATAGTGCTCGATCGGGACGTCCAGCCCGATCAGTCCCTCCCCGACCAGTTGCAGCATCACCGTCGCCACGAGCGTCTTGGTCGTGCTGCCGATCCGGAACGTCGCGTCCGGTGTCATCGGCACGCCACCGGGAACGTCCGCGAGCCCGGCCGCGAACGACCGGTGCAGACCCGGGACATCGACCCGGACCTGGGCGGCCGTGGCACCCGCGGCCACGAGCGCCGCCGAGTCCTCGTCCAGCCGGTCGGCAAGGGAGGGCCGGCGCCCCGCCGTCGCCTCACCGGACGCCGCGGCCGGTGTCGTGGCCGCCAAGGTCAGCAGGGCCACGACGGCAGCGGCCACGCCGCGACCGCGCGCACGTCGCGTCCCTCCGGTCGCCTGTCGAGAGCGGATCCCGGTCCGCCTGGGAGTTTTGCCTGTTCGTCGCATACCGCCAAGCCTCACCCCCGCCGACCGATCCGCGCATCGGTCCGCAAGCGTCTGCGCATGCTGCGCGCCGCGACGTACAAACCGGCTCGCGTGTACGTCGTGTGTCGACGGACGGGTGAGGGCGAGGGCTTCCCTGTCCACGGAGACGCCCCTTCGAACACCCACTGCGTGTACGTCCTCGACGCACGCCGCGCGGTCAGGTGCCGCCGCAGCCGGGTTGCCGGTCACCGCCGCGGCCGTGCCGGCCCCACTACGTCGCCGAGTTCCGACCGGCGGTACCGGCCGGACTCGGTCGACGCGGTCGAGAACCGAGAACTATTCGACAGTGCCGCAAAGGGGATCCGTGGCTCACCCCTCGATCACCGTGTCGACCGGCGGCCCGGCCGGCCACTCGGCGCCGGCCGTGAAGGCCTCCTGCATGTGCGGACTGGCCAGGTGCCGCTCGAATGCCTCGCGGCTCTCCCATTCCTCCACCACGACCCACTCCCGCGGGTCGGTCGCGCTGTTGAAGGTGCTGTAGGACACGTTGCCGGCCTCGGCGCGTGACGGCTCGACCAGCGAGATCGACTGTGCACGGACCTGCTCTTCGTACCCGGGCTTCGCGGTCAGCCGGGCCATCACGGTGATCCTCGTTCGTTCCATACGACAGGCAACGCCGTGATCCCGCGGTTTATTCGCTCGTGCCAAGGCTCGGTGGTCTGGCTGCCGGTCGAGCGTCGTGATGCCGGGCGGTGCGGTTGGCGGGTCGGGGTCAGGATGGCGAGTGCTTGCGTGAGGCTGGTCAGTCGGACGGTGCCGCGGGCCGGCGTCGCGTCCCAACCCGCGCCCGCGGCGAGCACGGTGGTGCCGGGGATGTCGCGCAGCAGGTCGAGGGAACGCGCGTCCGCGGTGTCGGGGTTCTGGGACCACAGGACAACCGCAGAGGGTCGGGTGCGGGCGATCGCCCGGCCCAGGGCGTCGGCGGGGAGAGCGGCGCCGAACATGCGCGTGGGAATCCCGCGCTCGATCAGTGCGGCGTTGAGAGCGTGCAGGGGAAGGGTGTGGAGTTCCTTGTCCGTGCAGGCCAGGAGCACCCCGCGGGTGCCGAACGCGCACGGTCCCTGTGCTTCGGTCGTATGGCTGCGGCCACACGCACGGTGCAGCGCGGCGAGCACGCACTCCGACAGCAGGTGCTCCACCTCCACGTACGTGTTCGGGTCCCGATTGCCTCTCCCGCCTTCCCATTTGCGCCCCATCCCGTACAACACCGGCTGGGCCAGGTCCTCCCATGTGGCCGCGACGCCGCGTTCGGTGATCGCCCGGTCCAGGATGTCGTGCACGGCCGCGCCGTCCAGTCGCATCGCGGCGCGCGCGAGGCCGCGCGCTTGACGGCTTGCGCGGGTACCGACGGCGAAGGTGTGACCTCCTCCGGACCGCCCGGCCGGGCGCTGTTTCGTCGGGCCGACCTTTCCGTTGCCGAGGACCGCCCGGGCGGCGTCGGCGACCGGGACGCCGTCGGCGACCAGCTCGCACATGCGCCGGAGGCGGGCCATGTCGTCGGGTGAGTAGCGGCGGTGCCCGCCGGCGCTGGTCCGGCTCGCGCCCAGGTGGTATCGCCGGTCCCACGAGCGCAGGGTGGTGACGGCCACACCGAGCCTGCTCGCGGCCGCGCCGGCCGTCAGGTCCAGCTCCTGTTCGGGATCGCCGGGGCCGATGCTCGTGGGTGGTGGTGGTTCGGACAAAGAACGGCCTCCCTCTATGGCTCTATGGTCGAGGTCCCAAAAAACGATGCATTAACGATGCAACTTGTGCAAGCGGCGGGTGGTGCGAACCATTGCGGTAGGGGGCCTCACGCATTGGAGGCGGTTGTGAAGTTGTCCGACGAGATGCCGGTGGACCACCGGCTCGCCTATGTCTACCGTTTCGGCGCCGGCTTCACCGGCATGGTGCTGTTGGTGTTCGGCGCCCTGGGATTCGCCGACCAGCTGACGTTCTTCGACACCTCCGGCGAACGGGTCGCCGGGCTCAGCACCAATGGCGCGCTGAGTACGATCTCCGTCGTCGTCGGCGCGATTTTGATCGCCGGCGCCGTGATCGGTGGGAACCTGGCCTCGACCCTGAACATCATGGTCGGGGCCTCGTTCATCCTCAGCGGCTTCGTGAATCTCGGGCTGATCGGCAGGGACGCCAACATCCTTGCCTTCCGTATGCCCAACGTGATCTTCAGCTTCTGCGTCGGTCTGATGGTGCTCACCTTCGGCCTGTACGGGCGCGTCAGCGGCAACCTTCCGCACGACAATCCCTACTGGCGCTCCCGGCACCCCGAACAGGCGGCCCGCGAGGACACGTTCCGCGAAGCCATCACCTCCGGGCGGACGTCGGGCGCCGTCGCCGCGACCGCGGCCCAAACCCCGATGCCGGCAGCCGCACACGGTCCGGTCGTGACCACGAACAATCCCGGCGCCCGCCCGGGCAGCGAATGACCAAACCACACCCCGCCGACCCCGGAGGACGTCGTGATCATCAGGAAGCTGTACAAGATGGGCCTGCGAAGCGAGCACGCGTACACCGCAGCGCTTGGTTCGATCGGCCTGACCTTCGCGTCGTGGCTGGTCAGCAACAAGGCCGAGGACGCGGAACGCGCCGACCGCTGGGGCATTTTCGTTGGCGAATGGGCGCCCACCTTCTTCGGCCTGGGCCTGGCACTCGCCCAGTACGAGCACCTTGCCGCGAGTGCGGACGCGCAGGACACCGAGGTCCCCGGATTCGCCCGCTCGGGCTGAACCGCGCCGGACGGAGACCGGATCGGGCCGAAGCACGGGAATGGCCTCCTCACGACAGGTGCGTGGTGGCCTTCTCGGAAGGAAGCGCCGCCGCCACAGGTCGTAGCCCACCCGTCCAATGACGCGCGGGTGTGTGCGTCCGGCGGCGCGGCGTCCGAACACACGCCCATGAGCGATCGTGGCGGACGAAGACGACACCGCGTTTGCCACCGACGGGATTTGACCCCTTTTTGTCGATCCCGGTCGCGGTGTGGCGGTTCAGGCGTGTGCGGGTACCGGACCGGGGAGGTGGAAGCGGCGGCCGGTGTCGGGGTCGCCTTCCCACACGTATTGCTCGTGTTCGGTGAGGGTGATGCCGTGGTGCCGGCGGCTGATCCCGCCGTGCGCGGTCCAGGCGTCCCAGGCGGTTTCGAGGGCGTCGAACAGGCGGCGTGGTCCGCCTTGTTCGGTGCGTGCGTCGCCGTCGGGCCCGGTGGTGACGACGGCCCAGGAGGAGGTGCCGTCGTGGATCCAGGCGTTGACGCCGTCCTGGTCGGTGTCGGTGGTGTAGACGACGTCGGGCAGGGCCATGCGCAGCGCCCAGAGCAGGTTCACGTCGGTGTGCAGCGGGGTGATGTCGCGGTCGACGGCGCGCTTGTCGTCGGGCGGGCGGCCGGCGCGGACCTGGGTGTAGGAGCGGACGGTGGCGGCGGGAGCCGGTGTGTCGCGCGCGTTCATGAATTGGGCGAGGCCGTGCATCCAGCCGCGGGCGCTGCGATGGTCGTCGGCGATGGTGACGGCGAAGTGCCCCATGCGGCCGAGGGGGAAGACGAGGTCGCCGCCGGGGACGGTCTGTTCGATCCAGGCCCAGGGGACGCGGTCGACGGCGTAGGTGGCGATCACCCGGTCGTAGGGGGCCGTTGCGGGCCGACCGAGGTCGCCGTCGCCGACCACGACGTCCACGCGCACCCCGGCACACTCCAGCCTCCCGGCCGCCGCGTCGGCGAGTTCCGGCGAGGCCTCCACGCTGGTGACCCGTCCCGAGGCGCCGACGCGGTGGGCGATCAGTGCCGCGTTCCAGCCGGTCCCGGTCCCCAACTCCAGGACCCGGTGGCCGGGTTCGACGTCGAGGGAGTCGAGCATGGTCGCCACGACCGCGGGCGCCGACAGGGACGACGAGGGGATGCCGTCGGTGACCTCGGTGAGGGCCGCGTTGTCGGGCCCGGCGTAGACGAGCTCGACCCATCGGGTCGGGGCCGCGCCGCGGTCGACGGGCACGTATCCGGTCCCGTCCCAGTCCCACAGACGGTCGGGCGCGAAGGCGTGGCGGGGCAGCGCGTCGAACGCGTCGCGTACCCACGGGGCGTCCTGGGGCCACGCACCGCGCGTGCGCATCGCCTCGTCCAGGATGCGGCGACGTTCCGCGAGTGGGTCGGTCACCTACTTGGGGTCCTTCTTGTGGCGGCCGTCCGGAGTCGGCTCCGGCGTGGGCTGTCTGTCCTTGTTCCCCGGAGGCGGGGTGTCCTGGGATGGGTCGGGAGCCGGTTTGCTGTGTTCACCCAGGCGATTTCCGCGTCCCCGACCGGCACCGCGGTGCCGGTCGGGGACGGGACGGGGCCGGGTGTACGGATGTCGCGCCGATGCGTTCGACGAGGTTCCTCAACAGGTCGACGGCCTCTGCCCCCACGAGCCGGCCCGTGCCCGGACGACGCGTGGGTTGCACGGTTGACGACCTGTCGGCGCCGTCGCGAAGCCTCGCCACGAGCCGGCGTGTGACTTCATGGTCGAACTCCGTCGGCGTCTCGGCTCGCGCGAGGCGCTCAAAGGATCTGGATGGACTTCACGCGCGGGGGACGGTTGGGGAAGGTGATGTCGGTCCACCTGTTGATCCTCACGGAGTCGCCGTTGACGTCGTAGTAGATCAAGTCGTTGTTGCCGGTCGAGATCCGGTCGACCCACCATCCGCCGAAGTCGGTCCTGCCGGCGTTCGCGTAGCAGTCGACGCTTTCCCGGCCGTCGAGGTGGGACCAGAGTTTCAGGAAGTTCTCGCCGCCGACGCATTCGACGTGGTCGATGGCGAAGGCGGTGCCGGTCGGTCCGGCGACGGTGAACGACGCCGCCGCGGCGAGCGCCATGACCAGGGAGCCGACGGCCTTCTTGACGTTCGAGATCACGGTTGTCCTCCATACGAAGCCCGGCACACACGGCCCGGCAGTGACGGTGACGTCGCGCCGGGACGGATCCGGCGCTCCGACGAGCCGTGGACCGGCCCGAGGACGATCTTCCTGCCGATCCGTGGCGGCGCGCTTCGTATCCCCGAAGGCCGACCCGATCGAGTGACAACGCCCGCTCGGCATGGACGACACGGCTCGAGGCCACGATGGCACCAACGGGCCTACCCACGCGCCTTCTTCGACCTTCACCTGCGCGGTGACCGAGGCGAACTCCGGAACGGCCCCTCGCCCTGCTTCCCCGAAGTCACCCACAACCGAGCCGACTCACCGCCTCCACCCACCATGAACACCGCCCCACCGTGTGCCACCGAGCGGGGAGAGCTGCCATGGCGACAAGGCGGGATGGCCGGTGGCGGCGCGCGGGCAAGGCGCGTCGTCGCAGTCGAGTACGACGAGTTCGACAGGCTCGACCACCCTCGTGGCATCCCCCACGGTCGATCAACCCTGTTGGGTGACCCGTGGTCGCAATGCCGGGGGCCGGACCGCGACTCCCTCGGTCCGGCCCCCGGCGCGAGGGCTCTACCCGCGCGTCGGGACCGGGGCGGCCTTCAGCGCCTCCCGTATGACGCGCGCGCCCTGCTCGGCCATCTCGCCCATGGCCCCGGCGAGCTCGTCGGGCATCACGTCGATCGTCCGGACGAAACGGCTGTGCCCTTCGGCGTCGGCGAGGACCTGCATCGAGGCATGATGGTGCTTCGGCGCCATCGAGCCGCCGATCACCGCGTAGGCCACCCGGCGGGCCGCATCGTCGTGAGCCATGTGCGCTTCTCCGGTAGGGGGACCTGTCAGGAACCGGTGGTCAGGCAGAACGGATGCCCCTCCGGGTCGGTCAGGACGACCCACTGGTCCTTGCCGGGTTGGAACGCGGGCTTCGACGCTCCGAGGGCGAGGATCCGGTCGGTCGCCTCTTCCAGGTCGGCGACCGTGAGGTCGAGGTGGGCATGCTTGGCGTCGTGGGGCCAGTCGGGGGCCCGGTGGCCCTCGACGCGTACGAACGCCAGGCCGGGGTGGTCCCCGTTGGCCAGGGAGGCGAAGTCCTCGCCGCTGTGGGTGATTTCCCAACCGGTGACCCTGCTGTAGAACTCGGCGAGCCGAATCGGGTCACCACAATCGATGACTACGGTGCTGATCTGCGCAAGAACGGACATGATGGCGACTCCTCGAGTGTGGTGCGGCGTCGAGTACGACATTGCCGAGCTTGCCTGGCACGCCCGTTCCCGGTCTTGAAGATCCTTGCGCGGGACGACTGTCGGACCTGCGACGTAGCGTTCGACAGTGCTCACCACCACGGTCCTCGCCACTCGGCCCGACTTCCGCGTCACCACCGTCAGTTGCCGGGACGACCACACCCGCTGGTCACAGACGGAGGTGCGTTCGGACTACCGGGTGGTGCTCGTGCGGCGCGGCCGGTTCCGGAGGCAGGCGGCCGGCATCCCGGCCGAGGTCGACCCGACCGTGGCGTATCTCGGCGTACCGGGCGAGGAGGAGCGATTCGCACACCCGGCCGAAGGGGGCGACGAGTGCACCTCGATCAGCCTGACACCCACGCTGTGGCGGACCCTGGCCGGTGAGGACGCCCGCCCGGCCCGGCAGAGCGTGTACGTGGACGCCCGCCTCGATCTGGCCCACCGTCGCGTCCTCGCCTCCGCCCACACCGGCGACGTGGACCACGCCGTGACGGAGGAACTTCTCGCACTGCTCGCCGCCACCGTCGGACAGGCCGTCGACGGAGCCGTCCCGACCGGCGCGCGCCCCGGCCGGGACGAGGGGCCGCTCGTCGCCGCGGCCCGGCGGGCGATCGGCGAGGCCCACCCCGCTTCCGAAGGACTGCTGCCGCTCGCGGAACTCCTCGGCGCCTCGCCCTACCGGCTGAGCCGCGCCTTCACCCGCGAACTGGGGGTGTCCCTGACCCGCTATCGCAACCGGGTCCGTGTCGGCCGCGCCCTCGACCGTCTGGACGCCGGTGAGGAAAGCCTCGCCACCCTCGCCGCCGACCTGGGCTTTTCCGACCAGGCCCACCTCTGCCGAACCATGCGCCAATATCTCGGCCACACCCCGACGGCACTCCGGCGGCTCCTCGTTATGGACACCCGGGCACCCGAGCACGCCGCACCATCACCGCGCTGATGTCCCTGGGGACCGCTGTGTGGATGCTCCCGGGCATGTGGCGCGGCCGGCAGATCCACCACACCGTCCGCGCCCCGCGTCCACCGCTACAACCAGGCGCGGTACACCGGTAGTACCCCGGCAGGGCGTGTTCGTGTCCGGTCGGATCGAGCGGGGGCGTGGGCTGCTAGGCTGCCGGCGATCGGCATTCGAGGCATCGAGGAGTTGCAGACGTGGCGGGCGAAGACGACATCTCCGGCTGAGATCCGGATGTGACGGCCTCCGGCCGGCGCCCCAGAGGCGCCGCCGACGTGGCCGCTTTCGTCGTACCCCGTTTCCCGCACCTGCCGGGCGGAGTTCAGGCTCCGCACTCCCGTCTCCGAGGTCGCTTGCGCGCCGGAGGCGCCATGCCCGGCGGGTCGACCACCGACGACATCGGACGGACGACCATGCCTCAGCCCGCTCTGCTCGCCCACGACCTCGTCCTCTCCCTGGGCGGCCGACGCGTCCTGGACGGCGTCTCCCTCACCGCCTCCCCGGGCCGGCGCATCGGCCTGATCGGGGAGAACGGCGTCGGCAAGTCCACCCTGCTGCGGGTGCTCGCAGGTGTGGACGAAGCCGACTCGGGGACCGTCACCCGCCCCGGCGATCTCGGCTACCTCCGGCAGGAGATGCCCTTCGACGCAGACTCCACCCCGGCCGCGGTGCTGGACGAGGCGCTGCGCGAAGCCCGCGAGGACCTCACCGAACTGGACCGACTGGGCGAGGAGTTGGCCCGCGTCGCGGAGGACGATGCGAGCAGGCACACTCTCCTGGACGCCTACGGGAAGCGGCTGGAGCAGGCTCGCGATCGGGAGTCCTGGGACGCCGACCGCCGCGCCGCACTGATGTTGGCGGGCCTGGGCCTGGGCGCCCTCACGCCCGACCGCAGGCTCGGCTCGCTCTCCGGCGGGCAGCGCGCCCGATTGGCTCTGGCCGCGCTGCTCGTACGGCGGCCATCCGCACTGCTGTTGGACGAGCCGACCAACCATCTCGACGACGATGCCGCGGCCTTCCTCGAGGGGCAGGTCCGCGGCCTGTCCGGGACCGTGGTGATCGCCACCCACGACCGGGCGTTCCTGGACGCCGTCTGTACCGACCTGATCGACCTCGACCCCGCGTTGGACGGCCCCGTCCGCTACGGAGGCAACTACCGCGCCTATCTGGCCGAAAAGCACGCCGAACGGGCGCGCTGGGAGCGGCGCTACGCCGAGGAGCAGGAGGAGTTGGCGGACCTGCGCCGGTCGGCGGGCGTGACCGCGCACCGCGTGGCACCGGACCGCGGGCCCACCGACAACGAGAAAATGGGCTACGGTCGCCGCGCGGGTCGGGTGCAGAACCAAATCTCCCGGCGGGTGCGCAACGCCACCCGGCGGCTGGCGGAACTGGAGCGCGACCGGGTCGCCGAGCCGCCGCGCCCCCTGCGCTTCGCCGCCCACCTCGCGGCGCCGGCGACGCGGAGCCCGCGGCCGCTGGTGTCCCTGCGGCGGGCGGGGGTGCCTGGCCGGCTCGCCCCGATCGACCTGGAGGTGTCGGCGACCGACCGACTGCTGATCACCGGCGGCAACGGGGTCGGCAAGTCCACGCTGCTCGCCGTGCTCGCCGGACGCCTCACGGCCGTGGGCGAGGTGCGCGAGCGTCCCGGGTTGACGGTGGGACTGCTCACCCAGGACACCGATTTCGAACGACCCGAACGCACCGTCCGCGACACTTACGAGCTGTCGCTGGGCGCGGCGCGGGCCGAGCGGGTTCCGCTGGACACACTCGGTCTGATGCACGCCTCGGACCTGGGCAAACCGGTCGGCGAGTTGTCGGTGGGGCAACGGCGCCGGCTCGCCCTCGCCCTCCTGGTGGCCCGCCCGCCCCAACTGCTGTTGCTCGACGAGCCCACCAACCATCTCTCCCCCCGTCTGTGCGACGAACTGGAGGCCGCCCTGGGCAGTGGGCCGGGGGCGATCGTGGTGGCCTGCCACGACCGTTGGCTCCGTCGGCGCTGGCGCGGGCGCGAGATCCGGCTCGAACCGGGGTGTGAACCGCCTCCGGAGGCGGTGCCCACCCGGCAGCCTCGAAGCTGACCCGTACACGCCGCGCGGGCGCCGTCCGGCCGCTCGCGCCGCGTCTCGCGCACCCGCGGGGGGCGGAGACGAGGCCCGCTCGTCGACACGGTCGTGTTCACCGACGGGGAGCCGCGGTTCCTCTCCTCGCTCGCGCCCGAGCTCCAGGTGGCGAACCGGTGAGCGCGGCAGCCGAGACCCCGGGGTCCGCATCCACTGCCCGCCCCGTGCCGCCGTGCCGCGAACGACGCGGCGACATCGGTCGTGGCGGCACGCTGCTGATGCGGGAATGGGGTCCCGGCGGATGGCAGGGGCCGAACCGTGCCGGCGTACGGGTGGTGGCCTTCGACCGCCCGGGGTGCGCCCGCTCCGACCGCCGCCGGCTCTCGTTCAGCCGACCGGTCGGCCGTCCTCGGTCACGGCGACCACGAACCAGTCGGCGGGAAGCGTGACGGGGCTGAGGTCCGGATGGCGCTCGCTCATCACGAGGTCGGTCCGGCCCTGGTCGAGGATCTCCAGTCCGGCGCCGCGCAGCAGGTCGGGCAATTCCCCCGGCGCGACCTCGGCCGGGCGCAGGTTGTGCTTGCGGACCTGGCGCAGCTTCTCCGGTGTTCCACCGGGCCGTTCGGCGACCTGCCGGAGCACCTCCTTCGCGGCGGCGGTCGGCTCGATCACGAAGCCCCGTCCGCGCCTACCGAGCAGCAGGGCGACGGCGGTCGCGACGGGTGCCCGATCGGCCGGATCGCTCTGGTGGAGCACGGCCCGCAGGTAGACGTTCGCCTCGCCGAGCCGGTCGCCGAGCCCCCGCACCTCTGCCAGGTCGGTGAGATCCAGTTGTTCGAACTCGGCCACCGCGTCGCGGTCCGCGCGCCGGGCGTGTGCCACGGCCGAGGGAGACAGGTCCACGCCCACCGCGCGAGGGAATTGCCCGGCCAGGTACCGGGTTTGGGTGCCGTTGCCGCAGCCGAGGTCGACGATCGGCAGCGTCGGATCGGCGTGGGCCGCGAGCAACTCGGTGTGCGGAGCCGCCGTCAGCGCCGCGTCCGCGTCCCAGAACGCCGCACCCGGCTCGCCCGTGTTCTCGGCCCAGAACCCCTCCCACGCGCGCATGTAGCGTTCCGAAGTGCCCATCGGCAGGTCTCTCCCGTGTTCGTGGCAGTGCGTACAGCCTCCGTACCGGCACGCGCACCGACCCAAACCACACAACCGGATCCTTCACACCACGTTCGACGCCGTGTGCCGGCCACAGGACACGGGGTGTGACCCACGGGACCGTCCGGACCTTCGAGCAGAGACCGAGGACCCCGGTCGCCAGGAGCGCCAACTCTTCTGCCCGAGGGAGGAGTTCGGCTGCCGTCCAGCCATGTGGATGGAGCGGGTGATGGGTGTTGCCGTCGGGCGCGGTGTTCATATGGTCGTAGCAGGCCACGACCCGCGATCCGACCACCACGATCCGCAGATCGCGGCCGGGGTTGGCCATGTAGCGCTGTACACACAGCGCCTGATGGCGTGGCAGCAGGTGCCGGACGAGAATGCCCGTTCGGGTGCCGGGCCCGCCGGGGTGCGGGCCGTCGGGGCCTGCCGCCCGCAGGCGCAGGATGTCGACCGACGCGTGGCCGTGGGGCGGCTTGACCTCCGAACTGCCGCTCACTCCCACCGGAAAACCGGACATGGCCGAACTGCGCCGCCGGGTCGTGTTCGCGAACGGGGAATGACGCCGGTGGGGGTCGCACGCGGACGCTAGCGTGTGCGTCCATGGCCGACATTTTCGAGCTCGTGCTCGCCGTGGACCTGCGCGATGAACTGTCCGAGGACGAGCTCACCGAGCTCCGATGGCACTTGGGGCTCGGTCCGAAGCCGGAGATGCTTCACATCGTGACCGGGTTTCCGTTCGTGTACGAGGGCGATGACGGCGCGCCTGTCGTCGAGGACCGGCCCGAGCCTTTGCTGGGCCGTCACGGTGAGGCGTACAAGGCAGGCGGTGCGCTTGTGTCGGTTCTGCTTCGGCGGCGGGACGGAAGGTGGGCCCTGACCAGTCGGCAGGAGATCCACCCGGACGAGTTCGATCTCCTGGGCGAGTTGCTCGGTTGGCCGGCGGCCAGGGCCGGTGATCGTCATCTCCGCATCGACGGCGGTGTCGATCTGGGGTGGACCCGGTTCCATGAATCGCGGCAGGCCGAGCCGCTGGTTGTGCGTGACGGCGCAGTCGTCTGGCCGTAGGGGCGGCGTGAGCGGAGGCACGCGGCGATCTCGCCGATCGGCGCGGTCGGGGCATGCACCGTCGGGAGACCCGTGGACGCGCGGTAGGGCGGTGGCACGTGGTCGTGCCGGCCGTGCGGTCGAGGGGACGAGGCCGTTCGGACCGGTCGAACGGTCTTGATCATCACCCCGTTCGTCGCGGCGGGTCGGGGGTCGGATCGTCGACGAAGGCGACGTCGATCAGGTGCGGTTCGGGGGATTCGACGGCCGAGATCAGCGCGGCGCGCAGTTCACGTGTGGTGTGGACCCGGGTGGCGGTGACGCCGTATCCGCGTGCGATGGCGACCGGGTCGAGACCGGGCAGGCGCAGGCCGGGTACCGGACCCGCACCCACCCGGGTCTCCACGTCGTGGAGGATGGCGTATTGCCCGTTGTTCAGGACCACGACGGTGACCGGGGCCCTGTGATGGACCGCGCTCCACAGGGCCTGGACGGTGTACTGGATGGCGCCGTCACCCAGGATCGCGATCACCGGTCGCCGAGGCTGGGCCAGTTGCACCCCGACCGCTCCGGCCATGCCGAAGCCCAGGCCACCGGCTCCCGCGAGGTGGTATCCGCCGGGGCGCTCCACGGGCACGCGTGCCCAGAACTGCTCCTGTTGGCGATACGCCTCGTTGACGATGACGCTCTCCGGGGGCACGACCTCGGCCAGGGTCGTGAACACCTCGTCGGCGGTGAGGAGTCGCGGGGCCGCGTCGGTGTACGCCGGTGGAAGGACGCGGCCGCCGGGAGCGGCGCGGGCGGTGGCCGGCAGCGCGGAGGCGAGGAGTTCGGCCGCGGCGGCGGGTGCGCCGAGATAGCAGTCGCCGACGACGGCGGTGGCCGCGTCCTGGGGATCGGCGGTGACCGAGACCAGTTCGGTCCCAGCGGGCAGGTGCGGAGCCGGGGCGTCGACGAAGTAGCGGAACACCCGGCAGCCCAGCGCCACGACCAGGTCGTGTCCGGTGAACAGGGCGGCGGTGGAAGGCGCGTCGGGGCCCAGCGTGCCGCGGAACGCGGGGTGGCCGGTGGGGAAGCCGCAGCGGTCGGGCAGCCAGTCGATCCACACCGGGGCGCCGAGCCGCTCGGCGAGCGCGGTTGTGTGGCGATAGTCCTCCTCCGTGTCCAGCGCGGGGCCCACGACCAGTGCCGGGTTGCGTGCCGCGCGCACCCGATCGAGGAGCCGCGCGAACGCCGAGGGATTCAGGACGCTGTCGGCGAAGACGTGCCGCGGCAGGGTGTACCGGGCATCGAGCGGATCGCACTCCCGGTGCCAGTCGTCCATGGGTACCGAAACACACACCGGGCCCGCGGGCGACAGTCGGGCCAGGTGGATGGCCTGACTCAGGACCGCGGGCACCCGGGCGGCGCGGACCGGCTCGGCGGCGAACTTGACCGTGCCCAGCGGCAGGACGTGGGGGTGTTCGTTGGTCAGAACCGCGCGCGAGTGTACGAGCGCGCGTGTCTGTTGACCCACGAGGGCGACGACGGGGCTGTGCGCGTGCTGGGCGTTGACGAGCGCGCCCATCGCGTTGCCCAGGTCCACCGTGCTGTGCAGACTCACCAGCGTGGGCCGACCGGTGGCCCGCGCGTGACCGTCGGCCATCGAAGCGGCGACGACCTCGTTCAGGCCCGGGATGTAGGAGAAATCCGAAGGCAGGTCGGCGAGGAACGGGATCTCGGTACTTCCGGGGTTGCCGAACAACGTGTTCATCCCATGCAGGCGCAACACGTCGAGCACGGCGTCGCGGACGGTGGGCATAACGGGGGTTCTCCTTCGCACGGTGAGGTGAGGTGACGTTGGGCGGCGCCGCGCCGGGGCCGGCCGGCGATCCGCGATCGGGCGGGGAGGCCGTGCTGCCGGACGCCGCCCCGCGCCCGGCGGCACGATGGTGAGGGCGATGTTCCCCGTGCGCTAGCCGCCGTGGTTCACGAAGCCCCAGTAGTCCGAGACGATCGACTCCAGTTGCCGGCTCGAGGCGAGCATCCGTGCCGGATCCTCACCATGCGCCAGGCTGTGGGTGATCACCTCGACGGTGTTGTCGACGAACTCCGCGGACGGTTCGCTTCCCCACCACTCCATGTACTCGAGGAGCGGCTTCGGCACATTGTTCGCCTCGCGCGCCGCGGACGCGATCCGATCGAACAGGGCGCACCACACGGCGAGATCGCTGTGGAGGTAGAGCGCCACCGCTCCGGGCGTGCCGAGCAGGCCCGGAGCGACCAGGCTGCTGACGGCGCGTCCCAGGCGCCCTTCGCCCGCGAGGGTCAGGTCCTCCGGTCCCAGATCCACCGATCGGGCCGCTTCGTTCAGCAGTTTGCGCGCCTCGGTCACCGTGCGGATGACGAGGGAGAACAGGTCGAGGGACGTCTGGTCGTGGTGTCGGGCGACCAGCAGTCCATAGGTGACCAGTTCGGACTCCTGGCAGTTGAACTCCGCGATGACCAGCCGGCGCAGCAGGTCCCGGTCCGCTTCCTGGGCGCGCACGCGTGTCACGGTCTCGTTGTCGGCGATGCAGCGCTCCACGTCGGGTCGCATACTTGCGATCAATCCTGGGCTTTCACGATGTTCCTTTCTCGGTGTCGTGGACAGGGCCGTCGAGACCTCTCGGATACGGGTCCGTGTGTCGCCCGGGTCACGTCCCGGCTTCGATCGCCGTGGGCAGCGCCCGCGCGCCCTCGCGCCGTGTTCGACGCCGTCGCACGACCGCGCGGGGAGGGTTCGTACGCCTCTCGGCCCGAAGGGGATCGGTGGCCGCGTTGCCCGACGCGACAGCGATGCGTCGTCCCACGGTCGTGGGACGGCCGAGCCGTGCGGCTCCCGATCGCACTCGACCGGGACCATTCGTGTCCCGCTGTCGAAGATCTCGAAATCGAAGGAGCCCGCCGAATCGGATGTGTGGGGATTCACGAGCCGATGGAAACCTTCGCCGGATCGCTACCCGACTCGACCAGGGCCAATCGGATCGAGAGGGCCGGATCGAAATAAATTCCTTCGCGTGGTGAATGGAAATCCGTCGACCATTCCGGTTTTCCCGGAAGGCATCGCGACGGCTCGCCCGGTGCGACGCCTTCGACGATCACGACGCGTGCCCGGGACGGTGAGGGCGTGGGTGCGGATGCCACGGCCGCGGCGCGGCTGCCGTGTTGTGCCCAGCCTCGACCCGGGCTTGATCAGGCCCGGTCGGACCCATTTCCTCGATCCCCGTCGGTTCGTACGGGGGCGAGGAATCCATCGGATGCGAACCCCGTCCCGGAGTCGATGCCGCGCCCTCTTCGGTGCTCGGGCGATTTTGGGGAGCATTCTTCGAATCGATCAACGGCCCGAATCCATTGATCGATTACCGCCCGCTCGCAACCCGAGAGAAAGTAGAGGCGAGAAATAACCCGCGTTGTCGACGGGAGGCGCGATCTTCATCGTTTTCGGCCATTGTCGGAAAAAGAAGCATCGATCGCCGAAATCGTTGCAGGGATTCGGCGAGCCGCCCGACAGGCCGAGCGGACACCGGACGCCCTCGCCGGAGTATCCCCGCCGCCGACTCGTGCGGGCCCTGACGGATGCCCGCGTCCGGACGGTGGTCGGCCACGGGCGCCATCGCGCCGATACGGTATGACGGCACGTCAGAACAGGATCTCCAAGAGGCGTCTCGCCACCGAGCGCGAGCGTCGGCGGGTGCGTGACCGCCGGCAGCCCGCGTCGTACCCCGGCATCGTGACCCGTTTGGGCGGAACCTCCTACGACAGCGACCCGCGACCCCTCGGCGAACACCGCGGATTCACGATCTGGAAGGGCATGCCGATCACCGGCCCCCAGCACGGGTCACCCGTTCCGACGCCCGCCCGCCTGCCCGCCTGCCTGCCTGCCCGCCTGCCCGAACCGGATCGGGCGCGCCGCCGCGACAAACGGGACCCGGCACTACGACCCACTGCGGCGCCGCCGACCTGCCTCTGTCGCGCCCGCGGGGGTGGGCGGGTGTTCAGGCGTACAAGCGTACGGAGTTGGTCTTGGTGAGGCTGGTCCACAGGCCGGAGTTGCAGTTGTTGACGTCGAGGTCCCAGTCGACCTTGCCGGTGCCGTTGCGACCGGTATACCCCTTGACTCCCGCGCCGCCGGTCTGGCAGTTCAACACGGTGTAGTCGCCGACGAGGCCGGCCACGTTGTAGGTGCCGTAGCGGTAGAAGTCGTACACCTTGGGGTGATTGGGGGTGTCGTCCCAGATGTCGCCCTTGTAGATGCAGACGTGGCCCGGGTCACAGACGCCGGCTCGGATCGCGGGGGCGATCGACGGCGCGGCGGCTGCGGCGGGCGATGCCCACGTGCCCGCAACGGTCGACACGGCCAGTCCGAGGCCGGCGAGCAGTACAACCGGCAGGCGACGTCCCGGGACGTGTCGACGGGGGCGGGGTCGAATCAGGCCGACGTTCATACGCGATTCCACTGCCCTGTCCTTCCGATGGCGGCCCGTCCGCTACGGTGCGGGCCCTTCGGGAACTGTGGTCCCGGTGCGCGGCTTTGCGCCATCCGCCGATCGAGTGCTGTACGGATCCGGAGACCGGGCGAGGAGCGGTGTGTGGGTGGTGGATCGCCCTGGACGCATGGCGCGATTTCGACCGAGGACTCGGTGTCGGGCCACGCCCGAACGTGTGGGGTGTGCGTGCCGTGGTCCGGCGGCTATTCGACTTCCGCGAACATCACGTGTGCCGGGGATGTCGCGGAACTCCACGACCGGGACCTTCTCGTTCTGGAAGACGGCTCGGTAAGACAGCCGACCCGACCCGGACCGTCCGTCACCAAGAATTCACTCCAACGGGGGAATCGGGGCGATTTTGGCGCGGCTGCGGGAGCGCGGCGCGATGGTGGATGGGAAGACGACGTCCGCCTCCGTGCTCGGATGCGGTTCGGCATCGGTGGTTCGGGGCCGTCGTCCTTGTCATTCGCGGTCACGGCTCGTCTCAGGGGGACTCATGGTCGGCGTTGTGCGTCGGGACGTCCACGCGGAGGGTGTGGGAGGAGGCGTCGGGCTGACCGCCCTGATGGTCGCCGCGGCGCGGGCGATCGAGACCCGACGCCGCGACAGCCTGGCGCGGGACGTCTACGCGGAGCACTTCGTGCGGGCCGCCCCGGCGTCCGCCGGATGGCCGGTGCGCATGGAGCAGGTCCCGGATGGGGACCAGAACCCCCTGTGGGGGCGCTTCGCACGCTACTTCGGTCTGCGGACGCGGGTCCTGGACGACTTTCTCCTTCGGTCGGTGCATGCCGGAGCGCGCCAGGTGGTGCTGCTCGGGGCGGGGTTGGATGCTCGTGCGTTTCGCCTCGAATGGCCGTCCGACTGTGTGATCTTCGAGGTCGACCGGGAGGGCGTACTGGCGTTCAAGCACGACGTGCTCGACGGTTTGTCCGCCGTGCCGAAGTCGGCCCGTGTACCGATCCCGATCGATCTGCGCGGTGACTGGGTAGGTGCGTTGACCGATGCCGGGTTCCAACCGGGCGCTCCCAGCGTCTGGCTGGCCGAAGGGCTGTTGTTCTACCTGCCCCGCCTCGCCGAGACGTATCTCATCGACACGGTGGATCGGTTGAGCACCGGAGGCAGCGCACTCGCGTTCGAGGTCAAGCTGGAGAAGGATCTGTGGGAGTACCGGGACAGTCCGATCTACACCTCGACGAAGCATCAGATCGGCATCGACCTGCTCGCGCTGTTCGCCCACGGCGCGCGACCCGATTCCGCGGGCGAGTTGGCCGGCAAGGGCTGGTCCACCTCGATCCACACCCCGTTCGACTTCACCCGTCGGCACGGGCGCGGCCCGTTGCCCGAACACAACGACGCGCTGGCGGGCAATCGCTGGGTGTTCGCGAGCAAGCCCGCACGATGAGCGGTTCGTTCGTCGTCGCCCGACCGTGGGCCGATCCCTGCTCGCCCGCGCCCTACGGGATCAGGACGGGTTTCACCACCAGGCCCGCGTCGCAGTCCCGTTCGGCGTCGTTGATGTCGGTGAGCGGGTAGGTGCGGATCAACTGGTCGAAGGGGAACAGCCCGGCCCGCCACAGCGCCGTCAGTCGAGGAATGAGCAGTGCGGGGACCGCGTCGCCCTCGCAGATGTGGACGATCCCTCGGCCACGGTCGAGTGATCCCGGCGCGAGCGACAACGCGGTGTGCAGGCGGGCCACCAAGCCGAGCCGGCCGGTGGGGCGCAGTGCCTCCAACGCGTCGTTGATCAACCGCTCGGAGCCCGTGGTGTCCAGCGCGTAGCGGGCGCCGCCGTCGGTCAGTCGCCGGATGCGATCGGCCAGTCCGGTTGTCGCGGCGGGCAACGGGATCGCGCCGAACCGCTCGGCCAGTCCCAGCCGTTCGCGACGACGATCGACCGCCACGACCAACGCTCCGGCGGCGACGGCCGCCATGGTCGCGGCCAGGCCCACCGCTCCCGCGCCGAAGACCGCGAGGGTGTCGCCGGGGCCGATCCCGAACGAGTTCAGCACCGCGCCGGCGCCGGTGAGGAATCCGCAGCCGAGCGGTCCGAGCAGTTCGATGGGCAGGGCCGGGTCGACCCCGACCGCGTTTCGGGCCGAGACCATCGCGTAGGCGGCGAACGCGGACTGGCCGAACCATCGTGGCGCCAACCGCTGCCCGGCCGCGTCGGTGAAGCGGGCCGCGTTGTGTGATCGGCCGCCGTAGAGGTTGAGTGAGGCGAAGGAGTCGCAGTAGGCCGGGGACGCGCCCAGGCAACTCCGGCAGTGCCCGCAGGAGTCGAAGCTCAGCACGACATGGTCGCCGACCTGCGATCCGGTGTCCGGGCCGCCCGTCTCCAGCACGACTCCCGCTCCTTCGTGGCCGAGCACGGCCGGGAGCGGTGAACGGCCGGCGGAGTGCCGCACCGCGAGATCGGTCCGGCACATTCCGCAGCCCGCGATCTCGACCAGTACCTCACCGGGCCCCGGACCGCCGTCCAAATTCACCGTCTCGACGACGAACCGGCCGTCGTAGGAGCGCAGTACCGCGGCGTCGAATCTCACGGCCGCTCCCTCGACGGCGGATCCGCGTCCGGTCGGCGGCCGTCCGGCTCCCGGTCCCGTGGCTGCTCGGTCGCCGGCTCCGCGCTCGCCCCGGGGCGGTGCACCACGAACGGTCTGAGGTTCCCGTACAGCCCCCAGGGACCGCCCGCGACGCCGACGCCGCTGTCCTTCACCCCCGCGAAGGGTTGCGCGAGAGACAACTCGGCGTGGTGATTGATCCACGCCGTCCCGCACTCCAGCCGCTCCGCGACCGCCTCCGCCCGGTCGAGATCGGTTCCCCACACCGAGCCGCCGAGCCCGAAGCCGGTGCCGTTGGCCGCCGCCACGGCCTCATCGAGGTTGTCGTACGCCAACACCGGCAGGACCGGGCCGAACTGTTCTTCCGTCACCACCGGGCTGTCGGGCGGGACATCGGCCAGGATCGTCGGTGCGAAGAAGTAGCCCGGCCGGTCGAGCCGCCGACCGCCCGCCGCCGCTCGCGCGCCATCGGCCAGCGCCCACGCGGTGTACCGCTCGACCCGTGCCAGTTGGGGAAGGTTGTTGACCGGCCCCATCCGGGAACCGGGATCGAGCCCGGGGCCGACCACCACCGCCCTCGCGCGCTCCGCGAGGGCCTCGACCACCCGCGCGTACAGTCGGGCCGGGGCGTACACCCGTTTGATCGCCATGCAGACCTGCCCGCAGTTGCGAAACGCGGCCTGGAACAGCCGATCCGCGATGCCGTCCACATCCACGTCGTCGAGCAGCACGGCGGCGTCGTTGCCGCCCAACTCCAGGGTCACGCGCGCCAACGAAGCGCCCGCACCGCGTGCGACGGCCCGCCCGGTGGGAACCGAACCGGTGAACGTCACGTGTCGGATTCCCGCATGGGACGCGAGGCACGCGCCGAGCGGCTCTCGGCCCGTGACCACCGTCAGGACGTGCTCGGGCAGGACGGACGAGACGACCGACCCCAGCAGCTGCGTCGCCAGGGGAGTGAACGGGGAGGGCTTGAGCACCACGGTGTTGCCCGCCGCGAGCGCGGGCGCGAACTTCGCCGATGCGAGTTGGAGAGGAAAGTTCCACGGGACGATCGCGGCCACGGGACCGAGCGAGCGCCAGCGGACCTCGCTGCGCACCGGTCGGCCGTCGACGATCGGGTGCACGCCCGGATCCAGCGCGGCGAAATACCGCAACCGCGCTGCCGTGCGCGCGACCTCCGCGTGCGACTCGGCCAGCGGCTTGCCCTGCTCCCGGGTCAGCAGCGGCGCGAGGTCGCCCGCGGCCGCCGCCACCGCGTCCGCCGCCGCGAGCAGCGCGGCGCTCCGCGCGGCCGAGTCGGCTCGCCAGGTGCGCCAGGCATGGTGGGCCCGTACGACGACGGCGTCCAGTTCCCGCGACCGCCGATCCCGCGCCTCGTCGAAGGGTTCACCCGTCGCCGGGTCCACGACGGGGAAGCGTCTGTCGCCGGACTCGGACACCTCGCGCGATACCTCGATCGTCACGACGGTGCTCAGCCCGTACCGGTGGTGTGCGCCCGGGCATGCCGATCCATCTCCGCGCGAAAGTCGGCCACCAATCGCCCCTCGATCCGCCCCCTGTCGCGGTCACCGCCCGCACAGACCGCCCCGCGCACGCCCACGATGTCCGTATGCATGGCGGTGAGTTCGCGGAGGTCGCCGACCTTGATGCTGCCCGCGAGGGCGGCGAGCAGATCGGCCTGGTGGGCCAACCGGACGAACTCCGCACAGACGTCGGGTGGAACGTGGTCGAACAGCCGTGTCCCGTCCTTGATCGCGGTGTCGAGCATGGCCGCGTCGGAGCCGGAGCGATGCGCGATGTCGGGGAGCGCGAGCGGATTCACGCACCCGATCCGATGGGCGTCGGCATAGCCGGAGGCGACGACCAACGCATCCGGGCGGTAGTCCTTCACCGCCCGAACGACCCCTCGCATGACCTCGACGGCCTGTTCGGGCGTCGTACATCCGTACAGACCGACCTTGATGTAGCCGGCCCCCGAGACGACCGCGCCCAACGCGGCCTGGGCCACGGTCCCCGGTTTGTACGGGACGTCGCCCACCGTGGCGGAAACCGGCTTGTCCGCCGGGACCACTTCGCGGATCTCCCGAATCACCCAGGGGTAGTTCGCGCCGAGCGATCCCTCGTCGGGCTTCTTGACGTCGACGATGTCGAGATGTGCCGCCGCCTTCGCGCAATCCAGGGCTTCCTCGACACTGTCGGGAGAGATGAGAAGCAACAACGCGGACTCCTTCCGCCCCGCATGCTCGTCATGAGCCGATGCGGAGTCGCCTGGGCCACCTGTGGTTCGCTCATCATCACGACGACTCGACGACTCCGGTAGGGCGCACGAAGCGCACACAGATCACCACACGGGTGCGCGCCCCCGCACGCGCCGCCCACGCGGGCGCGAGCAAAACCCGGACGAACGACCGCCGTTGTGACCGCGCGCCACCCGGTGGCCGGCGGACGCGCCCCCACCGGCCGGAGCGCCGAATCGATCGTCGAAGTGCAACGGAAACCGGCAACTCCTCTTCGTCGACGCCTACGTCGCGGACGCCGGCGCGTCCCGCCGACGTCGACCGAGGACGCGATGAAGCGCCGACCGGCGGGCAACGGAATCGGCGTCACCGTTTCCAACTGCACCTTGTCGGCACCGGGATTGCCCGCGGTGTACGCCGTCACGGCGTGGTCGACGCGGCCGGCGACGTGACCCAGCCGTTGCACGCGGTCAACCAGGCCGGATCGGCGGTGTACGTCTCGCCCACCGGCGGAGCGCCGGTGTAGTTCGTGAGCAGGGTCGGCGTCGCACCCTGGCCGTTCTCGAAGCCCTCGGCGAAGATCGCCGCAGGTGCCTGCGGTACACCCGGTGTCCCGGGTGCGGCCTGCGCGGTGCCGACGGCCGGCAGTGCGGTCAGACCCGCGACCGCCACCGCGATGGATATTCCGACGCCGGTGAAGCGTCCGGTGCGCCGCCTTCTCATCGTGAACCCGCGGCGCGCCGGGTAACCGGTCCATCGGATTCGACTCCGAGTGGACCATTCGTGTGGACCGGACCACGCCTACCGTTGCGGTCATGATCGAAAAACGCGGTGGGACCGTACTGACCACCCTTCTCCACCAGACTCCGCCGTTTTTGCCCGCGTCCGCCGAAGTGATGACCATGACGGTCGAGTTGCCGCCCGGTGACGCGGGCACGCCGCCCCATCGGCACTCGGGTCCGGTCTTCGGTTACATGCTCGAAGGCGAGATGGTGTTCGAGCTCGAAGGCGAACCCGAGCGGGTCATTCGCGCCGGCGAGGCGTTCTGGGAGCCGGGCGGCGATGTCATCCACTACCAGGCGGGCAACAATCTCACCGACGCGTGGAGCCGGTTCGTGGTGGTCATGGTCGGCGTCCCCGGCGAACCCATGCTCACCCTCGTCGAGGCGGCGGAACTGCTCGCGCGGCAGGATCGCCGGGTGCCTCGACCGACGAAGTAACCGCCGAACCCGTACACCGGACGGGTCGCCGAAGCCTCGGCCCGCCCCCGACAGAAAGCCGAAGTTCCGAACATGCATATTCTCGTTGCCGGCTCGACCGGCGTCCTGGGCAGCCGGGTCGTCCCCGCGCTCGTCGGCGCGGGGCACCGGGTCACCGCGCTGACGCGCCGCCCGGAGGCCGCGGCCGATCTGCGGGCACACGGCGCCGAGGTCGCGTTTGCGGACGTCTTCGATCGCGAGGCGCTCACCCGCGTGGTGGGGCGGGCCGAGCCCGACGTCGTGATGCATCAACTCACCGATCTGTCCGCGGTCGACCTCGCGGCCAACGCGAGGATGCGCACGGTCGGCACCCACAATCTCGTCGATGCCGCACAGGCGGCGGGAGTTCGGCGCATCGTGGCGCAGAGCATCGCGTGGGTGTACGAGGCGGGAGACGAGCCCGCCGACGAGACGACGCCGCTGGACGACACGAGCGTCGAACCGCGACGCGGCACGATCGAAGGGGTGATCGCCCTGGAACGAGCGGTCCGCGAACTCCCCGAGTGGGTGGTGCTGCGCTACGGCCTGCTCTACGGCCCGGGTACGTGGTTCGCGGCAGACGGGACCAAGGCGGCCGACGCGCGGGCGGGCCGGTTGCCCGGCGGCCCGGACGTCTCGAGTTTTGTCCACGTCGACGATGCCGCCGCCGCAGCGGTGGCCGCGTTGCACTGGCCGAGCGGCGTGGTCAACGTGGTCGACGACCAGCCGGCGACCGCCGACGAATGGGTGCCGGCGTTCGCTCGGGCAGTGGGCGCGCCATCGCCCGCCGCAGCGGCCGGCGTGCCGCACGCCGCCTGGGCCCGAGGCGCGGACAACCACCTCGCCCGCAAGCACCGGGGCTGGATCCCGACCCATCCGTCCTGGCGGTCGGGGTTCGACACCCTGTGAGTCGGCGGGGGCACGCGCATGATCGCGGCGCGAGGTAACGAGCCGGGGTATCGATGTCCGGACCGTGCGCCCCGACCACCCGGGAGCAGTGTGGTGATCGTGTCCGTCCTCGAACCGTACTTCACCCGATAGCGGCACCGCCGGGGCGACTTCGTCCCGGCGTGCCGGCGTCCCGGCCGGCCGGGGGGATCCGTCGGTAGACGGAGGTCAGCAATTGCGTCTTCGCCGGGCCCGAGACCCGCCACCGCAGGTGCCATTCGTCCTGGGACACGACGGTGAACTCCCCGTCGTAGAAGTCCGCTGCGCAGGGGTGGCGGGTACTCCAGCGGCCGGTACGCAGGTCGAGGTCGTGGAACGGCCTGCCGTCGGCGAAGAGTACGTCGGCGGTGCCGTCGGCGCGCGGCACAAGCCGGTGACCGCGGCTCGCCGGGTTGGTCACGCCACCCCACTCGAACTCGCCGGACTCCTCTTCGAGCAGCTCGTCGCCGACGCGCCGAAACTCCGCGGTGCCGATGAAGGAGCCCCGGGCGCCGGAGAGTTCGTCGATTACGGTGCGGTCGATGGACCAGCGGCCGACGAGATAGGCGACGGTATCGGGGACGGAACACATGCGTCCATGATCCGTCATCCGCTTCGACCCCGAGCGGCCACCCTGGTCACCGACCGTCGCCGCCGCTTCGCACCACATCACCGCAGCCGTCTCCCGACCCCCGCTCGCGAACACCCGGACATGACGACACACGAAGGACCCGCGGGTGTTGCCCGCGGGTCCTCGCGATTCACCAGGCGTATCCGTCAGCGGACGGTCGCGTGGTCCGTGCTTCCGGACCTATACGTAGGCCCACCACACCCAGCCCTTGACCCCACTGGCGTTGTGCTTCACGTAGTACCACCAGTTCGCCTCGCCGGCGTTCTTCTGGCAGTACACCGTGACGGTGGCGCCCTTCTGCAGCAGTCGATACACCGTGGAGTTGGTGTTCGGCTTGGCACGCAGGCGAACATTGCTGCCGGAAATCTTCGCCGTCTGGTCCCGGAGGTCGACGTCGCACGACGGGTGCGACGCGGCCGACGCCCCGGGAGCCACCGCCACCGCGCCGCCGGTCAAAAGCACCCCGGACGCGACCGCCACACCTACTCGCCGTCGCAGCTTCGTGGACTGCCACCGGAAACCGCGTTCTGACGTAACGGATCTCATCAATCCCCGTTCCTGCCCGCACATGGCGCGGACACGCTGGGTCGGCGACACATCGGCCACCGCGTGATCACGGTCGGCGGATCACGCTAATGGCCCACCCCGCGACCGGCTATCCGGATCACGCGCACGCCACCGACGCGGGACGTTCGACGTCGGGGGTAACGACGACCCTTGGCCGAGTCAGCCCGGTGACGGGCCGTTCGCGGGGGTCGACGTGTACGTATACGGCGTCGGAGGTGCGCTGCGGGATGGGGGCGGCGCCGTCGACCGGTGGCCTGCCCGACCCCCGGAGGTATCCGTTTCGTTGGGTCCTGTGGGGGAGGGATGGCCCGGCGTGGTGGGTGACCACGGCATGGCCGAACCCGTCTTCGCGCCTGCGTTCCGTGAGGGCAGGGAGGCGGGTCGTCGTCGGGCCCGCCGTGTGGGGGCCGGCTCGACGACGACCGCGCACCGCCGCGCCGCCGCTCGTACCGTCGATCGAACGAGCGCAGGGATCACGTCCGAACGGTTTGCACGTCGCCATCGTGGTTCGGCACTGGATCCCGGGTGCTGAATCGGCCGGAACATCGGGGATGTGACCACCACTTCGTGACCCAACACCCGCGACCCCCGGATCGGTCGAGGCGGTCATCGCGCGGTGCGGCGGCCGACGGCTGCGTGGTGTGTTCCGCGGAATCCCGCGACCCGCTTCCCGAGGGGACGAACCCGGGACAACGGGTCGGGACGTACGTCAGACTTTCCCATGGCTCGGCCCCGGGACGACCGTCCCGGGAAACGATGTTCGAGTAGGGAATACTCATGAACATACCTTGGCCAAGGCACCACCGAGCGACCCTCCCGACAATCCTGGCGCTGCTGCTCGCGTTAGTCGTGGCCGCGCCGGGGACGTCCCGCGCGGCCGCGGATTCCGGCGACACCGGTGTCATCAGCGACCCGGCCGCCTGCCCGTGCACGTTGTGGCCGTCGACCGACGGGCCCTCGTTCGGGCCGGATCCGGACACCGCCGCCACCGAACTCGGCGTGAAGTTCCAAGCGGACCGGGCCGGTTACGTGCTCGGCGTCCGCTTTTGGAAGGACGTCGCCAACACCGGCACGCACACCGGCACCCTGTGGTCCGAGGTCGGCGTACAACTGGCCACCGCCACCTTCATCGCCGAGTCCGAGTCGGGCTGGCAGCAGGTGAACTTCGCCCAGCCCGTCGCGGTCACCGCCGGCACCACGTACGTGGCCTCGTACCACGCGCCCAACGGCAGGTACAGCAACGACCAGAACGGCCTGACCGCCGCCCGCGTCCGCGGCCCGCTGACCGCGCCCGCGAGCGAGGCCGTCGGCGGCAACGGCGTCTACGTCTACGGGAGCGGGTTCCCGAACTCCACTTGGAACGACAGCAATTACTGGGTCGAACCGGTTTTCGGCACCACCGACACCCGCGGCCCCGCGCCGAAGGTCCTCGACTTCTTCCCGAAGGGCGATCGGGAGGTGCCCATCGACACCGTGTTCACCATCACCTTCGACCGAGAGGTGCAGCCCGGCACCATCCATTGGGGGGTCTACCGGGGCGAGACCGACAACTACCGCGGCACCATGACCTACGACCCCACGACCGGCGTCTCCACCTTCGTTCTCGACTACGCGCTGGAGCGCGCCAAGTCCTACACCGTCGATGTGGTCGGTGTGAAAACCCTCGACGGCACCCTGCTGTCCGAGGTGAGGTGGAGCGTCAGGACGGTCGGCAGCCAGTCCCCCCTCTGAGGCGGTCCCGCACCGTCCCGTTCGTGCATGCATCCGTGACGCGCCGGCCGTCGGTGACGGACGATCGGCGCGTCGCGATCCACGCCGACTCCACCCGAGTGGCCGCCGCGTGGGGGATGGCGGTGGCAGTCCCGACCGGCCGTTCTCGGCGACGTTCGTAGCGAACCTGGGTTGTCCGCCCCAGCGGATGCTTCGGTCACCGCCCTCGAGCGGAGCTTGGTGGCCACCGAGGAGACGTAGACGATGCGACCGCCGTCGTGCTTACGTCGACCGGCCTCGCGCAGGGCGACGAAGGTGGCTCGGGCGTTCAGGTCGAAGACGTGCGCGTAGTCGTCGTCCGCGGCGTCGGCGAGGGGGCCGCGGACGAAGCCGGCGTCGGCGCGTATCGCCATGGCGCGCCGGCCCAGTTCCTCGACGGCCGCGACCACCCGTCGGGCGGCCTCCGCGTCCGCGTGGTAGTTGACGACGACGGCCGATCCGTCGGTGGCCAGGCGTAAGGCACACGTCCGTCCCATCCTGCGGGAACTCCCGGTGACGACCGCGACGCGCTGGTGCCGGTTGGGCATGACGACCCCGTTCAGTCGAGACCAACTGTGTCCGGACTGTCGGGGCCTGCACCACCTGTTTCGATCCCCACAGGTGGCACCGCTCCTGGCGAGGAGCCACCAACGACGGCTCGTTGGCCAACGCCCGCGATCTCGACCCGGGACAGGTCGCCGAATTCCCGACCCGCTGGGCGCCGGGCGACACGGGGCGGAAATGAGAACCCACCCGCGCCGGCGGCGGTCCGCCCCCGGCGTGGTCATGCTCATGGGCGTGGGGGGCGGCGACGGTCGTGGCGTTGGGCGGATGCGGATCGACGCGGGAAACGACCTCCGCCCCTGCCCCGTCCACGGCAAGTGTCACCGCGAGCGGGATCACCGTCACCGCCGCGCTTCGGTTGCCCCACGACGGCCGACGCGAAGTCGAGGTGACGTTCACCCCCAACCGGGCTTCCACATCTACGGCGTCGATCTCCCGGAGGGAGGAGTCCACGGTCCGAGCATCCCCACCCGCATCGGAGTCCGCGGCGACCTCGCCGCCGACGGCACGCCCGCGACCGTGAGTTCGACGCGGCCTCTGTCCGCCACACCCGCGATCCACTACCCCCGGCACGGGCCCGGGCCGGCCGCGCACCGTGGTGCTTTCGGGGCGCGGCCGTCGCTCGGCTCAGGCGGTGGTGGGGGCGTTCCAGTCGACCAGCTGCACGATGACTCCGTTGGGGTCGCGGACCTGGAAGGCGCGCTCGCCCCACTCCTCGTCGGTCAGGGGCATCGTGATCGTGACGCCTTCGGCGCGCAGGCGCGCCAGTTCGCCTTCGAGGTCCTCGACGACGAAGGCGAGGATCAATCCCGTGGCGTGCACGTCGCGCTGGTCGGCCGGGAGGCTTTCCAGCCCTCGACGCAGGAAGATGACGTTCATCCCGGCGTCGTCGCGGGTCAGGGACGCGAAGCCGTCGGCGGCCATCTCCTCGCGGAATCCGAAGTGCTCGACGAGGAAGCCGGCGGACGCCGGGACGTCGTCCACGTTGAGCGATACGGCACTGGACGTGACCTTCATGAAAGATGCCTCCGAGAACACGACGAGCAACTTCTCTGTACGACGTACAATGTACAACGTACAGAGTTGAAAAACGAGAGGACGACCATGTCGACGGAAAGAACCGGCTCGGGCGACCCCGCCCACACCCTGCGCCTGCTGTGGCGCGACGCCTCCTCCGACCGTCGCCGAGGACCACGACGGGGACTGAGCGTCGACGCGGTGGTCGAGGCGGCCACGACCATCGCCGACGCCGAGGGTCTGGAGGCGCTGACCATGCGCCGAGTGGCCAAGGACCTCGGCGTGGTGCCGATGACCCTGTATACCTACGTCCCCGGCAAGGCCGAGCTCCTCGACCTCATGCTCGACGCCGCCTACACCCGGATGCCCCGCTCCGACACCACCGGACAACCCTGGCGCCGGCGCGTCACCGCCATCGCGGACGAGAACATCGCCCTGTTCGACCGCCACCCGTGGGCCGTGACCGTCTCCACGATCCGACCTCCCCTGGGGCCGGGGCAGATGGCGAAGTACGAGCACGAACTATCCGGACTCGACGGCCTCGGCCTGGACGACGTCGAGATGGACGACTGCCTGACCCACCTGCTGACCTTCGTGCAGGCGTGCGCCCGAGTCGACGCCGACGCCCGCGCCGCCCGAAACGACAGCGCCATGAACGACCGACAGTGGTGGGAGCTGAACGCCCCCCTGCTGGCCCGGGTGCTCGACGAGAAGACCTATCCCACGGCCGTCCGGGTCGGCGCGGCCGCGGGCGCCGCACACGGAAGCGCCCACGACCCGGCCCACGCCTACTCCTTCGGCCTGCAACGTGTCCTCGACGCCTTCGCCGTCCTGATCGACCGACACGAGGACGGGGCGCCGACCGCGACACCCGACGGAGCAACGCCCGCCTGAGCAGGATCCGACACACCGCGAACCGGCACACCGCGAACCGACGCACCGGAAAACGGTCCGGCGAGGTCGTGCACACCGCGTGGCGCCGCCGGCCGTGATCACCGCTGCGCGGCGACCAGTTCCCGAGCCTCCTCGACCGTCTCCACCGCCGGCGGCGAACCCATCAGCGGCTTGCGGGCCGTCTCGGTCATCGTGAGCGCGGCGGCCAAGCCGACGGCCGCCGCGAGCATCATGTAGAAGGCCGGCATGTAGTCGTTGCCCGTCCCGTCGACCAGCGCCTCGGCCACGAACGGAGTGGTGCCACCGAACAGCGAGACCGAGATGTTGAACGAGACGGACAGCGCCCCGGAGCGGATCTCGGTCGGGAACAGGGCGGGCAACGCGGCCGACATGGTGGCCAGGAAGCAGACCAGGACCAGGCCCAGGATCAGCAGGCCGATGAAGATCGGCACCAGGTCGCCCTGCTTGATCAGCACGAAGCACGGGATCGGCAGCACCATGAAGCCCACGCACCCGGTGATGATCACCGGCTTGCGGCCGATCCGATCGGTCAGCCCGCCCAGCGGGTGGATCACCGCGAGCAGCACGATCATCACCACGACGATCTGCAGCAGGCCGTGCGTCTCGCTGTAGCCGAGGGTGTCGGAGAGATAGGTCGGCATGTACGACAGCAGCATGTAGTCGTTGATGTTGTACGCCGCGACCAGCGCGATGCAGATGACCATCGCGCGCCGTTGGCCGAGGAAGATCCGCTTGAACTCGCGCACCGTCTCGTTCCCGTGCTCGTCCTTCCCCGTTACCGCCTCGGTCGCCGCCGACCGCTCCATCACCTTCGCGAACGCCGGCGACTCCTCCAGCCGCAGCCGCAGATACAGCCCGATCACCCCGATCGGGCCCGCCACCAGGAACGGGATGCGCCACCCCCACGTACGCATCTCGTGATCGCTGAGCACCGCCGTCAGCAGGGTGACCAGACTCGCCGCCAGGATGTAGCCGATCAGCGTGCCGAACTCCAGGAAGCTGCCGTAGAACCCGCGCCGCTTGTCCGGCGCGTACTCGGCGATGAACGTACTCGCGCCGCCGTACTCGCCGCCGGCCGAGAATCCCTGGAGCATCCGGAACAGGACCAGCAGGATCGGCGCGAGGAAGCCGATCGTGCCGTAGCCGGGGATCAGCCCGATGCACAACGTGCCGCTCGCCATCATCAGCATCGTGATCGCGAGCACTTTCTTGCGCCCGATCCGATCGCCGAGCGGCCCGAAGAAGAAGCCGCCGAGCGGCCGGACCAGGAACGCGGCGGCGAAGGTCGCGAACGACGACAACGTCTGCGCGGTGTCGTTCCCTGACGGAAAGAACACCTTCCCGATCGTGACCGCCATGTAGGCGTAGATGCCGAAGTCGTACCACTCCATGGCATTGCCGAGCATGGTCGCCTTGACCGCGGTGTCCACGGTCTTGGCGTCGACGACCGTGATGTCTTCCTCGCGCACCTGTCTCCCTCGTCCCGAAACCACCCCCGCGCTCCAGGTTGGGGCAGGTGGACATGCGAAAGGGGGCACGACACAGACTTCTCTGCAAAAAGCACTGAACCGCCCGAAAATCGGGTGAATCGGTGTCAGTGGACCTCGGGCGGACCGGGTCTCCGCAGTGACCCCGGCCCGGGCCGCCATGGTGTCCCGGGTGACGGCGTCGAGCAGTTCGGAGCGGTGCGCGGGACCGCCATTCCAGGACGCACGGATCACGTCACCGAAGACGCGAGTCGTCGGTGTCGACGACATGGCTCCGGTGATGAAGCAGCCACCACGGGCTGCCTGTTCGGCGCCCCTGCGGGCAACATGTCGATCAGGGCCCCGGGGCGACTACGAGCGCGGAATGGGCTGGAGGCGCGCTTCGATCCGGTCGGCTATCCACGAAACGGTCGGATGGGCGTATCCCACGGCCCGAATGAAGGCGTCGGCTTCCTTCGAATCCGTCCACACGATGCGGTGGCCGTTGATCGTGCACAACACGGTTCCGGCCGTCAGGGCCGTGCGTTCGTTGGCGCTCTCGAAGACCGCCGCCTGGGTGATGTAGCTCATCAGGGCCGCGGCTCGTTGCGGCAACGTCGGATGCAGAGGCCGCTTGAAGCCTCTGCCGTACACCGCCGCTTGGAGAGAACTCAGCAGGCGTGGATCCCGTTCGCGGCCGGTTCCTCCGACGGAGGCGTTGACCCGGCGCAGGTGGTCGTCCGAAAGCGCGTACACCGGTTACAGGCCCGCATCCTCGAAAAGGGGGAGAAGCTCGTCCAGGGCGCCTTCCAGGGCCTGCTCGAACTCGCGCTGGGAGGCGTAGTCGAGAGGGGGGACAGGAATGCTGTCGGTCCAGTCGACTTCGGCAGCCGGACCGGGCTCCGGGTACGCACTAGTCATGCGCCCATGGTGGCATGCCGAAGGCTGTCGTGTGCAGGGGAGCGCCGAATACGGTCGGGTAGCGGCGCCCGTGCCGGAGTCCGGGCGGAGGGCTGTGCCGCCCGGTCGGCCGGCCCGACTGAGCGACGGCACCGAGAACGGCGAACTCGCCGCCGCCCTCGACCTCGGACTGGGATAACCCGCTCGCCCCACCCGAGAAAGGTCGCGGCCGGACCGAGCGTGGTCGGCGGTGGGGTCAGGACAGGCCGAGGTGCCTGGCGATCATCATCTGTTGTACCTCGGTGGTGCCTTCGCCGATTTCCAGGATCTTGGCGTCGCGGTAGAAGCGGCCCACGGGGCTGTCGTTCATCACGCCGGAGCCACCGAAGATCTGGGTCGCGTCCCTGGCGTTGTCCATCGCCGCCCTGGAGGAGACCAGCTTGGCCATCGCCGCCTCCTTCGAGAAGGATTCGCCGCGCAGCATCGAGGCCGCGGCCGAGTAGTAGGCCAGGCGTGCGGTGTGGGCGCGCGTCTCCATGTCGGCGATCTTGAACTGGATCGACTGGTACGCGCCGATGCGCTGCCCGAACGCCGTCCGCTCCTTGGCATGGCGCACACACTCGTCCACGCAGCCCTGGGCCATGCCCGCTCCGACGGCCGAGATCGCGATCCTGCTCTCGTCCAGCACCGACATGAACTGCGCGATGCCCAGGCCGCGTTCGCCGAGCAGGTGCTCGGCCGGCACCCGGCAGTCGGCGAAACCGAGTTCGTGGGTGTCCGAGGCGCACCAGCCCACCTTGGAGTACGACGGCGCCACCGTGAAGCCCGGTGTGCCCGACGGCACGACGAGTGCGGAAATCTCCTTGGCGCCGTCGGCGCGGGTACCGGTCACCGCCGTCACCGTGACCAGGCTGGTGATGGCGGTGCCGGAGTTGGTGATGAACGCCTTGCTGCCGTTGATCACCCATTCGTCGCCGTCGAGTTCCGCCTTGGTGCGGGCCGCCGCCGTGTCGGTCCCGCCGCCGGGTTCGGTGAGCCCGAAGCCGGCGATCCGCTCGCCGGTGCACAGGGCGGGGAGCCAGCGTTCCTTCTGTGCCGCGGTGCCGAAGCGATGGATGGGGATCGCGCCGAGCGTCACGCCCGCGGACAGTGCGACGGCCACCGAGCAGTCCACTCTGGCCAGTTCCTCGATGGCCAGACACAGGGTGAACACATCCCCGCCCATGCCGCCGTAGCGTTCCTCGAAGGGCAGTCCGAACAAGCCCATGCGGCCCATGGCGGCGACCAGTTCGTAGGGAAACTCCTCGCGTCGGTAGATATCGGCGATCACCGGAGCCACCTTGGCGCGGGCGAAGTCGGCGACCGTCTCGCGCAGCAGCCGGCGTTCCTTCGACAGGCGTGAGCGTGTCATCGTGCTCCTTCGGGGGGATCGGACGTGGACTCGGAGCCGGACCCGGCGACCGCCCGTCGGGCCGTCGACGAGCGCAGGCCCGGTACCGGTCCGCGGTGGGGGTACAGGGCGTGCGCGCAGGCCGACGCCGGCGCGTCGACGCTGGACACCTGGAATTCCGCCGGCAGCCCGCTGTGCGCGTAGGCGAGCGGGAGTTCGGTACAGGCGCTGATCACCGGCAGGCACCGAATGCGCAGCAGCTCGTGGACCGCCGAACCCGGGGTCGCGCCGGCAGCCGGCAGTCGCAGGAACTCCGCCGTCGCCGCCGGTCCCCTCCCACCGAGCACACCGAGGGTGCGTGAGCGCGCCACCTCAGCCGGCCTGCTCCCCGATCAGCCGCTGCGCGACGCGCTCGGGGATGTGGGCCGCCGCCAGCCGCGTGCCCACGGAGGCGGGACACCACCAGGTGAGCACAAGCTCGCCGGCGTCGACGACACCGGTGATCGTCGCATCGGTGTCGCCCGGGTGCCCCGGCCCGGCGAAGTCCCGCCACACCGTGTCGCGCAGCGTCCAGGCCACCCCCGACGGAAGCAGCGCGGCGGCCGGATCGCCGAAGTGTTCGTAGCGCACCCGGGCCGGCTCGGCAGCTCCCGCGGCCCGTACGACGCTCGCTCCCCGCGCGAGCGGGGTCACCAACCAGCGGTCCGCTTCGGCCAGCGGACCGATCACCCGTGCCGCGGGCCTGCGCGTGGTGTGATCGAGGACGTCCACGACCAGTCGCCCGCCGCCGAACTCCTCGACCAGCACGTGCGCGATCGCAGCGGCGACGTCGCGGGCCGTCGCCGCGCGCACCGGGCAGTGCGCTTCGAGCGGTTCCTCGGCGATCGGCTCGGGTGCGGGCGAACCCGGGAGGACACAGCCGGCCCCGGCGACCTCCGGGCCCGCCTCGTCCTCGACGCCGGCGGGCTCGGCCGGGTGATCCAGGAACGACGCGGCAGGCGGCAACCGGACGTCCGAGCCCGCCTGGAGTTGTCCCAGCCCCAAGGCCAGGTCCGCCAACAGCACCCGCCAGGACTCGACGTCCGCGGCCAGTTCGTGCACCACGATCAACAGACCCGCCGGCCGGGTGCCCCGGTCGACCACCGCGGCCCGCAGCAGCGGACCCCGATCGACGTGCAGCCGGGCCCGCATCCGGTCGGTGAGCCGACGCAACACCTGCCCGTGCGCGCCCGGGTCCCGGCCGGCGAGGTCCACCCGCGAGACGTGGACCGCACCGCCGAGGCCGCCCCGAAACTGCCGCCAGCCCTGATCCCCGTGGCCGAACCGCAGCCGCAACGCCTCGTGATGCAAAAGCAGTTGCAACCACACCCGCTTCACGTCGGTGACCGGGAAACCGGACTCCGAGGTCAGGAACAGGGCTCGGGCCCGGTGCGCGGCCCGGACCGGATCCCGATCGAGAATCCGACGCTGTACCGGACGGACCGCGACCGAGCGATCGGAAACCGCGTCCGCGGTGACGCCCCCGCCCCGCGAGCCCGGGGCCTTCGGGCGGTGCATCCCGCGCAGAGCCCACCGATCCACGGCGCCCGCGACCCTGGGGATCTCCGCCACCTGCACCCACTGCGCCGGTACCAGTGCGGGCGGCAGGGCATCGGCCACCGCGGCCGCGAGCCGGTCGCCCGACGCGCTTCGGTCGGCGACGTAGTAGACCGCCAGCCGGGCGCCCGTCCGGTCGGCGTCGGCCGGGTCCGGATAGCCGATCCTGGCCAGCATCCGTTTCACCTGCGCGGTCTCCACCGGGGCGCGCAGCTCCGCGTCCGCCTCGGCGACGTCCAGATGCCCGAGCCGTACCTCCCAGCGGGTCGGCGCCTCGTAGTTGTGGAAACCGCGCTCCGCCGCGTGAACGTAGGTGCCCACATCGTTGATCATGCAATTCGAGCTGCAGAACCCGGTATCGGTGGGCTGCGCCCAAAACGACGAGCGCTCGCGCAGGAAGGCTCGCACGTCCTCCTTCGTCACCGCCGAGTAGCGGAAGTAGTCGACGACCTGGACCGCGTTCACCGCGGCGGCGTCGACCGTACCCGCGGCCCGGTGGTACACCTCCCGGCCCAGCCGCAGCTTCTCCTCGATCTCGGCCACGTCGAAGATGCCCTGCTCGTGGAACCAGGACAGCCGCTCGTCCATGATCTGGCCGCGGGAGAGCCCGGTGACCACCGTGGGGATGTCGCGCTGGTGCGCGAGTTCGGTGCTCAGGTCCAGGAGGGAGCGGAAGCACCCGTTGCACACGCTCTTGTGCTCCTGGAGCGAGTTCAGGAAGATCCGCTTCTGGTCGGCGTGGGTGGCGGTGACGTGTTCGATGCCCAGTTCGGCGGTGACGGTCTCGACGTTGCGCAGCGCGGTCCGCGAGATGAACCCGTTGTCGAACGTGAAGGTCATCACCCGCAGACCCAGCCCCACGAGCTGGTAGAGCACATACGTGCTGTCCTTGCCGCCACTGAACAGCAGCAGGCAGTCGTAGTGCGATCCGCGCCCCCGCGCGGCCTCGCGCAGTCGCGGCGCCAGCTCCCGCGGGTCACGGAAGTAGGCGTGCATCGCCGATCGATGGGCGGCGTAGCGCGCGCACAGCGAACAGACCCCGTCCGGGTCGAAGCGCAGTCCCGGGTACGCCGCGCTGATCCCGCACCGGACACAGGCGCGGGCGCCGGCCGCCGCGGGGTCGGCCTCGTTGAACACGACGGCGCAGTCGAGGACGCCGTCCTGGTCCAACACGGCCGTCCGTACCCGGCGTTCGACGGACGCGGTCTGCTCGGCGTCCAGTGGCTGGTCGGTCATGTCAGCTCCCGAAGAGGTCGTCGTCGGCGTCGTCGTCGGCGAGCAGCAAGCGCTCGACCAGGTTCGACAGGCCCTCGATCGTCTGGTTCGCCAGGAAGTCCGCCAGCGGGACGGACACCCCGAACTCCTCGGTCAGTCGCGCCAGTACCGAGATCACGGCCAGCGAGGTGCCCACGTCGAAGAACCGGGTGTGCACGTCGTCGACCGGGGCCGGCAGCGTACGCGCCCAGATCCCGGCGATCGTGCGTTCGGTGGCGGTGCGCGGTGCGACGGCGTCCGCGTCGGGTCGGGCGGGGGGCCGCACGGGCACGGTGAGCGCCTTGCGGTCGATCTTGCCGCTGATGGTGCGCGGGATGAGCTCCAGCGGCACGATCACCGCCGGGATCGCGGCGTCCGGCAGGTGCTCGCGCAGATGCTCGCTCAGCCGGGAGCGAAGCTCCTCGGGATCCGTTCCGGAGCCGGTCTCGACGAACGCGCACAGGTACGGCGGGGCGTCGTCCGGCTCGACCGATACGACGGCCGCCTCGGCGACCGACGGGTCCTCGCGCAGGAGCTGCTCCACCCCGTCCAGCTCCACCCGCACGCCGCCGACCTTGACCTGTCGGTCCCTGCGGCCGAGGAAGTCGAGCGTGCCGTCGGGCAGCAGGCGGGCGAAGTCCCCGGTTCGGTAGACGACTTCGTCGTCGCCGCGCCGGGTGGGGTCGGCGATGAAGGCGCGTTGGGTCTCCTGCGGCCTGCGGTGGTACCCGAGGCTGCGGTAGGCCGTACGCAGGTAGATCTCGCCGACCCGCCCCGGCGGTACCTCCCGGCCGCGTTCGTCGAGCAGCAGGACGACGGTGTCGGGCATCGGGCGCCCGATCGGGACGGACCTGCCCCGGGCATCGGCGGCGGTGACGAAGTGGAAGGTCTTCGTCATGGTGGTTTCCGAGGGCCCGTAGAGGTTCAGCAGCCGGATCCGCTCGCCGAAGCGGTCGAACCAGCCGGCGGCGTCGGCGGGCAGCACGCGCTCGCCGGACAGGGCCACGCACTTCAGCGCCTCGAACCCCGGCCGGACCGTGTCGATCGCGCCCGCCAGGGCGCGAAAGACCGAGGGCACGCAGTGGATCAGATCGATCCGTTCCCGGTCCAGCCACCGGCACAGGGCGACCGGGTCGAGCCGGACGTCCTCGGCCGGCACGCATACCGTCGCGCCCACGCTCAACGGCAGGAGCAGGTCGCGCAGCACGGCGTCGAACGCGGGCGAGATCAGCTGGCCCACCCGCCATCGGGGACCGGCGCCGAGCAGCTCCGCCTCCCAGCGGATGTAGTGGTCCACCGCACTGAGCCGGCCGAGAATCCCCTTGGGCCGGCCGGTGGAGCCGGAGGTGAAGAACAGGTAGCAGGGATCGTCCGGCGCCGGCACGTGGGGCGGGTAGTCGTTCCCGGGTCGGTCCTTGACCGTGCCGAGATCGACCAGGGCGGCCCGGTCGCACGTGTCGCGCACGTCGTCCCCGAGGTCGCCGTCGTCGGTGCCGACGACCAGGAGATCAGGGTCCGCCTCGCGCAGCGTCCAGCCCAGCCGATCCGGCCGGGTGCCCACGTCGAGGGGGACCACCACACCGCCCAGCCGCAGGACGGCGAGCAGGGTCGCGGTCAGCTCGGCCCGGTCGCCGGCGAGGATCGCGACGACGGAGCCGGCTCGGGCTCCGCACCGATACAGCTCGGCCGCGACGGCGTCGACGCGTTGATCCAGTTCGCGATAGCGCAGTGAGCCGTGCGTGGTCTGTACGGCGACTCGGTCGGGGAAGCGGTCGATCGCGCGGGCGACAAGCGACTGGATCGGTTCGAACGCCATTGCGGTTTCCTTTGCTCGACCCGCGTTCACACGTGACCGGGAAGGTTGAAGGTGTCCAGCAGAATTCCGAACGTCAGGACGACGAGCAACAGATCGTCGTCCAGGTGCGGATGCAGGTCGAAGCCCGCGTCCAGGCTGCGCGAGCGCAACTGCTCCACGACCGCCGGATCGAAGTAGCCCTGACGGGCGATGCGCGCCGGGGACAGCAGGTCGTCGACCCATTCGACGTTGCGCCGGAGCAGCCGAGGGCTCGCGGGCGCGCGGAACCCGTACTTTTCCCGGCGGATGATCTCCCGCGGGACCAGTCCCTCCGCGGCCTGTTTCAGCACGAGCTTCTCGCCCCGCGCGCCCACCTTGAGCCGGTTGGGAACCTGCGTGGCGAAATCGAGCACGGCGCGGTCGAGGAACGGATAGCGGGCCTCCACGGAATTGGCCAGGGCCATCCGGTCCCCGTGGTCGGTCAACAGGTGGTCCGACAGCCGCAGGGTGAAGTCCAGATAGGAGCGCTGACTGAGCCGCGGCCTGCCCACCAGGCGCTCGTGGTCGACGACCGGGTGGTGCAGACAGTCGAACTCCTCGAAGGCGGCCCGGGCCTGCTCGGAGTAGAGCTCGAATTTCGTGTCCCGCCACGCGTGGTACCGGCGCTCGTAGAAGAGCTCCGGGTCGCCCCACAGCCGGGCGCGAAGGTCGTCCTCGAAGGCGTCCTCCAGCGGATCGCCCGACACCACCGGGCCGCGCCCACCCGCGTCGAACCGGTACCCGGGATACCCGCCGAAGAGTTCGTCGGCCCCCTCGCCGGTCAGGATCGCCTTGACGCCGTGTTCTCGCGCGAGCGCCGACAGGACCAGCGAGCAGGTGTTGTAGGTCTCCTTCACCGGGCACTCGGCATGGCGCACCATGCGCTGGAGTTCGGCGACGGTGTCCTGCTCCGTGAAGACCGCCTCGTGGTGCACGGACCCCACCTTGGTCGCCATCAGGCGCTGATACCCGGACTCGTCGATGGCCGCGTCGGGGAAGGTGATGGAGAAGGAGCGGGCGGGGAGCCCCGATTGCGACGCCAGCGCGCCGATCAGCGAGGAGTCGAGGCCGCCGCTGAGATAGAAACCGACCTCGACGTCGGCCCGCATCCGTAGCCGAACGGCCCGGGTGAGAAGTTCACGCAGATGTTCCGGGTAGAACTCGTCGGGCCGATGCGCGACGTCGTCGCGGGGATAGTCCAGGGCCCAGTAGCACCGGTCGGTGACGACACCGTCCCGCACGATCAGGTAGTGGCCGTTGCGCACGCTCTCGATGCCGCGGAACATGGTGCGCGGACTCACCAGCCCGGGGAAGGTGAGGACCTGGTCCAGACCGGTGAGGTCCACGTCGCGCGGTACGCCGGGGTGTTCCAGGATCGACTTGATCTCCGATCCGAAGACGAAGTGCCCGCCGGTGTCCGTGTAGTACAGAGGAGCGATCCCGGCGTGGTCGCGCGCGAGGAAGAGCTGTCGCCGGCGCCGGTCGTGGATCGCGAACGCGAACTGGCCGTTGAGTCGCGCCAACAGCTCGGGCCCCTCGTCCTCGTAGAGGTGCAGGATCACCTCGACGTCGCAGGACGACTCGAATCGGTGGCCCCGGGCGAGCAACAGGGCGCGCAGCTCGACGTGGTTGAAGATCTCGCCGTTGCACACCATCGTGACGCTGCCGTCCTCGTTGGACATCGGCTGCCCGCCGCCGGCGAGGTCGACCAGACTCAGCCGGCGGCAGGCCAGCGCCACGCCGTCCTGGATCAGGGCGCCCGCCGCGTCCGGGCCGCGGTGCGTCAACGTATCGCTCATCCGCTCCAGTACCTCGGCCGTCGTCGGTCGAGCGTTGTGCAGGACCATGGACCCGGTGATGCCGCACATGTCAGATCCGCTCCTTGATCGCCGGCGACAGGGGCATCGTCGATCGCAACGCCCGGGCGAGGACCGGTCCGATCACGCGCAGCGCCGCGGGGCGCATCATCCGCAGGTGCTCGCTGTCCACCGGCACCACCGCGATGTCCCCGCCGATGCAGGACCGCCACCGTTGCCCGGCCTGCGTTCCTCGGCCGCCGGGCGCGGCCTCGAAGAGCAGCAGCGAGCCGTCGAAGAACTCCGGGACGATCCCCGGATCCTGCAGGAGGCGGATGTTGTTGCCGGTGGCCCGCAGCAGCGCGGCCACCGACTCCTCGTCCAGGGCCGCCATCGCCTCCCCACCGTCGAAGGCCACCAGCCGGACGTCGGAGGGCTCTTCGGTGTCGCGATCGGGGGCGCCCGCCGGCCAGGCGTCGATGGCGGCGAGCAGAGCGACCGCATGCCCCGACGCGCGCAGTCGGACCGCGACGGCATGGGCCGCGGCTCCGCCGAAGGACCAACCGGCAAGCAGATACGGCCCGTTCGGTTGGATGTCGACGATCCGCGCGCAGTAGTCCCGGACGAGCTCGGGGAAACTACCGGCCAGGGCGGTCGAGCCGTCGAGGCCGCGCGCCTGGAGGGCGTACACCGGGTGTCGGGCCGGGATGTACGGCAGCAGGCCCGCGTAACTCCAGCCCAGGCCACTGCCCGGATGGATGCACCACAGCGGCCGACCCGTTCCGCCGCGTAGGCGGATCAGCGGGCCGAGCAGGTCCGCCGTCGCGGGCCGGTCCCGGAGCAGCTGCGCCACGGTGGGTCGCACGAACAACTGCTTCAGGGTCAGTTCCAGTCCCAGGGCCTCCTTGGCTCGGGTGAGCAACCGCGGCATGAGCAGCGAGTGCCCGCCCAACTCGAAGAATCCGTCGTCGATGCCGACCGTGTCGACGCCGATCACCTCGGCGAACACCTGGCACAGCGACGCCTCCGCCGGGGTACGCGGTGCCCGCCGGTCACCGACCGGTGCGTCGGTCTGCGGCGGCGGAAGAGCGGCGCGGTCGAGCTTGCCGTGTGGGGTGAGCGGCAGTTGGGCAAGGACCACGACGGCCGAGGGGACCATCGGCGCGGGCAGCGCGTCGGCGAGGGCCGCCCGGACGGCTGCCGGGCTCACGCTCGCGACCGGACCGGTCGGGACGACATACCCGATCAGGCGTCTGTCGTCGGAAGAACGCTCGTGGACCACGACCGCGCACCGGGAGATCCCGGGCAGGGCCAGCAGCGCGGCCTCCACTTCGCCCGGCTCGATGCGGTGGCCGCGCAATTTGATCTGGTGGTCCGCCCGCCCGACGTATTCGAGTTCGCCGTCGGAGCGCAGCCGGACCAGATCACCGGTGCGATACATGCGGGTACCGGCCCGGCCGAACGGATCCGCCACGAAACGCTCGGCCGTCAGCGCGAACCGGCCCGGATAGCCCCGGGCGAGGGCCGGACCCGCCACGTACAGTTCGCCCGCGACGCCGCTCGGCACCGGGCGCAGCCGCTCGTCCAGGACGTACAGGCTCAGGCCGTCGTGGGGGCGGCCGATGGGAACCGGTCCGGGCGGTGTGGGCTCGCCCGGGTCGAGCCGGAACCGGGCACAGTCCACGGTCGCCTCGGTGGGGCCGTAGAGGTTGTGGACCACGACGTCCGGGTGTTGCTCCCGCCACCTGGCCAGCGCCTCCCCGCGCAACGCCTCACCGCCGATCAGCAGGCATCGGGTCGGCGACGGATCCACCGGCATCGCCGCCATCAGGTCGAGATGGCTCGGCGTGACGTCCAAGAGGGAGTGGCGGAGCGGGCCGGTGTGGGGCCCGGCCAACTCGTCCAACCGCACGTGCCCGCCGCTCACCAGCGGGGTGTACAGGGCGGCCACCGTCAGGTCGAAGGACAGCGAGGTATGGACCAGGCTCGACCCGGCCGCGCTCGGATACGCCGCCCGTGCCTGTTCCACATAGGCGGCCAGGGAACGGTGTTCCACCACCACGCCTTTGGGGCGGCCGGTGGAACCGGAGGTGTAGATCACATAGGCGGCGTTCGCCTCGTGCGGCACACCGGCCCGCAAGCCGCGGGTCGGCCCCGCCTCGGGCGGCATATCCGCCGCCTCGTGCCGCCAGGCGGCGATGTCCAGAACGGGGACGGTGCCCGCCCCGGCCGGGCCGGCCGCGCTCCCCGTGGTGATGAGCAGCGAGGGCGCCGAGTCCGTGAGCATGAAGGCGATCCGGGCGGCCGGGTAATCCGGGTCCACCGGCAGGTACGCGGCGCCGGCCTTGAGCACGCCGAGCATGGCGACGACCGCGTCGATGGAGCGGGGCAGCAGCAGCGCCACGATGTCCTCGGCGCCGATACCCCGGCCGCTCAGCCATCGGGCCAGCCGGTCGGCCCGCGCGTTCAGTTCCCGGTAGGTCGTCCGTGCCTGCCCGGCAATCAGTGCCGTCGCCTCCGGAGTACGCGCCACCTGCGCCTCGAAGAGCCCGGGGAGCAACTGCTCCCGGGTTCGAGCCGGGGCCGGGCGGCACGCGCCGAGGAGGGCGCCGCGCTCACCGGGCCGGAGAATCTCCACGTCGCCGATGGAGCGGTCCGGGTCCGCAGCCATGGCCGCGAGCACCGACTCCAGCCGTTCGACCATGTGTTCGGCGGTGATCGAGTCGAACAGATCGCGGGCGAACTCCAGGCCCCCCTCCAGGCCGTCGGGGCTGCCGTCGTCGGTCTGTCGCTCCCGGAGATGGAGCGACAGGTCGACTTTCGAGTCCGGGTTGTCGATCGGTTCCTCGATGGCCGGCAGGCCCGGGAGGTACGGGAGGTTCGTGGTGCGGTCCTCCAGGACGAGCATGACCTGGAACAGCGGGTTCCACGCCGCCGAACGAGAGGGGGCGAGCACGTCGACGAGCCGTTCGAACGGCACGTCCTGACGTGCGTACGCCGCCAGGTCCGTTTCCCGTACCCGGGCCAGGAGTTGCCGGAAGGACGGATTACCGCCGGTGTCGGTGCGCAGCACCAGCGTGTTGACGCACATCCCCACCAGATCGTCCATCGCCTCGTCGGACCGGCCGGCGACGGCCGAGCCGATGGGGATGTCGGTGCCGGCGCCCAGCCGGGTCAACAGGGCGGCGAGCCCGGCCTGCAACACCATGAAGAGACTGACCCGCTCCCGTCTGGCCAGCTCGATCAGGGCCAGGTGCGTTCGCGGTGCGATCAGCATCGGGATCGTCTCGCCGCGATGGGAGGCCGCGGCCGGCCGCGGCCGGTCCACGGGCAGCGCCAGATTCTCCGGGATGCCGGCCAAGGCGTCGCGCCAGTAGGCCAGTTGCTCGCTGATCAGACTGTTCGGATCAGCCTCGTCGCCGAGCAGCTCACGCTGCCACAGGGTGTAGTCGATGTACTGGACCGGCAGCGGATCCCAGCCCGGCGCCCGCCCCGCGCACCGCGCCTCGTAGGCGGTCGCCAGGTCGCGCAGGAGTGGTTCTCGCGACCAGCCGTCCGCCGCTATGTGGTGCAGGAGGATCAGCAGGACGTGCTCGTCCGGTCCGAGCGAGAGCAGGGTGAACCGTACGGGCGCTTCGGTGGTGAGGTCGAAGACGTGTGCTCCCGCGGCTCGAAGGACCGCGGGCAGTTCCGGCGGCCGAATTCGTTCGACCGCCAGGACGGGCCAGGCCGCGGAGTCCTCCAGGACCACTTGGCGGGGGGTGCCGTCGGACTCGGGAAAGACCGTGCGCAGGCTCTCGTGTCTGGCCAGGACGTCGGTGAACGCGGCCCGCAGCGCCGCCACGTCCGGCTCCCCGAAGAGTCGGTACACCAACGGGATGCGGTAGCCCGTTCCGTCGTCCAGCTTGTTGAGGAACCAGATCCGGTGTTGCGCGTACGACAGCGGAATCATCAGCGGTACCCCAGGTGGGTGCGGTCCGAGTCGATCACGAGCCGTCGCTCCGTTCCTCGGCCGCGGGCCCCGGACGGGGCATCCGCCGCAACGCCGGCCGGCGCGAACGTTTCGTGCCCTTGATCCGGGCGGCCAGCGCCGCCGGCGTCGGTGCCTCGAACACCGCGCCCACCTCGACGTCGATGCTCAGCACGGTCCTGATCCGGCTCGTCAGTCGGGTGGCCAGGAGCGAATGACCGCCGAAGTCGAAGAAGGAGTCGTCCGGTCCGACCCGCTCCAGTCGCAGTACGTCCGCGAACAGCGCACACAGGGCCTCCTCTTCCGGCGTAGCCGGTGCCCGGGTCGAGGCGAACTGCGCGAAGTCCGGGGCGGGCAGCGCCCGGCGATGGACCTTGCCGCTCACGGTCAGCGGCAGGTCGGCCAGGATCAGCACCGCGGTGGGCACCAGGAAGTCCGGCACCGACTCGGCCACGAAGCGGCGCAGCACGACCGGGTCCGGACGGGTGCCCGCGGCCGGCACGACGTAGGCGACCAGCCGCTTCTCTCCCGCCCGGTCCTCGCGCACGACGACCGCGACCCGGTCGACGTCCGGGTGCCGGGCGAGCACCACCTCCACCTCTCCGGGCTCGATCCGAAACCCGCGCACCTTGACCTGATCGTCGACGCGGCCCACATAGTCCAACCGGCCGTCGCCGGACCAGCGCACCAGGTCGCCGGTGCGGTACATGCGCTCGCCGGGGCCGTCGAAGGGGTTCGGCACGAACCGGTCGGCGGTCAGGCCGGGGCGATTCCAGTACCCGCGGGCCAGGGCCGCGCCGGCGATGTACAACTCACCGGTCACCCCCGGCGGAACCGGCCGCAGGGTCCGATCCAGCACGTACATCCGGGCGTTCCAGATCGGCGTGCCCAACGGCGCGGTCGAGGACTGCCAGTGCGTCAGGTCCGCCGGCAGCGAGAAGGCGGTCACCAGATGCGTCTCGGTGGGGCCGTAGAGATTGTGCAGCCGCACCTTCGGCCGCGCGGACAGGAACTCCCGGACCCCGGGGGTCAGTCGCAGTACCTCGCCGCCCTGTCCGATGTCGCGCAGTGCCGGCAGCGCCAACCCCTGGGCCAGGGCCGCCTCGCACACCGCCTCCACCATCACGTTCGGCGCGCAGAACTGCTCCACCTCGTGCTTGTCCAGCCATCTGGTGAACGCCGCCGGGTCGCGCCGGACCTCGTCGTCGGGGACGACCAGGTGCCTGCCGGAGGTGAGGGTCTCGATGATCTCCCAGGCCGAGACGTCGAAGCTGATCGCCGCGAACTGCGCCACCGGGCCGCCGATGCCCGTCCGCTCCCGCCGGACCCACCGGGCGTGCGCCTGCACCAGGTTCACCATCGCACCCGTACCCATGGTGACGCCCTTGGGTCTGCCGGTCGAGCCGGACGTGTGGATCACATACGCCGGGTGCAGCGCCGACAACGGCCCGGTCCGTTCGTCGTCGCGCAGGTCGTCGGTCGACTCGGCGGCCGCCGCGGCGCCGGTCCGCGGCTCGTCCAGGAGCAGGCGCGGGACGCCGGGCGGCAGTTCTGCACTCGTGCGCACGGTGGTCAGCAGCAGGGCCGGCCGGACGTCGTCGAGGAGGAAGGCGATCCGCTCGGCCGGATATTGCGGGTCCAGCGGCAGGTACGCCGCGCCCGCCTTGAGCACCGCCCACACCGCCGCCACCAGGTCGAGCGAGCGCGGCACGGCCAGGGCGACCACGGATTCGGGCCCCACCCCGGCGGCCACCAGCAGCCTCGCCAGCCGGTTCACCCGGGCGTTGAACTCGCGGTACGTCATGCTGCCGTCGGGCGCGGTGACCGCCGTGCGCTCGGGGTCCTGCTCGACCCGGGACTCGAACAGGGCCGGCAGCGTGGTCTCGACGACCGGGTGATCCGTGTCGTTCCACTCCCGCACCACCCGCTCGCGCTCGCCGGGCGCCCACAGTTCGAACGCGCCGATCCGGCGGGTGGGCTCGCTCACCACCTGTGCGAGCAGGCGCCGCAGCCGGTCCGCGATGGACGACGCCGTGCTCCGGTCGAACAGGTCGGTGCCGAAGAGCAGGGCGCCGCTCAGTCCGGTGGGGCCCTGCGACCCGGCGGAGTCGTCGTCGAACTCCACCACCAGGTCGAACGGGGACATGCCGGTCCACACCGACTCGGGGTGCACCTCGATGCCGGGCAGCACCAGTTCGCCCGAGCGAGTGTTGCGCAGCACGAGCGCCACCTGGAACAGGGGATGCCGGGCCAGGGAACGCTCCACCGCCAGGTCGCCGACCAGCAGTTCGAAGGGGACGTCCTGGTGGGCGTAGGCGTCCAGGCAGGTTTCCCGCACCCGGGCGAGCAACTCGGTGAAGGTCGGATCTCCCGACAGGTCCGTACGCACAACGAGGGTGTTGGTGAAGAACCCCACCAGTTCCTCCAGCGCGTCGTCCAGACGTCCGGCCACCGGCGCACCGATGGGGACGTCGTCGCCGGCGCCGAGCTTGGACAGCAGCACGGCCAGCACGGCCTGGAGCACCATGAACGTGCTCGCGTCGTGTGCCCGGGCCAGGTTCACCAGCCCCAGGTGCACGTGCGCCGGGATCTCCAGCGGAACCGAGTCGCCCGCGTAGGAGGGCAGGGCGGGCCTGGGCCGGTCCGACGGGAGGCTGATCTCCTGTGGCAGCTCGGCCAGGGCCCGCCGCCAGTAGGCCAGTTGTCGGGCGTGGACACTGTCCGGATCCGCCGCCGAGCCGAGCCGGTCCCGCTGCCACAGGGTGTAGTCGGCGTACTGGACCGGGAGCGGCGCCCAGCCGGGGTCCCGTCCGGCGGCGCGCTCGGTGTATGCCCGGCCCAGATCGGCCAACAGCGGACGCAACGACCAGGCGTCGCCGGCGATGTGGTGCATCACCAGCAACAGGACGTGTTCCGTGGGCGACAGGGCGACCAATCGCGCGCGCAGCGGGATCTCCGACTCCAGGTCGAACGCCTGCCGGGTGGCCCGGGCCAGGTCCTGTGCCAGGTCGGCCGGGTCGATCGGCACCACGGGCAGGTCGAGGTCGACCGAGTCGGCGGAGAGCACGTGCTGATACGGATGGCCGTCGTCGGCCGGGAACACGGTGCGCAGCACCTCGTGCCGGCCCACCAGGTCGCGCAGCGCGGCGCGCAGGGCGGCGACGTCCAGGGCACCGAGCAGACGCAGCCCCATGCCCTCGTTGTACGTGGCGATCGGCCCCTGGAATTGTCGAAGGAACCACAGTCGGGACTGGGCGAACGACAGCGGGATCCGGTCGGGCCGCACCGCCGGGACCAGTGCGGGCCGGGCCGGGCCGGCCGTGTCGAGCCGGGCGGCCAGTGCCGCGACGGTCGGTGCCTCGTACACGGTCCGAATACCCGTTTCCCGGCCCAGCACGGTCCGGATCCGGGTGAGCAGGCGCGTCGCCGACAGGGAGTGGCCGCCCAGCGCGAAGAAGCTGTCGTCGACGCCGATCGAGGTCAGGCCCAGCACCTCGGCGAAGATCGCGCACAGCGCCTTCTCCGCGGGCGTGCCGGGCTCGCGTCCGCCGCTCGGGGCTTGGCGGGAAGGTGCGGGCAGGGCGCGCTCGTCCACCTTCCCCGCGGTGGTCAACGGCAGCGCGTCCAGCACGACGAAGGCGGCCGGCACCATGTAGTCGGGCAGGAAGCCGGCCACCTGCGCACGGATCGCGGCGATGTCCGGCCGCGCTCCCGCCGCGGGCACCAGGTAGCCGACCAGGCGCTTGTCGGTGCCGGGGTCCTCGCGCACCACGGCGATGGCGGCGGCGACGCCGGCGCACCGGGCCAGGGCGGCCTGCACCTCGCCCGGCTCGATCCGGAAGCCGCGGATCTTGACCTGGCGGTCCGCCCGCCCGACGAAGTCCAGATCGCCGTCCGACGTCCAGCGCACCAGGTCCCCGGTACGGTACATCCGCGATCCGGGCGCACCGAAGGGGTTCGGGACGAAGCGCTCGGCGGTGAGGCCGGGGCGCCGCAGATAGCCCCGGGCCAGACCGGGTCCGGCGACGTAGAGTTCGCCGACGGCGCCCGGGGGCAGCAGGTGCAGACCGGCGTCCAGCACGTACGCCGTGGCGTGGGCGACCGGTGGGCCGATCGGCGGCGATCGTCCGTCGGAGGGCGCGACACACAGTTTCTGCGCAGCGTCGACGGTGGTCTCGGTGGGTCCGTATCCGTTCCAGAACTCTCGTCCGTCCGCGGCCCACTGGTCCACGAGCGTTGCCGGCACGCGCTCGCCACCGGCGGACACCGTGCGCAGCGCGGGCAGTTCGTCGGGCCGCAGCAGATGCATCAGGGCCGGGGACAGATGCGCGACGGTGACCCGGTGGGCGGCCATCAGCCGTTGCAGGGCTTCGGCGTCGAGCCGTTGGTCGTCGTCGGCCAGCACGATCTGTGCCCCGGCGGCCAGGGAGACCCACAGTTCGAGCATGGAACCGTCGAAGGTGAAGGCGTACGCCGCCAGGACACGGTCCTGCTCGCCCACGCCGTACGCCTGGACGGCGTGCGCCACGTACCGGGCGATCGACCGGTGTTCGATCACCACCCCCTTGGGGCGTCCGGTCGACCCCGAGGTGTAGATCACGTACGCCGGATGCGCCGGGAGGAGGTCGGGCGAGGGTGCGTCGCGTGACTCGGCGAGGGGCGTCCGGTCGGCGGCGCCGGTGACCTCGTCCACCACCAGACACCGTGGCCCGGTCCAGCCGGGTGGAAGTCCCCGCGCCAGGTCCGCCGTCGTCACCACCAGAGCCGGTCGCGCGTCGTCGAGCATGTACGCGATGCGCTCCGGCGGGTACCCGGGATCGATCGGCACGTAGGCGCCTCCGGCGGTGAGCGTGGCCAGGAAGGCCACCACGCCCGCCGGGGAGCGGGGCAGCAGTACGGCCACGAACTGCTCGGGTCCGACGCTTCGCTCGGTGAGCACGCGGGCCAGCCGCCCCGCCCGGGCCCGGAGTTCGGCATACGTCAAGGAGGTGTCCCCGTACACCAGCGCGGTCCGCTCCGGGGTGCGCAGGGCCTGCTCGGCGAGCAACTCGGACAGGGTGCGCGGGGGGAGCGGTGCGGAGGACGGGTTCCACCGGGTCAGGAGCAGCCGCCGAACGGCGGCCGGCAGTACGTCGATTCGGCCCACCGGGGTGTTGCCCGGCGTGTCGACGATGCGGTCGAGCGCTTCGTCGAGCAGGCGCGCGCAGCCGCCATGCGTGCGCTCGTCGAACCGGTCGGGGTCGGCGTCGACGGCCAGTTGCAGGCTGCCGTCGCGCGAGATGTCCCACAGGTTCAGGGAGATCTCCTCGAAGGGCCCGGTGGCGAGGTTGTGGGCGACGAAGGGCCGGCCGGCGAGGGTGACTCGGTAGTCGAACGGCATGACGTTCAGGGAGACCGCCCAGGGCACCTCCCCCGGGGCGAGGCCGAGGTCGTGGCGGATGTCCTCGTAGCGGTATCGCTGGTGGCGCATCGCCTCCAGGACCTGGACAACGCTTCGGTCGACCAGGTCCGCCACGGTCGTCTCGGGATGCACCGACAGGCGGATGGGGACCACGTTGGCCACGACTCCGGGAATGGTTTGCTCGATGCCGGGGCCGCGACCGGGTACGGCGAAGCCGATGACCACGTCCGTCTCGCCCGTGGCCCGGGCGGCGAAGAGCGCGGTGGCCGCGACCGCGAGGCCGGCCAGGTTGGTTCCGAAACCGCGGCAGGCGGAACGGAGTCGGTCGGCCGCCGCGGGGTCCAGGTTCCTCGTCTCGCGCCGGCGCGCGCGGGCCGGTCCTTGCACCGCCCCGCCGGCCAGGGACACCGGGCGGGGCCGGTCCGCCAGCAGGTCGAGCCAGTACCGCCGATCCTCGTCGAACGCGGGGGAGGCGCGGTACGCCGCATCGGCGTCGACGAGGGCCTGCACGGATTCGAAGGGTTCGCCGTCGGCCGAGCCGCCTTCGAACAGGGCGGTGTAGAGCTCGGCGACGCGGGCGACCACCAGGGGAAAGCCGAATCCGTCGTTCACGATGTGGTGGCAGCCCTGGTACCAGTGGAAACGCCGATCGTGCAGCTTGAAGAGCGCGAACGTGACGAGCGGCCCGCGTTCGAGGTCGCGCGGGCGGGCCAGATCGGCGCTCATCCACTCCAGCGCGGACCGGTGCGGGTCCCGGTCCGCGCTCACATCGACGACGTGCAGGCGATGTTCGAGGTCCGGGTCGACCTCCTGGCGGAGTCCGTCCTCGTCCTCGAAGAATCTCAGCCGCAGGGTCTGTGCCTCGGACACGGTCTGCCGCAATGCCTCCTCGAACAGGCCGATGTCGAGGAAGCCGTCGATGTCGAGATACTCGCCCTCGTTGAGGATCGGGCTCTCGGGGTCGAATCGATGGGCGTACCACAGGCCCCGCTGCCCTGCCATGAGCTCGATACGTCCGGCGCTGCGGTCCGACATCTCACACTCCAGATCGAGACGACGCTTGGCGAGGTGCTCCCTGCGGTGGGTCAGCCGGGGTAATCGAGATAGGAGTCGAGTCCGCCGCTGCGTCGCACGTCGAGGGTGGCGCAGTGGAAGGAGCCACCGAAACTGTTGAAGTTGCGGAAGCTGCACGGAATGGGGGTGAAGCCCCACTCCTTCATCGCGGAGATCATCGGCTCGTCGCCGCGTTCGACCACGACGCGGTTCTCGTCCAGCATCAGGACGTTCATGTTGATCCACTTGCTGGTCAGGTAGAGCGGGTGACTGTCGGGAATCACCGGCCGGGGGGCGCGCAGCACGTCCCAGCCCTTGAAGATCGCGGGTACCTTCGACACTCGCTCGGGGTGCACGAGCAGCTTCCCGGGAGCCAGCGGGGCCAGCGTGGCGTCGATGTGCATGGGGTGCGTGTCGTCGAACTCGAGGACGTGGATGCGGTATCGATCACCGAGATGGCGGCGCAGCCAGTCGATGCCGAACTCGTTCGTGACGTTGCTCTTCTGCGCGATGATGTCGCGCCCGAGCCGCAGGAAGTCGGCCGCGTCGAAGGTCGGCTCGAACTCGGTCACGATCAGCCGGGTCGGCATCCCCTCGGCCGGCTCGGTCCAGGTCAAGTCGTATTGTTCGTCGGTGAGTTCGGGCTTGGGTCCGGCGCTCCACCGGGCGCCGGTCCGGAAGTACTCCTTCAGGAGCGGCCGGTAGGCGAGGGTTTCGTAGTACCGGGAGCGCCAGGCCATCGGGCACTCGATGACGTCCTCGCCCACCACCAGGAGGCAGTCCCGCGGCATGGCCGCGTACAGACCGGTGCTGGTCCAGTCGCGCGTGGCGTAGGGCGTGCGCTGCGCGACCGGCTCGGGGCGTCGGACCCGCACCCCCTCGGCTTCGAGGATGTGCACGAACTCGTCGAGTTCCCTGCGGGCAGCGGCGATCAGCTCCGCGGGAAACGGTTGCCCGCCGCAACGGCGGAAGGTCTCGTGCTGGTGCGCCGGAATGACCGGTTCCAATGACGCATGCCACGGGGGAAACGTGGCGTCGTCAACTATCCCGACAATCACTTCTTCGAGTGGATCCCACTCGGTATATGACGAGATGGAAGAATTTCCTGATAAGGGTATGTCTGCTGACGAATCGGACAACGTGAACTCCAGTCACTCTGCCGCATTCCGGTCCGACGGTCGCGCCAAGCCCTATCCAGGGAGGCCGCGAGGCAGGCGGGGTGACATCGATTCAAGCCGCCATCCCGGCGTGCCGAGTGGTCGGCGGCCCTGGTCGTCCAGGTGGGTCATGGTGAACCTGCCGTCGGTGCGGTCGCCCTGTCAACATGGCGTGGATGTGACGCACGTCACTTGCGTTATCCGATTGTGATCATGGATATTAAATGTCGCCTGTCGTAAATTTTTGTTTCTCACCATTTTGCGTGAGAGGGGTGGATGTGACGCCGGGGGACAGCGAAAGAGCGATAATCCACATATACAATTCTGCGGTGGCGGCCTCGGCCATCGGTGCCGCCTGGGAACTCGGTATGTTTGACGAGTTACACACGCAGGGAATGCTCGACGTGCAGATTTTCGCGACCGAACGGGGACTCGACACCGCTTCCGTTCTCGGCCTCTTTCGGGCGCTGTCGGCGGTCGGGATCGTCGAACGCGAAGAGTTCAAGATATTACCGGGCGTCCACTTCTCCGAGGCATACCGAAACAAATCGTTCTTTCACTGGCTCACCAGGGGGAGTGCCGATCTGTTCCGGCGGGCGCCCGAGGTCGTGCGCACCGAGAACCGGGTGGGAAATTTCTGCCCGCGCGACAGCGCCGCCATCGCCTTCGCGTGCCGGGAGATCAGCAAGTTCTGCTACGACCCCTGGTTCTGGCAGACGGTGCAGGGACTGGACTTCGACTTTCACGTCGTCGCCGACCTGGGCTGCGGCAGCGGCGAGCGGCTCATGCAACTCCTCGGCCGCCATCCGGGTACCCGGGCCGTGGGCATCGACATCGCCCAGCCGGCCGTACGGATGGCAACCGCCGCAGCGGCCGCGGCCGGCCTCGCCGACCGGATGACGTTCGTGCAGGCCGACGTGCTGACGATGGCCCCGGTTCCGGCGTTCGAAGAGGTCGAACTCCTGACCTGTTTCATGATGGGGCACGACTTCTGGCCCCGGCAAAGGTGCATCGAAAACCTTCGGCGGCTGCGCACCCTGTTCCCGCGGGCGCGCAGATTCCTGCTGGGTGACGCCACCCGCAGCGAGGGAGTCGCCGACCGTGACCTGCCGATCTTCGCGCTGGGATTCGAGGTCGCGCACGACATGATGGGCACCTTCATTCCGACCGTGCGCGACTGGGAATCCGTTTTCGAGGAAGGCGGTTGGCGGCTCAGGAGTAAAAATTCGATCGACATCGCCGTCGGCGAGGTCATCTTCGAACTCGAAAGGCTCTGAGCCACGCAGGATGTCGGAACCGGCCGACGCGGGCCGCCGGCCACCGGAGAGGATTCGTATGCCCGATCTCGAATCGGTGCCCGTTCTGCACCACATCGCGGTGCAGACGGACAACCTCGACAACTCGATTTCATGGTACGAGGACTTCTTCGGCGGCCGGCTGACCTGGGCGACGGACATATTCTCGGACCTGACCGTTTCCCGCCTGCCCGGCGTCGTGCGGATGGCCGAACTGGCCGTCGGGGCCGTGCACTTCCATCTCTTCGAACGCGGCACCCCCGCCGAGGGCCGGGCCGCGCCGGACGCACCTCGTTTCCAACACGTGTGCCTGAGCGTCGAAACGCCCGCCGAACTGCGTACCTGGCGCAGCCGTTGGTTGGAACTCTCCCGTTCGCACCGCTACGCGTTCGTCGACCCGGAGCAACCCACCGAGATCGTGACCGACGCGCAGGGCACCCAAAGTTTCTACTGTCTCGACGTGAACGGCCTGGAATTCGAGTTCACCTGCATCGGGGGAGCAGTGGGGGAAAACGCATGAGGCGCCCGTCGGCCGTCGCCGCACTCTCCCTGCCCGGTACCAGCGGCTGGGACTTCGGCGACTACCCCTACGGCCTGGAACCGCTGACGATGCCCGCGCCGAACAGCGCCGCGCCCGACGGCGGCAGTCGCGACGAAGCCGACCTCGACGACGCGTGCCTGGGCTTTCTGGCCCGGGCCAAGGAGGGCTTCGGGATCACCCCGCCCGTCGACGACAGCCGCCTGGGGCAATTGTTCTGGTTTCGCTGGATCATCGGCCATCACGTCTCCTTCGTGATCTGGCGCCTGCTGGCGGACGAACTGTCGCGACTGTCCTCGAACCCGAAGGACCGCGAGGCCGCCTCGGTCGCCGTGACGGAATACGTGCGGGCGTACTGCGGGATGCTGCTGTACACGGGCTCGTGCAACAGCGCCATCTACAACGCGGACATCCGACCGAGCATGCATCGGCTGCACAGCACCTTCAGCGGTACCTGGGCGCCGGACTACCCGCCGGTACGAAGCCTGTTCCGAGGCCGGAAACTGCCGCCCGTGGTCGACTCCGAGCGGGAACGGCTGGTCCGACAGGTCGAGTTGAGCCACCGCATCCACCTGGGGGTCGCGGCCAAGCTGGTGGAAGGCGGCAGGTCGCTGCTCCAGCAGTCGGTCGCGCAACGCGACGCCAACCAGCCCCGCATGTGGGAGGGGATCTTCGACTGCTACTTCCTGACCCTGCGGGCGCCGACCACGCGGCAGGAGATCCTGGCGCAATTGCTGCGGCGCAACAAGGCCATCGTGATGGACCTCGCCACGAACGGCCTGTACCCGGGGTCGCCGGAGAGCCGGGACGAGACATTGGCGGAGATGCGACACCCCGACATCGTGGAGTGCGAGGACGATCTGACCCCCTCGCTCTTTCGCGTCGCCGGTCTGGCCGCCGGCTTCTCCGCGGCCCGGGTGGCCAAGGAGATGACCGCCTCGTGAGCGCCATGCGGCACGGGGTGATCCTGCTGCCCGAGCAGCGCTGGTCGCACGCGCGGCGACTGTGGACGCGCGCCGAGGAACTCGGCTTCGACCACGCGTGGACCTACGACCACCTGATGTGGCGATGGTTGCGCGAAAAGCCCTGGTTCGGCGCCGTCCCCACGCTGGCGGCCGCGGCCGAGGCCACCTCCCGGATCGGACTCGGGACGATGGTCGCCGGCGCGTCCTACCGGCACCCGGTGACCTTCGCCAAGGAATTGATGACCCTCGACGACATCTCGGACGGCCGGCTGATCTGCGGACTCGGCGCCGGCGCCGGAGGCCACGACGACCGGGTGCTGGGCCACACACCGCCGTCCCCGGCCGAACGCCACGACCGTTTCGCGGAGTTCGTCGAAATGACCGACCTGCTGCTGCGCCGACGGGTGACCGACCACCGGGGTGCCTGGTTCGAAGCCCACGGCGCCTTCATGGTGCCGGGCTGCGTCCAGCGCCCGCGCCTGCCCCTGGCCATCGCCGCGACCGGCCCCAGAGGCATCCGGCTGGCGGCTCGCCACGCCGACATCTGGGTGACGGCCGGCGACCCCGGCTGGGGTGAACCGAGCGGCTACGCACCGGCGATCGCGAAGCTTCGCGCACAGGCGCACGCCCTCGACGCGGCGTGCGCGGACATCGGCCGCGACCCCTCGACGGTGCGCCGCCTGGTCGTCACCGGCGCGATGATCACCGGCGTGATCGATTCGGTGGACGCCTACGAGGACGCCTGCGGCCTGTTCGCGGACATCGGCTTCACCGACCTGGTCGTCCATTGGCCCCGAGCCGACTTCCCCTACCAGGGCAGCCCAGAGGTCGTGGAGCGGATCGCCGGCAAGCTCTTCACGTCGACGGGCACACGATGATCGGCTACGAGCTCGTCAACATGTTCACCGACCGTCCCTTCACGGGCAGCGCCCTGGCCGTGGTCCCCGACGCGACGGGACTGTCGTCCGCCGTGATGCAGTGCGTCGCGGCGGAACTCGGCGCCGCGGAAACCGCCTTCGTCCTCCCCGCGACCTCGCCCCACGCGTCGTACCGGGTGCGCGTCTTCGGTCCGGACGCCGAATCACCGCACGGCGCGCATTCCGGCGTGGGGACCGCCGCCACGCTGGCCCGGTTGGGCCGCGTTCCCACCGGCCGGCTGGTGCAGGAATGTGGCACCGGACGCCAGGTGCTCGCGGCGCGGGCCGACCGCGCCACCCTGCACGCGAGCGGGCCGGTGCGCGGCGAGCCGCTGGATCGGCAACCACTGCTCGACGCGGTGGGGCTGACCGAGGCAGACCTCGCCGATACGGACGGCGACGGCGGGCCGCGACTGGCGGGCTTCGGCGGGGGCTTCGCGGTGCTCCCGGTCCGCGCCGGCGCGATCGCCCGGGCCCGACCCGACTACGCGCACATGCGCGACGTCGCTCTGCCGGCTCTGTGCCTGTTCACCTGGGACCCGGCCGATCGCCTCGCCCGGGCCCGGCTGTTCGCCCCCGGCTTCGGCATCCCCGAGGACCCCGCCTGCGGACCGGTGGCCATGGCCCTGGGCGGGTGGCTGATCGTCGCCGGCCGACTGCCCGCCACGAACGGCGAGCACGGATACACGGTCCGCCAGGGAGCCGAGGCGGGCCGCCCCGCACTGCTCGAGTGCACGGTGACGGTCGAGAACGGCCTCGTGGTGCGAGGCAGCGTGACCGGCCGGGTGACACCGGTCGCCTCCGGACACCTCGCGGACCCCGTCGAATCCCCTTGACCGACCCCCGGAAGGACGTCTCGTGCTGCATCGTCCGGAACTGCACGGCACCGCGTGCGCGGTCTCCTCCACGCACTGGCTCGCTTCGGCGGCGGGCGTGGCGATGTTCGATCGCGGCGGGAACGCGTTCGACGCCGCCACCGCCGCGGCCCTGGTCATCCAGGTGGTGGAGCCGCATCTCAACGGCCCCGGCGGAGACGTCCCGATCATGGTCTACGACGCGGCGACCGGGTCCACCCAGGTCGTCTGCGGACAGGGCCCGATGCCGCGGCAGGCGACGCCCGAGGCGTTTCGCCGGCGCGGGCTGGCGGTGATACCCGGCTCCGGCCTGCTGGCGGCCACCGTGCCCGGAGCCTTCGGCGCCTGGATGCGCCTGCTGCGCGACTTCGGCCGGCTGACGGTACAGGACGTGCTGGAGCCCGCGATCGGCTACGCCGAGGACGGATATCCGCTGCTGCCCAAAACCGCCGCGATGATCGAGGTGATGGCGCCGCTCTTCCGCGACGAGTGGACCGAGTCCGGCCGTACCTATCTGCACCACGGCGCGGCTCCCGCGCCCGGCGCCCGGATGCGCAATCCGGCGCTGGCCCGGACGTATCGCCGCATCCTTGCCGAGGCCACGGCCGGCGGACGAACGCGCGAGGCACAGGCGGACGCCGCGATCTCGGCCTTCTACGAGGGATTCGTCGCCGAGGCCGTCGACCGGTTCATGGCGACCGAGGAGCCGATCGACTCCACCGGCCGGCACAACGGCGGCTTGCTCACCGGCGACGACCTGGCCGGCTGGCGAGTACCCGTCGAGGCCACCGTGACCCTCGACTACCGCGGTCACAGCGTGCACAAGGCGGGTCCCTGGTCCCAAGGCCCGGTCTTCCTCCAGCAACTGGCCCTGCTGGAGGGCTTCGACATCAACGCGATGGGCTTCGGGAGCGCGGACCACGTGCACACCGTGATCGAGTCCGCCAAGTTGGCCTTCGCGGACCGGGAGGCGTGGTACGGCGACCCGGAGCACGCCGACGTGCCGCTGGCCGGCCTCCTCGACCCCGCCTACGCGGCGGCCCGCCGGACCCTGATCGGATCCGAGGCGTCCGATGTCCTGCGCCCCGGCTCCCCCGACGGTCGAAAGCCGTGGATCCCCCCGGTACTGGACGTGTCCGCCTCCTCCGGCGACCCGGACTGGCTGCGGCAGTTGGCCGACGGCATCCCGACCGTCCTGCAGCGGACGGCGGCGAAGGGCGACACGTGCTGCGTGAGTGCGACCGATCGCGACGGCAACATGGTGGTCGCCACCCCCAGCGGCGGGTGGCTCAAGAGCTCGCCGGTGGTCCCCGGTCTCGGATTTGCGCTGGGCACCCGAGGCCAGATGGCCTGGTTGGACGAGGAACACAACAACTCCGTCGCTCCCGGCAAACGGCCGCGTACGACGCTCAGTCCGACCTTGGCGCTCCGGGACGGCGCGCCCTACCTGGCCTTCGGTACGCCCGGGGGCGACCAACAGGACCAGTGGACCCTGAACTTCTTCGTCAACCACGTCGACTTCGGCATGAGCCCCCAGCAGGCGGTGGAAGCGGCGACCTTCCACACCGATCACGTACCGAGCTCGTTCACGCCCCGCCAGGCGCGGCCACTGGCCGCGGTCTTGGAGCAGGACGGGTTCGATCCGGCCGTCCTGACCGAGCTTCGCCGGCGCGGCCACGAGGTGCAGACGGTCGCGCCGATGACCTTGGGCAAGGTGTGTGCCACGGGCCCGGACTCGCACGGCGGCGTGCTGGCGGCGGCGAGTCCGCGTGGGCAACAGGCGTACGCGGTCGTTCGGTGACCGTGGACGGGCGCGGTGGGAGCCGCGCCCGGCCCTGCGGAAAGCGGTGCCCGGTCACCGGGGGAGCGTCGGATCGTCGACCGGATCCGGATCCGGATCCGGATCCGGGTCCGGATCGGCTGTGCCGTCGAGTCCGGCGGGTCGGCTTCGCACCGCCTCGAGACTGGCCAACCCGGGGACCACGACGAGGGACGTGAGCAGGACGACACCGCCGAGAACGACGGGGGTGCGCACGGAGAACGCGGAACCGAGCCAGCCGCCGAGTCCGGCGCCGACCAGGATCCCCAGACGGCTCAGCAACAGGTAACAGCTGTTGACCCGACCGAGAAGCCGACGCGGTACGACCCGTTGCCTGAGGGAGACCACCTGCACGTTCCAGGTCACCACACCGAAACTGGCCACGGCATACAGGACGGCCGCCAAGGCCACGGAGGAGCCGATCCCCAGACCCAGCAGTGAGGCTCCCATCAGGAAGAAGGACAGACCGATTCTGGACGTCAGGCCGAGGCGGTCGCGCAGCCGGCCCGAGGTGACGCCGGCCAACGCTCCGCCGACGGCACCCGAGGCCAACACCATGCCGTACGCCACGGGCGACGCCCCCAGGGTCTTCGTCAACAGCAGCACCAGCATGGTGACCGCCAGATAGAAAGCCATCGACGCCACCGCTGCCACGATGGCCAGCAGCCGGATCCCGCGGTGCCTCCAGGTCCAGCGAACGCCCTCGCGGATGTCCGCCGCCACCGGGCGACGAGGTGACGGCGTGCTCGCGCTCGACCGACCCAACGCGGCCACCAGGGCGGCGGCCAGGACGAAGGAGACGCCGTCCACGGCGAACGGGTACCCCGCGCCGACAACGAACAGGGCGGAGCCCAGCAGCGGGCCGGCGAAGTGTCCGCCGACGATGAGACCGCCCTCCAGACGACCGTTGGCGGCCTCGAGTTGCTCGGGCCGCACCACATCCGGCAGGGCGGACGTGGACGCGTTGACGAAGACCGTCTCGCCGCACCCGAGCACGAAGGCCAGCAGGGCCGGCACCACCAACGGCGGGCTCGCGACCAGCACCCACGCGGCGAAGCCCAGGACCACCACGGCGCGCACCAGGTCGACCTGCCACATCAGGCGCCGCCGGTCGAACCGGTCGGCCAGGACACCCCCCACCAAGGACATCACCAGCCAGGGCAGCGTTCCGGCCACCGTCACCAACGCCACGGCGCTCGGTGACGACGACACCGTGGCGGCCAACAAGGGCAGGGCCGCGTCCCGCATGCCGTCACCCACGGCGGAGACCGACGAGGCCGACCACAGCAGCGTGAACTTCCTGCCCAGCCTCGACGCCGGAAGCCCCTGCGATGCCGCCGATTTCGCCGTAGTCACCGACCCAGTCTGGCAGCCGGCCGGCCCCGACGAACGGGAGACGAGAGGGATGGCGCCCGGCAGGCACCAACACGCCGACGGCGCATTCGACCCGAATACCCTGCGGAAGGCCTGCGGTGGCGACCTGACCCACACTCCGTGTCGCCCGCAGCGGACGGTCGTTCTCGTCCGCCGCGGGCGATTTCGTCGAACCCGGTACGGCTCCCGGCGGGGACTGGACGAGTGCCCTGGGAGGGCTGGTTCTCCGAGGACCGTCTCCGGATGTGGCGGTGCGCCACACGGCTCGCGGCGAAGCCGCCGGAGAGGCCCCCGCCCGGTAGGACGGTGCGGTGCAGAGGTGAGGCATGGAAAAGCGCATGATCAACAGAGGTGAGGAGCCGTGCCGGGCCGCGCCCCGACATCGCTGTCACGGGCGCGGCTTGCGCGAGTCGTCCCCTATCGGAAGCGACGAGCCCCGAGAGTGCACCATGCGCCGGGAAGCGCGGTTGCCCTACGGCGTGTAGAGGGCGTCGGTGCCGTACAACTCCCTGGTGAACGCGGAGACATCGGCGCTGCGATCGGTGCCGTCGAGGTTGTACGTGAGAAACACGCCGTACCCCTCGCGGACGGTGCGGCGGGCGAGGCCGGCGGCCGTGCCCTGCGAGGTTCCGCCGATCTCGACGGCCGCCGGTGACAGCTTCGACTTCGGCAGCGCGATACCGGGGACCCGCCAGGTGCCGTAGTAGGGGTTCCAGGCGTAGTCGAACTTGGAGGAGACGTCGACGCCGCCGTAGGACAGGCGCGACGCGGACGGGCCGATGTTGTAGAGGCTGATGATCTTGTTCGGCATGTTCGCCCGTAGCGCCGTCACCACGTGCACGAACGAGCTGCTGTTGGGCCGGCCGGTGCCGTTGTTGCCGTACTCGGCGTACTCGTCGTCGAAGTCGATGCCGTCCAGGCCGTACCTGGTCACGGCGTCCGACAGCTGTGTCGCGAACGCCGAAGCCGCCTGCTGCGAGGGGAAGTTGGCGAAGCCCGCGCCCTGGTGGTTGCCGAGCACCGAGAGGACGACCTTGATGCCCTTGCGCTGCAACGGTCGGACCTCGGTGGCAACATTGTCGAGAACGCGCTGCACGTTTTCGTTGAAGTACAGATAGGCCGACTTCGTTTCCGTGTCGTAGTTGATGTTCGCTGCGAAGATCACGGCTACGTCGAAGACGTTGCCGCCGCTGTTGGCGAGGGTGTATTTGCCCACGTTCAGCATGCTCTGATCGTTCACCTCGACGTACGCCACCGAGGTCGGCCCCTGCTTCATGGGGGCGGGGGCGGGGGCCGCTGCCGCGCCGGTCGGGGCGGTCGCGCCGAAAGTGAGAGCCGCGATGGTCGAGAGCGCGAGCGCGGCTGTCCGCATTCTGCGCCGTAGCAGTTTCGACATGGTCGATCGATCTCCCGTCGTAGGAGTCGGCGCCCGACCTGTTCGGAAGCGCCGAGTGAGCCGGTGGTGTCGCGTCGCCCGGTCGGGTTCCGGGCGCGCCGCACCGAAGGGGGAAGGCGTCGTCCGACCCCCTGGTCGAAGGGTGCTCACGGGCGGTGGACCGCCACGTCGGTCACGGTCGGCGGGCCGGCGCCCGGGCGGGCGCAGGTCAGGGCCGAAGCCAGGGACGCCTCGGCCGGTACCTGTGTCAGCAGGTTCGGGTGCAGGAGGGTGGCGGGGTCGTGGGTGCCCAGGACGGTCACGTGGGTCATCCGCGTGGTGATCCAGGTGTGCACGGTGTGGTCGGACGAGGCAACACCCACGTCGTCCAGCCGGTCGAACCCGCCGCCGGCCGGGCGCGCACCCCGCGCGAACGTCACCAATCGATCGAACTCCGCGTCCGACCACCGCGATTGACCGGGTGGCTCCGGCGGTCCAGGCTCCATGTCGGCCCTGCCCTCATTCTCGTCGACGCGCTGACGGCGTCGGGTGCGGGAGATCCGGCGGCCCCGGGTTGCGCACGGCACCTCTTGCGGCCGGCGGAGCCGAGGACGCCACCGATTCCGGGGAACCCGGCGGGGCCGCCGGGATGATGCGGATGAGCCGAACGTCAGATTGACGGCTGCCACCGGGGCTGTCAACGGTTTCTTTCGCACCAATTCGCCGATGCCGACAACAGGCGAGGTGGGGATGGGTAGGCCGCTCAACTAATTCGCTTTAGTACACACTGGATCAAGCGCATTACCCGGGCGACACGGCTGGGGTAGGCTTCGCGCCATGGATGCCACGGACCCGCCGGAGCCCGGTCGCCGGAGGCCGACCCGCCGTCCCACGATGAAGGACATCGCCCGGCGGGCGGGGGTGTCGGAGAGCGCGGTCTCCTTCGCGCTCAACGACCGTCCCGGGGTCTCACCCACGACCCGTGACCGGGTTCGACGAGTGGCCGAGGAACTCGGTTGGCGGGCCAGCACCGCGGCCAGGGCGCTGTCCGGCGAGGGTTCGGCCACCGTGGGCCTGGTCCTGGCTCGGCCCGCGCGGACGCTCGAAGTGGAGTCCTTCTTTCTGCGACTCGTCTCCGGTATCCAGGAGTCGCTTGCCGTGCGCCACCTGGGACTGCTCTTCCAGGTGGTGGAGGACGTGGCCGAGGAGTGCGCGGTCTACCGCCGGTGGTGGGCGGAGCGCCGGGTGGACGGTCTGCTCGTCGTCGATCCGAGACTGGACGACCCGCGCCCGCGGCTGCTCGACGAACTCGGCCTGCCGGCCGTCGTCATCGGAGCGCTCGCCACGCACACGCCGGCCTATCCGGGCATCTCCACGGTATGGGCTGACGACGCGGCCGCGATGGCATCGATCGTCGGACACCTGCACGGGCTCGGTCATCGCCGAATTCTGCACATCGCGGGCCTGCCCGCACTCGTGCACACCCGGCGCCGGGTGGATTCGCTTCGGGCGGAGGCGGCCCGGCTGGGGTCGGTCGACGTCACCTCGGTGCCCACGGACTACTCCGAGGCCGAGGGCGCCGAGGTCACCCGCAGGGCCCTCGAGGCACCGCGGCCCCCGACGGCGATCGTCTACGACAACGACATACTGGCCATGGCGGGCCTTGCGGTCGCGGTCGAGGGCGGGCTCGTGGTGCCGCGGGACCTGTCCATCGTCGCCTGGGACGACTCCGTCCTGTGCCGTACCGCGCATCCACCGCTGACCTCCCTGGTCCGCGACACCGCGGCCTACGGCCGCCATGCGACGGAGCAGCTCCTGCGCCTGCTGGACGGCGGCCCGGCGAGCGTGGTCCCGGATCCCCTGCCCACCCTGGTGGCCCGCGGCAGCACGGCAGCGCCCGCCGAAGCGCGGCGGGTCCGACCGCGCGGTTGACGGGGGGCCCAGCCCGCCCCGGGTCCTGTGCCGGCCGGGGCCCGATCGGCGCTCCCGCGGTGCCTGTCCCCGGTGCGTCCGGCGGCCCGGGGGATCGGCTCGGCGCGAATCGGCGCGATCCCCTGGGCTCGTCGCCGTACGGGCTTCGCATGTTCCGGGACGGGGATCCGCGGTGGGGCTGCACGCGCGTCACGGCATGGTCCCCACGTGTCGGCGAGACGGGATCTTCCACGGCCGCGTCTTGACATGTATTCCGGGGTCGTTCCATAGTTTTGTTCACCGGCTATAGCGCTTTAGTTCGCCTCCCGGTTCGCCTCGTAAAACCTGCGTCCGGTTGCGGTCGGCGCTTTCTACGGCGTTCTTCGGGCACGGCCCGGCATCCCCATGCACCGCCCTTTCGGTTCGACGAGAAAGTTGGCGCTCATGCACTTCAGACTCAAGTTCGCGGGGGCCCTCGCCGCGGTCGCGGTTCTGCTGCCCCTGGCCGGTTGCGGTGTCGGCGGCGGCGACAAGCAGGCCGACCACAAGACCGTCGCCACGGACACCCCGCTCAAGGGCTCCGTGACGTTCCAGACCTGGTCGCTGAAGAACGACAAGTTCACGCCCTACTTCACCGCGCTCATCGCGGACTTCCAGACGAAGCACCCCGGTACCACCATCAACTGGATCGACCAGCCGGGCGACGGATACTCGACCAAGGTCAGCAGCCAGGTGACCAGCGGCAGCCTGCCGGACGTCGTCAACCTGCCGCCCGACATCGCACATTCGATGGCCAAGGTGGGCGCACTGCTCGACCTGACCAAGAACGTGCCCACACTCTCCGCCGACTACGTCAAGAGCGGCCTGGACGCCTACACGTTCCCCGACTTCGCGAACGCCACCTACGGACTGCCCTGGTACCTCGGCACGGACGTCAGCTACTGGAACAAGACCATGCTCACCCGCAACGGGCTCGATCCCACGAAGCCGCCGAAGACCTTCGAAGACCTGCTCGCCCAGGCAAAGATCATGCATGACAGGTCCGGCGGCAAGGATTTCCTGATGAGCCGCTCGCCCGGCCTCTCCGACATCGTCGACTCCGGTACGAAACTGATGACCGCCGACGGGAAGAGGTTCGACTTCAGCACCCCCGGCGCGCAGGCGATGCTGGACCGGTATACCGAGGCGTTCCAAGCGGGCTACTTGCCGTCCAACGTGCTCACCGACACCTACGAGGGCAACTCGACGCTGTTCTCCAAGCAACAGGTGGCGTGGACCACGGGCGCCGGCAACTACATCGACAGCCTCGCGCAGACCAACCCCACACTCGCCGCCCAGGTCGTCCCCTCGCCGGCCCTGAACACCCCACCGCTGTACGTGCAGGGCATCTCCGTCGCCGCGAAGAGCAAGAACCTGCCGCTGGCGCTGGCGTTCGCCAGGTTCGTGACGGACAACGCCAACCAGACGGCCTTCGTCAAGCTGGCCCAGGGTTACCTCCCCGGCACCGCCGCCGCGGCCGCCGACCCGGTGTACAGCAGGAGCGACGGCACACCCCAAGGCGACGCCACGGCCCTCGCATACCAGGGCATGCAGCACGCGGTGAACTTCACGCCTCCCGGGTGGACGGACGCGATGAACACCTACCTCAACCAGCAGATCGCACTCGCGATGACCGGGAAGCAATCGTCCAAGCAGGCGCTCGACAACGCCGTCACCAAAGCGAACCAACTGCTCAGCGACTGACACCCGCCCCCATGTGCCGTCGGCGGGTGCGTTCCCGCTTGCCCGTCGGCGGTCCCGGACCCATGAGGAGATCATGAGGCCCCACCGCTGGTACACGCCATGGCTGCTGGTTCTCCCCGCGTTCGCGTTCCTGGCCCTGTTCAGCCTGTGGCCGGCGGTCAACACCGGGGTGCTGTCCTTCACCAACGTCCACACCCTGACCGGCGGGCACTTCGTCGGACTGCGCAACTACCACCGAATACTGGACGACCCGCAGTTGCGGGACGCCTTGGTCAACTGCCTTGTCTACGTCGCGGTTTGCGTTCCGCTGCTCACCATGCTGCCGCTGCTTCTCGCGTTGCTGGTGGAGCGAAACCTGCCGTTCATGGCGTTCTTCAGAACCGTCCTGTACTTCCCCGTGATCGCCTCGGCCGTGGTCGTCGCACTCATCTGGCAGTGGCTCCTGGACGACCGCGGAATCGCCAACGGACTGGCGCAGCAGGCAGATGTGATCCACTCCGCGATCCCGTTCCTGACCGGCAGGTGGCTGCTGCTGTTCAGCGCCATCGCCCTGACGGTCTGGAAGGGCCTCGGCTACTACATGATCCTCTACCTGTCGGCGCTGGGACACGTGCGCCGCGAGCTGCACGAGGCGGCCGCGGTCGACGGCGCGGGAGCGGTACGGCGGTTTTGGTCCGTCACCGTCCCCGGGGTCCGAGGCACCATGCTGCTGGCATCGATGCTCGTCACGGTGTCGGCCATGCGGGTCTTCACCGAGTTGTACATCCTCGGCGGCAGGACCGGGGGCGTCGGTGGCCGGGACGTCTCCGTCGTCATGTTGATCCAGCAGTCCGTGTCCGGCAGCGACGGCCGCGTGGGATACGCCTCCGCGCTCAGCGTCCTGTTGTTCGTGATCACCATCGGGCCGATGGCACTTCTGGTCCTGCTCAACCGGAGGGCAGAGCGCTGAGCACCGTTCACGAGCACGCGGATCGGGCCGACCACGCCGATCACGTCAACGGCGCGGTCGTTGCCCGCGCCACCGAATCCGGGAGCCGCCCGAAGTTCGCCGGTCCGGTGGGCCGCCGCCGGCGGGGCCGGCGCTCCCGCGCCCTCGGCCGCAGTACCCCGGCCGGCCTGGTGGCCCGCTACACGACACTGCTGTTCGCCACGCTCCTCACGATCGGACCGCTGTTGTGGGAGCTGTCGACCTCGCTCAAGAGCAAGAGCGAGGACGTCTACGCGGCCACGCCGCAGTTCGTGCCGCACCACCCGACATTCGACAACTACGGCGAGGTCGCCCGTACGATCCCGGTCTGGCACTTCGCCGCCAACTCCCTTGTGGTCGCCGTCCTTTGCGTGGCCGGGAATCTGGTCGGAGCCACCTTCGCCGGATTCGCCCTGGCCCGGCTGCGGTTCCGGGGCCGGGGATTGGTGTTCGGGTTGTTCCTGTCCGCCCTGCTGCTTCCGGCCGAGGTCACGATCATCTCCCAGTTCCAGACCATCACCCGCCTGGGCCTGGGGGACTCGCTGCTGGGGGTGGCCCTGCCCGGCATGATCGGCGCGCTCAACGTACTGCTGATGCGCAACGCCTTCCTGTCGATCCCCCAGGACATCGACGAGGCCGCGGTCATCGACGGCGCGACCGTCCTGCAGCGGATCCGTTTCGTCGGTCTGCCGAACGTCAAGGGCACGCTGGCCGTGATCGCGATCCTGACGTTCATCGGCGCATGGGACGACTTCCTGTGGCCGTTGCTGGTCCTGCAGACACCGTCCAATCTGACGCTCACCGTCGGCCTGTCCTACCTGAAAAGCACCTTCTCCGCCGATCCGCGGACCATCGCGGCCGGCGCGATGATCGCGCTGGTGCCCATCCTCGTCCTGTTCGTCTGCCTGCAACGGCTCTTCTTCAAGGGCGTCGGGGAGGGCGCCGTGAAGGGCTGAGCCAGGTACCGCGCGGGTTTTCGCCCATCACCCCGGCGGCCACACCGCCCCTTGCACGGAGGAAGCTTCGCGCCCATGCCCGAGCCCCGGCACGTCTCCCCAGGGTCCACGAGGCCCACAGCCCCCACCGCGCCGACTCCCGCGGCCACTTCGACGACACCGCGCTTCGGTGTCAACTACACCCCCAGCGTCGGCTGGTTCCACCACTGGTTGGACTTCGATCCGGACGCCGTGCGCGCGGATTTGGACGCGATCAGCGCGCTGGGGATGGACCACATCCGGGTCTTCCCCCTGTGGCCGCTGTTCCAGCCGAACCGGACGCTGATCCGGCCGCGCGCCGTCGAGCAATTGGTGGCGCTGGCAGAGGCGGCCGGCGAGTGTGGGCTCGACGTGAGCGTGGACGGACTCCAGGGACATCTGTCCAGCTTCGACTTCCAGCCCTCGTGGCTCCGGACATGGCACCGGCGCAACATGTTCACCGACCCGCAGGCGCTCTCCGGCGAGGAGGAGTATCTGCGGACCCTGGCAGCGGCCCTGGCCGACCGTCCCAACTTCCTCGGCATGACGCTGGGCAACGAGACCAACCAATTCTCCGGCGACCCGCACCCGGACCCGGACCGGATCAGCTCCGAGCAGGCCGCGGCATGGCTGGAGCGCATGCTCGAGGCATGCGAGACCGGAGCACCGGGCCGGTTCCACCTGCACTGCTCCTACGACGCGGCCTGGTACCTGGACGACCATCCCTTCACCCCGGCCCACTCGGCCCGCATCGGCGCCGCCACGGCGGTCCATTCCTGGGTCTTCAACGGAACCGCGCAGCGCTACGGCGCGAAGTCGACGGCGTCGAACCAGCACGCCGCGTACCTGATCGAATTGTCGAAGGCATGGTCGGCCGGTGTGCACCGGCCGGTGTGGCTGCAGGAGGTCGGTGCCCCGGCGCCTCACATAGCGGCCGCAGATGCCGCCGACTTCACCCGCAAGACCATCGAGAACGCGCTGGACTGCGAAGACCTGTGGGGTGTCACGTGGTGGTGCTCGCACGACATCGACCGCGCGTTGGCGGACTTTCCCGAGGTGGAATACAGCCTCGGACTGCTGACGCACCACCAGGAGCCGAAGCCTGCCGGTCTGGAGATCGCCAAGATCGTCGACGAGGTGCGCCGGCGGGGCCACGAGCCGCAACCGCGTACCACCGCCCTCGTCCTCGACCTCCCCGACACCGTGACCACGCGCTCGACCTGCGGCCCCGGGGGCGCGTACTTCGAAGCGTTCATGCGCCTGGCCGAAGAGGGCGTGCGGCCCACCACCGTGCTGGCCGAACGTGTCGGGGATCAGACCCACCTGGACGCCCGAGGGATCACCGAAATCGTGAGGGTGGGAGAGGTCACGGCATGTTGACCGTCGCCGACCCGCCGCCGGACGCTTTTTCACCCGCCCATCCCCGGCCACACAGCCGCCACCGATTCTGGAGCCGCAGCGATGCATGATGACCGGTCTTTGATCGAAAGCCGCCTCAAGCGCGTCCTGGAAGAGCGCGTCATACCCGCGATCTACCCCGAGTCGGTGCCTCTCCGGATCGGAATCTGGGTCGCGCCCGGCGAGCCGGTGCCGGTGGCCGAGGGGCTGGCCGCACCGCGAACCCCCATCGAAACCGGAGCGAAGTGGGGTGCGCCCTGGGGGACGAGCTGGCTGACGGTTTCCGGGACCGTGCCCACCGCATGGGCCGGGAAGACCGTCGAGGCGCTGATCGATTTGGGCTTCGACAAGAACATGCCCGGATTCCAGTGCGAGGGCCTCGTCTACCGGCCGGACGGTACCCCGGTCAAGGGCCTCAATCCGCGCAATCAGTGGGTACGGATCGCTGCGCCGGCGGTCGGTGGGGAAGAGGTGTTGCTGCATGTCGAGGCCGCATCCAACCCGGTCGTGCTCGACTACCACCCCTTCCTGCCGACCCTGCTCGGCGAGAAGGAGACCTCCGGGGACGAGCCGCAGTATCGGCTGCGGCGGATCGACCTCGCGGTGTTCGACCAGGACGTGTGGAACCTGGTGCAGGATCTCGAGGTGCTCGGGGAACTCATGCTGGAACTGCCCAAGGACGCCGGGCGCCGATACGAGATCGTGCGGGCGATCGAGCGGTCGTTGGACGCGATCGATCTGCAGGATGTGAACGGCACGGCCACCGCGGCACGGTCGCAGCTCGCGGAGGCCCTGTCGGTGCCGGCCACCGCGTCGGCGCACCGGCTGAGCGCAGTGGGTCATGCGCACATCGACTCGGCCTGGTTGTGGCCGCTCCGGGAGACGGTGCGCAAGGTCGCCCGGACGACAGCGAACATGACCGCACTGTTGGATGACGAACCGGACTTCGTCTACACGATGTCGCAGGCCGCCCAGTACGAGTTCGTCAAGGTGCACCGACCGGAGGTGTACGCCCGCGTGAAGAAGGCGGTCGCCGCCGGCCGTTTCGTGCCGACCGGTGGCATGTGGGTCGAGTCGGACACGAACATGCCCGGCTCCGAGGCCATGGCGCGGCAGTTCGTACACGGCAAACGATTCTTCCTGGACGAGTTCGGCATCGAGAACGACGAGGTATGGCTGCCCGACACGTTCGGGTTCGCCGGCGGACTGCCGCAAATCATCAAGGCCGCAGGCAGCAAATGGCTGCTGACCCAAAAGATCTCATGGAGCCAGATCAACAAGTTCCCCCACCACACGTTCCTGTGGGAGGGAATCGACGGAACACGAATCTTCACGCACTTCCCGCCGATCGACACCTACAACTGCTCGATGCACGGCCGCGAAATAGCGCACGCGGCACGCAACTTCAAGGACAAGGGTGTCGCCAGGCACTCGATGGCCCCGACCGGCTGGGGCGACGGCGGGGGCGGCACCACCCGGGAGATGATCGCGAAAGCCGCCCGGATGCGTGACCTGGAGGGGTCCGCCAAGGTCGCCTGGGAAAAACCCGCGGACTTCTTCGCCAAAGCGGAGGCCGAGTACGCGAACCCGCCTGTGTGGGTCGGGGAACTGTACCTGGAACTGCACCGCGCGACGCTGACCAGCCAGGCCAAGACCAAGCAGGGCAACCGACGCAGCGAACACCTGCTGCACGAGGCCGAACTCTGGGCCGCGACCGCCGCGGTACGAACCGGTTACGCCTACCCGTACCAGGCTCTGGACCGAATCTGGAAAACGGTGCTGCTGCATCAGTTCCACGACATTCTGCCGGGCTCGTCGATCGCGTGGGTGCACCGCGAGGCGGAGGCGACATACGCGGTGGTCGCTGCCGACCTCCACGCCATCATCGATGCGGCACAGCGTGCGTTGGCCGGCGATCCGGCCGCCGGCGACGTCATCGTGTTCAACGCCGCACCGCACACGCGCGGCGGTGTCGCCCCCGGAGCCGGTACCCGGGCCGCGGGCAGGTCGACCGGGTGCAGTCTCTCGACGCGCGACGACGGCTCATTCGTGCTGGACAACGGACTGATCCGAGTGACCGTGGACCAGCGCGGACTGGTGACGTCGGTCTACGACATCGCCGCCGGGCGGGAGTCGCTGGCCCCCCGACAGCCCGGCAACCTGCTCCAACTGCACCCCGACTTCCCGAACATGTGGGACGCGTGGGACGTCGACAAGTTCTACCGGAACACCGTGACCGACCTGACCGACGCCGACGAGGTGACGATCAACCAGGACACGGACGAGGCCGTCACGGTCCGTGTGGACCGTTCGTTCGGATCCTCGAAGGCCGTCCAGACGCTCACACTCACCGCCGGCGCCAAGCGCCTGGACATCGAGACCGAGGTCGACTGGCACGAGACCGAGAAGTTCCTCAAGTTGGCATTCCCCCTCGACATCCACACCGAACGCTACGCCTCCGAGACGCAGTTCGGACACCTCCACCGACCGACACACACGAACACGAGCTGGGAGCACGCCAAATTCGAGGCATGCAACCACCGTTTCCTGTATTTCGACGAACCGGGTTGGGGCGTGGCACTGGTCAACGACTCGACCTACGGCCACGACGTCACGCGGACCGTGCGTGAGGACCACGGCACCACCACCACGGTGCGAGCCTCGCTCCTGCGCGCGCCGCGTTTCCCCGACCCGGAGACCGACCAGGGAATGCACCGCTTCCGGCACGCGCTGGTGCCCGGCGCCGTCATCGGTGACGCGGTCCGCGAAGGTTGGGCGATCAACCTGCCCGAGCGCCGCATACCGGGCGACACGGAGGTCGCGCCGCTGGTGGGCATGGACAACGACGCCGTGATCGTCAGCGCCGTCAAGCTCGCCGACGACACGAGCGGCGACGTCGTCGTGCGGGTCTACGAGGCCAGAGGCGGCCGGGCCGAAACGCGCCTGACGGCGGGATTCCCCCATGCCGGCGTCGCCATCTGCGACCTGTTGGAGCGCCGAGTCGCCGACAGTGAGGGACCCGAACTCGAGGCGGACGGCGCCATCCGCCTGAAGTTGCGCCCCTTCGAGTTGGTCACACTGCGATTCACCCGTCGCTCGACCGGTGCCTGAACCGCCGTGGGGGCCGCCGGCGCCCCCCCCCGGCGCGGCGACGGCCCCCCCCCCGCCGGGGGGCGGGGCCCCACGGGCGGAGAAAGCGCTAGAGCCCCAGGTCCTTGGTGACCGCGCTCGCGCGGGTGAAGACCGAGCGCGGCTGGGCGCCGTCGCAGTACTTGTTGCCCGACGACACGATGCCGATCAGCTTGCCGCCGGCCACCAGCGGCCCGCCCGAGTCGCCCCGGCAGATACTGGTTCCCGGGTTGGCGGCCGGCGGCAGGCCGCACACCTTGGTGGCGGTGGTGTCCCCGGGGAAGGTGTACGGGTCGCAGGACGCCACCGGCGACAACACCAGCGTGGTCCGCTGCTGCCGCGTGGTGGGCACGCCGCCGTCGCGCTTGCCCCAGCCGTAGACGGTCGCGGACTTGCCGAGGGTGTAGAGCGCGCCGTCCTTGGCGCCGGCGATCGGCAGCGTCGGATCCTTGAGCGACCGGTCGAGCGTCAGTACGGCTGCGTCGTACGTGAGCGTGCCCTGGGTGTACTTCGAGTGCACGCGCGCGCCGGTCACCTTCCGGGTCCGACCGCCGGGCGCGGTCAACTCCACCTTGCCGGCGACCACGGTGATGCCGGTCGGGTCGTCCACCGCCGTGGCGCAGTGCGCCGCGGTGAGCACCTTGGTCGGGGCCACCAGCGTTCCGCCGCACAGCAGTTCGCCGTCGGCGGTGTACAGCGCGACGGCGTACGGCGCGGCTCCGACCGGCGCGTCGGTACCGTTGCGCACCGCCGAGGCGGACGGCGCGCAGAGTCCGACGGCGGCCAGGGCGACGACCGCCGCGCCGAACACCCTCGCCGTGCCGGGCCGGCGGGTGTCCGACGTGTGCCGAGTACGAGTCATCCCGGGTACCCCTTTCGATCGCACGCCGGCGCAACGGGGGTTCCCGCCGCACGACGACGCTCCTGCCCCATGGACGCACACCGTCGCCGCCCGGATGCATCCGCGCGGGATCCGTCACCCGAACGGGCGCCGACTCAGTCCTCGTCGACGTAGCGGGCCGGTCGGGTGTTCACCAGCTTGATGATGTGAAAGCCGTACTGGGCCGGAACCAGGTCGCTCACCTGCCCGGGGCGCAGCGCCACCAGGGCCTCGGCGAACGCGTCGGCGTAGTCGTCCTCCTGCCCCCAGCCCAGGTCGCCGCCCTTGGCCGCGGACAGCGGATCCTTCGAGCGTTTGCGCGCGATTTCACCGAACCGGCCGGGGTCTTGGGCCAGTTCGTCGAGGATCGCGCGCCCCTCGCTCTCCGTCTCCACCGCGATGTGCAGGACGTGGTATTCCAGTGCATCGGACAAGGTCGCTCCCGGGTCGTCGCCACCCGGCGCGCCCGGGCCGAGCGCGGTCACCGAGTTGTCGATCAGGTGGATGATACGGCCGCCGCACAAGCACCCCGGGGAGGCGCCGACGGTGCGTGCGGCGACTACTCCGCCGTCGCGTCGACGAAGGCGGCCAACGACGCCTGGTCCCAGGCCAGCCGGCCCGCCGCCAGATCGGCCGATACCGCGTCCACCCAGCGCAGTTCCGCGTCGGTCATCGCGCGCAGGTATTCGTCTTCCAACACCACCACACGCGGCAGGTTCATCCGCGTGGTCTGCGCCGCCTCCGCATCCAGATCGGCGAGCCGGGCGACCAGCGCCTCCCGACGCCGGGTCAACAACTCGCGTGCCGCTTCCGGGGTGACCAGCGCCAGGAAGGACAGCGCGGCCGGGAATTCGGGGAACTCGTTGCGCGGCGTACCCACCATCTCCGCCATCCAGGCGTGGCACGCGACGCGGCCCGCCTCGGTGATCTCGTAGACGGTCCGCTCCGGATACTGCTGATCGCGCTCGGTCTCGCGCACCGCGATCAACCCGGCCTCGCGCAGCCGATTGATCGTCTTGTACAGCGACGCGCGCTGGCCCACGTTGACGACCTTGTCCTTGCCCCACTGCTTGATCCGCTGCTGGATCGCATACGGGTGCATCGGGTCGCGGTAGAGCAGGCCCAGCAGCGCCAGCGCCAGCGGTGACCTGCGGAAAGTCGTCGTCATACGGCCAACCCTACTGGATTCCCGGCAACTAGCCTCGGCAGCACTAGTTGCCAGAACACTAGTCGCCATGCAACTATCGATTCACCGAAGCCCCACACCGATCCCGAAGCCCCGCACCGATCCGAAGGAGCCTCCCGATGAGCACCACCACCCCGGTCCGCATCCACGCCGACCACGCCACCACCAAGCACCTGGGCCACTGGACCACCGCGACCACCTTCGAGGTCCGCGAACGGCGGGCCGCCGCCGTGCTCGACCTGCGCTCGCCGCGGATCGAGGAGGGCGACATCGAGATCCGGGTCGACCTGGACCACGCGATGCTCAAGCTCCTGGTCTCCGACGACGCGGTGATCGAGCAGAGCGGGTTGCGCTGGACCGGTCGCGGCCGGGTCAAGGACTCCGCCGCGCCGACTGCCGCCAAGGGCCGGGTGATCCGCCTGGTCGGTGCGATCGACCACGGCGAGGTCCGGATCCACCGCAGCGGCGTCGCGGTGTTGTCCGCGATGTTCAGCCGCGAGTTCGTCGAGGACGTACGACGCGCCCGCCGCGACGGCACCACGCCCACCGTGGCCGACCCCGCGCACACACCCTGACCAGGCAATTCCCGATATCCGCCCGGGTCGGGCCCCGCCTGCCCCGTCCCCCTCACCTCGGAGTAAAGACATGAACCGCGTCAGGACCGCGATGATCATCGGCGGCGGCATCGCCGGACCGGTGACGGCATGCGCGCTGCGCAGGGCCGGCATCGAGGCCACCGTGTACGAGGCGTATGCCGACATCACGCCCGGCGACGCGGCGGGCGGCGCGCTCAGCATCGCGCCCAACGGGCTCGACGCACTGCGAGCGATCGGCGCCGAGGAGGCGGTGTGCGCGATCGGTGAGCCGACCTCCGACATGGTCTTCGAGAACGGTCGCGGCCGACGCCTCGGCGCCGCCACCGGTCTGCCCGGCCTGCCCCCGAGCCGCACCGTGCTGCGCGCCGACCTGCACGGGGTGTTGCGCGAGCACGCCCTCGGCCACGACATCCGCACCGAGCACGGCCGCCGGCTCGTCGGGGTGCGGGAGGAACCCGACGGTGTCACCGCCGAGTTCGCCGACGGGAGCACCGCGACCGCCGACATCCTGATCGGCGCGGACGGCATCCGCTCCACGGTCCGCACCCTGATCGACCCCGCCGCGCCCGCCCCGGAATACGTCGGCCTGCTCGGCTTCGGCGTCGGTGCCTACCTCCCAGGCGACGACGACACTCGACCCGCCCCCGGCGCCATGCACTTCGCCTTCGGCAAGCGCGCCTTCTTCGGCTACTGGACCCGATCCGACGGCAGCGTGGCCCTGTTCAGCAATCTGCCGCACCCGCCGATGACCACCGCGGAGGCCCGCGCGGTCCCCGCCGAACGGTGGCTCGGCCTGCTGCGCGAGGCGCACGCGGGCGACATCCCCGCCGAGGCGGTGCTGCGTGCGGCCTCCGCCGACGACCTCCTGGTCGCCGGTCCGCTCGAACTGATGCCCCCGCTGCCGCACTGGCACCGCGAACGACTGGTCCTGGTCGGCGACTCCGCGCACGCCCCCTCGGCCAGTTCCGGCCAGGGCGCCTCACTCGCGATGGAGAGCGGCGTACAACTGGCCCGCTGCCTGCGCGACTTCCCCGACCCCACCGCCGCGTTCGCCGCGTACGAGGCGATGCGCCGACCCCGGGTCGAGAAGATCGCCGCCGCTGCCGCCAAGACCAACAACAGCAAGGCCGCCGGGCCGCTCACCAAGGCCGTCATGGCCCTGCTGATGCCGATCATGACCCGCACCGTACTGACCCCGGAACGGATGTTCGGCGAGGCGCAGCGCCACCACATCGACTGGTCCGCGCCGGTCGCCGCCTGACCGCCCCCTCTCGCCCCACCCACTCCCCAACACCCGTCGATCACCTCGCCTTTGCGGGGTGATCGACGGGTTTCGTGCGTTCCGACCCGTCTCGCACACCTACTCGGCCAACAACTTGAACGTGTTCAAAAACAGGTCTAGAGTCACCGACGTCGGCCAGTTTGAACACGTTCAAAAAGGAGCCGGTCCATGGACATGACCGTCCTGACCTATGCCATCTACCTGGGCATCAGCATCGCGCTCACCGTGTGGGTGGCACGCACACTGAGCCGCAACGGACAGATCTTCCTGCAGGACGTCCTGCGCGGCCGCGAAGAACTCGCGGCCGCCGTCAACCACCTCCTGGTGGTCGGCTTCTACCTCGTCAACCTCGGCTTCGTCGCGCTCTACCTCAAGGTCGGCGACACCGTCGACGACGCACGCGGCTCGGTCGAGGCGCTGTCCGTCAAGCTCGGCACCGTCTCGCTGGTCCTGGGTGGGCTGCACCTGCTCAACGTCTACGTGCTGAGTCGGATCCGGCGGCGCGGCCTGGACGAGGCGACCGATCCGGGCACGCACGCGCCCCAGCGGGCCCGGAAGTTGTCCGGTCGCGCCTACGGTCCGCCGATCGCACCCCAGGGCTCCACCCACCCGGCGCCCGGGGTCTGATCCCGATGACCATCTCCCAGGGGAACACCGCGCCGGGCCGATCGGAGGGGACGGCCCGGCGCGGTACCCCCGCCCCGCCTCCCCCGGTCCGCCGGATCACCATCCTCTTCGACGCCGACTGCCCGCTGTGCACCGCGCTGTCCGGCTGGATCGCCCGGCAGCCGACCCTGATCGCGGTCGATCTGGTGCCGGCCGGCTCGCCGCGCGCCCGCAACCGCTATCCCGACCTGAACCACGAGGCCACGCTGCGCGAACTCACCGTGGTGGGCGGCTCGGGCGAGGTGTGGTCCGGCGCCGCCGCGTGGGTCACCGTGTTGTGGGCGCTGCGCGCGTACCGCGGCCTGTCCTTCCGGCTCGGCACGCCGATCGGGATGCCGATGGCCCGGGCCGCCGTCCTGGGCGCGGCCCGGATCCGCTCGGCCACACACCGGGGCCCACTGCCGCCCGACCCGGACGGGAACCCCTACCGGGAACCCTGGACGGTCGTCGAGTGTGACGGTGCCTGCGAGCTCGCCCACTAACCTTGCCTCTCGTGGAGCACGTGGCAGGCACCGACGCAGCGAACCCGACCGACGGCGGCGACAGGCCGGACCCGGGCGGGCGCCCCGGCAAGAGCGAGCAGACGCGGTCCCTGATCCTGGAGACCGCGCTGCGGCTCTTCCGCGAACGCGGCTACGACAAGACGACCATGCGGGCCATCGCCCAGGAGTCCGGCGTCTCGGTCGGCAACGCCTACTACTACTTCGGCTCCAAAGAGCACCTGATCCACGGCTTCTACGACCGCCTCACCCACGAGCACATCACCCGCTGCCGGCAGGAGCTGCGCGGTGTCCGCGACTTCGGCGACCGGCTCCAGGTGGTGTTGGCGGTGTGGCTGGAGGTGGCCGAGCCGTATCACGCGTTCGCGGTCCAGTTCTTTCGCAACGCCGCCGACCCGGAGAGCCCGCTCAGCCCGTTCTCCGCGGAGTCGTACCCGATCCGCGAACAGGTCACCGAGCTGTTCGCCGACGTGCTGCGCGGCTCCTCGCTCCGCATCGACGACGAACTCGCCGAACTGCTCCCGGAGTTGTTGTGGCTGCACCTGATGGGCATCGTGCTCTTCTGGGTGTACGACCGCTCCCCCGAGCGCGCCAAGTCCCGCGCCTTCGTGGCCCGCACCACCCCGATGGTGGAACGCGTGATCACCCTGTCCCGCTACAAGGTCTTCCGACCGCTGGTCCGCGACGCCGAACGCCTGATCCGCGACTACATCGTCCCGGAGGGCGTCACGCCCCCCGACCCGCCGAAGCAGCACGGATAACCCACCGCATGCGTTCGGGGGGCGTGGCACGGCGCGGCCGATTACCGGTCGTGGTCACGGTGTTGCTGGTGCTGCTGGGTGGCATCGGAGTCGACGTCGACGACGGCACACCACCCGGCGATCATGCCGACACGATCCGGCCGGCACCGCCCCCGGGCGCACCGCTGGAGCGACTGTGGTCGCCGCCCGCTCGCGCCGAGCCCGCGCCGGGCGCGGACACCGTGTACCCGGAGAGCGCGAGTCGGGTGTGGGAGCGAACCCTGGTGATGGGGGCGGTCGGCTCGGGGGTGACGGCGTACGACCTGCGCACCGGTGCCGCGCAGCGGCTGCCGGCGCCGGAGGTCGGCGCCACCGTGTGCACGATGAGTTCCGGGATCGCCGGCACGGTCGGTGTCGTGTTGTGGTCGTCCCCGGGGCCGAACGGGGCCTGCGACCTGCTCACCGCGTACGACGTGCGCACCCGCGCCGAGGTGTGGACCCGGCGCGTGCCCGCGCTGCCCCGATGGGCGGCCGTCGGCACTCCGATCGTGCTCGCCGACGGCGTCGTGGCGATGGGAGCGGCGGCGACCGCGGACACGGGGACGGGGGCGCGGCTGTCGACGGTCGCGGCGTACGACCTCGCCGACGGCTCCGCGCGCTGGTCCTATCCCGTGCCGGCGCACGACGCGGGCGCCGGCTCCGGCCGGACCTGGGTCCAGGCGCCGGCCTCGGGGCCGAGCGGCCTGCTGGTCGGGTCCTCCGCGTCGTCCGGGCGGGAGGAGTCGTCGTACGCCACCCGCCTCGACCCGCGCACCGGGGCCGTGCGCTGGAGCCGGCGGGTGATGGGCGGCGGGACCGGCGACGGTGGCCTCTTCACGATCGTCTCGGCGGATCCGCCCGTGCTGATCGCGCACATGCGGACATCGGAGGAGGGGGCGCCGCGCATCCTGGTCCTGGACGACCACGGCCGCATCACCCGCCGCATCCCCCCGGAGGGCCCGTGGGGGTCGTTGGCGCTGCCGTACCGGGCGGGCGACGACCGCGGTCCTCGATCCTCCGGGATGTGTGTGGCCGACGACGTGCTCTACGCACCGGCCCGAGCCGGCACGTACACCGGGCGGGACCGGCACCTGCCGTTGCGGATGGTGGCCCTGGACCTGGACACCGGCAGGGCCCGATGGGTCGGCGACAGCCCCGGGTCGGACCGGATGTTCGACGTGATGCTCATCGCCGGCGTCGACGAAAACCACGTCTACACCGTCGTCGGCGACTCCGGCCGCGACGCCTCGGGAGCCGGACACCCCCGGCCGGGACCACACGGCTTCACCCTCGAACGGCGCGACCGACATCGGGCGGGCCGCGTGCACACCATCGCGTCCGCCTCCCGCGCCGACCCCGGGACCGTCCAGCCCTCCACCCTGGTCGAACGCCGCGGCGACGTCGTCGCGTTGATCCCCCGCGCCTACGACGCGGGCCTACCGGCGGTCTACGGTCCGCCGGCGATAGGTCCGCCGCCTCCCGGGTGATCTCTTGTCACTCCATCATGGCCATGATAGCTATGACGGGTCGTCGGTGCGCGCGGAAGTGGGCAACATGCGGGGTTTCGAGGTTGTCGTGGTCGGGGCCGGGTCGGCCGGGTGTGTGGTCGCCGCGCGGTTGTCGGAGCGCTACGACGTGCTCCTGCTGGAGGCCGGACCCGCAGCACTGCCCGAGGAGTTGCGGCGACTGTCCCGCCCGATCCGGGCGCCCTACGACTGGGGCGACACGGTCGTCTCCGGCGATCGGGACCTGCGGTACGCGCGCGGCCGGGTGGTCGGCGGCTCATCCGCCACCAACGGCGCGGTGGCCATGCGCCCCGAACCCGAGGACTTCGACACCTGGCCCGAGGGCTGGTCCTGGGCCGACATGTTGCCGCGCCTGAACCGGATCGAGCACGATCTCGACTTCGGCGACCGGCCCTACCACGGCACCGACGGGCCGATCCCGATCATCCGGCACCCGCGCACCGACTGGGCCCCGCTCCAGGCCGCGTTCGCCGCCGGTTGCGCGGCCGTCGGCATGCCGGACTGCGCCGACCACAACGCGCCCACCGGCACCGGCGTCGGCCCGATACCGATGAACCGCCGGGACCGCACCCGGGTCTCCAACGCCGCCGCCTACCTGGTCGGCACGGCCGACCGGGTCACCGTACGCGCCGACACGCACGTGGCACGCGTGCTGGTCGAACACGGCCGTGCGGTCGGCGTCGAACTCGCCGACGGCGCCATCGTGCCCGCCGGTCGGGTGGTCCTCGCGGCCGGCGTGGTGCAGTCCCCGCTCCTGCTCGCCCGCTCCGGGCTCGCCGCCGCGAATCCGCACGTGGGCCGGCATCTGACCGACCACCCGGTGGTCTCCTTCGCCGCCCGGGTCGACCCCGACGCGGTCCCGGCCGACGCGCCCACCCTCCAGGTGATCGCCAAGGCGACCGCCCGCCGGCGCCACGACCTCCAGCTGACCCCCGTCGCCCGGCGCAATCCGGACGGCACGTGCGAGCTGGACATCAGCGTGAGCCTGCAACTCCCCGCCGGCGCCGGCGCGGTGATCCCCACCTCCACGGATCCCGCCGCGCCCGCCCGAATCGACTGGCCGTTCCCGGCCCACCCCGACAACCTGGCCCGGCTGCGCGAGGGCCGCCGCCTCGCCGCTCGCATCGCACGCGAGAGCGGAATCCTCCTCGACAACACCGAGGCCGACCGCGCGGCCGCGCTCGGCGATGCCGAGTCCGACGAACTGATCCGGCGCAACCACTACGCCTTCTACCACGGCGTCGGCACCTGCCGGATGGCCGAGGACCCGGCCGCCGGCGTGGTCGACCCGACCGGGGCGGTATTCGGGTTGCGCGGATTGCATATCGTGGACGCGTCCGTGATCCCGACCGTGCCGCGTACCAACACCCACCTACTGGTGACCGCGCTCGCGGAACGGTGGTGCGATCTGGATACCGCGTGATCGTTCGGCCTAGCTGGGAGTCGTCTTGTCCGGTGTTCCCCTGTTCCCGCCCACCGACCCGCACCTGGCCGCGCAGGTCGGCTTCATCCTGGAGATCGACCGGCTCAAGGGCGTGGTGCGGCGCAACCTGATCGCGGACGCCTCCCGGCGCGAGAACACCGCCGAGCACTCGTGGCACCTGGCCATGCTGGCCGGCACGCTGGCCGAGCACGCCGCGACCGATGTCGACGTGGCCCGGGTGACCCGGATGTTGTTGATCCACGACCTGGTCGAGATCGACGCGGGCGACACCTTCTACTACGACAGCGTCGCCGAGGTCGACCAGGTCGAGCGCGAACAGCGCGGCGCGGACCGCATATTCGGCCTGCTTCCGGCTCCGCAGGGCAACGAACTCCGGGCGTTGTGGGAGGAGTTCGAGACCCGCGAAACGCCCGACGCGCGCTTCGCGAAGGCGATCGACCGGTTCCAGCCGTGCCTGCTCAACTTCCACACCGAAGGCGGCACCTGGCGCGAGTACGACCTCACCCGCACCGAGGTACTGGCCAAGCAGGGCAGCACGATCGAGGACGGATCCCCGTCGTTGTGGGCGTACACCCTGGAACTGATCGACGAGGCGGTGCGACGCGGCTACCTCAAGCCTTGACCGACGAACCCCGACCGACGAGCCTCGACCCACGCGCCCCGGCCAACCGTTCCGCCGGCGCCGGGATACGCTGCCGAACATGACCAGTGACGCATCCTTCACCACACACGTCACCCAACGTCTCGCCGCGCTGCCCGGAGTGGCCGCCGTGGTGCTCGGCGGGTCTCGTGCCCAGGGCACCCACCGACCCGACAGCGACTGGGACTTCGCGGTCTACTACCGCGACGGCTTCACCCCCGACGCAATCCGGGGACTGGGCTGGCCGGGCGAGGTGTCGGAGTTCGGCGCCTGGGGCGGCGGGGTCTTCAACGGCGGCGCCTGGCTCACCGTGGAGGATCGGGCCATCGACCTCCACTACCGCGAACTCGCGGACGTGGAGCGGAGGTTGGCCGAGGCGCGGGCGGGACGCTTCGAGGTCGAGCGGTTGATGTTCCACCTCGCCGGCGTGCCCACCTACCTCGTGGTCGCCGAACTCGCGGTCAACCGGGTGCTGTTCGGCGACCTGCCGCGACCGTCCTACCCGTCGGCGCTGCGCCGCGCCGCACACGCCCGGTGGAGCGACGACGCGCGCCTGACCCTGACCTACGCGGACCAGGCGCACGCCGCGCACGGGCATGTCACCGACGTCGCGGGGGCGATCGGCCGGGCGGCCTGCGAGGCGGCACACGCGGTGGCGGCCGGCCGCGGCGAGTGGGTGACCAACGAGAAGACCCTGCTCGACCGTACGGGCCTGCGCGACGTCGACGAGATCGCCGGCCGACTCACCGTGTCCACCCTGTCCACCGCGATCGCCGACACGCGCGAACTGCTCGACAAGGCCCTGACGGCAAGCCGCCCGGACTGACGTGTCACCGCAGCCATGTAGTACGTGGTCACTTATCACCCTCGGGTGGTACTTCCACGCCACTCGCCCCGTCGCCGGCCATCCGCCGCATCAGGTCGGCGGCGAGGCGCAACACCTGCCGCTCGGTTTCGGTGAGCGATCCCATCGCCCCCGCCAGCCACGCGTCCCGCTCCGCCGCGTCGCGCACCAGCGCCGCGCGGCCGGCCGGGGTCAGCGTGAGCACCGACTGCCGCCCGTCCCGGGCGTCCCTGGCCCGGGTGAGCAGACCGTCCCGGGCCAGCTCCGCGAAGACCCGGGTGAGCGACTGGGGTTGCTGATGCTCGGCGGCGGCCAGTTCGCCCGGCGTACACGGCCCGTGCCGCAGCAGCCGGCCCAACACCACCACCTTGTTACTGCTCAACGCGTCGGCCGACCGACTCGCCCGCATGCGCCCGGCGACCGCGGTGATCCCGCGCCGAATCTCGGCCACATCGCCCGACTCGACCGGCCCGCCGGCCCGTCCGCCCCCCTGCCCGGTGGCCGTCGACGACTCCATGCTCGCTCCCGCTCCGGTCATATTGCCAAGCTATCACTTACCATTTACTAAGCTTGCGCTTACGATTTTCGCCATGGAATCGCCTCGCGCGACCACCGTCGCGATGGTTTCGGTGCTCGCCGCCTACGGCTCGGCCCTCCTCCTGCAACGCACCGCCCACCTACACGCCGACATCGTCGTCGCGACCGTGGTGATCGCGCTGACCCTGGCCCGCACCCAGCGCGACGCCGACCCGCTCGACCGCGTGCTCGCCTGCCTCGTCCTGCCCCCGGTCGCCATGCTCGCCGCCGAGATCGGCGCCCTGATCCCGCGTCATCCCGCCGTCGGCGGCACCCTGTTCGCACTCGCCATGGCAACCACCGTCGACCTGCGCCGCTTCGCCTCCCGGATCGCCGCCGCCGCAAATGTCGCGGCGCTGCCCCTGGTGGCGAGTCTGGTCCTGCCCGCCGTCGGCACCCGCCCCGCCGATCACACGCACACCCTGTGGGTCGGCCTGAGCACCCTGGTTACCGCTGTCTGGGTCGGCGCGGTACACCTGGCCATCCCCGGCCCCGGCCCCGGCCCCAAGCCACGTCGAAACGGCACCCCCACCGGCACCCGGCGCCGCCTCCCCGCGAGTACGCGAATGGCCCTGCAGACCGGTCTCGCCCTCGGCGCGGCCTTCGCCCTCGGCCGCCTTCTCTGGCCCACGCACTGGTCCTGGGCCGTGCTCACCACCTACCTCGTCTGCGCCGGCACCCGCGGCCGCGGCGACGCGCTGCACCGGGGCCTGGTGCGCACCGTCGGCGCCGCGGCCGGCACCGCCTTCGCCGGCGTGCTCGGCGGCGCGTTCGCCGCCCACGACGCCGGCGCCGTACCGGTCATGTTCGCCCTGCTCGCCCTCGGCTCCTGGCTTCGCACGATCGACTACGCCTACTGGGCCGCCTGCGTGACCGCCGTACTGTCCCTGCTCTATGGCTACTTCGGCCAACCCGCCGGCGACCTGCTGGTGGATCGCCTCGCCGCAATCCTGCTCGGAGCCGCGCTCGGCGTGGCCGGCACCTGGCTGATCCTGCCGATCCGCACCGTCGACATCCTGCGCCGCCGGGTCGCCGACGCCCTGGCCGCACTCACCCCGCTCCTCGCCGGCCCCACCGGCGCACCGTCGTCCACCGACCACCCGGTGCACCGTTTCGACGCCGCCGTCGCCGCGCTGCATCCGCTGGAACCGGCCCTGCGCGCCCACCACCGACTGGTCCGCCGACACCGCCCGGGCCCGCACCCCGTCCAGGCGATCGACGCCGTACGCGCCTGCGTAGGACCGGCTCACCGCCTCGCCGAACCCGCCCCCGGACACACCCCGACAACCGAGGCCAGGACCGCCGTGGCGGCCAACATCGGCGCCGTGCGCCGCGCGATCGGCCGTCGACCCGGCACGCCGTACCGCCCGCTGCCCATCACCCACCGAACCCCGGGAAGCCCGCTCACCGACCTCGACACGGCACTCGCCGGCCTCGCCACGATCTTCCACCCGGCCGCACCGGAGCCGGGGGGCGAGTACCGGGACCGGTCCGGACCGGCGCCCGGATAGGGTCGGCGGATGCATTCCGTGGCGGTGGACTGGGACGACGCACACTGGCTCAACCCGCCGGCCGGCGCCGAGCGCGACGGCGACGCACTGGTGGTCACCCCGGTGCCGGGCGCCGACTTCTGGCGACAGACGTCCTACGGCTTCACCCGCGACACCGGGAGTGCGCTGCTCACCGACCTGCCGCCGGGCACAGCGGTGGAGGTCACCTTCGAGGCGGACTTCGACGAGCTCTACGACCAGGCCGGGGTGTTCGTCCGGGTGGACGAGCAAACCTGGGTCAAGGCGGGCGTCGAGGTCACCGACGGCGCGCTGCACGTCGGAGCCGTGGTCACGCGCGGTGTCTCCGACTGGTCGATCGCTCCGGTACCCGAGTGGGCCGGCGGCCCGATCACCGTCCGGGTCAGCCGAGCCGGCGACGCGCTCACCATCCGGGCACGGCACGGCGACGAGCCCTGGCGGACCATCCGACTCGCCCCACTGTCCCCGGACGCGTCGGCCGCTGCCGGGCCGTTCTGCTGCTCACCGGAGCGCGCGGGCCTGCGGGTGCGTTTCACCCGCTTCGTCCTCGGTCCCGCCGACGCGGGCCTGCACGAAAACCCCTGAAAAACCCCTGAAGCAGGCACCCTCGAAAAAGGCACCCTCGAAACAAGCGCCCCTGAAACAGGCACCTCTGAATCAACCACCCTCGAAGCCGGTCGGCGACCGCTCAGGTCTCGCCCGCCGGTGGAACGCTCACGCCATATTCCCGCGCCTCGTGCAGCGCGTCCTCCAGCTCGTCGAGCGCCGGCGGCAAGGCGTTCGTGTCGTGCGCGTCACTCGCCTCCGCCAGCACGGAACGGGCCCGGATCACCCGCTCGCGTACCGCCCGGACGACCTCGGCCTGGTCGATGGCCGACTTCTCGTCGTATCCAGCCGTCATCACTTCCTCATTTCCCGCAGCCCCCGCGCGAGTACCCGTACACCCATTGGTGTTCCGACCTGAGGCGGGTTTCAACCGGCATGGGGCGTACGGGCGCGAGAAGTACGTCAGGAATTGTTTGGGGAGGCGTCCACCTCGACGAACGTGCGCCCGGTCTCGCGGGCGCTCGCCCGGCCGCCGGTCAGGTCGGTCAACCGCGCCACGAAGCGATCCCGATCCGGCTCCGGAACGCACACGTCGATCGCCACCTCGGCGCCGTAGCGGATGTCGCGCACCTCGTGGCCGAGCCCGCGCAGGTCGTTTTCCAGCCGCCCGGCGTGCGCGTGGTCGACATCCACGGTCAGCACCAGCATCGGGCGCAGCTCGACCACGCCGACCGCGTCCACCGCCTCGGTCACCGCCGAGCCGTAGGCGCGGATCAGGCCGCCGGCGCCGAGCATGATGCCGCCGAAGTATCGGGTCACCACCGCGACCGTCTCGGTCAGCTCGCGGCGCCGCAACACCTGGAGCATCGGCGCACCGGCCGTGCCCGACGGTTCGCCGTCGTCGTACGCCCTCTCCTGCCCGCCCGCGATCCAGGCGGAGCAGTTGTGCCGCGCGGACGCGTGCAGCGCCCGGCGGCGGGCCAGGAACGCCTGCGCCTGCGCGTCGTCGGACACCCGGGCGAGGGCGCACACGAAGCGGGAACGCCGAACCTCGACCTCGACCTCACCTTCGGACTTGATCGTGAGCAGCGGCATGACCGGGGCCTTCGGTACGGGATCGACGGACGCCCCCACGGTAGGGCCCGACGGCGCCCGACCCGGGCCCGGGCTCACCGTGCGCGGCTACGCCGGTACGATCTGCCGCCCCGAGGCGGCCACGAACGCGCGCAGCAGGGTGGTCTCGTCCCCACGCCGCCAGGTGAGCGTCACCGCCGACTCGGTCAGCCCGGTCACCGGCACGAAGGCCACGTCGGGGCGGCCGTTGTACGCGGCGAACTGGGCGCAGAACAGCAGCACGCCGTGGTCGCCCGCGATCAGCGACAGCACCTCCTGGAGGGTGCCGGCGCCGGGTCCACGCGGGATCGGCCGCCCACCCGGGGTCACCGTCGGCGACTGCAGCTCACGCCAGGGCGCGGGCGCGGGTCCGGTGATCTCCACGAACACGCAGTCGGCCAGCTCCTCCGCGTCCACCCGCGCACGCCGCGCGAACGGGTGCCGCGTCGAGACGCCGAGCACCAGCGGGTCGGCGGCGATCACCGGGCCGGTGCGCAGCGTGGGATCGCCCACGGGCAGGGTCACGAAGGCGGCGTCGATCTCGCCGCGCAGCACCGGGCCGAACGGGTCCGACAGCGGCGTCTCGACCAGGTCGGCGCGGGCCTGCGGGTGCCGGGCGCGGAAGTCGCCGACCAGGTCGAGGAGGGCGCCGTACGGGGTGCCGACGAAGCCGATCCGCAGCACGCCCTCGATGCCCCGGGCGCGGGCCTTGGCCCGGTCGACCGCGCCGGTGAGAGTGACGTAGGCGGGTCGTACCTCGGCCAGGAACAGCTCGCCCTGCGGAGTGAGCCGGACCCGGCGACTGCTGCGCTCGAACAGTCGTGCGCCGATCCGGTCCTCCAGTTGCCGCAGCAACTGGCTGACCCGGGCCTGCGAGGTGTAGAGCCTGGCGGCGGTACGGGTGAAGTGCAGCTCCTCGCTCAGCACGACGAAGCACTCCAGCTCCCGGAACTCCACACTCATCCCGTTCCCCTCCCGCGCTCGGCCCCGGGCACCGGGCGCCGGGCCCGGGTGGGCCGTCTCCCACGTTCCGACCTGCGAGCATAAGCGGCCCCTATGCTCGCATGCGATCTTCGCCGTTGTTCGGGATCGGGGCCGTGTCCAGGGTGGAGGGCATGTCCGACCCGGTCGTCGACACCGACGCGCACCTGCCCGACCCTGCCCGATCCACTCCCGCCGATCCGGCGCCCGGGACCGCGTCCTTGCGCTCCTGGCTCGCCGTGATCGCGATCGCCGTCGGCACCTTCGCGGTGGTCAGCACCGAGATGATGCCGGTCGGCCTGCTCACCCCGATCTCGCACGGCCTGCACGTCTCCGACGGCACCACTGGCCTGGCCATGACCCTGGCCGCCGTGGTCGCCGGGTTCGCCGCCCCGACGGTGTTGGTGGCCGCCGGGCGGGTGGATCGGCGGATCGTGCTCGCCGCGATGATGATCGTGCTGCTCGCCGCCAATACGATCGCCGCCCTCGCGCAGAACTTCGCCACGCTTTTGGTGGCTCGCGTCCTGGTCGGCGTCAGCATCGGCGGCTTCTGGGCGATCGGCGCGAGCCTGCCGGTACGACTGGTGCCGGCCGGTTCGGTCGGTCGGGCCTCGGCGGTGATCTTCGGCGGCGTGTCGGTGGCCTCGGTGGTCGGCGTGCCGGTGGGCACGATGATCGGCGAGTGGGCGGGCTGGCGGGCCGCCTTCGCCGCGATGGCCGGGCTCAGCGCGGCGGTGCTGGTCGCCCTGCTCGTCCTGCTCCCGCCGCTGCCCGCCGAACGGGCGGTGCGGCTGCGCGAGATCCCGGCGCTGCTGCGGCGCGGCGAGGTGGTGGCCGGCGCGTCGGCGCTGGTCCTGGTGATCGCCGGGCATTTCGGCGCGTACACCTACGTACGACCGGTCCTGGAGGAGTCGGCCGGCCTGGGCCCGGGGCCGATCGGCGCGCTGCTGCTGGGCTACGGCGTGGCCGGGGTGGTCGGGAACGTACTGGCCGGGGCGTATTCCGCCCGCCCGCCGCACCGCGTACTGGCCCTCGCGGCCGGGCTGCTCACCGCGGCGGTCGTGGTGCTCGCGGTGTCGGGGACGTGGACGCCGGGGACCGCGGCGGCGATGCTCGTGTGGGGGCTGGCGTACGGCGCGGTACCGGTCGCGTTGCAGGGGTGGATGTTGCGGGTGGCGCCGGACGCGCCCGAGGCGGGCTCGGCGGTCTTCGTCACCGGGTTCCAGCTGGCCATCTCGCTGGGTTCGCTGCTCGGCGGGGTCGCGGTGGACGCGGTGGCCACGTCGAGCGTCTTGTGGTTCGGCGCCGCCCTGGCCGCGGCGACCACGCTGCTCGCGCTGGTGTGGGGCCGGCGTGCCGGGCGCTGAGGTGGACCCGGGGCCATCCCGGCGACACGTCCGATTCGTTCAAGACCACGAGCGCCGCGGCCGGCTAGCGTGCGGGCATGACTTCTCCTACACCCCGCTTCCACTTCATCGGGCTCGTGGTCGCCGACATGGCCGCCTCGCTCGCGTTCTACCGGGCCCTGGGTCTGGCCGTCCCGGCCGACGCCGATGCCGAGCCGCATGTCGAAGTGCCGCTGCCGGACGGCCCGTTGCTGGTCCTCGACACGATCGCGACGGTCCGCTCGTTCGCCCCGGACTGGACCCCGCCCACGGGTGGCCACCGGGCCTCGCTGGCCTTCGCGTTCGCCGATCCGGCGGAGGTGGACAAGAAGTACGCCGAGCTGGTCGCGGCCGGGTTCACCGGATACCGGGCGCCGTGGGACGCGTTCTGGGGACAGCGGTACGCCGTCCTGCACGACCCGGACGGCAACGGCGTGGACCTGCTCGCCCCGCAGTCGCAGGCCGCGTAGCCCGGGCGGGGCCGCGCCCTCAGCCCAGCAGCGTGCGCAGCGGCACGCCCGCCAGCGCCTTGACGTCGCGGGCGAAGTGGGCCTGGTCGGCATAGCCGGTGCCCGCCGCGACCCGGGCCGGTGGCATCCCGGTGCGGGCCAGGTCGAGCGCCCGTTCCAGGCGCAACACCCGGGCCAGCGTCTTGGGCCCGTAGCCGAAGGCCGCCAGCGAGCGGCGGTGCAGTTGGCGCTCGCTCAGTCGCACGCCGGCGGCGACCGTCGCGACGTCGGCGCCGGCCCGCAACTCGCCGACCACGGTGCCGGCGAAGCGGGCCGCCTCGGGGTCGCGGTCGCGCAGCCGCGCGGCGGCCAGTTCCTCCAGGAACGCCGCCGGGTCGGGGGCGGCGGCGAGGCGTTCGCTCAGGATCCGCACGTCGCGCTCGCCCCACACGTCGGCCAGCGGGATCCGTCGATCGCGCAGCGCGTCGGCGGGCGTCCCGAGCAGCGCGGGCCCGACCCCGGGGGCGCAGCGCACGGCCGCGTAGCGCGCCCCGACCCGGTCCTCCACCACGTGGGCCAGCGTGTCGGGACCGGCCACGACCAGCTCGTCCCCGGACCAGATCAGGTCGATGCAGCCGTCCGGGAGTACCCGCGCGGATCCGTCCTCCTCGACGGTTCGGGTCCAGACGATCAGCGGAGCCAGGTGGGAACGACGTTCGACGTACACGGCCCCATTATCCCCGCGCCGCCGGAGGTACGGTTGAGCCGTCAAGCGGGCACGGCCTGAACAGGGCAGGGGTAGTCATGGGCAACGAACAACGGTCCGACCTCGAACCACAGCCGAACGACGAAGCACGACCCGACACCGGACAACGGCCCGAAACCGAGCGAGGCCACGACCACCCGCAGCCGCCGACCGCGGCACGCACGGCGGCCGACCCGGACGCCGATCAGGCCGCCCGCGCCGCACGTTGGGGCCACCTGCCCGAGCGGGTGGCAGCAGCCGACCTGGTCGAGGAGAAGCCGGCCGACCCGCCCAACGACCCCGACTTCGGCCGCGACCCGGACCGCGACTGGCTCCTGCGCTACACCCCCTGACGAGGCGAGCGGCGGGCGGACGGGGACTACCCGGCCGCCCGCCGCGCCGCGGGCGCCATCGGGTGCAGCGAGGCGTATTCCAGCGGCGCCGACGGGTCGATCGAGACGTCGAGGGGGGCCGGGGCGACGCCGGCGCGGATCAACAGGTCGCCGACGGCCGCGATCATGGCGCCGTTGTCGGTGCACAGGCGCGGCGGCGGCACCCGCAGTTCGATGCCCGCGGCGGCGCAGCGTTCCGCCGCGAGCGAGCGCACCCGGGAGTTGGCCGCGACACCGCCGACCACGACCAGGGTGCGTACGTCGTGGGCACGGCAGGCCGCGACCGCCTTGCGGGTCAGCACGTCGGCCACCGCCTCCTGGAGTGCGGCGGCGCCGTCCGCGACCGGGAGTTCGGCGCCCTGCGCACGCATGCGCTCGGCCCAGCGGGCGGCGGCGGACTTCAGGCCGGAGAAGGAGAACGCGTACGGGTCGTCGCGCGGGCCGGTAAGTCCGCGAGGGAAGGCCACCGAGTCGGGGTCGCCGTCGCGCGCCGCCCGGTCGATGGCCGGACCGCCCGGGTAGGGCAGGCCGAACACCCGCGCCACCTTGTCGAAGCACTCCCCCGCCGCGTCGTCGAGGGTGTCGCCGAGGTGCACGATCGGGTCGCGGGCGAGGTCGCGCACCAGGAGCAACGAGGTGTGTCCGCCGGAGACGATCAGCACCACGCTCGGGTCGGGCAGCGGCCCGTGTTCGAGGGTGTCGGCGGCGACGTGCCCGGCCAGGTGGTGCACCCCGTACAGGGGCACGTCCAGGGCGAGCGCGAAGCCCTTGGCGGCGGCCACGCCGACCTGGAGCGCGGTGGCCAGGCCCGGCCCGGTGGTCACCGCCACCGCGCCGATGTCGCCGCGCCGCAGCCCCGCCGACTCCAGCGCGGCCCGGACCGTCGGGGTCACCGCGTGCACGTGCGCACGGGCCGCGATCTCCGGCACCACGCCGCCGAAGCGCACGTGTTCGGCGATGCTCGTGGACACGGCGTGGCCGAGCAGCCGGCCGTCGCGGACCAGACCGACCCCGGTCTCGTCGCAGGACGATTCGATGCCGAGGACGATGGGTGAGGCACTCATGCACCGAGCCTAGTTGCCGACCACAGGTATTTGCACATCACCTGCAACAAACCGGCGGCGCTTCCCCGGGTCGTTCCGGGATCGCGCGCGAATCCTTGACAGCATCTGTCAGGGACCCCTTCATACCGTGGCGGCATGAACTACGACGACATCGTGATCACCGGCGCCCGGGAACACAACCTCAAAAATGTCTCGCTCCGCATCCCCAAGAACCGGATCGTGGTGTTCACCGGGGTCTCCGGATCGGGCAAGTCGTCGATCGTGTTCGACACCATCGCCATCGAGTCGCAACGGCAACTCGCCGAGACGTTCCCGGCGTTCGTCCGCAACCGGCTGCCCAAACACGAGCGGCCCCGGGCCGATTCGATCGAGCACCTGTCCACGGCGATCGTCGTCGACCAGCGCCCGATCGGCGGCAACTCCCGGTCGACGGTGGGCACCATGACCGACATCCATCCGCTGCTTCGGGTGTTGTTCTCCCGGCACGGCACCCCCTCGGCGGGGCCGGCCAACCACTATTCGTTCAACGCGCCCGGCGGCATGTGTCCGACCTGCGAGGGGCTCGGCCGGAGCGTACGGCTGGACCTGGACGCGCTGATCGATCCGTCGCGGTCGATCCGGGAGGGCGCGATCCGCCACCCCGCGTTCCCCGTCGGCGGCTGGCAGTGGCAGCTGTACTCGCACCACGGCCTGTACCCCACCGACGTCCCCGTGCGCGAGTTCACCGACGAGCAGTGGCGGTTGTTCCTGTACGGCACCGGCGCCAAGGTGGAGATCGTCAACAGCAACGGCCGGCACCACATCGACTACGAGGGTCTGGTCGACCGGTTCAATCGGCTCTATCTCAAGCGGGACACCTCGGCGCTGGCCGAGAAGAGCCGCGAGACGTTGGCCCGATTCGTCACCGAGGGCGCGTGTCCGGACTGCGCGGGGGCCAGGTTGAACGCGGCGGCGCGGGCGTCGCTGATCGAGGGGCGCTCGTTGCCGGACTACGCAGCGATGGAGATCGCCGACCTGGTGCCGGTGCTCACCGGGCTGAGCGATCCGGTCGCCCGTCGGGTGGCCGAGCCGGCCGCCGCCGCGTTGGAGCGGATCGTCGCGATCGGGCTCGGCTACCTGCACCTGGACCGGCCCACCTCGACGGTGTCCGGCGGCGAGGGGCAACGCCTGAAGATGGTGCGCCACCTCGGGTCGAGTCTGACCGGGATGACGTACATCTTCGACGAGCCGAGCGTGGGCCTGCATCCGCGCGACGTGGTCCGGCTGGGCGATCTGCTCACCCGGTTGCGGGACAAGGGCAATACGGTGCTCGTGGTCGAGCACGACCCGGACGTGATCGCGATCGCGGACCACGTGGTCGACGTCGGTCCCGGCGCGGGCGTACACGGCGGCACCGTGGTGTTCGAGGGCCCGTTCGCCGACCTGCGCACCGCCGACTCGCCGACCGGGAGGGCGCTGCGTCGGCCGGCCGCGCTCAAGTCGATCGTGCGCACCGCGACCGGCGTGCTGCCCATCCGCGGCGCGAACCTGCACAACCTGCGCGACGTCGACGCGGACATCCCCACCGGCGTGCTCACCGTGGTCACCGGCGTCGCGGGCTCCGGCAAGAGCACGCTGATCTCGGACGTCCTGGTCGCCGCGCATCCGGAGGCGGTGGTGGTCGACCAGTCGGGCGTGGGCACCACCTCGCGCTCGACGCCGATCACCTACGTGGGTGTCCTCGACCGGCTGCGCCGGTTGTTCGCCAAGGCCAACGACGTGGACCCGGGGTGGTTCACCTTCAACTCGACCGGCGCGTGCCCCGAGTGCGAGGGGCGCGGCGTGGTCCGTACCGACATGGCGTTCATGGACCCGGTGACCACCCGCTGCGAGGTGTGCGAGGGACGGCGGTTCCGCAACGAGGTGTTGGCGTACACCCTGCGCGGCAAGTCGATCGTGGACGTGCTGGCGCTGACCGCGGACGAGGCGGTGCACTGGTTCGTCGAACCGGAGTTGCGCGCCCGGGTGACCACGCTGGTCGAGGTGGGACTCGGCTATCTGACGCTGGGCCAACCGCTGTCCTCGTTGTCCGGGGGCGAGGCGCAGCGACTCAAGCTGGCGAGCGAACTGCACAAGACGGGCAGCGTGTACATCCTCGACGAGCCGACCACCGGCCTGCACATGGCCGACGTGGACACCCTGGTCGGACTGCTCGACCGGCTCGTGGACGCGGGCAACACGGTCGTGGTGGTCGAGCACAACCTGGACGTGATCCGGCGCGCCGACCATGTGCTCGACCTGGGTCCGGGCGGCGGCAAGCACGGCGGCACGGTCGTGTTCGAGGGCACCCCGGCCGAGTTGGTCAAGGCGGAGCATTCGGCGACGGGCGAGTTCCTGCGCGCGGCGCTCGCGTCCGCCGAGCGGGCGCGGGTGGGCTGACCCACGACCGGGGACGCGCGGGCCTGCGGGGTCGCGGGCCGCCGGGGGTCGCGGGGGTCGCGGGCCGCCGGAGTCGGCGTCGGGGCGACACGATAGGCATGTCGGATGGCACATACGACTGTCGACCCCCGTGACCAGTGGTTCTCCTCCGCGCTCGGCGGCCTCGTCACCGGCTCGGGCATGTGGTACCGCGAGATCCTGGCGGGCTTCACCCGAGTCGGCGGCTACCTCGGCGGCACCTGGTCCCCGCCCGCCGAGTCCGACGGGCCGGGCTGTGTCGGCGACGGGTCCTGGCCGGCGCTGATCGGCCGGATCGAGGCGGTCGCGCTGCGCGCGGCGGCACCGTCGACCAAACCCGAGCACCGCGAGGCGCTGCTCGCGCTGCTCGACCTGTGGGCGGACACGGTGTTCGCCGACCCGGCCGCGCGGATCCGCATCGGCAACGCACGCGCCGAGGCGACGGCGGTGCGCGACGACCGGGGGGCCACCATCGCGACCTCGTGGCCCCGGGACGGCCGCTGCGACGTGCTCCAGGTGTGGACCGGGGACGCGGCGCCGCCCGAGTTCGGCGGGCCGGTCGAGTGGGTCGACGCGCCGCGCGGCTGGGGCGACGCGGGGCAGTTGCGCCGGTTGGTCGAGACGGTGCGCGCCCGCGGGCCGATGCCGTGGCGTGCCGACGCGGGCGGCCGACTGGCCGAGGCGACCGGGGTCTCCCGGGCGGCGTCGGCGTTGCTGCTGACCGGCAACGCCGGGGGCATCAACACCGTGCCCCGGATGGAGCCGGACCAGCGCCGGGAGTTGGGCCTCGGCCCGGCCGAACTCGAAGCCGGGTTCGACGAGTTGCGCCGCCTCACCGAGACCGACCGCCTGGAGGTGTTCGCGGGCGTGCTCCCGGACGATCCGGCCGACCTGTGGGAGCCGACCGGCGCCGACGCACTCGCCGAGCGCATCGGCGCCGCGTGGGTGGCCCGGTTCGGGCGCACGACCCCGGTGCCGGAGGAGACACTGGCGGTGCTGGCCGAACTCGACCACGTCACGCTGCACACCCCCGCCGCCCACATCTGCGCCGCGTTCCTGGCCCCGGCCACCCACCCGCTGAGCAGCGTGGACCACGATCCCTGGTTGGCCGAGGGCGTCGGCGGGGTGTACTGCACCAGCGAGGGGCAGGGGGTGCGCTGGTTCGAGGAGTTCCTGAAGTCGCTCGCCGGCGCGCTGCCCGTGATCTACGCCGAGTTGCCCGCCGGGGACCCGGTCCGGGCCGGAGTGCCCGCCCTGCTGGCCGAGTTGCGCGCCCGGTTCGATCATCCGGGCCTGCTCCTCGCCGCCGGCTACGCGGCGCGGACGTGCGACTCCGCCGACCGGCTGCGCGAGTTGTTCGGCGATCGCCCCTACGTCGGCCCGATCCCGCTCACCACGACGACCTTCGACGACGGCCTGACCATCGCCTCGATCGCCGAACCCACCGACCGCCACCCGGACCCGACGACCCGCCTGCACTTCCGGCCCGCGTACTACACCGACGACGAACGTTCCACGCTGCTGCGCGAGGTGGCCTCCAGTGGTGCGTACGCCCGCGACGTGGTCGACCTGATCCGGGGCGACTGGAGCAGGCGGGTGGCGGAGCGCATCACGAGCGGCGCGCTGCCGGTCGGCGGGTACGAGTGCGACCCGGCCGTCGCCGCGCCCGAGACGGTGGCCCGGGTCGCCAAGGCGCTGTCGGTGGACACCGACGCGGCGGCCCTGTACCTGCAAATCCTCGTCCTCGAACGCCCGAGCGATCGCCGGGTGCGCCGCTGGAACGGCTGGAACACCGCACGCCACAAGCGGGCGGCCGGCGCGCTGGAGACGGCCGGCGTGGTGGTCGCGGACAAGCGCGCACGGGCCGGGCGCGGCATCTTCCTCCCGGGCGACTGGGCCAGGGCGACGCACAAGTGGCTGTGGCCGATGGAGGTGTGGAAGGCGAAGCTGCTCGGCGTGCAGACGATCGGCGACCGGGTCTGGGGGCGGCACACCTGGCACCTGACCCTGCCCGAACTGTTCGCCCACGCGTGGGACGTCGTCGAGCGGGGTGACGGCCCGGCCTGACCCGGGTCGGGCAGCCGTCGACCGCACCGACCGCCGACCGCCGACCGCCGACCGCCGACCGCCGACCGAAAAAGGGAACTCGGTACGCTGTACGGAACTACTCCGCATAGCGTACGGTACGCCATACGGAGTTTCCGACGAAGGGCGTACGAGTGGCACGGGAACGGGGTGGGCGCGCAGATCCCGCGCGGACGCTCGCGCTGTTGTGGCGTACGGGCGACGGGCCCACCCGTGGGCCGAAGCAGGGGCTGACCGTGGATCGTGTCGTCCGCGCCGCGATCGAGCTGGCCGACGCCGACGGGCTCGACGCGTTGTCGATGCGCGCGGTCGCCGAACGCCTCGGCGTCGGCACCATGTCGCTCTACACCTATGTGCCGGGCAAGGCGGAGCTGCTGCACGTCATGTTCGACACCGTGCTCGGCGAGTGCGCCCTGCCCGATCCGACCGGGATCGGCTGGCGCGCGGCGCTCGAACAACGGGCCCGCGCCGACCGGGAGTTGGCCCGCCGGCATCCGTGGGTGGTGCGCCTGTGGGGACCCGGCCTGCTGCTGATGGGCCCGCGACTGACCGCCCGGGCCGAGGCGGGGCTGCGCACGGTCGCCGACCTCGGGCTGTCCGACGCGGAGATGGCGCACGTCGTCGGCCTCGTCGACGGCTACGTGCGAGGCGTCGCCCAGGTGACCGTCGACGTCGGTCGGGACGCACTCGCCGGCGGCGCCGGCTACGACGACTGGTGGGCGGAGAGCACCCCCTACCTGGAGCAACTGATCCGACCCACCCGCTTCCCCACCCTCACCCGGATCTGGGAGGGCGGCGTCTACGAGCAGGCCCCCGACGCGGGCTTCGAATTCGGCCTGCGCCTGGTCCTGGACGGCATCGAGAACCTGATCCGCTCGCGGCGCTCCCCCGCCGCGTCCCCGGCACCCCAGGAGTAACGGACATCGCCACCCGCGCCCCGCACCCCCCGCTCGACCTGACCCGCCACGCGGCCACCTTCGCGCCCGCCGATCCGCCACGCGCCGGCACCGTCGCGTTCTGGCCGCACGAGGACGGCCCGGACACGATCACCGTGCTCGACGCCGACGGCGTGGCCCGCACCCATCCCGCCGTACGGCTGCCCGTCGCCGACGCGGTCCGGGTGCTCTCCCGGGCCCGGCGCGCCCCCGACGCGCATCCGGCCGCCGCGTTCTGGGGCGCGGCCACCGTGCTTGCCCTGCAACTGGTCGCGCGCGGGCGCATGTTGCCCGGACTCTCCGCCGCCGACCACGACGCGTGGCGGGCCGGTCCGCTGGACGTCGCCGACGTCGAGCGGGTGCGGGCGCTGGCCGACGCGATGCCGGGCGAGGCGCGGGCGATCCCGACCGACGGCGGCACCCTGCTCCCGGCGGCGACCCCGCTGGTCCGGGCCTTCCTGGACGCGGTCGCCGACACCATGCCGCGCACCGCCGCCGGGCCGCACGCGGGCGACGGCGCGTTCGCCGCTCCCGCCGCGCGGAAGTTGCCCGCGCTGCGCCCGTGGTCGGACCGGGTGGCCGCCGGGCACGACCGGGGTGTCCGGATCTCGCTGCGGCTGGAGAGCAACGACGTCGAGCGCGCGCCGTTCGTGGCGATCGTCCAGGCGCACTCGCTCGCCGACCCGACCGCCGTGGTCGACGCCGACACGCTGTGGACCGGCACCGACGCGCGCTTCGGCGAACGGGCCCGGCCCGACGTGCTGGTCGCACTGCGCCGGGCGGCCCGGATCTGGCCCGCCCTGGAACCGCTGCTGACCGCGAGCGTCCCGGACCGCGTGGTGGTCGCCGACGACGACCTGGGGACCCTGCTCGGCGCCGCGACCGCCCGACTCGCCGCCGCCGGCGTCGAGGTGCACTGGCCCCGCGACCTGGTCCGCGATCTCACCGCCCGGGCCGTGATCGGCGCCCACGACCACGCGCCCCGGGACCTGCGCGCCTTTCTCGGCGGCGACACCCCGCTCGGCTTCGACTGGCAACTCGCGCTCGGCGGCGACACGTTGACCACCGCCGAACTGGACGCGCTGGCCGAGTCGCACCGCCCGGTGGTGCGCCTGCGCGACCGCTGGGTGCTGATCGATCCCGCCCTGATGGCCAAGGCCCGCAATCGTTCGATCAAGCCGCTCACCCCGATCGAGGCCCTGACCGGCGCGCTGACCGGCGGCATCGAGGTGGGCGGCAAACGCATCGAGGTGGGCACCTCGGCATGGCTGGACGAGTTGCGCGCGCGGATCGCCGACCCGGACGGCGGCGGCGAGCCGATCGGCGCCCCCGCCGCGCTCGCCGCGACGCTGCGCGACTACCAGCTGCGCGGACTGCGCTGGCTGGACCGGATGACCTCGCTGGGCCTGGGCGGTTGCCTCGCCGACGACATGGGCCTGGGCAAGACGATCACCCTGATCGCGCTGCACCTGCACCGCGCGGCCGACGCCGAGGACCCGAACGGCGCCGCGCCGACCCTGGTGGTCTGTCCGGCGTCGCTGCTCGGCAACTGGGAGCGGGAGATCACCCGTTTCGCACCGGGCACCCCGGTGCGCCGCTTCCACGGCGGCGCCCGCAGCCTCGACGACCTCACCACCGGATTCGTCCTCACCACCTACGGCACGATGCGCCTGGACGCGGCCCGCTTGGCCGCCGTGCCGTGGGACCTGGTGGTCGCCGACGAGGCGCAACACGTCAAGAACCACACCTCCGCCACCGCCAAGGCGCTGCGCCGCATCCCGGCGCGGGCCAGGATCGCGCTCACCGGAACACCCGTGGAGAACCGGCTGACCGAGCTGTGGGCGATCCTGGACTGGACCACCCCGGGCCTGCTCGGTACCGCGAGCACGTTCCGCCGACGCTGGACCAAGCCGGTGGAGGCGGACCGCGACGGGCCCACCGCCGAGCGACTGGCCAGGCTGGTCGCGCCGTTCCTGCTCCGCCGCCGCAAGTCCGACCCGGGCATCGCGCCCGAGTTGCCGGCCAAGACCGAGACCGACCAGCCGGTGGCGCTCACCCGCGAGCAGGTCGGACTGTACGAGGCGGCGGTGCGCGAGGCGATGGCCGAACTCGACGCGGCCGGCTCCGACATGGCCCGGCGCGGGCGCATCGTCAAGCTGCTCACCGGCCTCAAGCAGATCTGCAACCACCCGGCGCAATATCTGAAGGAGCCCGAGCCCCGCCTCGCGGGCCGCTCCGGCAAACTCGAACTGCTCGACGAGTTGCTGGACACCATCCTGGCCGAGGACGGCTCGGTGCTGGTGTTCACCCAGTACGTGGCCATGGCCCGACTGCTGCGCACCCACCTGACCGCCCGCGGCATCGGCAACCAACTCCTGCACGGCGGCACCTCGGTGGCCCGCCGCGACGCCCTGGTCACCCGTTTCCAGGAAGGCGCGGTCCCGGTCTTCCTGCTCTCGCTCAAGGCCGCGGGCACCGGGCTCAACCTCACCCGCGCCGACCACGTGGTGCACTACGACCGCTGGTGGAACCCCGCCGTGGAGGAGCAGGCCACCGACCGGGCGTACCGGATCGGGCAGACCCGACCCGTGCAGGTGCACCGGTTCATCGCCGAGGGCACCATCGAGGACCGGATCGCCGAGATGTTGCGGGACAAGCGCGCGCTCGCCGACTCCGTGCTCGCCCACGGCGAGACCGCGCTGACCGAACTCTCCGACACCGAACTCGCCGACCTGGTCCAGTTGAGGAGTGCCCGATGACCGCCGCCGCGTCGGCCCGCGCCTTTCCCGCCTTCGCCCCGCGCCGCGCCCACGGCCTCGCTGGTCGGACCTGGTGGGGCCGCGCCTGGACGGAAGCCCTCGAACACGCCGCGCTGGACGGCCGGCCGCTGCGCAACGGCCGCGCATACGCCGCCTCCGGCCGGGTCGGGCCGATCACGATCGCACCGGGCCGGATCACCGCGCGCGTGTCCGACGCCGACGGCACGTCGTACCGCACCGAGGTTCGGATCGAGCCGCTGGACGACGCGCGCTGGGAGCGCCTGCTCGACCAGGTGGCCGCCGAGGCGGGGCACCTGGCCGCGCTCCTGGAGCGGGAGTTGCCACGCGAGCTGGTGGCCGCCGCCGCGGACGCGGACGTGTCCCTGCTGCCGGGCATGGACGAGCTGGATCACGAATGCGACTGCCCCGACTGGGAGTTGCCGTGTCGACACGGCGCCGCACTGGGCTATCAGACGGCCTGGCTGCTGGACGCGGACCCGTTCGTGTTGTTGCTGATGCGCGGCCGGGACGAACCGGCCGTGCTGGAGCGGTTGCGCACGCGGCAGCCGCGTCCCACCACGAAACCGGGCGACGCGGCCGGGATCGACGCGCGCGCGGCGTACCGTGCGGTCGACGCCCTGCCGGCCGACCCGCCGCCGGTGCACGAACCCGCCGCGCCGCTGCGCGTCGCCCCCGCCCCGGGCATCCCGGCCGGCGAGTTGGAACGACTGGCCGCGGCGGCGGCGCGGCGGGCCCGGGAACTGCTCGCGGAGCGGGACGAGGCCACCGTCCGAAATCCGCCGGCGGAAGAGATAACCCGATGATCGTGCGGGGGTTTCGGCTCTAGGATGAACGGCGCCGTATCGCCGACCGGACAGAAATGAACCGAACCATGCACACCCCAGCGGGCTCCCCTCGTCAGGTCCTGATCTTCGATGCGGACGACACTCTGTGGGAGAACAACATCCTGTTCGAGCGGGTCATCGACAACTACCTCGACTGGGTCGCCCACCCCACCCTGGACCGGACCCAGATCCGGGCGATCCTCAACGACGTGGAGGCCGCGAACGCGATCACCCACGGCTACGGCAGCAAGATGTTCCTGCGCAGCCTGGGCGAAACGCTGGAGCGGCTGTTCGCCCGCTCCGCCACCGAGGCGGAGCTGCGGCACATCGACACGTTGGCGGTCGCGCTCCTGGAGGACCGGATGGAACTGGTGCCCGGTGTGGTGGAGACGCTCACCGCGCTCGGCGCCCGGCACGACCTGATGTTGCTCACCAAGGGTGACACCGAGGAGCAACAGCGCAAGATCGACGCCTCCGCGCTGGCCCACCACTTCCGCAGCACGCACATCGTGCCGGAGAAGGGCGTCGACGTGTACGTCGACCTGATGCGCGAGCACGCGCTGGCGCCGGAGACCACCTGGATGATCGGCAACTCCCCCAAATCGGACATCCTGCCGGCGCGCGGCGCGGGCCTGGGCGCGGTGTTCATCCCGAACGCGCACACCTGGGTCCTGGAGCAGAGCGAGTTGGACCCGCACGACGAACGGGTGCTCACCCTGGCCGCGTTCCCCGACCTGCTCCGGCACTTCTGATGGCCGCCGACCGGCCCGCGGACCGGCCCGCCGGGCCCTCGGTGTCCTGCGTCTTCGTCTGCCACGACGGCGCCGGGCGGGTGCTGCTGGCCCGCCGCGCGGCCGCCGCCCGGGACGAGCCCGGCACGTGGGACACCGGCGCCGGCGCGCTGGAGTGGGGCGAGACGTTCGAGGAGGCGGTCACGCGCGAGGTGCGCGAGGAGTACGGCACCGAGCCGCTGTCCATCGAGCCCCTCGGCGCCCGCAACGTCCTGCGCGGCGACCCGATCGCGTCGCACTGGGTCGCGGTCGTCTTCGCGGTCCGCATCGACCCGGAGGGTGCGACCATCGGCGAACCCCACAAGTTCGACGCCCTGGCCTGGTTCACCCCCGACACTCCGCCCGCACCGCTGCACTCGCAGTGCGCGGCCACCCTCGACCTCTTCCGCACCCACTCCGCCTCGGCGCGTTGACCGTCCGGCACCTTCTTCATACGACACGTGTCAATGCGCACCGCTTGACCGAAAAGCGGTTGATATTCAGTAAATAAGCCAATGATGCGGAACCCGACGCCATCAAGCGAACCGCCTGTGTACGTTCGTGCTCGGTCCGGGTGACGTACCGCGTCACCTCGGCCGAGCAAGGCTCTTCACTGGAGGGCGGGCGTGCGGGATCGGACCTCGGCACGGAACAGCGGTCGAGATCCGGGACGAGTCACGACCCGCTGGGGAAATGAGAGGAAGCCTCATGGCGGACATCGATCTCGGACTTGCCTCGGACTGGGAAGAGGGCGACACCCACGGCCGCATCAAGCTGCGGCAGAACCAGGTCTACCCGACCTCGCCCAAGAAGGACGTGCTGATCAGCTCGCCGGTGAGCATCGAGCTGTCGGTGAACACGAACTACTCCACCTCCCAGGAGGCGGACAAGATCTACTTCACGACGTACCACGGCTCCACGAAGAAGATCATCGCGGTCCTCGACTCCGACGGAAACCTGCGCATCGCCGGGAAGCTGATCACGGACCAAAAGGACCTGTCGTACTGACGGGTGACGCGCGTCGACCCCCGTGCCCGCGACACCGCGCACCACAGGCGACGCGGCGCACGGGCACCTCATCGGCATCGGCGGCGCCGCCGTAGGTGAGCCCCGGGGAACGTGAACGGCACCAGGGCGCCCGAGCGCGTCCGAACGACGGTGGGGGTTGGGGGCAAGGGCCCGCCGCCGCTCCCACCGTCGTTCCCGGCCGGCCGGCCGGTCTCGGGCGCGCTCGCCCGGATCAGGCAAGCTCAGCCGTGCGGACGCGGGGGCGAAAGCCGTCCACGGCCAGGCCGACCCGGGCGGCGAGGATGCCGGCCGCGGTCGCCTTCGACAACAACGGGGCCACGCCCGGCACCGCCGGCAGCACGAACGAGGCGGGGATCGCGACGGTACGGGCCGCGCCGAGCACGCGGCAGCGCTCCAGGGCGCGGCCCAGGTCCGGGTCGCCGCCGATCAGCGCGACCTCGACGATCCGGTGGGTGCCGTACTGCCACACCAGCCGGGCCAGTCGGTACAGTTCCGCGTCCTCGTCCGGTCCCGCCGCGGGCGCGGTGACCAGGACCGCGGCCCGCGCGGGCACCCGCGCCGCCGCCGCGCGCAACCACCCGATCAGCTGTCCGCCGGCACCGAACGGCCGACCGAGAACCACCCGCGGGCGCTCCGCCGCCGGCAGCGCGCGCAGGGTCCGCGTGGTCTCCGCGAGCAGCCCGGCGTCCCGACCCAGCGTCATCGGCACCACGCACACCCGGTCCGCCCCCCGGCCCAGCAGCGCGGACACCGCCCGCTGCGTCTGCCGGCCGGCGGCCACCGATGTCACCTCGGGGCCGAGCAGTCCCGGCAGCGCCGCGCCGTGCGCGCTCTCGTGCCCGCCGACCGCCACCACGGCCACCCGCTCCGCCACGACTCAACCGCCGTTCGGGGCACGATCGCGCCCGGGCCGGCCGGCTGCCTCGCGGGGTTCGGGATTCATCGTGGATTCCTTTCTCGGCCGGCCGCGCCCGGATGGTTGTCTCGTCCCGGGTATCCACCGAACCGGCGCACCAACCCCGGCCATCGGAGTGAAATCCGACCATCAGCCGATCATCCGACCGCGCGGCGCCACGAGCACCGTCCGGATCCGGATCAACCCGCCGGGTCGGGCCGCTCCGCGAGTTCGTCGACGACGAGGTCGCCCGTCGGCAGGTGCGGCAGGCGGTACACCGCGTGGCCCACCAGGTGGGTGGCCACCGGGACCGTGGTCAGTTGGAAGAACGCCACCATCACCAGCATCCCGACGTCGATCCCGCTGCGCAGCCGCAGGCCGAGGCCGAGGGTGACCAGGAGCAGCCCGAGCACCTGCGGCTTGGCCACGGTGTGCATCCGCGACAGGGTGTCCGGGAAGCGCAACACGCCCACCCCCGCGACGAAGGCGAGCGCGCAGCCCGCGAGCAGGCAGCCCACCGCCGCGCCGTCGGCGAACTCACCCGCGCGCACGTCGGCTCCCCTCCCGGGCGGAGAAGCGCACGATCGACACCGAGCCCAGGAAACCGACCAGGCCGAGCGCGAGCAGCACCGGAACGGTGGTGGTGTGCCGGTTCAGCGTCGCCTCGGCGGCGATCGCTGCCAACATCACCGCGAGCAGCATGTCCACCGCCACCGCCCGGTCCAGCGTGGACGGCCCGCGCACCAGCCGGATCAGCGCCATCAGCGCGGCCGAGCCGAGCAGCACGATCACGGTGCCGCCGACGAGTGGATTCATGGGTGCTCCCCGGGAGTTCGGGCGGACAGGGACGGATCCTCCGGGCCGGCGCGGTCCGCGCGGGTCCCGAACGCGCCGACCGCGCGGGCAGCCAATCGCAGCACCGCCCGGCGGGCCGCCGCCACCGCCGCCGGTGTGTCGGCGCCGAGCGCGTGGATGAACAGCGTGGTCGAGCGGCCCCGATCGATCTCGATCACGATGCTGCCGGGCAGTACGTTCAGGGCCAGCACGGTGAGGGTGAGCAACAGGTCGGAGCGGGGCGTAAGTTCCACCGCGAGCACCGAGTTGCGCGGCAACCTGCCCGGCCACAGCGCCTGCCACGCGACACGTAGCGAGGACACCACCAGGTCGAGCCCGAAGCGCAGCACGAAGCGCACCAGCCCCCAGGGCCGGAAGGCGAGCCGATCCCGCGCCGGCGACAGCGGCAACAGGGCAAGCATGAGCACCGCGGACACCACCCCGGTGAGCACGTTGGCCACGGTCAACGTGCCCCACAGCGCCACCCACACGGCGGTCAGCCACACCACGAGCAGCGGCGAGATGCGCCGCCGGGGGCGCGCCGCGTCGACCCGGGTGGCGTTCATCGGCCTCCGCTGCGGTGCACCCCGCCGGGCAACGGGACGGCGTCGACATAGGCGGAGCGACCCACCAGTTCGGCCCCCGTACGATCGGCCAGCGCGACCAGCGGGCCGGCCCACACGGTGAAGGCCACCCCCACCGCGACCAGCGCGCAGGTCGCCAGTGTCATCGCGCGCGGCAGCACACTGGTGGTCGCCGCGACGTCGCGCCCGCTCAGGCTCGCGCCCGAGGAGTAGGCGGTCGCCCCCGAGTGGTCGGCCGTACCGCCGAACACCTGCCCCCACACCCGGGCCATCGCGTACAGCGTGAGCAGGCTGGTCGCCACCGCCGCGCCGATCAGCACGTACGAGGTGACCGTGCCGAACTCCGCACCCGCGCGCAACAGCAGCCATTTACCCAGGAATCCGGACAGCGGCGGAATCCCGCCCAGGTTCATGGCGGCCACGAAGAACAACACCGCGAGCACGGGCGACATCCGGGCCAGACCGCCGAGCCGGCCCAGGTCGGTGCTTCCGCCGCGCCGCTCGATCAGCCCGGCGACCAGGAACAGCGAGGTCTGCACGGTGATGTGGTGGACCGCGTAGAACACCGCCCCGGCCAGACCCGCGGCGCTCGCCAGGGCGATCCCGAACACCATGTAGCCGATGTGGCTGATCAGCGTGAACGACAACAACCGGTTCAGGTCGCGCTGCACGATCGCGCCCAGGATGCCCACGATCATCGTCGCCGCGGCGACCACGAGCAGCAGTTCGCGCACCCGCCCGTCCGGGAACAGCAGCGTCTGCACCCGGATGATCGCGTACACCCCGACCTTGGTCAGCAGCCCGGCGAACACCGCGGTGACCGGCGCGGGCGCGGTCGGGTACGCGTCGGGCAACCACGCGGACAGCGGGAACACCGCCGCCTTGACCCCGAACGCGATCAGCAGCATCGACTCCAGGATCAACCGCACCCCGGGGTCCACCTCGGGCAACCGCACCGCGAGCTGGGCCAGATTGACCGTGCCGGTGGCCGCGTACACCATCGCAATCGCGGCCAGGAACACCAGCGAGGACAGCAGGCCCACCACCACGTAGCCCGCGCCCGCGCGCACCCGCGCGGCGGTGCCGCCGACGGTCAACAACACGTAGCTGGCCGCGAGCAGCACCTCGAAGCCCACGTACAGGTTGAACAGGTCGCCCGCCAGGAACGCGTCGGCCACGCCGGCGACCAGGATCAGGTAGGTGGGGTGGAACACCGACAGCGGCGTGGCCTCGTCCTCGTCCGCACGTCCCTGGCCGATCGAGTAGATCAGCACGCCCAGGGTGACCGCGCAGGAGATCACCAGCATCAGCGCGGAGAGCCGGTCCGCCACCAGCACGATGCCGGTCGGCGCGGGCCAGCCCGCCATCTGCGCCACCACCGGACCGTCCCGGTCGGCCGACACGAGCAGCGCAACGGCCACGCCGAGTACGGCGGTCAACACGCCGACACTGATCACCCGCTGGCCCCGCGGCAGCCGGCCGCCGATGGCCAGCTTGAGGCCCGCGCCGAACAGCGGCAGCAGTACCGGCAGCGCGACCAGGTGATTCATCGGCGCGGCTCGTTCCCGCCCCGGTCCGCCCGGAACGCCGTCGCGCCGTGGCCGGACCCGATCGTGGTCGTCTCGCGCGGAAACTCGGTGTCCGGCACCGCGTCCACCACGCCGTCCGCCCGCGCCACGGCCGCCCGCTCGGCCCGCGCCTGCCGGTTCAACTCGCGCCGCGCGGCCCGGAAGCGGGCGCGCAACTCGCGCTGCTGGACCCGGTGTTCGGACTTGATCCCGCGCAGCCGCAGGCGCAGCTCGGCGCGCCGCTCGCGGGCGATCCGCTGCTCCTCGGGCCGCCCGCCGTGCCCGCGCTCGTCCACGCCGAGCCGCCGGCATTCGGCCGCGTAGTTGGCCCGCGCCTCGACCGCGAGCCTGCGCACCACCGCCCGCCTGGCCGCGGTCTGCTCGCGCAACTCGCGCCGCAGCCGCCGGTGTTCGGCCCGCAGGTCGCCGCGTTCGGCGCGGCGCACCACGCGCAGGTCCTCGGCGTCGTCCTGGATCTCGTCGGTCCCGGTCAACTCCCAGTGCCGGTGCACCATCGACAACACGAACGCGGTCACCGCGAGGGTGATCACGATCGCGGTCAGCACCATCGCCTGGGGCAGCGGGTCGTTCATCCGGCCCGGGAGGGTCACGCCGAGCACCGGCGCGCCACCCGCCCAGCCACCGCCGGAGAGCACGATGAGGTTGGCTCCGTTGCCGATCAGCACCACTCCGAGGAGCACGCGGGTGAGGCTGCGTTCGAGGATCAGGTACACCCCGACGCCCACCAGGACCGCCGCGGTGAGTACCAGGATCAGGGTGGGGCTTTTCATACGATCACTGTCCGTTCGGCATCGGGGTCGCGGGTCTGTTCGATGCGTCGGTCCAACTCCGCGCCCAACGCGCTCAGCACGTCCTGCACGAGGCCGATCACGAGGAGGTAGACGCCGATGTCGAAGAACACCGACGTCGCGATGTGCACGCCGCCGAACACCGGCAGATCGGCGTCGAGCACGGTGCTGCGCAGCGGTGCGCCGCCGACGATCAGGCCGACCAGGGCGGCGCCGGCGGCGACCACCAGGCCGGTGCCGAGCAGCCGCCCGGCGGGCAGCGGCGCGGCTTCGGCCAGTTCGTACCGGCCGCCCGCGAGGTAGCGCACCAGGAGCGCGAGTCCGGCGGTGATCCCGCCCGCGAAGCCGCCGCCCGGCGTGGAGTGGCCGCTGAACAGGAAGTAGAGGGAGAGGATGAGCACGGTCGGGAAGGCCACCCGGGCGACCACCTCGAACAGCACCGTGCGCCGCTCGGGGGCGAGCGTGCGGGCGGCGACCAGGCGGCCGGCCGGCTCGGGTTCGTGGCTCGGATGTGCGTCGTCACCGTCGACGGGCAGCGGCGGCGCGTCGGGCGCGCGGTCGGCGAGTCGGGGCAACTCCCGGGTCCGGCGCACGAAGATCAGGCTGGTCACCCCGATCGCGGCGACCGCGAGCACCGCGATCTCGCCCATCGTGTCCCAGGCCCGGATGTCCACGAGCAGCACGCTGACGATCTCCTTGCCCCCGGCCTCCTTGGCCGCGGCGGCGAACGCCTCGGACACCGGGGGCCGCGTCCGCGCGGCGAACGCCGATACCGCGACGCTCGCGAGCACGCCCCCGGTCAGCACCGCAATTACGATGTGCACGGCGCGGCGCACGGGTCGGGTGGTATTTCGGAAGCGGCTGGGCAGTCGGCGCAGGACCAGCAGGAACACCACCAGACTGACCGTCTCCACCAGGCCCTGGGTGAGCGCGAGGTCGGGGGCGCCCTGGAGGACGAACAACGTCGCGCAGCCGTAGCCGGTGACGCCGACGAGCAGCACGGTGGGCAGCCTGCCCCGGGTGCCGGCGGCGATCAGCGCGGCGGCCACGACCAGGAGGGCGACCACGACCTGGGCGGCGGAGTCCCACCAGCGTGGCGTGTCCGGGAAGGGCAGCGGGAGTCGGCCGAGCGCGGCGGCGGCGGTGATCGCGATCAGGCTGAGCAGGATCACCCCGACGTACACCGGCATCGACCCGCGCTGGGTGGTACCGGTCAGCTGCAACGCGCCCCGATCGACGCCGCGCACCAGCAGGTCGTACAGCCGCGAGGGCTCGACTCGCGCGGTGGCCAGTTGTACCCGCACCACCGGCTCGCGGGCCAGGAAGAGCACGATGCCCAGGCAGACGGCGGCGGTGGACAGGTTCAGCGCGATGCCGGGGCCGTGCCACAGGGCCAGGTGGTAGTCGGTGCCGCCGGCCGGGAACAGGTCGGCGTACGAGGAGATCCAGTGGTCGAGCGAGGGCGCGGCCAAGCCGAGCCCGAGGCAGCTCGCGCCGAGCAGCAGGGCCGGGGCCAGGAGCAGTCCCCCCAGGGGCGCGCACCTGGTGGTGGGCACGCCGTGCTTGCGGGCGAAGGCGCCCCACACGAAGCGCAGGCTGTAGCCGGCGGTCAGCGCCGATCCGGCGACCAGGACGCCGAGCACGACGGTGTCGGCCCGGCCCCGGTGCAGGAACGCCTCGTACACCGCCTCCTTGGCGACGAACCCGGCCGTCGGCGGCAGTCCGGCCATGGACAGCGCGGCGACCACCGCGACCAGGCAGGTGACCGGCATGGCGCGGGCCAGGCCGGACAGTCGGCGCAGGTCGCGGGTGCCGGCGCCGTGGTCGATGATGCCGACCACGAGGAACAGGCCGGCCTTGAACAGGGCGTGCGCGACCAGTATCGCGATGCCGGCGAGCGCCGCGTCCCGGTTGCCGGCGCCGGTGACCACGGTGAGCAGGCCGAGTTGGCTGACCGTGCCGTAGGCGAGGACACGTTTCAGGTCGTTCTCGCGCAGCGCGCGCCACCCGGCCAGGAGCAGCGTGGCGCAGCCGGTGATCAGCACGATCGGCCGCCAGGGCGCGAGTTCGGCGAAGCCGGGGGCGAGCCGGGCGATCAGGTACACGCCGGCCTTGACCATCGCGGCGGCGTGCAGGTAGGCGCTGACCGGGGTGGGCGCCGCCATGGCTGCGGGCAGCCAGGATCCGAACGGCACGATCGCCGACTTGGCCAGCGCGCCGACCAGGATCAGCACGATCGAGGTGGTCACGAGCGTGCCGCCGGGCGGATCGGCCAGGATCTCGGAGAGCCGGTAGGTGCCGGCTCGTTCGCCGAGCAGGATCAGCCCGACCAGCATCGCCAGGCCGCCGAAGGTGGTGATGGTCAGCGCCTGCATCGCGGCCCGGCGCGAGCCCCGGTGTTCGCTGCGATGGCCGATCAGGAGGTAGGAGAAGACCGTGGTCAACTCCCAGAACACGTACAGCAGGATCAGGTCGTCGGTGGTGACGAGCCCGATCATCGCGCCGGCGAAGGCGACCAGGACCCCGGCGAAGGCACCGAGCCCGGGTTCGTCGTCGTCGAAGTAGCGCGCGCAATAGACGAGGACGAGTACGCCCACGCCCGCCGCGAGGAACACCATCAGCAGCGCCAGGGCGTCACACCGGAAGGCCAGCGCGACGCCTTGCTGGGGAATCCACGCCCGCGACTCGACCAGGGCGTGGCCGTCGAAGACCGAGCCGGCCTGGGCAAGCGCCCAGCCGGTGGTCGCGACCGGCAGCGCGGCGAGCACCACGAAGGCGTTGCGCCCGAGGCGGCGAACCAGCCATGGAGCGATCGCCGCGACCACGAAGTACGAGGCCACCGAGAGGATCATGACGCTACGTTAGGACGTAACTACCCTAAATCACCTCAAATCGGACACATGTCTCCCGATTTTCCCCTCTTCCCGACGAGCACCCGCCCTCACCCGAGAGCCGAGCGCACCGCCTCGGGGCTGCGTCCCACCACCGCGTGACCGTCGTCGGCCGTGATGATCGGCCGCTGGATCAACACCGGATGCGCCGCCAACGCCGCGACCCAGCGTGCCCGATCCCCGGCCTCCCGACCCCAGTCGGCGATGCCGAGTTCCGCGGCGACCGCCTCCCCGAGGCGGGTGAGGTCCCAGGGCTCCAGCCCCAGGCGCCCGAGCACCGCCTCGATCTCCGCCGCGGACGGCGGCTCCTCCAGGTACCGCCGCACGGTGTAGGCGGCGCCTTCCGCGTCCAACAGATCCACGGCGGCCCGACACTTCGAACACGCCGGATTGAGCCAAATCTCCACGCTGCCGCCTCCCGACCCGACCGACAAGACCCGCCATTCAACCCCACCCCGCCCCCCGACGGCGAACGGCCGGAGCCGCGTTCGAAACCCCGTGGGAATCGGGGACGCGGAGGGGCGGGCCCGAGGCGTTCGACCGTTCCGACTCCCCCACCACACGACGCCGGCCGGGCCACCCGAGGCCCGGCCGGCGTTCCCCCCGACCATGCGGCGATCAGTCGCGCAGCCCCATCGTGTCCGCCGGGTTTCCGCGCAGTGCGACCCGCGCCGGCACCACCGTCGACACCAGCGCCAACACCGCCGCCACGACCACCACGGTCGCGTAGGTCACCGGCGGCGCGTACGGCGACGCGCTCTTGGTCATGCCCATGCTGTACGCGGTCAGCGTCGCGTAGGCGACCAGCGAGCCGAGCCCGGCGGCAAGCAGCACCACCGCCCCGGTCTCCCAGCGCAACATCCGCATCACCTGTCGGCGCGTGGTGCCCACCAGTTGCAGCAGCGCGAACTCGCGCCGCCGGGCCGAGGTGGCCATCACCAGCGTGTTCACCACGGCGATCCCGGTGAACGCGATGATCAGCCCCATCGCGACATAGTTGACCTGGGCCTGGGTGCCGGCCTGGTCCCGCCGGGCCTGTTCGACCTCGCCGCGGTCGAGCACCCGGACCCCGGGGAAGTCGGCCATCGCGCGCCGCAGCGGCTCCCGGGACAACGCGGGTGTCCCGGAGATCAGCACCGCCGCGGCGGCCGGCCGGTCCACGTGCGCCGCCGTCACCGCGTACGGCAGGGTCAGGTCGCCGAAGCCGAGGCCGCGTTCGTAGATCGCGACCACCTTGAGCGCGACCACCACGCCGTCGCCCATGGTGACCTTCAGGTCGTCGCCGACCCCGACCCCCTTGGTCTTGGCGGCCAGGTCGCTCACCGCGACCGTGGTGTCGGTCATCGCCGTCAACGAACCGGACTTCGTCTTCGGGTCGAGCGTGCGCTCCAGGCCCTTGGGCGTGACGCCCTGGGCGGGGAACTTGTCCTGGCCGGCCCGGACGAGCGTGTGCAGCACCTCGGTGACCGCCTCGACCCCGGGCACCGCGCGCGCCGCCTCGGCCGCCCGGCCGGGTACACCGGGGCCGGCGGCCAGCGTGTACGAGGCCAACGTGCCCGCCTTCGCCTGCTCCTGCGCGGCGTGGCTCGCGGTGGTCTGGGTGAACAGGATGGTCGAGGCCATCGCCACCGCCAGGCTCAGCGGGGTGACCACGGCGGCCACCCGCTCGGCCGCGGCCCGGGCGTTGCGCGCGGCCAGGAAGCCGCTCACCGGCGACAGGCGTCCGACCACCGCGCCGAACAGGGCGGTCGCCGCGCGGGCCACGATCGGACCGAGCAGCGCGATCGCGACGGCGGCCAGGATCACCGTGAGGAACGTGACGGGGGTCGACTTGGGCTCGGTGTCCAACCCGCTGAGCACCAGGAGCAGCACGGCGTAGCCCGCCGCCGCGATCAGTCCGCCGATCAGTCTCCCGACGCCCACCCGGGGCCGTTCGATCGCCGCGTCGGCCAGGGCCTCGGTGGGCCGCACCCGCGCCGCGCGCCGGACCGACACGCGGGCCGCGGTCCAGGCCGCGACCAGGGTCAACAGTGCCGCGCCGATCAGCGGGAACGGGCCGAGCTTCAATTCCAGCGTGTCCGGCATCGCGCCGAACGCCACGAATCGCCCGTGCAGCCAACGGGCCAGGCCGAGTCCGGCGAACGCGCCGAGCGCGCCCGCGAGCAGGCCGACCACCAGCGCCTCGCGACCCACCATGCGCCGGATCTGCCGGGGCGTCGCCCCGATCGCGCGCAGCAGCGCGATCTCGCGCCGACGTTGTTGGATGGACAGCGCGAACGTGCCCACCACAACCAGGACGGCCACCAGGAGCGAGGTGCCGCCGAGCGCGCCGCCGAGGCTGATCAGGGTGACCCGGGCCTTGGCCGCCGCCGGAAACTCGGCCGGGCCACGATCGGTACCGGTCCGCACCTGCGCGCCGGTCCCCGCGAGGGCCGTCCTCGCGGCCTTGCGCACGGTGCCCGGGTCCGCGCCGGGGGCGGGGAACAGGCCCACCGCCGCGACCTGTCCGGGGTGTCCGGCCAGTCGCCGGGCGTCCTCGGCGCCGAAGAACACGGTGGCCTGCCGGGTCAGCGCGTCCCGACCGGGCGGCGTCGCGACGCCCACCACACGGTAGGCGCCGGGGGCCGGTCCGGCCTGCACGGTGACCGTGCCGCCGACCTCGACCCGGGCCCGCCGGGCCAGGTCCGCGTCCAACACGATCTCGCCGGCCGCCGCCGGGGCGCGTCCCGCGCGCAGCCCGAACGGGGTCAGCCGCGCCGACTCCCACGCGTGCCCCCACGCGTTGTCGTCGGTGTCCAGGGCCCGGCCGCCGGCGGTGAGCACGTGGGCGGAGAAGGTCAGTTCGGGCACCACCTCCACGCCGGGGATCGTGCGCAGCCGGTCCACGGCGGCGTCGTCCAGCCAGGCATGCTCGGTCAGCGGCTTGGACTTGACCTTGGTCTTGCCCTTCTTGTGCTTGGTCCAGTGCAGGTTCTGGTCGGCGGTGACCACGGTGTCGGTGGCGGCGTAGCGTTCGACGCGGATGTCGCCGCGCAGGCCGGTCTCCAGGAGCGCGCCGCACGCGGTGACCAGGGCGGCGGCGCAGATCAGCGCGACGAACGCGCCGACGAAGCCGCCTTTTCGGGCGCGCAGCGTACGCAGGGCGAGGAAGAGCATCAGGCGGCCCACGCGCCCAGATGGGTCATCCGGTCCGCGATCTGCTCGGCGCTCGCGCCGGCGAGCCGGTCGGTGATCCGGCCGTCGGCGAGGAACAGCACGTCGTCGGCGTAGGAGGCGGCGACCGGGTCGTGGGTGACCATCACCACGGTCTGCCCCATCGTGTCCACCGTGTCGCGGAGCAGGACCAGCACCTCCTTGGCGGTGACCGTGTCCAGCGCGCCGGTGGGTTCGTCGGCGAAGACCACCTCGGGCCGGGTGACCAGCGCGCGGGCGATCGCGACGCGCTGCTGCTGGCCGCCGGACAACTCGGCGGGGCGGTGTTCGGTACGCCCGGCCAGGCCCACCCGCCGGACGATCTCGGCGAGCCAGTCGCGGTCCGCCTTGCGGCCGGCCAGGCGCAGCGGCAGCGTGATGTTCTCCAGCACGGTCAGCGAGGGCATCAGGTTGAACGCCTGGAAGACGAAGCCGATGCGCTCGCGGCGCAGTTCGGTCAGGCCGGTCTCGTTCAGCCCGGACAGGTCGGTCTCGCCGAGCCGCACGGTGCCGCTGGTCGGCCGGTCCAGACCGGCCGCACATTGCAGGAACGTGCTCTTCCCGGAGCCGGAGGGGCCCATGACCGCGGTGAAGCCGCCGCGGGGGATGCCGACGGTGACGTCGCTCAGGGCGGTGACGGCGGCGGTGCCCTTGCCGTGCACGCGTCCGACTCCGATCAGGGACACGGCTTCGGGTATCTGTTCGTGGGAACTCATGGTGCGGCGTCGCCCTTGTCTCGGGTGTCGGGGGTCGTGGTGGTGCGCGCCGTGTCGGGCTCGCCGGTTCCGGGTGCGTCCGTCCCGGGCAGGTTCGTCCCCACCCCGGCCGCCGGGGACCGGTACGTGAAGAACCGGGTCTGCACCGCCCGTGCCCCGTCGGGCAGTGGGCCGGTGCGCTTGTATCGGTTCAGGAGGGCGATGTACTCCTCGAAGAACTCGCCCAGTTCGGCCTGGGTGACATGGATGGTGCCGCGCGAGTACGGCATGTCCATCTCCTCCTCGGCCCCGGGTGCGGTGCTCGCGTCGAGGAAGTCCCGGAGGTCGGCGGCGAAGACCAGGCGGGTCATCTCGTCGACCACCGGGCGGACCTCGGCGCTCTGCTCGCTGCGCGGCGGGAACCGCAGGTCCCGACGCACGGCGCGCCACCACCGCTCCCGGCCGTGCGCCTCGGGGTCGTCGAAGTCCTCCACGAAGCCGTGTCGGGCCAGTTCCCGGAGGTGGTAGCTGGTCGCGCCGGTGTTCAGGTCCAGCGAGCGGGCCAGCGTCGCGGAGGTGGCCGGACCGTCCACCTCCAGATGGCGCATGATCCGTTGCCGCCGGGGATGGGCGAGTGCCTTCAGCGCTTCGAGTTCGGTGACCTCGCGGCGTTCCGGCGTCTCTCCCATGCGTGCACATTAATCTGTGCACATAAAATTGTGCAATGCCTTCGGGCGGCTCCGCGCAATCCGGACGACACCGCGTTTTCATGCCGCCCCGACACCGGGGGCGGCCGGCTCAGGTCGCCGGCTCCAGCAGCGCGAGCAGCTTGACGACCGTGTTCCAGTTGCGCACGGTCGCCCCGTCGCCGAGCCGGCGGGACAGGATCGGGGTCAGCCGCGCCTTGCCGAGGCCGTCCGGGAAGTACATGTACAACTCGCGCCCGCCGGCGCTGAACTCCTCCGGCGCGTAGTCGGCCGGATCGACCCCGACCAGCACCGCCGGGTCGAACGGCGCGCGCAGGAACGCCACCGCGAGCTTCGCCGGATCGCGCACCTCCAGCGGATTGGCCGCCACCACCGCCCGCCACTCCGCGTCGCTGCGCACCATCACGTCCACCGCGAACCCGAACTCGGCGGCCAGTCCCGCCTCGATCGTCGCCACGAGTTCGTCGGTCGGCCGCTCGGCGGTCGCGAAGACCGCGTTCCCGCTCTGCAGCAGCGTGCGCACCTCGGTGAAGCCGAGTCCGGTCAGCACCCGGCGCAGGTCCGCCATCGGCACCCTGCGGTGTCCGCCCACGTTGATCCCGCGCAACAGCGCCACGTACCTCGTCACCACACGCCTCTCTCGAACCCGGTGCCGCCGGACCGGCGACCCGCCGCCGGGCACCATGATCGAACCGCGCGCCGGCCGCTGCGGCAAGCGCTCAGTCGGGCCACCGCTCCAGCGCCGCGTGCAGCGCCTGCACGGCCCGCTCGAAGGACTCCCCCGGCGGGCGCACGTGGCCGAACCCGCCGTTGGCCTCCAGGACCGCGAAGCCGTGGAACGTGCTGCGCAACAGCCGCCCCGCGTCGGTCAGATCCGGTTCCTCCAGGCCGTAGGCGCGCAACATCGCGTAGGTGTAGTCGACGTTGCGCCGATGGCCGTCGGAGCACGCGAGCAGGGCCGGATCGATCCGCGCCTGGGTGGCCGCGTAGCGACCGGGGTGCTCCAGCGCGAAGTCGCGGTACGCCCGGGCGAACGCCGTCAGCGCGTCCCGGCCGGCCCGGCCCGCCACCGCCACCCCGATGCGATCGGCCAGCTCGGCGGCGGCCAGCAGGGCGATCCCCACGCGCAGCTCCTGGAGGTTGCGCACATGGGAGTACAGGCTCGCGTCCTTCACCCCGAAGCCGCGCGCCAGCGCGGTCAGGGTGATGTTCTCGAAGCCGACCTCGTCGGCCAGATCCGCGGCTGCCCTGGTCACCCGTTCCGCGGTCAGTCCCTTGCGCGCCAACCCGCCCCCTCCGTCGAGGCGCCGATCATCGCACCCCGGTGTTTTTCCCACTTCCTAGTCCCTCTAGGTTCTTGCCTAGACTACACAGGCACTGTTAGTTTCCGCCGCATGAACCCACTGACCGAGCAGGACATCCGCACGTCGTTCGTCAACTGTTCCAAGGGCGAGGCTCAACGCCTGCCGATGCCCCGTGACCTGGCCGAACGCCCATGGGCCGAGCTGGACTTCCTGGGCTGGGGCGATCCGGGCGCACCGGATCGCACCTATCTGGTGACCGAACACGCCGGCGACCTCGTCGGCGTCACCCTGCGCTTCCCCGCCCAGCGGCGTGGCTACCTGCACCGCAGCATGTGCTCGTTGTGTCTGACCACACACCCGGGCAGCGGCGTATCGCTGATGACCGCGCGCCGCACCGGCCGCGCGGGCCGCGACGGCAACTCCGTCGGCGTGTACATGTGCACCGACCTGGCCTGCTCGCTCTACGTCCGCGGCCTGAAGAAGCCGGCCCCCGGCGGCCGGTTCGAGGAATCGCTGACCGTGCCCGAGCAGATCGAGCGCACGAAGGGCAACCTGTCCGCGTTCTTGGCCAAGGTCCTGGAATAAGCCGCGCCGCACCCGGGCTTGACCTCTCGTCCGCGTCGGTCGCGCGAGCGTCCGACGGCGGAGGGCGGCACCTCCCCCTCCGCCCGACGGCACGAAAGGGACGATGCATGATTCTGGTAACGGGGGCGACCGGCAACGTCGGCCGCCATGTGGTGGCCGAACTGCTCGCCGCGGGAGCCGAGGTACGGGCGCTGGTCCGGCGTCCCGAAACCGCCGACCTGCCCCCCGGCGTCGAGGTGGTCGCCGGCGATCTGGCCGATCCGGCCGGCCTCGCCGCGGCGCTGACCGGGGTCGAATCGGTGTTCCTGGTCTGGCCCTTCCTCACCGCCGAGGGCGCGCCGGAGGTGCTGGCGGCGGTCACCGAGCACACCGACCGGGTCGTCTACCTCTCCTCGTCGCGGGTACGCGACGCGCTCGCCGGGCGGGACGACCCGATCGGCGCCCTGCATGCCGATCTGGAGCGCACGATCACCGGCTCCGGTGCGACGTGGACCTTCCTGCGTGCCGAGACGATCGCGAGCAACACGCTGGGCTGGGCGGGGCAGATCCGCGAGACGGGCGTCGTGCACGGGCCCGACCTGCCCGCCAAGCCGGTGGTGCATCCGGGGGACATCGCCGCGGTGGCGGTCCGGGTGCTGACCGAGGACGGCCACGCGGGCGCCGGCTACGTACTGACCGGCCCGGACGTGCTCGGGCGGGCCGACCAGGTGGCCCTGATCGGCGCGGCGATCGGCCGTCCGCTGCGCTTCGAGCCGGTCCCGCCGGCCGTCGCCCGGGCCCGGATGCTCGCCGACGGTCGCCCGCCGGCGCTGGTGGACGCGCTGCTGGCGGGCGCCGACGCCCCGCCGCAGCCGGCCGTGCTCACCACCACGGTGCAGGACCTCACCGGCACACCGCCGCGCGGCTTCCGGGACTGGGCGAGGGAACACGCGGCCGACTTCGGCTGAGACCGCCGGGCGCCCGCCCCACACCGTCGCGGGCGCCCGTCCGCTCCCGGCCGGCCGGCGGGCGCCCGCTAGCCTCACCGCCATGATCGACATCGACACGCACGTCCGTATCGCCCGCCCCTCCCTCGACCTCGCCGCCGCCGAGCGGTTCTACGTCGAGGGATTGGGCCTGAGCGTCCTGTGGCGCACCACCGAGCAGGTCCCCGGCGAGCACGACCTGGTGATGGTCGGACTGCCCGGGGGCCACTGGCACTTCGAACTCACCCGGGACCCGGAAAACCCGCTGCCACCGACACCGACCGTCGACGACCTGTTCGTGCTCTACCTGGGCGGCCCGATCGACCCCGAGCTGGTGGACCGGCTGATCGCGACGGGCGGCACCCGCACCGCCGCGCACAACCCCTACTGGGACAGGTTCGGCGTCACCGTCACCGACCCGGACGGCTACCCGCTGGTGCTGTGCACCCGCACCTGGAACGCCTGAGCGGCGGCCGGCTCAGGCGGATCCGGCGCCGATCCCGGTGGACGCTTCCAGCGGGCGGCGACCGGCGAGGGCCCGGCCGAGCGGGTACGCCAGCGCGTTCGGCGGGAGCGCGCCGGGGCGCCCGCTGAGCACCACCTCGATGCCGCCCGGAGTCGCCCCGGCGTCCTCGCTCAGCCCCAGCCGGCGCAACGTCTGCCGCGCGACCGCCTCGGCGCTGTCGTACAGCACCACCTCGGCGGGCAGCGCGGCGGCGATCCGCTCGGCGACCAGCGGGTAGTGCGTACAGCCCAGGACCACGCCCGCGCAGTGGGCTGGCGTGCGGCGCGCCGCGTCGGCGAGCGCCACCGCGATGGCCGGCTCGTCGGCCCGGTCGATCGCCTCGGCCAGGCCCGGACAGGCGATCCGGACCACGGTGTGTCCGGCGGCGAACTCCTCGATCAGCCGGGCCTGGTAGGCACTCGCGGTGGTCGCCGCGGTGGCCCAGACCGCGAACGGCGCGCCGGCCGCGGCGGCCGGCTTGATCGCGGGCACCGTGCCCACCACCGGCACGGCGGGTTCGTGTCGGGCGCGCAGCGTGTCGAGCGCGGTGACGGTGGCCGTGTTGCACGGCACCACCATGCCGTCGACGCCGCGCGCGACGGCCAGTTCACCGGCGGCCAGCACCCGTTCGGTGATCACCGCCTCGCTCCGGTCGCCCCAGGGCATGTGATCGGGGTCCATGCACAACAACAGGTCCAGATCGGGCCGCAACCGCCGCAACCACCCGGCTGTCGGCAGCAACCCCGTCCCGGAATCGATCAACGCCACACGCATGCGCTCCAACCTAGCCTCCCGCGCCCGCCCACGCCCACGAGGGGCACATCCATGGGCGTGGTGTACGCCGCCGTCCGGCAGGGCCCGCGGGCGTACCGATGCGCACCTGGGACACGACACCCACCGTCCTCACAGGCCGGGGGGTTCGGGGCGCACCAGGCCGCTCTGGTAGGCGATGACGACGAGTTGGGCGCGGTCGCGCGCGCCGAGTTTGGTCATGGCGCGTTGGATGTGGGTGCGGACGGTCAGCACGCTCAGCACCAGCTCCGCGGCGATCCGGTCGTTGGACTTGCCGTGCGCCGCCAGGACGGTGACCTCCTGTTCGCGGGGTGTCAGGTCGGCGAGGCGTTCGGCCGGGGCCAGCGGCGGTCCGGAGGCGGGGGTGGTGAGGAAGCGGGTGATCAGTGCCTGGGTGGCGCCCGGGGACAGCAGCGCCTCGCCCCCGGCGACGGTTCGGATGCCGTCGAGGAGCGCGTCCGTGGTGACGTATTTGCCGAGGAAACCGCTGGCCCCGACCCGTAGCGCCCGGGCGACGTACTCCTCGGTCTCGAACATGGTCAGGATCAGTACGCGCGTGCCGGCGAGGTCGGGGTCCTCGCAGATCGCGGCGGTGGCGGCGAGGCCGTCGGTGCCGGGCATGCGGATGTCCATCAGGACCACGTCGGGCCGGTGGGCGCGGGCCGCCGTCACCGCCTGCCCGCCGTCGGCGGCCTCGCCGACCACCTCCATGTCGGCGCAGGAGTCGATCAGGAGCCGGAAGGTGCCGCGCAGCAGGGCCTGGTCGTCGGCGAGCAGGACACGGATGGTCAACGGGTTTCCTCGTGTCGTCGTCCGGCCGGGGTGTCCGCCGGGGTGCGGGGCTGAAAGGGGAGGGCCGCCGCGACCTCGAAGCCGCCCTCGGGTCGGGGGCCGGCGCGCAGGTCGCCACCGACGGAGTGGGCGCGTTCGCGCATCCCCATCAGTCCGTATCCGCCGCCGGGCACCGGCGGCACGGGTCCGCCGTCGGTGGTGCCGTCGTTGGTGACGGTGATGAACAGGCGCGCGTCGTCGTAGCGGAGCCGGACCCGGGCCGCGTGGTCCGACGCGTGTTTCGTAGCGTTGGTCAGGGCCTCCTGGATGATCCGGTAGGCGGTCAGGTCCACGCCCGGGGACAACGGTCGGGCCTGTCCTTCGGTGTCGACGGTGACCGTCAGACCGGCCGACGCGCAGGCCGCGACCAGCGTCGGAAGGCGGTCCAGGCCCGGCGCGGGCTCCAGCGGATCGGCGTCCGGATCGGCGGTGCGGCGCAACACGCCCACCGTGGCGCGCAGTTCCAGGAGCGCGGCGGTGGTGGTGCCGACCAGGTCGGTCAGGATCCGCCGGGTCTGCTCCGGGTGCGTGTCGGCGAGGTGGGCGGCGGTGCCGGCCTGGGCGTGCGCGACGGCCATGTGGTGGGCGACGGCGTCGTGCAGTTCGCGGGCGATGCGCATCCGTTCCTCGGCGACGCGAAGCCGGGCCTCCTCCTCGCGGGTGCGCTCGGCATGCGCGGCGCGGGCCTGCACCGACTCGACGTAGGCGCGCCGCAACCGGCTCCAACTGCCCAGGGACACCGGCAGCAGCAGCCACAGGACCGTGCCCACGGTCCGCAGGGTGAAGTCGTCGCCGATCGGCGCGCCGGCCAGCGAGGTGGCCAGGAGCACGGTCATGGTCGCCGAGCCGTAGCCGCCGACGGTCCGCGAATCGGTGAGCGCGGCGAGCCAGTACAGGGCGGTCATCACGGGGGCCAGCAGCAGGGGGCTGGGCAGGTAGCCCAGCGCGGTCAGCACGGCGGCCGCGGCGGCGGTGACCACGAGGGCGGCTCGCGGCCGGCTGCGGGAGCCCACCACGGCCACCCCGGACAGCAGCAGGATCCAGGCGGGCCACAGGGCGTGCGGCGGCGCGGACTCGGATGTACTGATCCGGGCCCCGAAGACTGTGCACACGCAGGACGCCACCGCCGTCAGCACGTCCGCGACCCGGGCGTGGCGTTGCGCGTACCGTTCGAGGGTGCCGGTCATCATGCTCTCCGTGAGGGGGCGTGCCGAGGTCCATGGTCGCCGATGACGGCGCGGGCGGGCCCCGCGGACCGCCCGAGAGGGCGTGCTCGGGCGGAATCCGCGGGCGGCGGCGTCACACGCGCGCCTGGACCGGCCCGTCCGGATCCGGGTGCGGGTTGTGCGAGCGCGTGTGATCGAGCGCCGCGCCCTCCACGTCGACGCGGGGCAGGACCCGACCCAGCCACGTCGGCAACCACCAGGCCCGGTCGCCGAGCAGGGCCAACACCGCGGGCACGATGGCCATCCGGACCACGAAGGCGTCGAACAGCACCGCGGCGGCCAGACCGAACCCGAGCATCTTGATCAGCGACCCGTCCTCCCCGATGAATCCGGAGAAGACCGCGACCATGATCAGCGCGGCGGCGGTCACCACCCGGGAGCTGTGCCGGAACCCGGACACGACGGCTTGATGGGCGCCTTCCCCGTGGGTGTACGCCTCCCGCATCCGCGAGACCAGGAACACCTCGTAGTCCATGGCCAGTCCGAAGACGATGCCCATCATGAAGATCGGCATCAGGCTCATGATCGGCCCGGTCTGCTCCACGCCGAACAGGTCCGCGGCGTGTCCCTTCTGGAAGACCAGCACCAGTACACCCAGCGCCGCCAGCACCGACAGCACGAAGCCCAGCGCCGCCTTGACCGGTACCAGCACGGACCGAAAGACCACGAGCAGCAGGACCACCGCCAGGCCGCCCACCACCGCGAGGTACGGCACCAGCGCGGACTGCACCTTGGCCGCGACGTCGATGTTCAGCGCGGTCGTACCGGTGACCTCGAACGTCGCCGACGCCTGCCGCTCCACGGCCGGACGGTTGCGGCGGATCGTCTCCACCAGGTCCTTGGTCTTCTCGTCCGTGGGGCTGGTCGACGGGGTGGCCCGGAAGACCGCCGTGTCGCCGGCCTCGTTGAAGCGGGCCGGCGCGACCGACACGATGCCGTCGGTACGGGCGATCCGGTCGCCGACGGCGCGCACCGCGGCCTGCGGGTCGGGCGCTCCCTTCGCGTCCACGACGATGGTCAGCGGGCCGTTGAAGCCCGGGCCGAAGCCCTCGGCGAGCGCGTCGTAGGCACGCCGCTCGGTGGTGGCGGTGGACTTGGCCTCGTCGCCCGGCATGCCGAGGCGCAGCGACGCCATCGGCACGGCGAGCGCGATCAGGCCCACCACGCCGAGCACCAGCACCGCCACGGGACGGCGCAGCACGAAACGCGCCCAGCGGGTGCCGAGGTTGTCCCGCCCGGCGGCCGGGCCGCCGCGCGCGCGGCCCTTGCGTACCCGGCGGGCGAGCACCGCGTTCGGCCAAAAGCCGAGCAGCGCGGGCACGACGGTCAACGCGACCAGCACGGCGACCGCGACGGCTCCGGCGGCGGCCAGGCCCATCTTCGTCAGCGTCGGAATCCCCACCACCGACAGCCCGGCGAGCGCGATGATCACGGTGACCCCGGCGAACACGACCGCCGATCCGGCGGTACCCACAGCCACCCCGGCCGCCTCGTGCGGCGCCCGCCCGCGCCCACGCTCCTCCCGATAGCGCGAGACCACGAACAGCGCGTAGTCGATGCCCACCGCCAGGCCCAGCATCATCCCGAGGGTGAGCGTGTCCGAGGACAGGCCCAAAGGGCCCGCGAGGAGCAGGATCGCGAACAGGCTCACCGCGACCCCGACGATCGCGGTCAGCAGCGGCAGGCCCGCGGCGGCCAACGACCCGAAAGTGAACAGCAGTACGATCGCCGCCGCCGAGAGGCCGACCAGCTCCGCGCTCCCGCCGGGGCCGCCGCCGGCGTCCATCGCCGATCCGCCGGTCTCCACCGTCAGGCCCGCCGAACGGGCCCGGTCCGCCGCCTTGTTCACCGCCGTACGGGCGGCGTCGGTGACGTCGTTGGCCTCCACCTTGTAGGTGACGGTCGCATACGCGGTCGCACCGTCCTTGCTCACCGCCTTCGACGCGAACGGGTCCGCGACACCGGCCACCTGCGGGCCTTCGCCCAGCGCCCTCACCGCCTGTTCGACGGCCTTGCGCAGGTCGCCGTCGGTCACCGTGTGTCCGCCCGGGGCGACGAAGACGATCCGGGCGGTGGCGCCGTCCGCGGCGGTTCCGGGAAAACGCTGCTCCATCAGATCGAACGCCTTTTGCGACTCGATCCCCGGCATCGAGAACTCCTCGTCCGAGGGCCCCGACGCCTGCGCGGCGCCCACCGCGACCACGACCAGCACCCCCAGCCACACCAAGAGCACCCGACCGCGCCGCCGAAAGGCCGCGAGGCCGAGCCGATACAGAAAAGTCGCCACGTCAGGGTCTCCCTATCCACGAGCGATGACCCTTCGAGCCTCGTTCGGGACGACCCCTCGCGTCGTCATGCGGCTACGGACACCGCGACCTACCGAAACCGCACGACCGTCTACCGCAATCGCAGTAGTCGCGCAGGTCGGCGGCCCCTTCAGCCGACCCAAAACACCGGCCCGCGCGGGGAGAACGGCAGCCGGGCGCCGGCCGGGACCAGGAAGGCGTGTTCGCGCCGGATCCGCAACACGTCGCAGTGCCCGTCGGTGATCACCAGGATCGGCCCGTCGGGCGGGAAGTCGGCGGCGCCCTCCAGGAGTCGGATCCCCGGTTGCAGGACCGTGCCGCCGCGCCCGCGCACCTTGGCCCGCTGCGCGATGTCCTCGACCGGCAGGTAGCCGGCGTCGTAGGCGGCGGCGTCGCAGTACACGACCCGCGCGGCCGGTACGTCCCGGGCGCTCGCGTAGGAGGCGATCGCGCCCAGGGCCTTGCCGAGCAGGGTGGTGTCCATCGATCCGGAGGTGTCCAGGACCACGCCGAACGTACACAGCCGGTCGACGTCCTCCGGCCGCACCCGCCCGGGCCGGGGGATGTCGGGGGTGGCGGCCTGGCGGCGGCCCGCCCGGGCGTAGGTGCGCACGGTCTCGGGCCGGCGTACGTGTTCGTCGAACCAGCGGGCCAGCCGCACGTCCCAGGCCGGCGGCGGTTGTTCCAGCGTGCGGATCTCCTCGACAAGACCGGCGGGCAACAGGCCGCGCCCGACGTCGTGGTAGGCGAGACCGGCGGTCAGCGCGCGCCGATAGAAGGCGTCCAGGTCGACCGAGGAGACCCGGGTCCCGGGCCGCGCGGGCAGCGGTCCGGGGGTGCCGCGCCGGCTGGACCGCCGCGCCGCCGCGGCCGGTTCGGAGAGCCATTCGCCCAGCATGTCGCCGTGCTCGCGGGAGCCGGGGGTGCGCAGTTTGCGGGCCCGGCGCAGGTCGGTGGTCAGCGTGTCGTACACGGATTCCGCGGACAGTCCCGTCAGTCGCGCGTCGTAGAGCAAGCCGCCGGGCATCACCCCGACGCCCATCTCCACCAGCCACCCGTTGATCACGTAGTCGCAGGCCACGTTGAACAGGTGCGCGTCGCGGTGCTCGCGCCGCCGGTCGTGCCGCAGTGCGGCGTGCAACATCTCGTGCGCAAGCACGAACTGCCATTCCTCCACCGAGAGTTGCACGTGCGGGTTGACGTAGATCTCGCCGTGCTCGGCGCTGACCGCGGCGATCGAGATGCCCCACGAGCGGGCCAGTTCGGCGTCGGCGACCACGGTGAGGCCGGCGGCGAGGGCGCCCAGGAGCGGGTAGGAGGAGACGAACCAGGACAACGCGCGGTCCCAGGGGCCCTGGGTGCGGGCCCGCCCCGCGACGCCGACCTGCTCGCCCGGTTCGGCCATTGCGGATTCCAACGAGGTGGCGACCATCTCGACCAGTCCGCGCGCCATCACCGCGGGCCAGTCCCGCGGCGCCGGGGCGTCGCGGGTCGGCGGCGGTTCGCGGCGCAGACAGGGCGAGGTGCCGTTGGTCCCGAGCCGGCGCAGCGCCTCGGGCACACCCTCGAGGCGCCAGCGTTGGGTGAGTTCGCGTTCGTCGCCGTCGGGCAGTCGGGGCAACTCCGTCAGGGGGGTGCCGATGCCCAGGCCGTCGGCGAAGCGGTGCACCGCGACGCAGCACGCGGTGTTGTACGCGTCGTCGATCACGGCGGCGGGATGGCCGAGGCCGGCCTCGGCGAGGGTGTGCCCGTCGAGGTGGCCGAGCGCCAGGTGCAGCAGCAGATGGGTGTAGGCCCGTTCCCACAGCAGCGGTGGCACGTAGCGGTGCCGGTCCACGGTCAGCGTGCCGCGCTCGCCGATGTGGCCCAGCGCGCCCGGGCCGAGGGTGTCGTAGTCGTGCCGCACCAGGTGGGCGAGGTAGGCGATCGGCGCCACGTCGGTCGCCGACCAGCCGGCTTCGCGCGCCGCCACGACCTTGTCCGCGTGGTTGACGGCCGGCTTCTTCCCACCGGCCCGACGGGCGGCCATCGGCGGCCCGTTCAGCGCCGCGCGCCGACCAGGCGCGGCAGGTCGCGGGCGGCTTCGAGCAGGAACCACGCGGGCAGCGGCTCGGCGCCCTCCCGGTCGTCGGCGATCACGAGTTGGGCCATCTCCAGGGAGATCTCGGCGAGTTCGGCCAGGAGCCCCTTGGCCCGGAAGGCGAAGTCGCGCAGCGCGGGCGAGACGTGCCGGCGGTCGGCCGGGAGGTCCTTGGCCAGTCGCGCGCGGAAGCTCTCGACCAGGAAGTAGAGCAGGTCCCGGTCGGCAGGCGCGGCCGGCCAACGCGCATCACCCTTGAGGATGGCGTCCAGGCCGTAGGCGTTGCGCACGGTCTTGAGGAAGCCGAGGAACGCGGCGGCGTGGGTGGGGGTGAGCGTGCCGTGGGCGAGCAGTCGCACGTGTTCGTCGCCGACGTCGGGGCCGAAGGAGTACAGCCCGTCGGAGAGCATGTGCCACGCGCGCGGCGTGGAGAACGCCTCCTCGGTCTTGGGCGGCGCGCTCCACAGGTGGTCGGGTCGGGCCCGGATGTGCTCCAGGATCCAGGGGTGGATGCCGTTGACGCCGGCCCAGCCGAGCCAGTCGTCGACCGAGGCGCGCAGGTGTACGTGCACGAGGCGGTTGATCAGCGCCGAAGACATCGGTCGGGCCAGCGCGTTGTCGCTCGCCCGGTTGCCCGCGCCGATCACCACCGACCCGGCGGGCAGCGTGTACGAGCCGATCCGTCGGTCCAGGATCAGCGAGTAGAACGCCTTCTGCACGTCCGGGGAGGCGGCGTTGAGTTCGTCCAGGAACAGGCAGTACGGCTCGTCCCGGGCGATCTGCTCGGGTGGGCAGAACCGGCTGCGGCCGGCCACGATCTGCGGCACGCCGATCAGGTCCTCGGGGGCGAGCTGGGTGCCGAGGAGCGACACGCACTCCAGGCCGATCGAGGCGGCGAAGTCGCGTACCAGCGACGACTTTCCGATCCCGGGAGCGCCCCACACGAAGACCGGTCGCACCAGCGCGGTATGCAGCAGGACGTCGGGCAGTGCTGCGGGGGTGATCGTGTGTGCGGCCTGCACGGCGACCTTTCGGCGAGGGGTGTGGGGGGCGCCGGAGTCGGGCTGCGGCCCTCGCATGATGCCGCCGCGGGGCCGGGCCTGTCGTGCGAATTTCCGCGCCCCGCACGGCCGCTCGCGCCGCTGCGGGGAAGGCCGACCCGGGCCGGCGGGGCCGGGCCCCGCGGGGCATGCTGAGGCGCGGCCGCAGTCGGCCGGTACCACGCACACAGCCCGGAGGCACGGTGAACCTCAACCGCATCGACAGCTACCTGGCCCTGCTCGGCGTCCCTCGCCCGGCGTCCCCGGATCCGCGGACACTGGCCGAGTTGCAGTGGCGGCACCTGCTGACCGTCCCGTTCGAGAACCTGGACATCCACCTGGGTCGCCCGCTCTCGCTCGACGAGGACACGCTGCTCGCGAAGATCCTGGATCGGCGGCGCGGCGGCCTGTGCTACGAACTCTGCGGTGCGTTCGCCGTGTTGCTGCGCGAACTCGGCTACCGCGTCACCCTGTTGTCCGCGTACACCTACGGCGACTCGGGGCGGGTGGGGATCCCGTTCGACCACCTGGCGCTGCGCGTCGACCTGGAGCATCCGTGGCTGGTCGACGTCGGTTTCGGGCGCTTCACCCACCACCCGATACGGCTGGATCTGCGGACGGACCAGGTGGACCCGGGCGGAGTGTTCCGGATCGTCGACGGCGAGTACGGGGAGGTCGACATCCTGCACGACGGAAAGCGTGCGTACCGCCTGGAGCCCCGCCCGCGCGTGTCGGGCGACTTCGTGACCGGGTGCTGGTGGCACCAGACCGCGCCGGCGTCGCGCTTCACCCACGCCCCGGTGTGCTCGCTCGCCCTCCCGGACGGACGGATCACCATCTCCGACCGCACCCTGATCCGGACCACCGGCACCGACCGCCACGAGGAGCGACTCGTCGACGACGCCGCCCTCCTGGCCGCCTACCGCGAGCACTTCGGCATCACCCTGGACCGGATCCCGACCCGACTGGCGAACCCGCCGATTCCCACCGAAACCCCCTGATCACGGTCGGCCGCACGCTCCGGGCAGGCGCGCGGCCGACTCCGTGGCTGTGATCAGCGCCACAGGAAATCCCGGGGCTCACCCGTCACATCCCCACACGTTCGACCCGTCTAGTCACCAGTGGGTTCGGCCGACCCACCACGTTCACCATTCCCGAGCCTCCATTCCTTCCCGATACCTTCGCGCTCTTGTCGGGGCGCCGACGGCGAGGTCAGTCATGCCCGAAACCTGCTACGAACCGGTTGTTCAACCGGTCGTCCGAGCCATGTCCGCGGGCATCTCCGCGTCGGCCGACCCGCCCCGACGACGCCTCTCGGCGCCCACCCGCCGCACGCTGCTCCTCGTGGCGTGCGTGCTACTGGCCGCGTACACCGGGATCCGCGCACCGAGCGCGTGGACCGCGACATTGCAGACGATCTCGCTCCAGGACGGCTTCCACCGGCGGTTCGTGGTCGGCACAGTGCTGCATCCGGTCGCGGAAGCGACGGACTACCCGTACGCGCTGTTCGCCGGCACGTCGTTCGTGATCCTGGCCGCGCTGCTCGCGGTCGTGGTGGTCGCGGCGGCGCGCACCCGGGTGCCGGCCCGGCGGGCCCTGGTGGCCGGGTGGCTGGTGCTGCCCACCGGCGGCTACCTCTTCCACGAGGTCGGCTACTTCGAACAGCTGCTGTTCCTGGCCCTGTTCGGCGCGTGGTGGCTGCTCGCCCGCGGTCGCGTGATCGCCGCCGCGCTGGTGATGGCGGTCGCGGTGTGCGTGCACGAGATCGCGATGCTGACCGTGATCCCGCTGTTCACCCTGCTGGTGGTGGACCGGCTGCCGATCCGCCGGGCGGCGGCCGTACTGCTGCCCGCGGTGCTCGTCGGCGGCACCGTGCTGCTCGTCTCGCCGGCCGCCGACGGGGCGGCGCCCGGTCTGCAGGCTCGGCTGCGCGAGGGCGGATTCCCGGCCCGGGCCGACGTGTTCGAGATCTTCGGCCGGACGCAGGCGGAGAGTCTGCGGATGTACGAGCCATTCGAGGTGTTGTGGTTCCTGGTCCCGCTCGCGGTGCTCCTCGCCGCGGCGCCGGCCCTGGCGTTCGCCGGGGGCACCGTGGTGGGGCCGCGCCGACTGTTGGCGATCGCGGCGGCCGTCGCGCCGCTGGTGGCCGCGTTCGCCGGATGGGACACCCACCGCTGGGCGTTCCTGCTCCTGGCCAACACGGCCGTGGTGGCGTGGTGGTGGCTGGGGCAGGAGCCGCCCGATGCGGCCCCGTCCCGGGTGCGCTCACGCCACCGGGTGCTGGTGGCCGCGGCATTGCTGTGCGTACACGTACCGCTGGCCTACTTCGACGACTTCGCCCCCCGCGAACTCACCGGCCCGGGGATCAACGCCTTCGTCGAGGACTCGATCTCCGGCGACCTGCTGCGCACGCCGACCCGATGACGGCGTCCGAGCCCCGCGGTCTCCGCGCGTCCCGGCACAGGCCGCCCGGCGGTCAGTGTCCGTAGGTGTCGAGTGCCGCGAGGACCGCCTCGGCCACGTGGTCGCCGTCGGGGGTCGCCGGCAGGTCCAGGGGGGCGGTCCACAGCGCCGCGGCCGGGTCGACCACGCCGTACACGTGCGGGAAGAGCGCGCCGCCACGCGAGGGTTCCCAGCGCAGCGCCGCCCCCAGGACGGCCGGATCCAGTGCCACCAGGACCAGATCGTCGCGGCCGGCGAAGTGCCGCCGGGCAGTCTCGGCCACCTGCGCGCCCGTGGACAGGTGCACGTAGCCGTCCACCAGGTCGATCCCGGACCCCGCGAACCGGCCGGCCCGCAGCGCCTCGGCCCACTCGTCGGCGCCGACCAGCTTGTAGACGATCTCCTCGCTCATGCCCCGACCCTAACGCCGCGCCGCCGGGCGGCCGGTCACCCGACCCCGGCGCGCCGGCGCCCGCGGCGCAGGTCACCGATCCGGTGCGCCGCCGGGAACGCTCGCCGATCGTGGATTACCGCGGCCCTTCGCCGACGTTGTGTCCCTCACACGCAGCACACGGCAGACGACGGACCCGGCCAACCGCGGCGACGGTAGCCCAGAACTCGGGAGACGCACCTGATGACCACCGACCCCCGCACCGACCCCCCGGGGCGGGACGCAGGCCCGCTCCTCGAACGCGAGGCCGAGCTGCACGCCCCCTTCCTGGAGGAGGCCGCCGCACGGCTGCGCGATCTGGCGCTGTACGGCGACCGCACGCTGGCCCGGGTGGACCGGATCCTCGATCTGGGCGGCGGCCCCGGGGTCGCGTCCTGCCTGCTGGCCCGCTACTTCCCCAACGCCGACGTGGTCGCCGTCGCGCCGAACCCCGCCCTGCTGGCCCGCGCCGGCGCCCGCGCACACCGGGAGGGCCTGGGCCACCGGGTACACACCCACCACGTCGAGCTGCCCGCCGACCTGGACACCCTGGGCAGCGCCGACCTGATCTGGGCGGGCGACGTGGTCCACCACCTCGGCGACCAGCAGGCCGCGCTGGACGCCCTGGCCCGGGTGCTGCGTCCCGGCGGGATGATCGCGATCGCCGAGCGCGGCCTGTCCACCCGCTTCCTGCCCCGCGACATCGGCATCGGCCGACCCGGCCTTCAGGCCCGGCTCGACGCCGCCCACGAGGACTGGTTCGCCGAGCTGCGGGCGAGCCTGCCCGGCGCCCGGGCGGCGGTCGAGGACCGGCCGGCCATGCTGGCCCGCGCGGGCCTGGTCCCGACCGGCACCCACTCGTTCCTGATCGACCTGCCCTCACCGCTGGACGCCCTGCCGCGCGAGCACCTGCACGCCGAACTCACGCACCGCCGCGCCCTGTTGGCCGACCGCCTGGACGCCGAGGACCTGGCCACCCTCGACGCCCTGCTCGATCCCGACACGGACACCGGCATCCTGTGGCGCCCGGACGCCTTCTACCTCGCCGCGACCACGATCCACACCGCGCGCGCCTGCCCGCGCCGCTGAGCCGACGACCGCGCGCCGGGGTCAGCGGGCGTCGACCGGCACATCGACCGCGGGCGCGCCCGCGGGCGCGCCCGCGACCGGCGCCTCGGCGAGCGCCGAAGTCCCCTCTCCCGCCCCGGCGTCGGCCACCGGCACCCCGCGCAGGAACCGCGCGCAGTAGCCGGCCCCGATCACCATGACCACCGCCGCGCCGATCGCCGCGGCGTTCATCCCGTCGCAGAACGCGTCCCGGGCCGTGTCCAGCAGGGTCCGCCCCGCGTCCCCCGACAACCGGGCCGCGGTCGCCTGCGCCCCACCCAGGGTCTCCCGCGCCGGCCCCGCGGGACCGGTGTCGGCCATCGCCCGGTGGTAGACCGCGTCGCCGATCGTGCCGAGCAGCGCCATGCCGAGCGCACCGCCGAGTTCGCTGCCCGACTCCAACACGGCGGAGGCGGAGGCGGCCCGCTCGGCCGGCGCGACGCCCATCGCCATCTCGGTCACCTGCGTCATCACCGCGACCACGCCGGCCGCGTACACCGCCGCGCCGCCGAGCAGCAGCGCGAGCGAGGAGTCGGGCCGAGCGGTCGCCAGCACCGCGAACCCGCCGATGGCCACCGTGAATCCGCCGCTCATCACCCAGGCCCGATCGATCCGCCGGGCCAGCACGGTGGCCACGGGCGTGGCCACCGCGACCGCCAGCGACGGCACCAGGCTCCACAGCGCGGCGCGCAGCGGGCTCATCCCGAGCACCGACTGGAGGTACTGCGTGGTGAAGATGGCGAATCCGACGATCGCGAACATCGACATCACATTGGCGAACACCGCCCCGCCGAACGCCCGCATCCGCAACAGTTCCAGGTCCAACAGCGGATGCTCGGCGGTGAGTTGGCGCCGTGCGAAGAGCGCCCCGACGATCAGCCCGAAAGCGATGCTCGCGATCGGCAACGTCTGTGCCCCGGATCGGGCGATCTCCTTGATCCCGTACACCACCGGCAGCAGCGTGCCGAGCGATAGCACCGCGCCGATCAGGTCGAACGACCCGTGTGCGACGCCGCGATGACGCGGGACGAAGACCGGGACCAGGATCAGCAGGATCGCCATCGCCGGCACGTTGATCAGGAAGATCGAACCCCACCAGAAGTGTTCGACGAGCACACCGGACAGGATCGGCCCGAGCGAGATGCCGCCGGTCATCACCGCGGTCCAGATCGCGATCGCCGTCCCGCGCTGTTTGGGGTCGACGAACATGGTGCGGATCAGCGCCAGCGTGGACGGCATCAGCGCCGCCCCACCCACCCCGAGCAGGGCCCGTGCGGCGATCAGCGTCTGCGCGTCCTGCGCGTACGCCGCGAGCAGCGACGCCCCGGCGAACAGCCCCGCCCCCACCAGGAGCAGCCGCCGCCGACCGATCCGGTCGCCGAGCGCGCCCATCACGATCAGCAGGCCGGAGAGCACGAACCCGTACATGTCCAGGATCCACAACTGCTGTGTGCCGGTGGGCTCCAGTGCCCGGCCGATGAACGGCACCGCGAAGTAGAGCACCGACACGTCCATGCTCACCAACAGCAGCGGCACCAGCAGGACGGCCAGCCCGACCCACTCCCGCCGCCCCGCCGACGGCGCCGCCCCCGGCTTTCCGGTCGTCTCGTCGATCGCCACTGGAATCTCCCCCATTGTTCGCACTGTCGCGCCGCACTGCATCCGTACGGCGTACGCTCCGCCGCGTACAGAGTAAACACACCGTACGCCGCGCAACAACAGCCCGATATTCAGCGGGAATAAAGGCTTCACAAAGTAGTGCACAGAAACTAGTGCACCAATCCGGCGGCAAGGGTGCCCTATAGTGCACTGACCAGGACAGGGAGTACCGACAGCCCGGGAGGCCCCGATGCCCCGCGACGCCACGCCGTCGATCCGGATCGCCGACGAGCTGCGTCGGCGGATCGAGACGGGCGAGCTGCGTCCCGGCGATCGGGTGCCCTCCACCCGGGCGATCACCGCGGAGTGGGGCGTGGCCATGGCCACCGCCACCAAGGCGCTGACCGTGCTGCGCGATGCGGGACTGGTCCGGGCGGTGCGCGGGGTGGGCACCGTGGTCGTCGACCGCTCCGACGCGCCGCGCGCCCGGGTCCGGGCGATCACCGTCCCGCCCACACACCCGCCGCGCACCGACGCCGAACTCACCCGGGAGCGAGTGATCGCGGCCGCGATCGCCATCGCCGACGAACGCGGCCTGGCGGCGGTGTCGATGCGGCAGATCGCCGCCGAGGTGGGGGTGGCTCCGATGAGCCTGTACCGGCACGTGCCCGGCAAGGAGGACCTGCTCGCCGCGATGGCCGACAGCGTGTTCGCCGGGGCGCCGTTCCCCACCGAGGACCGCATCGGCTGGCGGGCCCGCCTGGAGGCCTCGTGCCGGATGCAGTGGGCGATGTACCGCCGCCACCCGTGGCTGGCCCAGGTCATGTCGATGACCCGCCCGCTGCCGACGGTGCGCGGCATGCGGCATGTGGAGTGGGCGATGGCCGAGTTCGAGGGGCTGCCGACGGGCGTGATGATCCACATCGCGGTGACGATGCTCAACTATGTACGCGGCACCGCGATCAATCTCGCCGGGGAATCCGAGGCCGAACGCGCCACCGGCGTGTCCAGCGAGGAATGGATGCAGGCCCAGGACGAGACCATGGACCTGATCCTGGCCGGCGGCGACTTCCCGATGTACTCCGCCGCGTTGACCGACCCCGACCTGGAACTGAGCCTCGAAACGTTGTTCACCTTCGGGCTGGACCGCCTCCTGGACGGCATCGCCTGCCTGATCCCCGCGAGCGGGTGAGCGCGCCGCGCCGAAACGGCGGGCGCGCCCGCGCTCACCCGCGCGGCAGCGTCACCAGGCTCAGGAAGAACTCGTCGATCCGGCGCACCGCCTCCAGGAACGACTCCAACTCGACCGGCTTGGTCACGAACGCGTTCGCGTGCAGGTCGTAGCTGCGCCGCACGTCGTCCGGCGCGGCCGAGGTGGACAGCACCACCACCGGGATCGTCCGCCACCGCTCGTCGGCCTTCATCGCCGACAACACCTCGCGACCGTCCATCCGCGGCATGTTCAGATCCAGGATCACCAGATCCGGCCGCGCATGCGTACGCAGCCACTCCAGCGCCTCCATGCCGTCCGCGACCCGACACAGGGTGTGCCCCCGTTCCCGGTCCAGCAACGCCTCCTCGATCATCAACGCGTCGCCCGGATCGTCCTCCACCAGCAACACCGTCAGCGTTCGTGTCATCGCGGTCTGGCTCATCGCACCACCTTCGGATCACGGCCACGGCCGACCCTCGACCGGACCGACACCCATCCATCGAACTCGGCGCGCACGCACCACCGACCCGCCTCCGAAGGCTAACGCCTCCGGTCCACCGATACGGAGAGCACACCGGCACCGCCCGTCCCGGTCCTTGACGCATATCACGCGATGGCCCATCGTGGGGCGTCGGTCACACTCGGCAACCGGGCGGATGCGCAGACCGGTGCTCGGCGAACCAGGGGGGAACCGCCATGCGGATGAACACCGTCGAGAAGATGGTCGTGGCCAGTCCACTGCGCCGGGGCCCGCAGATCTGGTACGAGACACCCCTGCTGCTGCGCCTGGGCGGCCGGCTCGACCCGGGCGCACACGCGCTGGAGATCGGCTGCGGCACCGGCCGGGGCATCGAGCTGATCCTGAACCGCTTCGGCGCCGCGCGGGTGGACGGCATCGACGTCGACCCCGACTCGCTCGCCCGGGCCCGGCGGCGCTGGCACGGCAACAGCCGGGTCGCCATCGTCCAGGGTTCGGCCACCGACCTGCGCACCGCGGTCGACGCGGCGGACGCGAGCTACGACGCGGTCTTCGACTTCGCGATCGTGCACCACATCCCGGACTGGCGCGCCTGCCTGGCCGAGGTGGGCCGGGTGTTGCGCCCGGGCGGCCGGTTCTACTTCTCCGAGATGACCGCCCGCGCACTGGCCCGCCCCACCCTGGCCCTGCTGTTCGACCACCCCACCGAGGACCGCTTCGACGCCCGCGACTTCCTCGCCGAACTCCCCCGACACGGCCTCGACGTCATCGGCAGCAAGTCCCTCCTCGGCGACTACTTCTTCGGGGTGGCCCAACGCCGGGAGCCACAGGGCCGAGGGGCCCGACCGGCCCGGCCCGACGCCTCGAAACCCCAGTGCGTGGACACAACGCAACGGGCGAAGCGGGCGGGCACACCGAATCCGACCCGACCAACACCCAACCGCGGCCCGCACTAGGCTCGTCAGGCGATGCTCAACACACACCCCACCTTCGAAACCTTCGTCGCGGTAGGCGATTCCTTCACCGAAGGCATGTCCGACCCGGACGCCCACGGCAACTACCGCGGCTGGGCCGACCTCCTCGCCGACCGACTCGCCGACGACACGCCGACGCTGCGCTACGCCAACCTGGCCGTGCGCGGAAAGCTGATCCGGCAGATCGCGGACGAGCAGGTCGACACCGCCGTCGCGCTCGACGGCGCGCTGATCAGCCTCGCCGGCGGCCTCAACGACGTGCTGCGCCCGCGCTGCGACGTCGGCGCGGTCTGCGCGGTGTTCGAGCAGGCCGCGGCCAAGCTCGCCGCCGGCGGGGGACACCTGGTGCTGTTCCGCAGCACCGACCCCACCCGCCGACTGCGCTCCTCCGCCCGGCTGATGCCCCGGATCGAACGCCTGGTGGAGTTCGTGGACACCGTCGGCGCCCGCCACGACGCCACCGTGGTCGACCTGTTCACCGCGCGCGTCTTCGACGATCCCCGGATGTGGGCGGACGACCGGCTGCACCTGTCCACCGAAGGACACCGCCGGGTCGCCGAGGCCACCGCGCAGGCACTCGGCCTGCCCGGCGACGACGACTGGCGCGCACCGCTGCCCGCCGCCGCGCCACGCACGTGGGGCGACCGCAGGCGCGCCGACGCGCGCTGGGCCACTACCCACCTCGGCCCCTGGCTGGCCCGCCGCGCCACCGGCCGCTCCTCCGGCGACGGCCGCGCCCCCAAGCGCGCCGAACTCACCCCGTGGCGATAGCGCGTGTCTTCAGGCCCCCGGCCGGAATCTTTCCGGCCCCGGGCGACCGACGGCGCGCATGTCAGGTTAGGGTTACCTAACAAACACGCGCCGAGTCGCACAGTGCAGGCGAGGAGAACCCCCCATGGCGGACAGCCCGGTACGCAAGCCCCGCAAGCTGATCGAACTCGAGGTGCGCAGCACCGAACAGGTCGGCCCGCACCTCATCCGGATCGTCGCCGGCGGCGAGGGCTACCGGAACTTCACCGACAACGGCTACACCGACGCCTACGTCAAGGTGCTCTTCCCGCTGCCCGGGGTGAGCTACCCGGAGCCGTTCGACATGGAGGTCATCCGGGCCGAACTCCCGCGCGAGGACTGGCCGCGCACCCGTACGTACACGGTGCGCGCGAACAACCCGGCGGCCGGCGAGCTGACCATCGAGTTCGTGCACCACGGCGACGAGGGCCTGGCCGGCCCCTGGGCGGCGCGCGCCAAGCCGGGCGACACGCTGCGCCTGCTCGGTCCCGGCGGCGCCTACGCGCCCGACCCCGAGGCGGACTGGCACCTGTTCGTCGGCGACGAGAGCGCCTACCCGGCGATCGCCGCGTCGATGGAGCGGCTGCCCGCCGCCGCCCGGGCGATCGCGCTCCTGGAGGTGGGCACCGCGGCCGAGGCGCCCACCGGCATCCTGCCCGCGACCCATCCCGAGCTGGACCTCGACCTCACCTGGATCACCCGCGACGCCGGCCCCGGCCTGCTCGACGCGCTGCGCGCGCTGGAGTTCCCGACCGGTCGGGTGCACGCGTTCGTGCACGGCGAGGCCGGCGTGGTCAAGGAACTGCGCCGACACCTGGTCGACGAGCGCGGCGTCGACCGCGCCGACATCTCCTTCTCCGGCTACTGGCGCAAGGGCCGTGACGAGGACGGCTTCCAGGCGGACAAGGCCGCCGAAAAGGCCGCCGAACGCGCCACCGAACAGCGCGCCTGAACCCGTCCCACCCCTCGGCGGTCCGGCCCCGCCCCCGGACCGCCGCCGCGCCCGACCACACCCGGATCCAACTCCCGGGGCGGCGACGGCCGCACGGCGGTCGGGCCCACCCCGGCCCGACCGCGGGTGCACGCCGCTCGGGCGAACTGCCGGGCCGGCCGGGTGAAACCGCGCGTGGGGCACTACCGCGGGCGATCGGGCCGGCACAGGGTGGTGCCCATGAGACGTCCACCACACACCGTCACATCCCTCCTCGCCCTCGCGACCGCCCTCACCCTCACCGCGGCCGTCGCCCCCGTGGCCCACGCCGACGACGCCCGGCCCACCCCGGGCGCGCCCGGCATCGGCGATCCGCTGTTCCCGCTGAGCGGCAACGGCGGCTACCGCGCCGACCACTACACGCTCGCCTTCGACTGGCAGGCGCCCGGCGCCGCGTTCCCGGCCGTCACCACCATCGAGGCCACCGCCACCCAGGCGCTGTCCCGGTTCGACCTCGACTTCGCGGGCAACACCCTCGGCCGGGTCACCGTCGACGGCCGCCCGGCCGAAACCCGGCGCGACGGCGACGAGTTGGTGATCACCCCGGCCCGCCCGCTGCGCAAGGGCCGCTCGTTCACCGTCCGGGTCGAGTACACCGCCGACCCCACCCAGCAGCGCCACCGCGACGACGCCATCGAGACGTTCGGCTGGATCCCCACCCCCGACGGCACGGTGATCTACCCGCAGCCCGACGGCGCCAAGATGATCTTCCCGAGCAACGACCACCCGAGCCTGCGCGCCCGCACCACGGTCGAGATCACCGCGGCCGACGACCTCACCGCGCTTTCCAACGGCACCCTCGTCCACAAGCGCCCGGCCGCTCCCGGCCGCACCCGCTGGACCTACGACAGCCGGCAACCGGTGGCCGGCCAGCTCTTCCAACTCGCCGTCGGCAAGTACACCCTGATCGACGGCAAGGCCGCCGACGGTACCCGGCTGCGCGACGCGATCCCGCCGGACCTGGTCGACCGGGTCGAGCAGTACCGCTCGCTGACCCCGCGACACCTGGCCTGGGTGACGGACAAGCTCGGCCCGTACCCGTTCGACGGCTACGGCCTGCTCGTCGCGCACACCGACCTCGGCGTCGCGCTGGAGACCCAGGGGTTGTCCCTGCTCCCCGAGGGCGACCTGCTCGGCGACAAGATCAACGCCGAACGCAACATGGTGCACGAGCTGGTGCACCAGTGGACCGGCGACAGCGTGGCCATCGAACGCTGGTCCGACCTGTGGCTGAGCGAGGGCCACGCCCGCTACTACGAGCGCGTCTACAGCGAGGAGAACGGCGGCGCCAACATGGAGGCGCTGATGCGCGAGGCGTACCGGCAACACGACATCTGGCGCCGGGACACCGGCGCGCCGGCCGAGCCCACCGAGCCGAACCTGTTCAAGCGCATGCGCTACGACGGCTCGGCGCTGGTCTTCTACGCGCTGCGCGCCGAGGTCGGCGCGGACACCTTCGCCCGGATCGAACGGGCCTGGACCACCCGCTTCAAGGGCCGCGCCGCGAGCACCGCCGACTACGTGAACCTGGCCTCCCAGGTCGCCCAGCGCGACCTGGCCCCATTCCTGACCCCGTGGCTGTACGGCGCCAAGACCCCGCCGATGCCGGGCCACCCGGACTGGACCGTCGACCCGGCCTGACCGCGCGATCCCGACATCCCGGGCGCGGCGGCCGACCACCGCCGCGCCCGGGCCGGTTCGGCGTGCTCCCGCGCGAAACAACCCCGGGTAAGCGACTTTGCCGACCGCCTCTCCCGTGATAGAAACCGGAACGAACGTCCCACTTTATTTTTCTATCGACGGGAACTCCCGTGCGTAACCCCTACCGAGACATCTTCACCGCGCCCGGCGCCAAGGGATTCTCGGCGGCCGGCTTCATCGCCCGCATGCCCATCTCGATGACCGGCATCGGCATCGTCACCATGCTCTCCGAACTGCGCGGCGAATACGGTCTGGCCGGCGCGGTGGCGGCCACCTTCGCACTGGCCACCGCGCTGATCGCGCCGCAGGTGTCGCGGATCGTGGACCGCTACGGGCAGGGCCGAATACTTCCGCCGGCCACCGCCGTCAGCGTGTTCGCGATGGGTGCCCTCCTGCTGTGCGCCCGCTACGACGCCCCCGCGTGGACCCTGTTCGTGTGCGCGGTGCCGGCCGGCTGCATGCCCAGCATGGGGGCCATGGTCCGCGCCCGCTGGCTGGTCCTGTACCGCGGCTCGGCGCACCTGCACACGGCGTTCTCGTTCGAGTCCGTGGTCGACGAACTGTGCTTCATCCTGGGCCCGATCATCGCCGTCCAGCTCTCGGTGTCCGTCTTCCCCGAGGCGGGGCCGCTGGCCGCGATCGTCTTCTTCACCGTCGGCGTGTTGCTGTTCACCGTGCAGCGCGGCACCGAGCCCCCGCCGCACCCGCGCACCGCCGGCCCGACCAGGTCGGTCATGCGGATCCGTGGGCTCCAGGTGCTCGTGGTCACCCTGATCGCGATCGGCGCCATCTTCGGCACCGTCGACGTGGTCACCATCGCCTTCGCCGAGGAGCACGGTCAACGCAGCAACGCTAGCTTCGTGTTGGCCACCTACGCGGCCGGCTCCTGCATCGCCGGGGTTGCGTTCGGCGCGTTCAAGTTCGCCGCCCCGCTGCCCCGGATGTTGCTGATCAGCGTGGGCTGCACCGCGATCACCATCCTGCCGCTGCTGCTCGTGGGCAACCTGCCCGCACTCGCGGCGACCGTGTTCGTCGCGGGCATGTCCATCTCGCCCACCATGATCCTCACGGTCAGCCTGGTCGAGCGCCTGGTCCCGCCCGCGCGGCTGACCGAGGGCATGACCTGGACCGCCACCGGCATCGGCATCGGCGTGGCCGCCGGCTCCTCGCTGTCCGGTCTGGTCGTGGACCACTTCGGCGCCCGGGCCGGCTTCGGAGTCGCGGTCGGCGCGGCCCTCGTCGCGGTCGTGATGGCGCTCGGTGGATACCGTGTGTTGCGGCGGACCGCCCCGCGCGTGGTCGGCACGACCGTCGCGCACGGCGGCTCACTGCCCCAGGCCGCACCCGTACGAGAAGGTGAGTCCCACTGACCGAGGAAGCCGTCGACGGCCGGCGGGCCAAGGGCGAACGCCGGCGCCGCGCACTGATCGAGGCCACCCTGCGGGTGGTCGAGCGGGACGGCGCCGCGGGGGTCAGCCACCGCTCCGTCTCGCGCGAGGCGGGCCTGCCCACCAGCGCGTCCACGTACTACTTCGCCGGCGTCGACGACCTGCTCACCGCCGCGCTCACCACGTGTATGACCGAGGACGCGGTGCATATCCGGGGGCTCGTCGACACCCCGGGCGACCCTCGGCGCGCGCTGGCCGAGCACCTGCGGCACATCTGCACCGCCCCCGGCCGGCTGGTCGCCGAGTACGAGTTGTTCCTGCTCGCCGCCCGCCGCCCGGAGTTGCGCGAGTCGACCGACCACTGGACGGCCGCCGTCACCGACTTCGCGCTGCGCTTCAGCGGCGATCCGGTCCGGGTCCGGGTCTTCGTCGGCGCCCTGGACGGGCTGCTCATCCAGGCGCTGCTCACCGACGCGCCGCCGAGCACCGACGAGTGGGAGGCGATGATCCGCGACCTGCTGCCGGGCCCCTGCCTGGCGCCCGCCTGACGCCCGCCCGACCACGCGCGGTGTGGTCGCCGGCTCCCCCGCCCGCCGGATGGGCCAGAATCGGGTCATGTCCCGACGCACCTCGCGGCCCCGACCGGACGCCGTCACCGCCGCCTCGCCCTGCCCCTGCGGCCTGTCCGCGACCTATGGCGAGTGCTGCGGCGCCCGCCACGCCGGCTCCCCCGCGCCCACCGCCGAGTCGCTGATGCGCTCGCGCTACAGCGCCTTCGTCGTCGGCGACGAGCCGTACCTGCTGCGCACCTGGTACCCGGACACCCGGCCGGACCGGGTCGGCCTCGACGACCGCACCCGCTGGCTGGGCCTGGAGGTGCACGGAAGCACCGACGGCGGCTCGTTCCACCAGGAGGGCACCGTCGAGTTCACCGCGACCTACCTCGAACGCGGCAACCGGGGCGAGGTACGCGAGCACAGCCGCTTCGTCCGGCACGAGGGCGCGTGGGTGTACGTCGGCCCACTGCCTCCGTCGGCCTGGATCGGACCCGACCGGTTCGCGCACGGCCCCGATCCGGCTACATCTCCGACTCGCCCCACTCCGTGACCGTGAGTTCGTCGCCCACCGCGACCTTGCCGGGGCGCAGCACGGCGAACTTGCCGCCGAAGGCCACCCCGCCCTGCGGCGCGCGACGGTATCCGGCGAAGGTGCGCAGCGGTTCCGGGCCGGCCTTGGCCCCCGTGCGCTGGTCGACCAGGGTGACCGCGCACCGGATCGCGAGCTTGGCGTAGCCCAGTTCGGCCTCGCCGAGCGTGAATCGGCGGATCCGGTCCTCGGTGTGCGGTTCGGCCCAGCCGTCCACCACGACGTTCGGCCGGAAGCGGCTCATCGGCAGCGGCGCCTCCCCGCGCTCGGCCAGGCGCGCGTGCAGCAGCGCGAGCGAGGCGCGGGAGAGCACGTGCAGGGGCGAGCTGTCTGCGTAGCCGCAGGTGCCGGGTATCGCGCCGTCGGTCACCCGGTCGTGCTCCGGCGGCACCCGAACCAGGCGGCTCGGCACGCCGAGCGCGTCCGACAACCACGCGGCCGGCGCGTCGCCCTGGTCGATGCCCCGATAGGGATCGCCGAACAGGTCCACGTCCCGGCGCGGGCCGTCGGTGTCCACCTCGATCGTGACCGGGTCGGCGTCCGGCCGATGCAGGATCAGCCGAGTGCCGTCGGCGTCGATCTCCGGTCGGATCGACGCCAGGCGCGGATCCCGTCGCTGGGTGCGGAAGACGCCGTCCGGATCGGTCACCATGAACGTCCGGTCGTGGGCGAGCCCGGCGGGGGTGAGCAGGGTGCGCTCCACCGGGATGCCGGCGCACCCCTTGACGGGGTAGTGGATCAGTTCGACTACGGAGATCATCGCCCGAGCCTATCGACGGCCGCGACACGTGCGCCGAGCGACCGCGCGACCCTTGTTACCGACGCGTAGCACTGCTTGACTACCGGACATGTCGACGCACGAGGTCACCAATCAGGTCCCGGCTCCGACCGCGCGGGAGGCCGCCGCCGACCCAGCCCTGTTCGAGGCCCTGCACCGCGAACAGGCGGGTTGGGCCGAGGCCGAGGTGCGCGAGCTGGGCCTGCGCGCGTGGGACGAACCGGCGCAGGAGTGGGGCCGGTTGGCCAACGAGCACGAGCCGATCCTGCGCAGCCACGACCGCACCGGGCACCGCATCGACGAGGTCGAGTTCCACCCGGCCTGGCACGAGTTGATGACCGTCGCGATCGAGCACGGCCTGCACGCGAGCCCGTGGCAGGAGGACCGCGTCGGCGCGCACGTCGCGCGCGCGGCGAAGTTGTACGCGTGGGGTCAGGTCGAGGCGGGGCACATGTGCCCGCTGTCGATGACCTACGCGTCGGTGCCGGTGCTCCGGGTCGAGCCGGAACTGGCCGAGCGCTACGAGCCGTTGCTGGCGGCGCGGACGTACGACTTCGGGTTGCGCGAGCCGACCGCCAAGCGCGGGCTGCTGGCCGGCATGTCGATGACCGAGAAGCAGGGCGGCTCCGACGTACGGACCAACACCACGCTCGCGGCTCCGACGGCGGACGGGTCGTACCGGCTGACCGGGCACAAGTGGTTCACCTCCGCGCCGATGTCCGACCTGTTCCTGACCCTGGCCCAGGCCCCCGGCGGGTTGTCCTGCTTCCTGGTCCCCAGGGTGCTCCCGGACGGCACGCGCAACACGTTCCGGCTGATGCGGCTCAAGGACAAGCTCGGCAACCGGTCGAACGCGTCGGCCGAGATCGAGTACGAGGGCGCGTACGCCCGCCTCGTCGGCACCGAGGGCGAGGGGGTGCGGACCATCGTCACCATGGTCAACGCCACCCGGCTCGATTGCGTGATCGGCGCGGCCGTCGGGATGCGGGTCGGCGCGGTCCGCGCGGCGCACCACGCGGCGCACCGGTGGGCGTTCGGCGCGGCGCTGATCCACCAACCGCTGATGCGCAACGTGCTGGCCGACCTGGTGATCGAGTCGGAGGCGGCGACCACGGTGGCGATGCGGCTCGCGGGCGCGGCCGACCGGGCGTTGCACGGGGATCCGGCCGAGGCGGCGTTTCGCCGGATCGCGGTCGCGGTGTCGAAGTACTGGGTGTGCAAGCGCGGTCCGATGCACGCGGCCGAGGCGTTGGAGTGTCTGGGCGGCAACGGCTACGTCGAGGAGTCGGGGCTGCCTCGGCTGTACCGGGAGGCGCCGCTGGTGTCCATCTGGGAGGGCTCCGGCAACGTCGCCGCGCTCGACGCGTTGCGCGCGATGGCTCGCGAACCGGCGTGCGTGGACGCGTACTTCGCCGAGATCGACGCGGTCGCCGGGGCGGATCGCCGACTCGATGCGGCGGCTGCGGCGCTGCGCAAGGAGTTGGCCGATCCGAGCGAGGCGCAGTTCCGGGCCCGGCGGCTCGTCGAGTCGATGGCCGTACTGCTCCAGGGCGCGCTGCTCGTGCGGTACGCGAACCCGGCGGCCGACGCGTTCTGCGCGACGCGGTTGGCCCGCGAGGGCGGGCACACCTTCGGCACGCTGCCGGCGGGCACCGACACGGCGCCACTGCTCGCTCGGGTCCCCGGCGCGTAGCGCAACGGGGACGGGAGCGGGCACGGGAACGGGAATCCTGACCGGAACAGAACACACGCCCTATGCTCCCGTTCATGATCAACTCTGTCGGACTTGTCATTTTCGACTGCGACGGCGTCCTCGTGGACAGCGAACCCATCGCCATCCGGGTACACGTGGCGCTCGGCGCCGAGCACGGCTGGCCGCTGACCCCCGCCGACGTGATCGAGCGGTTCGTCGGCCGCTCCTCCACGGCGATCGCCGAGCAGATCGCCGAGCGGGTCGGGCCGGACGTGGCCGCCGAGTGGACCCGGGGCTTCGAGGCGCGGCACCGGGACGAGGTGGAGGCGGGCCTGAGTCCGGTCGAGGGCATCGAGTACGCCGTGGACACCCTCGCCGACCTGGGTCTGCCCACGTGCGTGGCCTCCAGCGGCAGCCACGACAAGATGGCCCACACCCTCGGCCGAACCGGCCTGTACGACCGCTTCGCGGGCCGGATATTCAGCGCGACCGAGGTCGCTCACGGCAAGCCCGCCCCCGACGTCTTCCTCCACGCCGCGGCCCGGATGGGCGTCGCCCCGGAACACTGTGTCGTGGTCGAGGACAGCCTCAACGGCCTGCGCGCCGCCCGCGCGGCAGGCATGCGCTCATTCGCCTACGCGGGCGACCTGATCCCCCCGCACCTGCTGGAGGGCCCGACCACCACGGTCTTCAAGTCGATGCGAGACCTGCCGGCCCTGATCACCGGCACCCCCTGACCCACGACACGGCCGGCCCGCCGGGGCGGTCGGCGGGGGCCGCCGGTGGCGGCGGCTGCCCGCTGCGGGTCAGTCCTGGTTGGTCGCGACCACTCGGGCGACCACCTCGACCGCCCGGGGGGCCGGTACGCCGAGGGCCACCAGAGCCGCCGCCGCCTGGTCCTCGGCGGTCACCACGATGTCCGTCTCGGCCGCTTGGAGGAGCGCGACGCACATCCCCTCCAGCGCGAGCGCCAGCACCGACGCGGGCAGATGGTCCGCGAACACGCCGCTGCGCTGGCCGGCCGCGATCAGCTCGATCGAGCGCTCTCGGACCGGTGCCAGCATGGCCGGGATCCCGCCGTCCTCCAGGTTGCGCTGGGCGAAGCTGATCAGCAGCCGATAGCGCTCCCCGCCCTCCCACGCGGCGAGATCGAACCGCGCCACCGCCTCCTCGGGCGAGTCGCCCGCACGGCGCGCACCCTCGACCGCGGCCAGGATGTCCCGCCGCGCCTCCTCCGCGAGCCCCGCGACCAGCGCCTCCCGGCTCGGGAAGTGCCCGTACACGGTGCGCCGCACCACTCCCGCCGCGCGCGCGATGTCGTCCATCGACGCGTCGGCGTCGCGGATCAGTTCGCTGCGGGCCACCGCGAGGATCCGTTCCCGGTTCGACTGCGCGTTGCGCCGACGCGGCGGCGTACTCGCGGCGGCGGGCACCGCGGGCGCGTCGCCGACCGCTGCGTCGTCGGCCGCTGCGGCACCGGCCGGAATCCGTGCGGCGCCCGGTTTCGTCTCCATCGCGCGTTCCTCCCTGGGGTGACCTGGAGCCTGCCAGAGATCCGGCCCCGTCGGCACCGACACTCCGTTCCGACGCGCCGAACCGCCCGATTCACCCGACTCGTTCCACAATATTTGCACAGCTGTGTGCAATCAACTAAGTTGCACATCGTTGTGCAAGTACTGCGGCTGCGCCGGCCGCCTGCCCCGAAAGGCGTTCGATGTCCGTCTTCGCCACCACGCCGGTCGATCGCATGGACCGGCCGTACACCCGCCGCTGGTGGGCCCTGGGCGTGCTCTGCCTGAGCCTGCTGATCATCGTCATGGCCAACACCTCGCTGATCGTGGCGGCCCCCGACATGACCCGCGACCTGGGCCTGTCCAGCCGCGACCTGCAATGGGTGATCGACGCCTACACCGTCCCGTACGCGGCGCTGATGCTCGTGCTCGGCGCGATCGGCGACAAGTACAGCCGCCGCGGCGCGCTCATCACCGGTCTGGTGGTGTTCGCCGCGGGCTCCGTCGCCGGTTCCCTGGTGCACTCGACCAGCGGCGTGATCATCGCCCGCGCGGTGATGGGCCTGGGTGCCGCGGTGATCATGCCCGCGACCCTGTCCCTGCTGGTCGCCTCCTTCCCGCGCAGCGAGCGGGCCAAGGCGATCACCGCGTGGACCGCGACCTCGGGCCTGGCGATCGCCCTCGGTCCGCTGATCGCCGGCTGGCTCCTGGAGCGCCACGCGTGGGGTTCGACCTTCCTGATCAACGTGCCCGTCGCGCTGATCGCCCTGGTCGCCGCGCTGTTCGTGGTCCCGCCGTCGAAGGCACACGACTACGGTCGGCTCGACCTGGTCGGCGGCGCGCTGTCCATCGTCACGCTCGGCTCACTGGTGTACGCGATCATCGAGGGCCCGCACTTCGGCTGGGGCACCGGCCCGGTGACCGCGCTGGTCCTCTTCGTCCTGGGCCTCGGCTCGTTCATCGGCTGGGAACTGCGGCACCCGCGCCCGATCTTCGACCTGCGCAAGTTCGGCGAGCGGGTCTTCTCCGGGTCGATGCTCGCCGTGCTGCTGTTCTTCCTGGGCACCTTCGGCGCGATCTACTTCCTCACCCAGCACCTCCAGTTCGTGCTCGGCTACAGCCCGCTGGAGACCGGCGTGCGACTGCTGCCGCTGGCCGGCGCGGTCTGCCTGGGCGCGATCGCCACCGGGCAGCTCACCCCGCGGCTCGGCATGCGGGTGACGGTGACCGGCGGGATGGCCCTCGGCACCCTCGGGGTACTGCTGATGACCCGGGTCTCGGACGGCTCCGGCTACACCGACTTCCTCGCCCCGCTGCTTCTGCTCGGCCTCGCGATCGGGCTGAGCGTGTCGCCCTGCACGGAGGCGATCATGGGCTCGTTCCCGGAAAACGAACTGGGCGCGGGCGGCGGCGTCAACGACACCGCGGTGGAACTCGGCGGCGCCCTCGGCATCGCGATCCTGGGCTCGGTGCTGGCCACCTCGTACGAGTCGGAACTGACCAAGGCCGTAGACGGCAAGCTGCCACCGGAGGCCATGAACGTGGCCCAGGACTCCATCGGTGGCGCCCTGGCCGCAGCCGAACAGGTAGGCCACGTAGCCGGCCCCCAACAGGCCCAGGCCCTGATCCAAGCCGCCGACCACGCCTTCACCCAGGCGGTGGCCCACACGAGCCTGATCGGCGGAATCATCCTGGCAACAGGCACAGTCCTGGTCGCCCTGATCCTCCCCAACAACACCAAAGCCACCCAAAAGCAAGCAACTCAAGACAAAGCCCCAACCCCCAACCTCACAAAGCAACCAGTCGCCTAACCCCCGGAACCCTCACCCGCACCTGCCGGGCGGGGCAGCCCGGATCCCGGATGCCGACGCACCACGAAGGCCGCACGCGTCGGATGGCGCTCGCCCCAGGGGCCGGGCCGGCGCCACCGACGCTGCAAAACCCCAACGCGCGGAGCGCGCGGGCACACCAACCCAACCTCAACCAAGGCGCAGCCGCACCGCACCCCTGACCGCCCGCCCCACCCACGCCTCGAACCGCTGCCACTCCACCAGCTCGACCCCCGTACGAGGCTCCGGCCAATCCAACAACGCGTCCCCCGCGTCCAGCAGGTCCCAGTACGGATGGTGCTCCGCCATCCGCCCCGAGGCCTTGGCGTACGCGGGCAGGAACTCCTCCGCCACCGCCACCCCGTGGGTGAGCGCCAGGTTGAGCCGCATCCGAGCCAGGTCCACCCCGCGCGGACCGACACAGCCCGTGGTCCAGTCGACCACCCCGCCGATCTCCTCGCCCAGCCACAGCAGTTGCCCACCGTGGAAGTCCCGGTGGATGAACCCCGGCACGGCCGACGGCGGTTCCTCCGCGAGCGCGGCGAACATGCGCTGCCACACGTGCGGCCGGGTGGTCCACGCCGGTACCGCCCGCGCCCCGTCGACGGCCGGATCGTAATAGGTGGCGTATTCCACCAAATCCGCCCCGCTCGCGTCGACCGCGTGGATCGCCGCCAACACCTCGGCCGCCCGGCCCACCAGTACGGCCGGGTCCGCCGGCGGCTCCGGCGTACCCGGCACCCTCGTGGTCAACAGCGCCGGCTCCGCCCCCGCCAACCGCGCCGCGACCAACTCCGGCGCGGGGACCGGGGTTTCGGCGAGCAGACGCAGCGTGCGCGCCTCCTGCTCGGGGCGGTACCACGGGTCCCGGGCCAGCCGCTCCGCGTTGTGGAATACCCGCAGGACCAGATCGCCGACCGTGTAGAGCCGGTTGGCGCCGACCCCCATGGGCTCGACCGGCAGATCGCCGACGATCTCCCGCAACCAGGCAAGCGTTTCGGCATTCGGCATCGGTTTGGACTCGGACACGGCCACGGACACGGATCGGGCTCCTGTTCGGCGACGGGTTCACTCGCCGGCGGTCGCCGACACGGCGCCGCCCGACGACAAGCCTGCCGGGTGCACGCTGCGCAACAACGAGGCGATCCTGACCTTCCTGGTCGCCATCGGCCAAGAACATCGAAACGCTGCTCCGCCCGGCGCCCTGAGCAAACCTGGGGCGTGTCTTCAAACCCTAGGCGGAAAGCGCGTCCGGATCGGGAATCGCGCACACCGCCGCGACCTCGTCCAGCGACAGTCCCAGCTCCAGGGCCAGCGCCGCGATCGTGAAGAACGCGGGGGTCGGCGCCCGGCCGGTCTCGATCTTGCGCAGCGTCTCCGGCGACAGTCCGGCCGCGACGGCGACGTGGCCGATGCTGCGTTCGCCGCGCGCGCCGCGCAGCAGCGCGCCCAGTTGCAGGCCGCGCGCTCGTTCCAGTGGGGTCAGCGGGGTTCGCACCATGACCGTGATACTAATACCGGTATAAGAATTGGTCGAGGAGGGGACCCATGGTCGAAATCAAGACCCGAGCCGAAATAGCCGCGATGCGCGAGGCCGGGAGAGTCGTGGGACAGGCCCTGGAGGCGACCCGCAAGGTCGCCGCCATCGGCGTGTCGCTGAAGGAACTGGACGAGGTCGCGCACACGATCCTGCGCGAGGCCGGGGCCACGTCCCCGTTCCTGGGCTACCAGCCGTCGTTCGCGCCCGTCCCGTTCCCGGGCGTGATCTGCGCCTCGGTCAACGACGCCGTGGTGCACGGCATCCCGACCGACTACCGGCTGCGCGACGGCGACCTGGTCAGCATCGACTGCGGCGCGACCCTGCGCGGTTGGACCGGCGACGCCGCGATCACCTTCACCGTCGGCACGCCGCGCCCGAAGGACCTGACGCTGATCGCCGACACCCGGCGCGCACTCGAAGCGGGCATCGCGGCGGCCGTACCCGGCGGCCGGTTGAGCGACATCTCCGCCGCGATCGGCGCGGTCGCCCGCGGGGCCGGCTACGGCATGCCGCGCGACTGGGGCGGCCACGGCATCGGCCGCACGATGCACGAGGACCCGCACGTACAAAACGAGGGCCGCCCCGGACGCGGCATGGCGCTGCGCCCCGGCCTGACCCTGGCCCTGGAGCCGATGTTGCTCGCCGGCGGCAAGGACGCGTGCTACACCGCCCGGGACGGCTGGACGTTCCACACCTCCGACGGCTCCCGCGCCGCGCACATCGAACACACCATCGCGATCACCGAGGACGGCCCACAGATCCTGACCCTGCCCTGAACCCACACCCCCGGAGCCCTCGGCCCCGCTCGGGGGCTCCCACCCGAACCGGGACCTACCCCACCCGAACCGTGCGCCCCTCGCGCCGGGACACCACACACGCCTCGGCCACGGCCTGCGCCGCGAGCGCGTCGGCGCCCGGACAGGGGCTGGCGATGCGACCGGCGGCCATCGCCACGAACGCGGCCAGCTCCGCACGGTAGGCGTCGCCGAATCGGGTCAGGAAGTCGCCCTCGGTGACGCCGCCGCAGGCATGGGTCCCGGCGGTGCCGGCCAGTTCCAGCCGCACGTCGTAGCCCGGCTCATGGTGCCGCCCCGCGTGCGCGGTGCCGAGCGTGCCGTCGGCGAGCCGGAACAGCACCGCCGACACGTCGACGTCGTCGTGCTCCCGGAACACCGCCGCGCCCCGGTTCGCCCCGATCGCGGTCACCTCGACGATCGGCACACCCGTCACCCACGGCACGATGTCGAAGTCGTGGATGTGCGTGTCCCGATAGATGCCGCCCGAGGTCGGCACGAACGCGGCCGGCGGCGGCCGACGATCCACGCTCACCGCGTGCACCCGGGTCACCGTGCCGAGTCCGCCGGCCGCGACCGCCGCCCGCGCCGCGATGTACATCGGGTCGAATCGGCGCTGGAAACCCACCTGAAGCCCGGCCCCGCGCGCCTCCACATACGCCACCGCCTCGCGCGCGACGATCGGGTCGAGCGCGATCGGCTTCTCGCACAGGATCGGCAACTTCGCGTCCGCCGCCGCCCGCAGCAGCCCGACATGTGCCGACGTCGGCGCGGCGACCACCACGGCGTCCACCGCCGCGAACACCTCGTCGAGCCCGACCGCCGCGACGCCGGCCGCTTGGGCGAACTCCTCGGCCCGCCCCCGATCCACATCCGCCACCACGACCCGCTCGACCGCCGCGATCCCGCTCAACGCCCGGGCGTGAAACCCCCCGATCCGCCCGACCCCGACCACTCCGACCCGCATACCGCCCCCTTGCACACCCACACCGCCCGGGCCAACCGGACCACCAAAACCCAACCACACCCCGAGCCCACACCCCGAGCCCCGTCCACCCGCACCACGCCCACCATCGAGTGACCCCGAACACCACCGAGCGGGTGGCACCGGCGAACACACCGCCCGCCCTGCCGGAATGACTCGCCCGAAGGGGGTAGTCGTGGAGGAATGACCATCCCCCGCCGCTCGCTGTTCCTGACCGTCCCGGCCGCACTGGCCCTCTCCGGCCTGCCCCCGGCCCGGCACGCGGCCGCCGGCGCCCCGAATTCCGGCGCGACGCTTCCGCCCGCCCCCGCCCGAACCGGCGTCCCCCTCCCCTCCGCCATCGGCGCCCGCCTGGCGGCGCAAATCCCGCCCGAGACCGCCCAGTTGTTGCTGGTCGTCGGCGACGGCCGGGACGCGGACTCCGGCACCGCCTCGTTCTGGACCCGCGAGTCCGACGGCTGGCGGGCCCGCGACGCGTGGCCCGCGCACAACGGCCGGGAAGGCTGGACGTTCGACCACCACGAGAACGACCTGCGCACGCCGATCGGCGTGTACACCCTGACCGACGCCGGCGGCCTGCGCCCCGATCCCGGCACCCGGCTGTCCTACGACCGCTCCGACGACTTCGCGATCGACGGCACCGGCTTCGCCGGCGAGCCCCTGGCCGGCACCTTCGACCACGTGATCGCGATCGACTACAACCGGGTGCCCGGGACCTCGCCGCTGGACCCGGTCCGCCCGCGCGGCGACGCGTTCGGCGGCGACATCTGGCTGCACATCGACCACGGCGGCGCCACCCACGGCTGCGTCACCCTGCCGCCCGAGGCGCTGGTGGCGCTGCTGCGCGTCCTGGACCCGGCCGCGCACCCGGTCGTGGTACTCGGCGACGGCCCGGCGTTGGCCCAGGACGGCCCCGCTTCCTGACCTCGCGGCAAGGCTCTTACCCTGTCCGGGTGACCTCCGCCAAGCTCCGTCCGCTGCCCGCCGAAGTGATCACCCTGCTGGATCAACTCACCCCCTGCCCCCGCCTGGTCGAACATCTGCGCATCGTGCACGACGTCGCGTGCCGGCTGTGCGACTGGGTCGCGGCGACCTTCCCGGAACTGGCCTTCGACCGCGACGCGGTGCTGTTCGGCGCCGCCACCCACGACATCGGCAAGACCCTGCACCCGGAGGAGTTGTCCGGGCCGGGTTCGTGTCACGAGCAGGCCGGCTACGACCTGCTCACCGCCCAGGGCGTGTCCCCCTCCCGGGCCCGCTTCGCCCGCACCCACGCGGCCTGGAACCCGACCGACCCGGACGAACTCCTGGTCAGCCTGTCCGACAAGGTCTGGAAGGGGAAGCGGGTGGCCGCCCTGGAACAGGACCTGATCACGCTCCTCGCGACCGCCTCGGGCCGCCCGGAGTGGGAAATCTTCCAGGCCCTCGACGACTTCGCGACCACGATCGAAACCGACTCGCTCCTGTTCTGACCCCGCTCAGCGCGGCAACCGCCGCCACAGCGCCCGAGGCAACACCCGCATCCCGGCGAACACCGGCCGCAGCGTGCCCGGCACCCACACCTCGCCCCGGCCCCGCACCAGCGCCCGCACCGTCGCGTCCGCCACCTGTTCCGGCGTGCTGGACAGCGGCGCCGGCGACATGCCCTGGGTCATCCGTCCGACCACGAACCCCGGCCGGACCAGCAACAGCCGTACCCCGCTGCCCGCGAGCGCGTCGGCCAGACCACTCGCGAATCCGTCCAGACCGGCCTTGGCCGAGCCGTAGACGTAGTTCGCCCGCCGTACCCGGACCCCGGCCACCGACGAGAAGACCACCAGCCGGCCGTGCCCCTGCGCGCGCAACACGGCGGCGAGATGGGTCAGCACGCTCACATGCGCGGTGTAATCGGTGTGCACCACCGCGACCGCGTGCGCCGCGTCGACCTCGGCCCGGCGCTGGTCGCCCAGGATGCCGAACGCGGTGACCACGACGTCCAGGGCCCCGTGCCGGGCGATCACGTCGTCCAGCATCGGCCGATGCGTGGCCAGATCGTCCGCGTCGAACTCGACCCGGTCCACCCGCCGGGCGCCGGCTTCGAGCAGCCGCGCCTCCTCGTCGTCGAGGTCGTGACTGCGCCGCGCCGCCAGCACGACGGTGCGCGCCCCGCGAGCGATCAGCCGCTCCGCGACCGCCACCCCGATCTCACTGCGGCCTCCGAGGACCAAAACGGTTCCACTCACGGGCACAGTCTGCCGGATTCCCGGCCCGGGCCCGCTCCCCGTACTCGCCGCCGACTCAATAGCCTTGTCCGCGTGACGCCGAACCCGAACCCGAACCAGGCCGCGCGCACCGACCCGGCCCCGGACCCCCGACCCGTCGTGCTGCGCGGAGCCGAGGCCGCCGCGTCCGCGGCCGAACCGCTGCGGGCGATCCTGGCCGAGCTGATCCGCGCCGGCGCCGCACTCGGCTGGGTGGATCCGCCGGACCTCGCCGAGGTGGGCGACCTGCTCACCGGCCTCGCCGAGGCGCAGCGGTCGGGCGACGCCGCGCTGCGGTTCGCGTACGCGGGCGAGGAACTGCTCGGGTTCGGCTACTGGCGGCGCTACACCCGGCCGACCCATCGGCCCAACGCCGACCTGGAGAAGCTCGCGGTGGCGCTGCCCGCGCACGGCCGCGGCATCGGCCGGCGGCTCACCGAGGCATTGCTCGACGACGCGCGGGCCGCGGCGGTCGAGATCCTCACCCTCGATGCCCGGGGCGACAACGTCGGCGCGCTGCGGCTGTATCGCTCGCTCGGCTTCGTCGAGTACGGCCGGCTGCACGACTTCGTCGCGGTCGGCGCGCGCCGCTACGACAAGTACTTCTACTCGATCGACCTGCGCGCTTCCGTCGCGTGATCGGCCGCCCGCGGGGCCGCCGGGCCGCGGCCGGCGCGGAGCCGGGTCGCCCGCATCCGCAATCACCACCGGCCGCGCCCACGACGGTGCCGGACACCGCGGCGCTGCTGCGCGCGGACGCGCCGGCGGCGGCCTGGGTCGCGGCGTTGACCGCGGCCGAGGCCGACGGCCGGATCGAGGTCGAGTTGCCCGCCGGCGAGCGGCTCGCCGCGGTGCTCCTGGACCTGTCCGTCCCGCACGAGGACGTCAACGAACTGCTCTCCGCCCGGTCCGTGCTGCTCGCCGATCCGGTGCTGCGCGAGCTGTTCGAACGGGCCGTCCGGGTACTGGTGGCCGACATGGGCACGCCGACGCGGCGCCGCCCCTTTCCGCCGCTGCCGGCGGCGTCGGGCGTGGCGGGCCGGTGGTTCCACGTGTACGTGTACGTGGCCGCGCTCCCGCACGTACTGGCCCACCACCACGGGCTCGGCATCCCGCCCGAGGTGTCCCGCCGCACCCTCGCCGACCTGGGCCGGCACATGGCGCTGCATCGGCGCAGGCACGGCTCGGGCGGGCTGAGCGCGCGGCACTGGCCGGGTTACCACTTCCGCGGCGAGCTGTACCAGCTCGGCCGGCTCCAGTTCCAACGTTCGACGATGCGCGAGAGAGCGGCGGCGAGCGCCAGGGCGCTCGGGCTCGACCACGGGCCCGAGGACCCCGCGCTGGAGCTGCACATCCCGGATTTCCTCGGCCCGATGTCCCCGGCGGCGTGCGACGAGTCGTTGGACCTCGCCCGCGCGTTCTTCCCGCGCCACTACCCCGGCGAGCGCTACACGGTCGCGGTCTGCGGTTCGTGGCTGCTCGACCCGCAGTTGCGCGAGTACCTGCCGCCCGAGTCCAACATCATCCGCTTCCAAAGCCGCTTCCACCTGTACTCGGACCCGACCGGCCCCCAGCCGGACGACACCGCCCCGATCGGCTTCGTCTTCGGCAACCCCGACCTACCCACCACATCCCTCCCCCGGAACACATCCCTACAACGCGCAATCGCCGACCACCTACACACCGGCCGCCACTGGCACGTACGCACCGGCTGGTTCACGTTGTGACCCTCTCGCATCCGGAAAAATCCGCCGGCGCGCGACCGACGTTCCGGGCGAGGATGCCGGGATGAGGGACGATCTTCGACGTCGCTTCGCGGCGTACACCCGGGAACCGGTCACCGACGGCATGTCCGGGGCGGGGGTGTACCGACTGCGCGGCCGTGGCGGCGAGGAGCTGTATCTCAAGATCGGCACGCCCAACGGGCACCCGGATTCCGGCTTCCACGTGTCCGCTGAGGTGGCCCGGGGCACCTGGGCGGCGAAACAGGGGCTGCCGGTCGCCGAGATCCTGGACCACGACGTGGACGACGCCGGGGGTTGGCTGCTCACCCGGGCCGTGTCCGGCCGCTCGGCCGCCGACCCGTGGCCCGCCGAGCAGCGCGACGCGGTCGTGGACGCGCTCGCCGACCTGGCCCGCGACCTGCATCGACTGCCCGTCGCCGACTGCCCGTTCGACCGCACACTCGCGGTCACCGTGCCGGCCGCCGAGCAGGCGATCGCGGCCGGCCTGGTCGATCTCGACGACGTCGACGAGGAACGGGCGGGCCGCACCGGTCCCGAACTGCTCGCCGAACTGCTCGCGACAGTCCCACCCACCGAAGACCTGGTGGTCGGCCACGGCGACTACTGCCCGCCCAATGTGCTCCTCGACCCGGACACCGCGCGGGTCACCGGCCTGATCGACCTCGGCCGCCTGGGTCGCACCGACCGCCACGCCGACCCGGCTCTGCTCACCCGCAGCCTCCTCGACGACGACCACGGCCAGTACTCCCCCGAGCACACGGCCCGCTTCCTCGCCCGCTACGACCCCGACAACACCCTCGACCCACAACGCTTGCGCTTCTACCGCCTACTCGACGAGTTCTGCTGACCCCGCCCCTGGGCGATCAGCCCCGCACGGAAGTCCATGAAGGCGTCGTCGGAGCAGCCGCCCCCGATCAGGTAGGCCGCGGCCCACAGGTCCCATAGGTAGAGCGCTTCGCGCGCCTCGCGAAACCGATCGTCGTAGTCGAGGACCCGCTCCGGCGGGTGCGCGGCGAGTATGTCGACCAGTGCCGGCGCATACGGCCCGTCGGCCGCCCGGGCGATCTCCACGAGGGTCCGGAATTCGTCCGTGTCCATGGCGCGGCACTATGACCGTCGGTGCCGACATCAGGGCGGGTCGGTGGGTTCGGTGGCCGGGGGGTTTCGGACGAAGACTCCGGCGCGGGCCGCTGCCTCGGCTGCGTCGGCCGCGCGGCGGGCCTGGCCGGCGTCGACCGGTTCGCGCGTGATGAACAGGCGGTAGTACAGCGCGCCGACGGCCGTGCGCACCACCTCGCCCGCATCGGTGCCCACCGGCAACTCCCCGCGCCCGACCGCCCGTTGCACCACCACCTCGGCCTGGGCGAGTCGACCGACCAAAAAGCCGTGCAGCGCCGCGCCCGTGGTCGGATCCCGCACCGCCGCTCCCACGAGGGCCCGAGCGATCGGCCCGCGCCCGGGGTCCTCGAAACCCGACACCACCATCGCGGTGATCGCCCGCAGATCGTCGCGCAGCACACCGGTGTCGGGCAGCGGCCACGGCTCCTCCGCCGCGAGGTCGAGCGCGTCGGCGGCCAGCCCGGCCGCGTTGCGCCAGCGCCGGTACACCGTCGTCTTGTGCACCCCCGAGCGCACGGCGACCGCCTCCACGGTCAACCCGTCGAAGCCCTTGTCCGCCAATTCGGCCAGCGTCGCCCGCCGCACCGCGTCCCGGGTCCGCGCGGTGCGCCCCCCGGGTCGCGCCTCACCCACACCACTCACCCGACACCCCAAAAGCAACCCGGTTGCATTAGCAACGCTCCATCCGTCATACTCATACTAACGCAACAAGGTTGCATTTATCTGCCAGTCGGCATCCGCCGGCAAGCATCCGCCCGCGTCGCACCGAACGAGAGAAGGCCCGGATGACCACCCCCGCCGCGATCACCGGACTCGCGGTCGCCGACCGCGAGTCCGGCCCGTACTCGATCACCGTCGGCCCGGACGGCGCCCTGTGGTTCACCCTGGTGCACGCCGGTCGCATCGGCCGACTGGACCCCGCCGACGGGCAGACCACGATCCACGATCTCGGCCACCCGACCTGCGGCCCGACCGTGCTGGTCGCGGGCCCCGACGACGCGCTGTGGTTCACCGAGTACAAGGCCCACCGCATCGGCCGCATCACCCCGACCGGCGCGGTGACCCACTTCGACCTGCCCACCGCCGATTCCGGGCCGTACGGGATCACCCGCGGCCCCGACGGCGCACTGTGGTTCACCGAGACCGCCGCGAACCGCATCGGCCGGATCGACCCGACCGGCGCGGTCACCACGTTCGACCTGCCGATCCCGGCCGCGTTCCCGTCGGCGATCACCACCGGCGCCGACGGCGCGCTGTGGTTCACCCTCAACGCCGCCAACGCGCTCGGCCGGATCACCACGACCGGCGCGGTGACCGTATACCCGCTGCCCACCCCGGGCGCGGCCCCGGTCGGGATCGCGGCCGACCCCGACGGCTCGGTGTGGTTCACCGAGATCGGCGCGGGCGCGATCGGTCGCCGCACGGCGACCGGCGAGTTCACCGAATTCCCGCTGCCGGACCGGGAGTCTCGCCCGCACGCGGTGGCGCTGGACGCGACCGGCCACTGCTGGTTCACCGAATGGGCCGCGAACCGGGTCGGCCGACTCGCCCGGGAGGGCACTCTGACGGAGTACGACTTGCCCGGCGTCGCCGCCGAACCGCACGGCCTCACCCAGGGCCCCGACGGCGCGATCTGGGTCGCCCTGGAGACCGGCAGCCTGGCCCGCATCGAGCCCTGAATCACCCGAAAACCGCTGGTGAACGCCGATTCACCGGCCCGATCCGCCGCCCCCTCCCGGATCCGACGCGACGCCGAACACGCCCCCCGTGCGCCCCAACACGCGCCCGCGCACGCTAAATGAACCGCAGCCGACACCAATCACGAAATGGTGCAAAGCCTCACAAAAAGTGCCTATGGTCGATGAGCACGGGGCATCGCCGAGCCCGGCGATGAAGTCACGAAGAGGGAGCACCCGATGCTTACTCAGCACGTTCGTCAGGCCACGCCGGTCCACGCCGGCACTGTCGCGACGCTCATGATCGAGGAGGAGACGACCATCAGCGACGCCCCGCTGTTCGTGCCGGAAGACTTCGGCGTCGGCGTGCTGCTGGCCGGCCTTCTGCTGTCCCCGAAGCCCCCGAAGGAGCGGTGACCCGGACGAGTTGTCCGTGACACCACCGGTTCCGACGGAAAGTTGATCTCCACCATGCCCTTCGCCGGCACCTCGCCACACGAGGACTACACGGCGGCGGTCGAGCGAGTGGCAGGCCAGGCCCTCGGCGTCCTCATGGACGCCGGGGGCGCGGTCGTCCCCGCCGGATTCGCCGCCGACGACCTGCACGCGGCACAAACCCGCGACGCCGACGCCGACTTGCCCGGCCTGCGAGTCCTGGGTTCGGACGCGCTCGCCCCCCACGTCCTGCGCGACACCCCCGTCCCGACCGATCGGGCCGAGGCCGCCGCCAGGGCGTTCGCCGTCTTCCCGCCCGACGCGGTGGGCGCCTCGCCCGACACCGCGTGGATCGTCACCTGGCGCGACTGGGCGACCGCCCGCACCCTGACCCGCTTCGGCCTGACCGTGGACGTACCCGTCCCCGGCGACGGGGCCCAGGTCGCCGACGCGTCGTCGTGGCAGACCTGGTCGGTACGCATGGCCCAACTGTCCTCCCTGGCCCTGCCCGGCCTGGACGGCCCCATCCACACCGCCGCCCGCGAGGGCGCCGAGGCCCTGTCCCGGGGGCTGGTACGGGCAATGTTGCGCCGCGACTACCGCACCGCCGCCCGGATCGCCCGCTGGCTCGCGTGGGTGGCCGCCGACGGCATCGCCGTACCGCTCGACCTCGCGCCGCTGCTGCGCCACGTCCGGCTGTTCGGCGGCGGCAGCACCCGTACCGTGCTCGACACCCGCATCGCCCAACACGTGACCGGGCTGGAGGGCTCATGAACGCCGACGTGCTCAAGACCGCGCACACCATCGGCTCGCGGGCGTTGCGCTGGCTGCACGACAACGCCGAGTTCGGCACCCTGCCCACGCACACCATCGTCGACTTCAACGACCGCGACGGCGCGTACAAACCGCTCGGCGAGACCGCGCTGGCCACCTCCCTGATGTTGCGCGAGGGGGTCGCCGGACCCGGCGACCTGGCCACCGCGCGCAGCCTGATCGACTTCGCCTGGGAGCAGTTCCAGTCCGGGAACTTCCTCTACGAGCGCCAAGTGCGGCATCCGCTGATCACCGATCCGCTGGAGACGTACGCGCATTTCACCCGAGCCGGCCTGCGGCACGAGCAGATGGACCGGTTGCAGGAGCACCTGGCCGAGTTGCGCTCGGTACACGGCATCGAACTGATGCCCAACCGACGGCTCGCGGTGGCCAACGCAAGCCGCGTCGCCGGAGTGAACCGCCGCTTCGACTGGCCCGCGCTCGCCGCCGACACCTGGCTGGGCATGACGCCCGAGCCGTGGGTGATCGACTGGATGACCGCGTACTGCATGACCCACACGGTGTTCCACCTCACCGACTGGGGCGCGCATCCCGAACTGCTGCCCGCCGACATCCGTGACTATCTGCGGATCTGGCTGCCGGTGTGGGTGGACATCTGGGCCGAGGTCGCGCAGTTCGACCTGGTCGGCGAGTTGTTGGCGGTCGACGCGTGTCTGACCGAGCCGGTCTGCGACGCGCAGGGCTGGGAGCGGCTCGCGGCGGCGCAGCGTGAGGACGGGCTGCTGCCGCGCGACGCGGACCCGATCGACGAGGACCCGAAGCAGGCGTTCAAGGACCACGAGCACACCGCCGTGGTGGCGATCGTGGCCGGCACCATCACGCTGGCGCGCTCCCTGGGCACCGCGCCGGCCCCCGTACCCGCGTGAGCGAGTCCCCCGCACGGTTGTTGGCGCCGCTGCTGCGGGCCGTGCCCGCAGCAGGCGCGCTGGTCGTGGGCACGGTCCGGGCGGGCGAGTCGTCGGTGGTGAGCCGGGGGCCCGCGGTGGACGCCGACTCCCGGTTCGAACTGGGCTCGGTGACCAAGACGTTCACCGCGCTGTTGCTGGCCGACGCCGTGGCGCGCGGTGAGGCCCGGCTCGACGATCCGCTGATCACCTACCTGCCGCTCGGCGCCCGGCCGCGCTGGTCCTCGGACGTCACACTGCTGCATCTGGCCACGCACACCTCCGGGTTGCCCCGGCTGCCGCCCGGCACACTGCGCACGGCGGTGCCCGCGTGGTATTCGAACCCGTACGCGGGCTACACCGAGCAGCGCCTGTTCGCCCTGCTCGGCCGGACCCGACCGCACGCCCGGCCGGGCACCCGGGTGCACTACTCCAACCTGGGTGTGGCACTGCTGGGACACGCGCTCGCGCGCGCCGCCGGCATGCCCTACCCGGACCTGGTGGTGGCTCGGCTCGGGGTGCCGCTGGGGCTGACGATAACCACGTGCGACCCGAACGGGCCGCAGGTGACGGGGTATCTGCGCGGTCGGCCCCGGCCGCCGTGGGACATGCCGGGACTGCCCGCGGCGGGGGCGCTGCGCAGCAGCGGAACGGACGTGACCCGGTATCTGGCCGCGCACCTGGATCCCTCCGGGGTGCAACCCGCCTCGCTCGCCCGCGCGTTGGTCGACGTGCGGCGGCCCCGACTGATCTGCCCCGACGGCGGTGATCGGTTGTGCCTGGTGTGGAACCTGCGGGTGCGCCGGGGGCACGATCTGATCTTCCACGCCGGCACGACGCGCGGGTTCACCTCGTTCCTGGGCTTCAGCCCGCAGACCGGAGTGGGGCTCGCCGCGCTGGTGAACCGGTCGGCGGGGGCTCGCGGAGTCTTCATCCAGGTCGCGTACGACACGTTGCGGGCGCTCGCGGACGACGCCGGAGCGGGCTGAACCCTCCCCCACGCTGAACCCTCCCCCACACCGGGGCGAGCCGATACGTCGACCGCCGCGGCCCGGATCCGGGCCGCGGCGGTCGTGCGTCATGCCCTCTCGTCCTCCGCGTCCAGGGCGTCGGCGACCGCGCGGAGCCAGATCACCACGGCCTCCGCGCCCGGGTCGACCGTGCCGATCGCCCGGTCGCCGAGGTAGCTGCTGCGGCCCCGGCGGGCGCTGTGGGTCGCCGTCTCCTCGGTGCCGGCGGCGGCCGCGTCGATCGCCTCGGCCAGGCTCGCGCCGCCGACCAGCGCCTCGCCGGCGGGCACGAGGGCGTCCAGCATGGTGCGGTCGCCGACCCGGGCGCCACCGAGTTCGCCGACCGCCCGAGCGCCCGCGGCCAGCGCCTCGCGCCACCCGTGCGGTGACGGGTCGGCCTCCACCGCGCCCGCCGCGCGCAGCAGGAGCACCGAGTACAGCGGCCCTGAGGTGCCGCCGAGGGCGCGTCGTACGGTGTCGGCGAGCCCGCGCAGCACGGCGGCCGGGTGGCCGCCGCCGTAGCCGGGCAGCTCGCGCCGGACGGCCTCGGCGCCGCGGGCCAGGCTGATGCCCAGGTCGCCGTCGCCGACGATCCGGTCCAGCTCGGTCAGGTGCGGCTCGGCCTCGGTCAGCGCCGCGCACGCGGCCTCGACGGCGCGGGTGAGCGGGGTCGGCTCGGTCAGCGCGGTGCCGGCGTCGGCGGTGCCGGGAGCGGGGGCCGCCGGCAGCACGGTGACCTCGCCCACCCGGCCCGCCACCGGCGTCGGCCACGCGGGCGCGGAGGTCGCCGCGTCGAGGCGGGCGAGCCGGGCGTCGTCGACCCGGAGCAGGGACAGCGAGACGCCGGCCATCTCCAGGGCGGTCAGGAACGAGCCGCGCCAGGCCCGCTCCAGGACCAGACCCCGGCCGGCCAGGTCCCGCACCGCGCCGCGCAGCACGATGTCCAGTTCCATGGTCGGAGTGCCGCCGAGGTTGTTGACCAGCAGCGCGACCCGGTCGCCGGCTTCGAGGCCGGTCTCCGTCACGATCCGGTCCAGGAGTTCGGCCACGAACGTGTCGGCGGGCGCGATCTTGTCCCGGCGTACCCCCGCCTCGCCGTGAATGCCCAGGCCCAATTCGACCTCGTCCTCGCCGAGTTCGAAGCCCGGCTGCCCGGCGGCCGGCACCGTGCACGGGCTGAGCGCGACGCCCATCGTGCCGATCGCGCGGGCCGCCGCCTCGGCCTCCGCCCGGACCTCGGCCAGCGTCGCGCCCGCGTCCGCCGCCGCTCCCGCGACCTTGTGCACGAACACGGTGCCGGCGATACCGCGCCGGCCGGCGGTGCCCTCCCCCGCGGCCAGCGCCACGTCGTCGGCGACCACCACCACCTCGACCGCGATCCCCTCGGCCCGGGCCAACTCGGCGGCGAGGCCGAAGTTGAGCCGGTCGCCGGTATACGACTTGACCACGAGCAGCACCCCGGCGGGGCCGGCGACGGTGCGGATCGCGGCCAGGATCGTGTCGGTGGCCGGCGAGGTGAACACGTCCCCCGACACGGCGGCGGTCAACATCCCGGGCCCGACGTATCCCGCGTGCGCGGGCTCGTGGCCGGCGCCGCCGCCGGAGATCACCGCGACCCGGCCGCTCTGCGCGTACGCCCGCGCGTCCGCGCGCAACGCGACGTTCGCGCCGTCGAGCAGGGCGATGCCGGGGTTGGCCAGCGCCAGCCCCTCCAACATCTCGGGGACGACGTCGCGGGCGGAATTGATCAGCTTCTTCATGGCTGCATCTCTACCTGGCCGCGCCGCGGACGAATCCACCGGGTCGTCCCGAATCATGGGCAACCGGACGGGCGGTACACGCGTGTCGATCATCGGGACCGAAGGTCCCGGGGCGCGGTGGATCGCCGTCCGGCGGTCGTACCGCCCGGCCCGTGGCGGGAGTGGTTCCTCCTCAGGACTTCCGCCACGAGCCGGACTCCGGTCGGTGCGGCGGCACTCACCCGTCCGCCGGCACCGACTCGCGGATCTTGCGGCCGGCGCCCGGACGCGGTACGCCGTCCACGGACACACAGATTCCGTAGACGCGGGCGTACGAGGTCCAGCCGTTGGTCCGGCCACGATTGTTGCTGATCTGGACGCGCGAACGGGTGACATCCAGTGCGGAGACCAGGTGCAGGTACATCTTTCCCGCGACCCTGGCCAAGACGATGTCCCCGAGAGTGAGACGGGCCGGGTCCACCGGCGCGACGGTCACGAGTTGACGACTGCGAATAAGCGGGGCCATGGAGGTCCCGCGCGGGCGAAACTCGACGGTGGCGCCGCGCGCCACCTTGGCGGCCATGCTGTCCATCATTCCCATCGCGGAACAGGATGACGGATGAACGCCGAACCGGCCACGGGTTTTTTTCGCCCGCCGGCCGGCCCGACGAACCAACCCTCGACGACCCACCCGAAAGGCCCCGGATGAGCTCCCGACCGCACCACTACCGATTCGCCCACGTGGTCTTCCGCTCGATCGCGCTGCGCAACGCCGCCGGGCTGCTGGCCGCGCCGCTCGACGAACTGAACGCGCGCACCGCGGACCTGTGGGTCGGCGTCGGCGGCGAACTGCCCGAGGGGCAGCGGCTGCCCGCCGACGGACTGGCCCTGTCGCACGTGCCGCTGGGCACGGGGACCGCCCTGCTGGTGCGCTTCCCGCCCGCGCTGCATCCGCCGGAGGCGCACTTCGCCCTGCTCCTGGGGCCGGATGTGGTGGGCGAGCCGCGCTACTTCGTCCTGGAGGAGAGCCTCGACATGTTCACCCGGGCGCGGGTCACGGTGCTCGGCGCCTGGAACGCGGACACCCATCTCAACCTCGGCCCGGGCCCGGTCGCGGAGGCGGACGCCTTCGTGGCGGCGGTCGGGGCGCGGGTGGGGGTGGGGTAGGGCGGTGGGCGTCGGGGCGGTCGGCGAAGGGGCTTTTGGCGCGGGTTCGCCTTCGTGCGGGTCAGCGGGCCGGGCGGTCGGCGGTGGTCGCGCGCCAGGGGGCGGTCAGCGCGTCCCGGTCGGCGGCGGACATCAGGTGGGGCGCGCCGAGCGCCATCGCGGCGTGCAGCAGGGGAGCCAGCGCGTTTGACCACGGCTCGGCCATCACCTCCTCGCTCTCCCCGTCCTCCTCGTCGTACACCGTCTCGAACGCCGTCGGGCCGCCGCGTTCGCGCGCCGCGGCCCGAATCGCGGCGGACACCGCCAGGAACCCCTTGCCGATCGGCGACTCGGCCGGTCCGTCGCCGGGGATGGCGAGGGTGGCGGAGTGGTCGCGGTCGAGGTGGGGCGCGGCGTTCGGCTCATCGGCGAGCCAACGATTCCAGGCCGCGCCGTAGCGGGCGGCGGCACCCGGGATCGAGGCCGCGGCGAGCCGGGCGGCGGTCTGCGGGGTGAGCGCGCGGGCCGCGGCGAGGACGTCCACCACCGCTGCGCCGTGCGGGCCGAACAGCGCGGACGCGGGCAGTTCGGCGAGCACGTCCACTGTGAACGCCCGGATGTACTTGGCGGGTTGGCGCAGCGCCTCGTTGGCCTGCGTCAGCGCCGCGCGCTCGGCGTCCGTCTCGGGCGGGGTCACCGCGACCCGGTACAGCCGGCCCGGCCACCCGCCGACGATCACGCTCGACAATTCCCGGTCGACCACGATGCACGGCGGCTCGAAGTCCGCCTTGGCGATCCGGCGCCCGACGGCCGCGCCGGCCATCGGCCCGGGGCACGCCTCGCGCACGAAGACGAAGCCTTCCTCGGGAGGGTCGGTGCGGATCATCGGCCCAGCGTAGCCCCGGCTTTCGGGCCACCGGCCCCACGCCGCCGGCTAGGCTTGCCGCAGACATCAGGGGGAGGGGTCCGTGACCAAGGTCGTTTTTGTACACGGCGTCGGCAAGCAGTACCTGAGCGAGGACTCGCTCGCACGTGACGTGGTGCCCGAACTGCGGGGCGGAACCCGGCTGGCCGACGGGCCGGTGCCGACGGCCGAGGAGGTCGGGGTGGCCTTCTACGGCGACCTGTTCCGGCCGGCGGGGACCCGGTCGGCGGGCGACGAGCCCTTCGACGCGGCCGACGTGGTGGACGACGACGAGTTCGACCTGCTGATGGCGTGGTGGGCGGAGGCCGCGCGGGTCGATCCGGGTGTGCCGGGCCCGGACTCCGGCGGTACGCGCGGTGTGGCCGGCGCGGCCGGCTCGCGGGCGGTACGGCTGAAGGCGGTGCGGGCGGCCCTGGACGCGTTGACCGGCGCGCGCTTCCTGACCGGCGTGCTGGACCGGGCGCTGATCGGCGACCTGAAGCAGATGGTCCGCTATCTCACCGACGAGGACATCCGGGCGCCCGCCCGGGCCCGGGTCGCGGCGCGGATCACCCCTAAGACCCGGGTGGTGGTGGCCCATTCGCTCGGGTCGGTGGTGGCCTACGAGACGTTGTGCAACACCTCGCACCGGGTGGACACCCTGGTCACCCTGGGCTCGCCGCTGGGGATGCGCGCGTTGGTACACGCCCGGCTGCGACCGGCCCCGATCGAGGGCATGGGGTGGTGGCCGCAGGGGCTGCGGGCCTGGACCAACGTCGCCGACTCGGGCGATGTCGTCGCCGTGGTGCGCGAGTTGCGGCACACCTTCGGCGAGCGGGTGCGGGACGTGGTGGTCGACAACGGCAGCCACATGCACGACGCGACGCGCTACCTGACGGCGGTGGAGACGGGGACGGCGATCGTGGCCGGGTTGCGCGCGGACGAGTCGGACCGGTTCGACGCACGGGCCGAGGCGCTGCGGTGGGCGGCGGGCGGCACCGGGTCGGGCGAGTGAGCGAACCGCGCCGATATCTGGTCGCGGCCGGGACACGGCACTATCGCGAACTCGGCGAACTGCGCGGCGCGCACCGGGATGTCGGGCGGATCGTGGACCTGTTCGGGGCGATGGGCTACGAGCGGGTACTGACCGAGGTGTCACGCGACCCGGACGCGGACGAGTTCGAGAACGCGCTGGCGGACTGGTGCGCGGGCGGCGGGTTGACGGCGGGTGATGTCGTGGTCGTGTACTACGCCGGCCACGGCGACCCGCCGATCGCCGGCCCGTATCGGCCGGCCTGCGCGGGCTCGGTGGCGACCCGACCGCGCACATGGTTGTCGTTGGAGAACCTGGCGGCGATCCTGGCCGAATCGCCGGTCCGTGACGTGCTGTTCATTGTCGACGCGTGCCATGCCGGTCTCGGCGCGGACGAACTCGGCGCGGTGACGGCGGCGTTCGCGGCGACCCGGGGACGTGGCGCGGAACCCGGTTCGGGGACGTGGGTACTCGCGTCGGCCCGTCGTCGGGAACTCGCGAGCGACGAGGGCCACTTCGTGACCGAGCTCGCCCGCGCCCACACGGCGGGCGACGGAGCCTCGCAGCGCCGGCTGTCCCCCGCGCTGCTCGCCGACCGGATCAACCGGGCCTTCGTCACCGCCGGGCACGCGCAACGCGCCGTATGCTCCGTCACCGACCAGTCGATCCAGCCCCCGTTCTTCCCGAACCCGGCCTTCGACCCGGCGGCGGAGATCGGACCGGACGGCCGGGCGGAGGGCGAAGCCTCCGACCTGACCGCCCACTTCGAGCCACGCGGACGCGGCGTGGAGCACGTCCACGACCCGGGCTCGTACTTCACCGGCCGCGCACACGCCCTCGACGTGGTCCGCACCCGCCTGGCCGGCCCGGGCGGACGCGGACCGCTGGCCGTCACCGGCGCGCCCGGCTCGGGCAAATCGGCGCTGCTCGGCCGGATCGTACTCGAAGGCGACACCTCCGGCGGCGCACCCCCGATCGACGTGTCGATCAACGCCCGGCACCAGACCATCGACGCGCTGATCGGCCGCCTGGCCGGCGCGGCGGACGTGCGCGCGTCGAGCGTGGACGCGCTGTTGGCGGCGCCGGCGGGCCGGCGGGCGCCGTATCGCGTGGTGGTGGACTCGCTGGACGAGGCGGGCCCGGGCCACGACATCGTCGAGGCGCGCCGGATCGCGTGGGAATTGCTGCGGCCACTGGGCGACGTGCCGTGTTTGCGGTTGGTGGTGGGGTCGCGGCGCGAACTGCTGAGCGACTGGTGCAAGCACGCCCCGATCGTGGACCTGGACACCGACGCCTACGCGGACGACACGAGCGTCGCCGACGTGCGGTCGCCGTACACGGACGCCCCGGACACGGCGCGCGTCATCGCACAGGCGGTGGCCCGACGGGCGGGACGCTGCTTCCTGGTCGCCCGGATGACGGCAAGCGCCCTGCTGCGGCAGGAGCCGGTGGACGTGCGGACATCGGGCTGGGCCGACGCAACTCCCCTCCGACGTCGACGGCGCGTTCCGCTCCTACCTGGAGCGCCTACCCGCGACCCGCCGCGCCACCGCGTTGACCCTGCTCACGACCCTGGCCTTCGCCGAGGGCCACGGCCTGCCCCGCGCGGGCGTATGGACGGCGGTGGCGTCCAGGCTGTCGGGCGCGGCGGTATGCGAGCGCGACATCGACGAATTGGTGGACGAGGAGGGTTCCTATCTCACGATGGTCGACGTGGGCGAGCATCGGTACTTCCGCCTCTATCACCAGGAGTTGACGGACCACCTGCGCGGAAGGGCGCCGGCTGCCCGGAGCATGGTGGACATCCAGGCGTGCTTCGTCGCCGCGCTGTTGAGCCTGGTGCCTCCCTTGCCGGACGGCATGGGCCCGAACTGGGACAATACGGAGCCCTATGTCCGCTACCACCTGGCAACGCACGCGGGAGCGGCGGGCACCATCGGTGAACTGATCACGGATCCGGCGTTCGTCCTGGCCGCCGGCCCTCTGGATCTGCTGCGAGCCGTTCGACGCGCCCGGGGGAACTCGATGGTGCCGCTGGTGGTGGAGCGGTGCGCGGAGGTGTTGCGGAAGCGGGAGCAGGATCGGGCCGCCCATCTGGCGTTCGTGGCCCGGGCGACCGGCGAGCACGAATTCGCGGACCGGGCCCTGGCTTTGTCGACGTCCGTGGAGCGGGTGTGGATGGAGCCGCGGTCGGTGACACCGCATCAGGTGATCGGGCACCACGGCACAGGGGGGTTCTCGGTCGACGAGATCGACGACAACTGGTGGATCGAGGAACTGCGGCCCCGGAATCGCTCCTTGGTGTTGGCGCTCCCGCCCGCGGCGACGTGCCTGCATGTATGGGTCCCGGGCGACCCGTCCGCGGCCAGGACTCTGCCGCATCCGAACGAGATACTCGCCGCCGCGGCTTTCGCGGACGCGCACGATCGACCCACGGCGGTCACTCTCGACGACCAGGGCCAAGTGCGGACATGGAACGTCGACGACGCGACATGGCGTCCGTGCGCGGACAACCCCGGCTAGGGAGATCCGTCGGCCTCTCCCGTAGTTCTGGTCGATGGCCTCCGTACCCGACCCGACCTCGACATCGCCGAGAATTCGAGGGGGGAGACCTTCCTCGCACTCGTAGAGGAGAGAGGGACCACGACGACGGTGCCCCTGGTCCGGGTCGCCGGCCGATCTCCGACCCAGCAGGGGGTCGTCCTGGTCCGGCCCCGGATCTCCGCCGTATGGCGGCGGCTCGGGCTGGGTCGGGGGTGAGCTGCGGGCGCCGCGCCCACGGGACAACTCGGTTGCCGGGAAAACGGCGAAGGCGACAGAATTGCGGATTGCAAGCGACAGACGGCCGGTGGTGCGACAGCGGGGGCACGTGTGATCGAGACAAGCGCAATAATCGGGGTCAGCGCCGTGGCGCTGGGGATGGTGCTCACTCCCGGGCCCAACATGATGTACGTGACCTCGCGCAGCATCACCCAGGGCCGCCGCGCCGGCATGGTGTCGCTGCTCGGTGTGGCGCTCGGGTTCATGATCTACATGTCGATGGCCAACCTCGGCCTGTCCGCCGTGTTCCTCGTCGTGCCGGAGCTCTACCTCGCGGTCAAGCTGGCCGGTGCCGCCTACCTCGGCTGGCTCGCCTGGCAGGCGCTGCGGCCCGGTGGCGTCTCGGCGTTCGCCCCGCAGGAACTGGCGCCCGACTCCAACCGGCGGCTGTTCACCATGGGGCTGCTGACCAACCTGCTGAATCCCAAGGCTGCGATCATGTACCTCTCGCTGATCCCGCAGTTCGTCGACCCGAAGGCCGGGCACGTGCTGCTTCAGGGGTTCGTGCTCGGCACCATCCAGATCCTGATCAGTCTGACGGTGAACGGCGTCCTGGTCCTCGCGGCCGGCTCGATCGCGATCTTCCTGACCAAGCGGCCGTCGTGGCTGCGCATCCAGCGCTATGTCATGGGCACCGTGCTCGGCGGCCTCGCGGTCAAGCTGGCCACCGACCGGAGCCACCCCGCCACGGCCTGACCCATCGACATCCCCCAGGAGCGGAGCGGTATGCGGCTCGACGAGTACGCCCGGTACGACGCGGTCGGCCTGCGTGACCTGATCCGGAGCGGCGAGGTCACCGCGGCCGAGGTCGAGCAGGCCGCCCGGGAGGCGATCGAGGTCGCGAACGCCGAGCTGAACGGGCTCGCGCTGCCCGTGTTCGAGCCGGCCCTGGACCGCTCCGCCGACCCGGACGCGCCGTTCGCCGGTGTGCCGTTCCTGATCAAGGACTCCGGGCCGGTCGCGGCCGGTGTCCCGTTCTTCCTGGGCAGCCGCGCGGTGCCCGGCGTGGTCATGCCGCACGACAGCGAGCTGATGGCCCGCTTCCGGGCCGCCGGTCTCGTCGCCCTCGGGCTGACCACCGCGCCGGAGATGGCGATCAGCTTCGCGACCGAGTCGGTCAAGTACGGCATCACCCGCAACCCGTGGGATCCGGAGCGCGGCGTCGGCGGCTCCAGCGGCGGCGCGGCGGCCCTGGTCGCCGCCGGCGCGGTCCCGATCGCGCACGCCACCGACGGCGCGGGCTCGATCCGCGTGCCCGCCTCGGCCTGCGGCCTGGTCGGGCTCAAACCCACCCGGGGGCGTACCCCGTGCGGCCCCGACCTGGGCGAGTCGTTCTTCGGGATCTCGTACAACTTCGCGCTCACCCGCACCGTGCGCGACACCGCGCATCTGCTCGACGCGGTTTCCGGTCCGGCACCGGGCGACAAGTACGGCGCGCCCACCCCGCTGCGGCCCTACGCCGCCGAACTGGGCGCCGAAGTACCGCCGTTGCGGATCGGCGTGACCACCCGGGCGTGGTCCGGCGTCGCCGTCGACCCCGAGGCGGCGGGGGCGGCCACGGCGGTCGCCGGGCTGCTGGGCGAACTCGGCCATCGGGTCGACGAGGCGAGCCCGGTGGTCGACTGGGAGAGCGTGCTCGACGGGCTGGTGCCGGAGGTGGTGTCGTTCGTCGCCGCACCACTGCTCGGCGCGCCCCGCCCGCCCGACCCGGCCAAGCTGGAGGCGGTCACCCGGCAGATCCTGCACGACGTGCACGCGGTGACCGCGCTCGACCTGATCGCCGCGTTCGACGCGCACAACCGGGTGTCCCGCTCGGTCGGGGCCTTCTTCGCCGATCACGACCTGCTGATCACCCCGACGCTGGGGCAACTCCCGGCGCCGCACGGCACGTTGGACTTCGACGACCCGAAGCACTCGGTTCGAGGCTGGCTGGAGACGATCTTCGCCTACGGCCCGTTCACCGCGCTCTTCAACGTCACCGGCCAGCCCGCGATCAGCCTTCCGCTGGGGCACAGCGCCGACGGCCTGCCGATCGGCGTGCAACTGGTGGCCCCGTTCGGTCGCGAGGACACCCTCCTTCGGGTCGCCGCGCTGCTCGAACAGGCCCTGCCCTGGCACGACCGCGTCCCGCCGACGTTCGTCGGCGGCCGATAGCGGCTACTCGTCGTCGGAGACGAACTGCACCGGGATCACCCCGGTGCGCTTCCGGGCCACCTCGCGTGCCTCGCCCGGCAGTTCCTCGACGTCGATCAACCGGGGCAGCAGATCGGGCTCGATGGTCAGCGCCCGAAAGCACACCCCGACCGTGAGGTCGTGGTCGGGCCGGGAGACCACGGTGATCGCATCCCCCGCGCGCACCTCGCCCGGTTCCAGCACCCGCAAGTAGGTCCCGGGAAGGGCGCGTTGGGTGAATCGGCGGACCCAGCGCCGCTCGTCCAGCCAGTGTGCGAAGGTCGAGCACGGGATACGCGGGACGGAGACCTCCAACAGCGGACCCGCCGCGCCGCCCACCCGCCAGCGCTCGCCGATCAGGGCCGCCTCGACGTCGAGGTCGGTCGTGGTCAGGTTCTCGCCGAAGCTGCCGTTGGCGAGTTCGCGGCCCAGGTCGGCCGCCCACATGTCCAGGTTTTCCCGGGCATAGGCGTATACCGCCTGGTCGTTGCCACCGTGGTTTTGTCGGTCGTAGATCTCGTCGCCGACCAGTCCGCTGCCGTGGCCGCCGTATTTGGGCCCCGGGGGTCGCACGGCGACCGCGTGGTCGACCGGCCGCTTGTCGATCCCGGTCAGGTCGATCCCGGCCTTCACCGGGTTGGCGCGCGGGTGGGCCAGGTTCACGGAGAGGACGTGAGACATACCGGCAGGCTACCCGCTCCCTCTCGGCGGGCCTCGGCGGACCGATTCGGCGGTTTTCCGGGGGAGTTCCGGGGGATTCGGCCAGGTCGAACCGCGTATCCCGGTCCAGAACGGGGCAAACACCTGTTATCGGCGCCCTCGGGGACGCCGACGCCCGCGTTTCCGGGCATCAGGGAGGGACCACGACATGAGCGCGCTGTCGAAGACCGTGAAGAAAATCCAGGGGTACATCCGCCGCAATCCGCGCCAGGTCGAGCAGGGCAAGCGGCACCTGCGCGACCGACTCACCCGCCGTCGCGGCGGCAACAGCGGCTCCGGCAACCCGCCGACCACCTAGCGCGTCGGACCTCGGCCTGACCCACCGAGCCGGGGCGAACGCATCGGCCGCACCCGCGCACCGCTCGCGAACGCCCCGGGCAGTCACCCCCTCCGCGCCCCGCCACCGACCGTCTCACGGCCCTCCTCCGCGACACCGAGCGCCAATTCCCGCTCGACCGAGGCCGACCGGCCGATCGGCCGACCGGCCGACCACTCAACCGATCAGCGTCGCCTTCGCCCGTACCACGCAGAACTCGTTGCCCTCCGGGTCGGCAAGCACCGTCCACGACTCGGTGCCGGTCTGGCCGACGTCGACGCGGCGGGCGCCGAGCGCGATCACCCGCTCGATCTCCGCGTCCCGCTCGCCGGGACCGGCGCCGGGGGTCAGGTCGAGGTGCAGTCGGTTCTTGACCGTCTTCACGTCCGTCACCGGCATGAAGCAGATACCGACCGGCGCTCCCGGCTCGGTGCCGATGACCACCTCGCGCTCGCGCTCGGACAACACCTGCCAGCCCAGCACTTCGGCCCAGAAACGCGCGAGTCCGGGCAGATCGTGTGCGTCGATGACGATGTGATGCAAGGAGATGGCCATGCGCGCCATTGTGCGCGCAGCGGTCGGCCGGACCAACCGGGTTTCGCCCACCGCCGCGCACCGGCCTGCCGGCCGTACCCGACGGATCGTCGGTCAGCCGTGGTTCACCACCACGGTGCCCACGAAGCCGCCCTTGGCGTGGTGGCGCAGCGCGTTCGGGATCTCGTCGAAGCCGAACTCGCGGTGGATCGTCGGCCGCACCCGCCACGCGTCCACCGCGCGGTTCATCGTCTCGAACGCCGCCCGGCTGCCCACCGCGAGCGGACGCAGCACCGCGCCGGCGTTGAAGAAGTCGGTCGGGGACGGCGTACGACCCGGGGCGTCCGTGCCCAACCAGTGCCCGACGAAGGCGATCTCGCCGCCGAGCGCGATCGCCGCGAGCGACTGGGACAGGTCCCCCACGACGTCGACGACGCGGTCCACTCCGCGCCCGCCGGTACGCCGCCGCACCTCCTCGCCCCACCGGGGATGTTGCCGGTAGTCGACCACCTCGTCGGCCCCGAGCGCCCGCAGTTGCTCCGCCTTGTCCGGGCTGGACGTGGTGGCGATCACCCGGGCGCCGGACCGCTTGGCGAACTGCACGGCGAACAACGACACACCCCCGGTGCCGAGGGTGAGCACGGTCTCCCCCGGCATCGGCGCCCGGCCGCCGGTCAGCGCGTTCCACGCCGTCACCGCGGTCAGCGGCAGGGTGGCGGCCTCGGTGAAGGACAGGTGCGCGGGGATGTGCACCAGCGCCCGCTCGTCCGCGAGCGTGTACTCGGTGAACATGCCGTCGCGCGAACTGCCCAGCTGGGCCGCGTAGTCCAGGCCGAACGGCCCGTCGATCCAGTCCGGGAAGACGGTGGCGGCGACCCGGTCCCCCGGCGCCACCCGGGTCACTCCGGCGCCGACCGCGACCACCTCGCCGACCCCGGCGCAGCCCGGGACGACGTCCGGCCGCACGGGCAGCGGATAGTCGCCGGCCAGGACGAGCAGCTCGCGTAGGCTGATCGAGGAGGCCCGGACCCGGACCAGCACCCGACCCGGACCCGGCGCGGGCTCGTCGTGGTCCCGCAGGGTGAGTCCGTCGATTCCGGCGCCCGGCTGCAGGTGGTAGCTCTTCATGGTGGTGCCTCTTCCACGTTGCGACGATGGTGCGACGATCCGCTGTGTCCGGCCCGCCACTCGGCGGGCCGTGGTGACGATCCTGCGAGCGAGCCGCCGACAGGACAATTCCCGCAAGGGAATTGCCCGCGGTGCTCGCACTGCCTAGAACTGCCCCATGAGCACGATCACCCACGGCCCGGATTTCCCCGCCGAACTGCGGCGCTGGCGTACCGCTCGGCGGCTGAGCCAGCTGGAGCTGGCCGCGCGCGCGGAAACCTCCCAGCGGCACCTGAGCTTCATCGAGAGCGGTCGGTCCCGGCCCGGCCGGACCATGATCATCCGGCTCGCCGAATCCCTGGAACTGTCGCTGCGCGAGCGCAACGCGCTGTTGCACACCGCCGGCTTCGCGCCGGTGTTCCCCGAGTCCGATTGGGACGCCCCGATGATGCGGCCGGTCCAGGAGGCGCTGAGCGCGGTGATCGAGGGCCATCTGCCCTATCCGGCGATGGTGCTGCGGCCGTACGGGCAGATCGTGGCGGCCAACGCGGCGATCGACGTGCTCACCGACGGCGCGGCCCCGGAACTGCTCGGGCAGCCGATGAACATGTTGCGGCTGATGCTGCATCCGCGGGGCATGGCGACACGGGTGGAGAACCTGGCCGCGTGGGGCCATCACATCATCGAGAACATGCGGGCCCGGGCGCTGCGCAGCCCCGATCCGCTGCTCGACACGTTCATCGAGGAGCTGCGCGGCTACGTCCCGAACGTGGAACCGGGCCCCGACCACCTCGGCTTCGCGGTGCCGCTGCGGTTGCGGGACCCGGCGAGCGGGGGCGAGTTGCGCCTGCTCACCACCCTCACCTCGTTCGCGACGGCGACCGACGTCACCGTGTCCGAACTCCACCTGGAGGCGTTCCTGCCCGCCGACGAGGCGACCGCGACCGCTTTGCGCCGCCGCGCCGCCGAACGCTCGTGAGCCCGGGCGGGCCGAGCGGAACCGGCGCGGCCGGCCGGCCCCGAAACGCACGAAACCGCCGTGCCGCCCCGGAATCGGGACGGCACGGCGGTGGTGTGTACCCGGGCACGCGGACCCGGGTCAGAAGTCCTCGTCGAAGGAGACCGATCCGGTGACCGCGACCTGGTAGGCCGACACCCGCCGCTCGAAGAAGTTGGACAGCTCCTGCACGTCCTGGAGTTCCATGAAGCCGAACGGGTTCGCCGAGCCGTACATCGGCGCCATGCCCAGCTGGGCCAGCCGCCGGTCGGCCACGTGCTCCAGGTAGGAGCGCATGTCGGCGACGGTCATCCCGGACACCCCGCCCTGGAGCAGGTCCTCGGCGAACGCCGTCTCCGCGTCCACCGCCTCGGCCAGCATCCGCCGTACGTCCTCGGCGAGTTCGTCGTCGAACAGGTCGGGCTCCTCGGCCCGCACCGTCTCGACCACGGAGAACGCGAAGTCCATGTGCGCGGACTCGTCGCGGAAGACCCAGTTGGTCCCCGAGGCGAGGCCGTTGAGCAGCCCGCGCGAGCGCAGGAAGTACACGTAGGCGAAGGCGCCGTAGAAGAACAGCCCCTCGATGCACGCCGCGAAGCAGATCAGGTTGAGCAGGAACTGCCGCCGGTCGTCCCGCGATTCGAGCCGGTCCAGGCCCATCGCCGAGTCGATCCAGCGGAAGCAGAACTCCGCCTTGCGCCGGATCGACGGGATGTGCTCGACCGCGGCGAACGCCTGCTCGCGCTCCTCGTGGTCGGGCATGTAGGTGTCGAGCAGCGTCAGGTAGAACTGCACATGGACGGCCTCTTCGAAGAGCTGCCGCGACAGGTACAGCCGGCCCTCGGGCGAGTTGATGTGCCGGTACAGGTTCAGCACCAGGTTGTTCGCCACGATCGTGTCGCCGGTCGCGAAGAACGCGACCAGGCGCTGCACGAGGTGCCGCTCCGCCGGGCTGAGCTTGTCCAGGTCGGCGAGGTCGCTGTGCAGGTCGACCTCTTCGACCGTCCAGGTGTTGCGGATCGCCGCCCGGTACTTCTCGTAGAAGTCCGGATACCGCATCGGGCGCAGCGTGAGGTTCATTCCGGGATCGAGCAGGCTCACGTGCACGCCTCACATGCTTCGGGGTTCTCCAGCGAGCAGGCGATAATCTCGACATCGGAGGGGGCGAGGTCCGAGATCTCCTCGACCGGCGCGGCGGACGCCTGCGCGGGCACGGTCGCCTGCTGGATCCGCGTCGCGGGGCGCGAGCGCAGGTAGTACGTGGTCTTGAGACCGGTGGACCACGCGTAGCGGTACATCGAGGACAGCTTGCCGATGGTCGGGTCGGCCATGAACAGGTTCAGCGACTGCGACTGGTCGATGTACGGCGAGCGGGCCGCCGCCAGGTCGATCAGCGCACGCTGCGGCAGCTCCCACGCGGTGCGGTACAACTCCCGTACGTCCTCCGGGAGTTCGGCGATGCCCTGAACCGAGCCCTCGGCGCGCTTGATCCGGTCGCGCACCTCGGGGGTCCACAGGCCGCGGGCCTTGAGCTCGCGCACCAGGTAGCCGTTGATCTGCAGGAACTCGCCGGACAGCGTCTCGCGCTTGAACAGGTTGGACACCTGCGGCTCGATGCACTCGTAGGCGCCCGCGATGGAGGCGATGGTCGCGGTCGGCGCGATCGCCACGAGCAGCGAGTTGCGCAGCCCGTGCGCGGCCACGCGGGTGCGCAGCGCGTCCCAGCGCTTGGTCTGCGTCGGGTACACGCCCTCCCACAGGTCCGGCTGGAGCCGGCCCCGCGCGGCGTGCGTCTCGGCGTAGGCCGGGTGCGGGCCGTGTACCTCGGCGAGCGCCGAGGAGGTCTCCAGGGCGGTGAGGTAGATCTCCTCGGAGATCAGCGTGGACAACTCGCGCGCCTCGGCCGAGTCGAACGGCAGGCCCAGCGTGAAGAACACGTCCTGCAGGCCCATCAGTCCCAGGCCCACCGGGCGCCAGCGCGGGTTGGACGCGGCGGCCTGGTCGGTCGGGTAGTAGTTGATGTCGATCACACGGTCGAGGAAGATCACCGCGGTGCGCACGGTGGCGCGCAGCTTGTCCCAGTCCATACCCTCGCCGGCGACCACGTGCGCGCCGAGGTTGACGGAGCCGAGGTTGCACACGGCGGTCTCGCCGTCGCTGGTGACCTCCAGGATCTCGGTGCACAGGTTGGACAGGTGCACCACGTTGCCCGGCTCGGCGGCCTGGTTGCAGGTCCGGTTGGCGGCGTCCTTGAAGGTCATCCAGCCGTTGCCGGTCTGCGCGAGCGTGCGCATCATCCGGGCGTACAGGTCGCGCGCGGGCATCTGCCGGACGAACCGGCCGTCCCGCTCGGCGGCTTCGTACACCTTGTCGAACTCGGCGCCCCACAGGTCGGGCAGCTCGGGCAGCTCGTTCGGGTCGAACAGCGACCAGACGCCGTCCTCCTCGACGCGCCGCATGAACAGGTCCGGCACCCAGTTGGCCAGGTTGAGGTTGTGCGCGCGACGCGCGTCCTCACCGGTGTTCTCCCGCAGTTCGAGGAACTCCAGGATGTCGGGGTGCCAGGTCTCCAGGTACACGCAGGCCGCGCCCTTGCGCCGGCCGCCCTGGTTGACCGCGGCCACCGACGAGTCGAGGGTCTTCAGCCACGGCACGATGCCGTTGGAGTGCCCGTTGGTGCCCCGGATCAGCGAGCCGCGCGAACGCACCCGCGACCAGGCCACGCCGATGCCGCCGGCGAACTTCGACAGCCGGGCGATGCGCCCGTACATGTCGTAGATCGACTCCAGCTCGTCCTTGGGCGAGTCGAGCAGGTAGCACGAGGACATCTGGGTGTGCACGGTGCCGGAGTTGAACAACGTCGGCGAGCTGGGCAGGTAGGCCAGCGAGGACATCAGCCGGTAGAAGCCGATCGCCTCGCCGGGCTCCTTGGACAGTCCGCACGCCACGCGCAGCAGGAAGTGCTGCGGGGTCTCGACCACCTTGCGCGAGACGGGGTGGCGCAGCAGGTAGCGGTCGTAGACGGTGCGCAGACCGAAGTACTCGAAGCGGCGGTCGCCGTCGGCGTCGACGGCGGCGTCCAGCTCGGCGGCGTGCGCGGCGACGAACGCCGCGGTGTCCGCGCCGATGATGCCCTCGCGGTGACCGAGCGCGATGCCGGCGCTGAAGGAGGCGACGCCGGCCTCGGCGGCCTCGTCGGCGATCCGGCCGGCCAGCAGGCGCGCGGCGAGCCGCGAGTAGGCGGGCTCCTCGGCGATCAGCTCGGCGGCGGTGCGCACGGCCAGGTCGGCCGCCGCGCCGCGGTCCGCACCCTCGTTCAGACCCGCGACGACCCGGCGGACGACCCGATCCGGATCGACCTCCGGCAGATCGCGCGCCTGGGTGCGCACCAGGGTGGCAAGGCGGTCCTCGGGGCTCTCGTCGACCCGCATCCGGGTCGCGCCCACGCTGTCCACAACGGTCACGTGCTCTCTCCTCGCGAGCTCGTACGTACAGGTGACCCCACGCCCGAAGGCGCGGGCAGCCGGCAGGTATTCGGACTCGCGGGCATGCCGGGGCACCGCCGGGCACGGCGTGTGCTCGGTGGTCCGCGGAGTGCCTAGCGGTCGTCGCTTCCCGTGCGCCTTTCGGCGTCCGGCGCTCTATGACGACTTTCGTTCCCGCTCACCGCTGCGGGGGCAGTTCCGGCCTCGCACCGGATTCCCTCTTGCCTCGCCTTCCCGGAAACTTCGGTCGGGCGAACCAGCTGCGTCGCAGAGCATATATGTAGTGGCGGGGTGGTCGTTGCACCCCCAGGTGTTGTGTCGCGTCCCGATTCCCGGCGTGTCACGGTTCGCCGGAGACGTGCCCCGGTGGTACGACCGGCGAGCAATGCGACGCGCGTCGAGCGCCCCGAACGCCCGCTCCCCCGGCGCCCGTCCGGCCCCACCGGGCCTGCGCGGGCCGCGTGGAACGGGGCCGGGGTCGGCGGGAGCACGGCGGGGGCGGACCGGATCGACGGTGGATCGCGCGTCGGCCGCCGCACCGATCGGCCGGCAAATTCCTTCCTCGCCGGGCGTGTCGGAGGGCGCGTGACACGAAGCACATCGCGCCGCGGCCGGCCGATTCACGCGGAGCGGATCGGCGGCTCCGGCCCTCGGGTCGGGACGAGCCGGGTCGCCTCCGGGCCCGGATCACGCCGCCGTTGCCGGCCGGCTCACGGGCGACGTGTGCGCGGGCCCGGTCCGGGTGGGCGGGCGGGTCGGGGCGGGCTGCCTTGCGGTCGGTCCGTCGGCCGGGGTACCTCCCGGCCCGAGTCGCGCCATTCGGCGACCAACGCCTCGTAGACGGGAGTCTCGAACGTCTCGGTGGGCCACGGCCCATACGGGGCCCGCAGGATCTTCATGCCGGCCCAACCTCACGAGGAGGCGCGAAGTAACCACCAACCGGGTGATGCCACCCGGTCGATTGACGGCCCCGCCCCGGGTCGGGTCGCCCACGACGACCCCCGGTCGCCGCCGCACATGGTGGGCGGCACGGATGGCGCCCCCGCGCGCGGCCCTCCTATTCGGGCGGGTAGGCCGTGGTGCGCAGGGCGGTGAAGGCTTCGGCGAGGGCCGCGGCCGTCCAGTGGGCGTTCAGGCCGCTGGGGTTGGGGAGTACCCAGATTCCGGTGTCGTCGATCGTCTCCGGCTGGCGGCCGACCACCGCCTTGGGGCGGCCGAAGCCGGTGCGGTACGCACCGATGCCAAGCACCGCCAACCAGGCCGGTCGGTACCGGCGTACCTTCGCGGTGAGCGCCAGGCCGCCGGCCCGGTACTCCTCCTTCGTCAACTCGTCGGCGCGCGCGGTGGTTCGGGCCACCACGTTGGTGATGCCGAGGCCGAGCGTGGTCAACTCGCGCTGCGCGGCGGGCTCGATCAGGCGCGGGGTGAAGCCCGAGGCGTACAGGGCCGGCCAGAACCGGTTGCCGGGACGGGCGAAGTGCCGCCCGGTGGCGCCCGACCAGAGCCCCGGGTTGATCCCGCAGAACAGCACCCGCAGGTTCGGCGCGATCACGTCCGGGATGCTCCGACCGTGCGCGGCCGCCAACTCCTCGGCGGTGGGATTGCGTCCGGGCGGGATCGGCAGCACGATCGACGCGGCGGCATCGGTCTTCGCGCCCGCCGCGCCCGCCTGCTCCGCGCCCGCCTCGGCGATCCGCGCCTCGTCCCGCCGGCTCACGGCGCCTCCGCGATCATCGCCGTCCCCACCGAGCGGAAGCCGATCCGGTCGTACACCCGCGCGACGTCCTCGTCCCCCGCGCTCAGGAACACCGTCTCGCTCCCGCCCTCCAGCGCGTGCCGGGCCAACTCCCAGGTCACCGCCGCCGCGAGGCCGCTGCGCCGGGCCGCGGGCAGGGTGGCCACGCCGACGATCTCGGTCGTGTCGTACAGGTGCTGGTAACTGCCGACACACAGCGGTCCGGCCGGGCTGTACGCCGCGAACATCACCGTCTCGCCGCTGCGCAACCGCTCGTTGAGGTAGGACAGCAGGCCCGGATCCTGGCCCAGCGCCGCGGTGTCCCGCTCGGCGGGCCCGTCGGAGCCGGGCGCGGTGCCGGGATTGGCGAAGCCGATCGCCGCGACGCTGTGCACGATCGCCAGGTCGGTGGCGTCCGCGCGGATTCGCCGCAGCGTCACCAGGTCCGGCAGATCCGGGCGCTCGGCCGGATGTTCGTCCGGGTCGAGCACCATCAGCGGGTGCTCGTGTACATGCAGTTCGGCCTCGATCGCGGCCGCCCGCAACGCGGGGGTGCTCTCGTGGACCCATTCGAACGTCTCGGGCACTTTCAACTCTCTCTGCCGCGCCCGGACCGCGCGCACGTCCGCGACGGTGGGCTCGGCGAGGCCGCCGAGCGTGGGTCGGGCATAGTAGGGCCACCCTTCGCCCTCCCGGACGAACAGCGTCAGCGCGCCGATCGCCTCGGTGCGGGTGAACCGGCGGGGCACCGCGTCGTAGAAGATCTCCAAATGCGCGCGCAGTTCCGCGGCGGACTTCGGCATGCGGGTCAGTGTGACACGGCCGTCGGCACCGGTTCGGCCCGGTGTCCGAAGCCCGCTTTCCCTCCGAAGCCCGCGTGCACCCCGAAGCCCGCCTTCAACCGGCCCAGGAGTTCGGACAGTCGCTCGGCGTCCTCGTCCGGCCAGTCGGCCAGCCGCTCGGCGATCACCGCGAGGCAGCTCTCGGTGGCCCGGTCGACCACGGCGCGCCCCTGCGGGGTGAGTCCGAGCAGTACCGACCGGCCGTCGCGCGGGTCCGGGCGGCGGGCCACCCAGCCGTGTTCGACCAGGTGCGCGAGGTGTCGGCTGACCACGGACATGTCCAGGTCGAGGAGTTCGGCCACGCGCCCGGCGCGCAGCGGTTCGGCACTGCGGCCCAGCACGAACAGGACCGCGGAGCCGGGCGGCAGGCTGCCGGGAGGGACGGCCTTGGCGAGGCCGCGGCGTACGCCGACGATGCCCTCCAGCTCGGTGAGCAGGTGCCGACAGGCTTCCCTGGTGGCCATGGCGGCTCGCTCCTTCCTGTGCCCGGGCGGTCGTACGCCCGCGCGGCGACTCGTTGCCTGTCACAACCATAGAAGAAATTAGTTGCATTTGACAACTTCTCCGGCGGCGAATCCGCCACGCCCGGCCGGCGCCCGGGTACGGTATGCGGCGTTCCCGCAGCCGACGGAGGCACCGCCGTGTCCGGATCGCCCGCTCGTCGCGTGTTCGACGCGCATCTGCACATCGTCGACCCGCGCTTCCCGCTCGTGGCCGATCACGGCTACCTGCCGCCGACCTTCACCACCGCCGACTACCTGGCCCGCGCCGTCCCACTCGGCGTGACCGGCGGCGCGGTGGTGTCCGGCTCGTTCCAGGGCTTCGACCAGACCTACCTCCTCGACGCGCTGGCCCGACTCGGCCCCACCTTCGTCGGGGTGACCCAGCTGCCGCCCGACGTCCCCGACCGGCGGATCGCCGAGCTGGACGCGGCCGGGGTGCGGGCGATCCGGTTCAATGTCCGGCGCGGCGGCTCGGCGACGCTCGACCACCTGGACCGGCTCGCCCGCCGGGTCCACGCGATCGCCGGCTGGCATGCCGAGCTGTACCTCGACGCGCGCGATCTGCCCGACCTGCTGCCGGTGTTGACCGCGCTGCCGAGGGTGGGCATCGACCACCTGGGCCTGTCCCGGGAGGGGCTGCCGCATCTGCTGCGGCTGGTCGAACACGGCGCCAGGGTCAAGGCCACCGGTTTCGGCCGGTTCGACGCGGACGTATCCGCGACGCTGCGCGCCGTCGCCGCCGTGGACCCGCGGGCCCTGCTCGCCGGCACCGACCTGCCCTCGACCCGCGCGCCCCGCCCGTTCCGGGACGCCGATCTCGACCTGATCGCCGACGCGGTCGGGCCGGACCTGGCCGCCGCCGTCCTGTACGACAACGCGCACGCCTTCTACCGTCCGCGCGGGTAGGCCCTCGCCGGCGGGCCGGTCGGCGCCCCTCACTCCCGGGCCGCAAGCGCCCGGACCGTGTCCATGTCGTCCGCCTCCGCGGCCGTCTTGTCCTCCCGGTAGCGCAACACCCGCGCGAAGCGCAGTGCGAGGCCGCCCGGATAGCGCGTGCTGGTCTGCAACCCGTCGAAGGCGATCTCCACGACGAGTTCGGGTCGCACCCACACGGTCCAGTCGTCCCGGCGCACCTCGAGTTCCCGCAACCGCTCGGTCTGCCACGCGAGCAGTTCGTCGGTGAGCCCCTTGAACGTCTTGCCGAGTATCACGAACCCGTCCCCGCCCGGATCCCGCGCGCCCAGGTGCAGATTGCTCAGCGTGCCGCGCCGGCGGCCGTGGCCCCACTCGGCGGCCAGCACCACCAGGTCGAGGGTGTGCCGCGGTTTGACCTTGACCCAGCCGGCGCCGCGCCGACCCGCCGTGTAGGGGGTGTCCAGGGACTTCACCACCACCCCTTCGTGCCCGCGCCCGACCGCGTCGGCGAAGAACGCCTGCGCCGCCGCGTCGTCCCCGGTGACCAGCCGGGGCACCAGGAGTTCGGGCGGCGCCAGGTCCGCGAGCGCGGCCCAGCGGTCCGCGCCGGGGCGGTCGATCAGGTCCTCGCCGTCCACGTGCAGCACGTCGAACAGGTACACCGTCAGCGGCGTCTCGGCCCGCAGCCGCGCGGCGTCGCGGGTCCCGGTCCGGGAGGCGGTGATCTGGAACGGGTGCGGCCTGCCGTCCGCGCGCAGCGCGATCGCCTCGCCGTCGAGCACGGCGGTACGCACCGGCAACGCCCGTACCGTCTCGACCAGTTCGGGCACACGCGGGGTGATGTCGTCCAGGCTGCGGGTGAACACCGCGACACGATCGCCGTCGCGGTGGATCTGCACCCGGATGCCGTCGATCTTCCACTCCGACGCGACCTCGGCGGCGGGGTCCTTGGCCCGCAGCTTGGCCAACGCGCCGGCCACGTCCGGCGCGGCGGCGGCGAGCATCGGGCGCACCGGGCGGCCGACGTCGAGGGTGAGCGCGTCGAGCGCGGCCCGGCCGCCGTGCAGCGCGGCGGCGGCCACCGGTCCGGCGGCGCCGCGCAACATCAACGCCCGCCGTACCGCCGTGGCCGGGACCTCGGCGGCGCGGGCGATCGCGTCCGCCATCACCCCGTCCAGTGCGCCCTGGCGTACCTCGCCGACCAACAGCCCGATCAGGAAGCGCTGTTCGACCTCGGTCGCGCGGGCGAACAGCGCGTCGAGCGCGGCCCGTCGGGCGGCCTGCGAGCCGGTGCCGGTGGTGGCCCCGATCGCGGCCAACGCGGCGTCCACCTCCAGGAGGGTCAACGACGGCTCGGCCGCGGGCGGCGGCACCGCACGCAGCATGGCGGGCCCCACACCGATCTGCCGCTGGGTGAGCGTGCCCGCGAGGTAGGCGACCACCACGGTCGCCTCGTCCGGATCCGCCCGCCGCAGGCAGCCGGCCACCAACTCCGCCTTCGCGGTCCGCCCGGACTCCCCCGCGATCTCCCCGGACACGACGGCCACTTCCCGAAACAACAGCGACCCCACACCCACCACTCCTCCCGACGACTCCCCCCACCATGACCGCCGAGACCACATTTCAATCCCCGACCCCGGGTCGCCCGCCGGGCGGGCGACCGATTCCGTCCCACCGGCCGGCGGCACCGGGCCGTGGAACCCGGCTCGACCGGCGGCCCGCCGGTCCTGCCGCCACCGCAGCACCCGAGTCGGCCTCGGTGACGCCGGGGCGCCGAGGAACCCGGGACATCGAACGCCGAACGGGCCGGGGCATGCCGGGGATTCCCGCATGGCCCGGCCCGTTCGGCGGCAGGTGCGATTTGTCTAGAGGATCGCGCCCGGGCGGTACTTCGCCGCCTCCGGGTGCTTCTCCGCGACCGCCTCGACCCGGCGGACCACCTCGGCCACCTGGGCCGCCGCGGCGCCGGTGAACGACAGCCGGTCGGCGAGCAGCGTGTCGAGCGCGGCCCGGTCCAGCGGCAGCCGCTCGTCGGCGGCCAGGCGGTCGAGCAGTTCGTTGCGCTCGACGCCCTCCCGCAGCGCCAGCGCCGAGGCGACCGCGTGCTCCTTGATCACCTCGTGCCCGGCCTCGCGCCCCACCCCACCGCGGATCGCGGCCATCAGCACCTTGGTCGTGGCCAGGAACGGCAGGTAGCGGTCGAGTTCGCGCGCGACCACGGCCGGGAATGCGCCGAACTCCTCCAGCACGGTCAGGAACGTCTCGACCAGCCCGTCGAACGCGAAGAACGCGTCCGGCAGCGCCACGCGCCGCACCACCGAGCAGGACACGTCGCCCTCGTTCCACTGGTCGCCCGCCAACTCGCCGACCATCGAGGCGTAGCCGCGCAGGATCACCGTGAAGCCGTTGACCCGCTCGCACGAACGTGTGTTCATCTTGTGCGGCATCGCCGACGACCCGACCTGCCCGGGCTGGAAGCCCTCGGTGACCAGCTCGTGCCCGGCCATCAGCCGGATCGTCTTGGCCAACGACGACGGCGCGGCGGCCAGCTGGACCAGCGCGGTCACCACGTCGTAGTCGAGCGAGCGCGGGTAGACCTGACCGACGGACACGAACGCGTGCTCGAAGCCCAGGTGCGCGGCGACTCGCCCCTCCAGCTCGGCCAGCCGGTCCTCGTCGCCGCCGAGCAGGTCGAGCATGTCCTGCGCGGTGCCGACCGGGCCCTTGATCCCACGCAGCGGGTAGCGGGCGATCAGGTCCTCGAGGCGGTGGTAGGCCACCAGCAGCTCGTCGGTCGCCGACGCGAACCGCTTGCCCAGCGTGGTCGCCTGCGCGGCGACGTTGTGCGAGCGGCCGGCCATGACCAGCTCGGCGTACTGCGCGGACAGCTCGGCGAGCCGGACCAGCAGCGCCACCACCCGGTCGCGGACCAGTTCGAGCGAGGAGCGGATCTGCAACTGCTCGACGTTCTCGGTCAGATCGCGCGAGGTCATGCCCTTGTGCACGTGCTCGTGGCCGGCGAGGGCGTTGAACTCCTCGATCCGGGCCTTGACGTCGTGCCGGGTGACCCGCTCGCGCTCGGCGATCGAGGCCAGGTCGACCTGCTCCACCACCCGCTCGTAGTCGGCGACCGCGCCCTCGGGCACGTCGATGCCCAGGTCGGCCTGGGCACGCAGCACCGCGAGCCACAGTCGGCGCTCGAGCACCACCTTGTACTCGGGGGACCACAGCGTGGCCAGCGCCGGGGAGGCGTAGCGGTTGGCCAGAACGTTCGGAATGCGGGGCTTGCGCACAGGCTGGGACGTCACGACCGGGGAGTTTACCGAGCCGCCGACCCCGCTCTCACCGGCCGTCCACGATCGTGGACGCCCGGCGGGCCCGGTGCGCGTGCGCCGGGTGTTCGGCCGCGCCGCGCTTCGCCTCTACGGTACGTCCATGATCGTCGCGCGCTCCCTGGTCCTGTTCGCCCTCGCCGCGCTCGCCGAGATCGGCGGCGCGTGGCTGGTCTGGCAGTCCGTGCGCGAACACCGGCCGTGGTGGGTGGCCGGCCTCGGGGTGATCGCGCTGGGCGTATACGGGTTCGTCGCGACCCTCCAGCCCGACGCGAATTTCGGTCGGATCCTGGCCGCCTACGGCGGGGTGTTCGTCGCGGGCTCGCTGGCCTGGGGCATGGTCGTGGACGGCTTCCGCCCGGACCGCTGGGACGTGGCCGGCGCGAGCGTGTGCCTGGTCGGCGTGGCGCTGATCATGTACGCGCCGCGCCGCTGACGCCCCGCACCACCGGTGCGGTCGACGGCGCGGCCGGCGGCGAGGGGACAATCGACGGCATGGACAAGATCCGGCCCGCATACGAGGAACTGGGCGCCGAGGGTTTCTACGCCCGCCACGGGGCGGAGTACCGCAACCCGCACGAACCGCGGGTGCGGGCGGTGCTGGCCGAGGTGCTGACCGGGCCGTTCGCGGCCGAGCCCGGGTTGGCGGCCTCGGTCCTCGACCTGGCCTGCGGCAGCGGCGAGGCCACCCTGGCGCTGCGCGACCTGGGCGCGCGGGAGGTGACCGGCGTCGATCCGTACACCGGCGATGCCTACCTGGAGCGGACCGGGCGGCCGGCCGAGCCGTTGCGGTTCGAGCAGATCGCGGCGGGCGCGCTGGCCGGGCGCACGTATTCGCTCGTGGTGTGCAGCTACGCGCTGCACCTGCTCGCCGAGTCGCGGCTGCCGGCGCTGGCCTACGCGCTGACCGAGGTCACGACGGCGTTCGTTGTGGTGACTCCGCACAAGCGTCCGGTGCTGCGGCCGGAGTGGGGGTGGCACCTGCATCGGGAATTGCTCGTGGATCGGGCCCGGGCCCGGGTGTATCGGACATTCCCGGAGTCGACCGAGACCGCCGCGCCTGCCGGGTCCGCCGGGTCTCCCGGGGCGACTGGGCGAGGGTGACGCCCGCGCTGGCGATCACCACCAGCGCGATGCCCGCGATCTGCACGAGCACCAGCGACTGGTGCAGCACCAGGAAGCCGGCCATCCCGGCCACCGCCGGTTCCAGGCTGGCCAGCAGGCCGAACGTGGCCGGCGGCAGGTGCTTCATCGCCAGCATCTCGAAGCTGTACGGCAGCGCCGAGGACAGCAGCGCGACACACGCGCCCAACCCCAGCATCTTCGGCTCGACCAGCGCGGAGCCGGCCGTCGCCACACCCAGCGGGGTCACCAGCACCGCGGCCACCACGAAGCCCAGGGCCAGGCCCTCGATGCCGTCGAAGCGCGCGGAGATCTTCGAGGCGACCACGATGTAGCCCGCCCAGCAGGCCGCCGCGGCCAGGATGAACACCACCCCGACCGGGTCGAGACCGCCGAATCCGCCGCCGCCGAGCAGCAGCACGCCGCCGGCCGCGAGCACGATCCACACCATGTCGCGCAGTCGGCGGGACAACACCACGGCCAGGCCGAGCGGGCCCAGGAACTCCAGCGTGACCGCGGGTCCCAGCGGGAGCCGGTCGATGGCCTCGTAGAAGCACATGTTCATGCCCGCGAACATCACGCCCAGGCCGCCGACCACCAGCCAGTCGCCGCGCGAGCGCCCGCGCACCCGCGGCCGGGAGAAGGCGAGCAGCAGCGCGGCGGCGATGACCAGGCGCAGCGTGACCGCACCCGCGGGCCCCACCTGGGGAAAGAGCCGGGCCGCGAACGCGGCGCCGAACTGGATCGAGCACGCACTCGCGAGCACCAGCAACACCGCACGCCCTCGCGGCCCCGGCAACAGCCGGTCGGTGAGGGCGGGATGCGGGCGCGCGGGCGCGCCGGTGGTGGTGCGGGAGGTCATTCCCCGACACTACGGACACCGTCAAGCCGGTTCAGCCGGCGGCCCCGGATTTCGCGTCCCGTACCACCACGCGCAGCGCGCCCGGGATCGGGCCGAGACGGGCCGACAACTCGTTGATCCGCTCCTTCGCCTCCCGGCGCTCCCGGCCGCCGAGCACCGTGCGCAGTTCACCGTGGTAGGCGAGCACGGCCAGGGCCGCGTCCGAAGTGGGCACCTCGGCGACCCGGCCCTTGAGCGCGGCCCGCATCGCGTTCACCGTCGCGACGCGCATCGGTGCCTGCCGCAGCACGAACCGGCGGTACGGGATGAGCCCGAACAGGCGGCGCGTCTCCTGCCGGATCACCCGCTCGTGCACCAGCGAGTCCGCGACCCGGTCGACGGCCTTGCCGTCACGCTTCTTCACCCAGTACCGCCAGCGGTACGCCCGTTCGCTCGCCTCGATCCGGGCCAGCAAATCGGCCGCCAGCTCACACGGCGGCACGGCCGCTCGGGCCCGCCCCGTCCGCCCCGACGTCGCCCGGACCTTGCCGGCGTCGTCGTGGATCAGGCCCAGCTCGTGGAGCTCGTACAGGGCCGCCGCCTGCAGCGTCGCCCCTAGGTGGGTGCGGCTCAGCATGAGTTGCCGTTCGGGGCTGTAGGCCAGCAGGAACACTCGTTGGGGCAGTGTCGCGTGCACATCGACCTCCTCGGCGCCGGGGCGTCGGATCGTCTTCGGAATGATGGTTCGGTCCGCCTGTGCGGTGGCCTGCGAGATGGCCCGCGAGGTGGTCGTCACGGCGCGGTCTCGACGTCGCCAGGGTCGCCACCGTCGCCGCCGCGCCGACCAGCAGTGCCAGGGTCGCCTCGATCGCCACCGTCGCCTCCACCGGCCTCGGTATCGGAATCGGAATCGGAGGCCGAGCCGGCCGGCGGAGCCGACCTGGGCGGGCGACCCCGCCGGGCCGGTCGCCCGGCATTACCCGGCATCCGGCCCGCGTCGCCCAGCGCACGGCGCAGCAGAAACTCGATCTGGGCGTTGGTGCTGCGCAGTTCGTCGGCCGCCCATTTGGCGATCGCGTCGTGCACGGCCGGGTCCAGCCGGAGCAGGATCTTCTTGCGTTCGGTCACGGGGACCGACTATGCGTACAGGGAACCCGTGTTGACCACGGGCTGGGTGGCCTGGTCGCTGCACAGGACCACGAGCAGGTTGCTGACCATGGCCGCCCGACGGTCGTCGTCGAGTTCCACCAGGTCGCCTTCCTCGAGCCGGTTCAGCGCCAGTTCGACCATGCCCACCGCGCCCTCGACGATCCGCTGCCGGGCCGCGACCACCGCACCCGCCTGCTGGCGACGCAACATCGCCTGGGCGATCTCCGGGGCGTAGGCGAGCCGGGTGATCCGCGACTCGACCACGCTGACCCCGGCCGAGGCGACCCGGGCACCGATCTCGGCGGACAACTTGCCGGTGATCTCGTCGGCGTTGTCGCGCAGGGACATGCCGCCCTGGCCGTGGTCGTCGTACGGGTAGCTGTTGGCGATGTGCCGCACGGCGGTCTCGGTCTGGATGGCGACGAACTCCTCGAAGTCGTCCACCTCGAACTTGGCCTGCGCGGTGTCCTCGACCTGCCAGACCACGACCGCGGCGATCTCGATCGGATTGCCGTCGTTGTCGTTGACCTTGGCGGTCTGCGTCTCGTGGTTGCGGATCCGGGTGGAGACCTTGGTGCGGTCGGTGAACGGGTTCACCCACCGCAGCCCGTCCTTGCGCAACGTGCCCTTGTAGTGCCCGAACAGCTGAAGCACCCGCGCCTCGCCGGGCGCGACGGTGGTCAGCCCACACAGCCCGAACAGCGCCAGGACGATGATCACGATCCCACTCGTGACGGCGGCCACCTTCTCCCCGTCGTCCAGGAGCGCGCCCACCACGGTCAACCCGATGCCCCCGGCAACACAAAGCACCCCCACGACCAACGCGGGCAACCCGGCCGCCCCCGTCACCACCCGCTCCCGCACCTGAGGCGCCGGCATCTCCACGACAGTCCCGGACCCGAAATCACTCACGACGCCCACTCCCCACTCGACCAACCTGTCATCACCACCATAGCAAAGTGATATCACTTTTCTGCAACCCCCAAACCTCCGCCCCGAGCGGCCGGACAGCGGCAGGCGGCCCGCACGCACGGACAACGCCGAAACGAGCGGCACGGAACCACGAAGGAACAACCCGCAGCCCCAAGGCGTGGCACAGCGGCCCAACCGCAACCGCAGGGACCAACAGCGGCCCGCCACGCGCGCCGGCCGACGAACAGGCGGCGCGACGACACGCACCACCGACGATCACAGCACCAGGACACGGACAGCCGGCAGGTGAGCGCGGACAACCCCCACCCCGACCACGGCCTCGACGCCGGCATCGGGCCGGTCCACGTCCGGACCGCGCGCCGAGCCGACGTCCGGCCGCCGGCGGCGTTCCTCCCGCGCGGGCACTCGGCAAGCAAACGGCGTGACGGCACGCACGACCGGCCGGCCCCGCAAGACGCAGACGGCCGACAGCGGCATGGCCCCCACTCGGCACCCGGCCGCCGCCGCGCGTTCCTTGCGCGCGGGCGGGCGGCAGGCGGCCGGGCAGCGGACAACGTGGCGAACGGCGGCACCGGAGCTCCGGTGCCCGGTGCCCCGGGGCCGTGACCGTGCCCCCGGGGCGTCGTCGTGTCGGTTGCGCCGGCGACGCAGCGCGGAGCGGGCGGACACCCGGTTCAGGCGGGGTCGGGTGCCGGTGTGTCGCTTCGGGTCAGGTCAGGGGTTTGATGGTGCCGCCGGACTTGAGCGTGGCCATCACCTGGGGGCGGGCCGTGGTGTTCGGGGTGGTGCCGGGGGACTTGAGGATCAGTTGGCGGGCGTCCGCCGAGCCGGCGAGGGGGGCGGAGGCGGTCAGCTTGACCACGTCCCGGCTGCCGGCCGCGACCAGGTACCAGGTACCGGATCGGGCGCGCCACCACGTGGCGGTGACGATGTCGTTGGCCGAACGGCTGCACGCGGGCGAATCGGCGAGCCGCTCGACGGTCTGCGCCCCGGCCGCGTCGGCCCCGGGCGGCAGGAACTGGACCACGACGTCGCCGCCGCCCCGACGGTCGAACGCGTGCACGCACGACCACATGCCCTCCCCGGCCGCCTCCGGCAGATCGAAGTGCGCGAACTCCCAGTTGTCCACCAGCCGCAGCCCCCGCCCGCGCAGCGTCTCCAGCACGCAGGCCGTGCGCGACCAGACGGTCAGCGCGCGCTCGGTCGAGGCCGCCTCCGCCGGCCGGCCGGTGTGCGCGAACTCCGGCGGCGGCATGTAGGTGAGGTGGGTCGCGGACACCTCGCCCAGGTCCGCGAGCAGGTACGGGTGGCCGTCGGCGGCCCGCCTGGACACCAGTTCGAGCACCGGCACCGTCGCGCAGCCCTTGGCCACCGTGCCCGGATCCGGCATCGGGGCGGTGGTTCCGTCGGTGACCGGCAGCGGCCTGCTCTTGTCGTCGGGCCGGCGCAGATCCCGCATCGCCGCCTCGTCCACCCACGGCGCGAGCAACATCCGCACGCCCGCCACGCCCCGGTGCAGCACCACCGCCGAAGCGGAGCGGGCGTCCGAGTCGTCGGCCGCGGCCACGTCGAGGCGACGGCGGCCGTGCTCCTCGGTGTAGCGGGCCAGGCGCGTGCCGTCGGTGACCAGGACCACCGCAGCCCCCTCGACGTCGCCCGCGTACAGCAGGCGCGGCGGGCCGATCGGCGGGCCGGCGGCGGCGCCCGGGCCGAACGCGACGATGGTGCCGGCCTCGGGCTCGACCCAGGCCCGGACCGCACGCCGGGTCAGCGCCCGGTCGCCGGCACGCGCGCCCCGGGTGGACCAGACGTCGAAGTCCAGCCGGGTGGTGGTGGTCCAGGCGCCGGCCGGGACCACCCGGGGCGGCCCGACCACGACCCGAGCGGCGGGCGCGACGCGGGTGCCGGACTCGGTCGCGTCGCCGGCATACGAAACGAGGCCGGCGAGCACCGCCGCGACGGCGACCGCACCCAGCGCGGTACGCCTCCGGCGCCGTCGGCGCAGCAGGTCCGACGGGGTTGCCCGGAGCGTGCACGGGTCGAAGTGGGCGGCGTGCAGCACTCGCTCCGCCGCCGATCCGGGCCCGTCGGCGCGGGCCGGCGGGCCGGCCGCGAGTGCGTCGGCCTCCGCCTCGGCGCTCGCGATGTCCTCGACGCCGGCGATCAGCAGCAGTTCGACCACCCCGACCGGATCGAGACCTTCGAGCACCCGCAATACGTAGGCGGCCCGCCCCGGCCCGGACAGCCGGCCCAGCGCCTGTTCGATCGCCGGCTCGTCGGCGCCGCCGGTCGGCGGGAACAGGCGCAGCCCCCAGACCTGCGGCAGCGCCGCCGGCCGGGCCGCCCACCGCCGGGTGGATCGACATCGCAGCAGCGCGCCGCGCACGATCCGCAGCCGAACGAGTTCCGCGTCGCCCATCCCCGCCGCACCCGGTGGACGCCCGAGGTCGCGCCACCGACCGGGCAGTGCGTCCTGGACCAGGGCGTGGGCCATGAGCACCCGACGGTGCCGCTCGAGCCCGGGCGGCAGGATCAGGTAGGCGAGCCGCACCAGTTCGGGGTATCGGCCGACCACCAGGGCCTCGGTCCGGTGCACCGCGCGCCCGTCGAGCCGCCGCCGACACAGGTCGGCCAGGTCGGCCAGGCCCGCCCGGGCCCGGCGCACCCGACCCCCGATGCCCGGGTCGCTTCCGAGGTCCCGGACGGGCTCGGCCGCCGGTTCGGACGCGCTCTCGTGACCGCCGCGTGGCATGTGATGGGTCCCCTCTCGCCGCGCCGTGGTCGACGCCCGCGACTGGGTGCGGGGCCGTGCGCACGGTGGCCAACGAGCGCCCTCGGAAGGGGTCACACATGGTACGAAAATCTTTCTGGTGTGACACTTTTCGATCGCCTCGCCTGCCTCCCGAGTCGCGATCACAACCTCCCGACGCGCCACGCGCCACGCGCCACGCGCCGGCCGCCGGCCCCACCCCGGGGTCAGCCCGGCGCGACGAACCCCGACTCGTAGGCCGCGATCACCGCCTGGGTGCGATCACGCGCGCTCAACTTGGCCAGCAGCGCGCTCACATGAGTCTTGACCGTCTCGGTGCCCAGGTACAACTCCGCGGCGATCTCGGCGTTGTTCAATCCCCGGGCCATCGCCCGCAACACGTCGGCCTCACGATCGGTCAGCTTGGCCCGGGCCACCGCGTCGCTGCGCGCGGTCTTCCCGAAACGCTCGGCCAACGCGCGCAGCTTGGCCGGGAACAGCAGCGAGTCCCCCGTGGCCAGCGTCCGCACCGCGTCGGTGATCTCCGCCGGACGGGCCCGCTTGAGCAGGAAACCGTGCGCGCCGACCCGAAGCGCCTCGTAGACGTATTCGTCGTTCTCGAACGTGGTGATGATCAGGATCTTGGGCGGCTGATCGAGGTGCGCGAGGAGGTCGCGGGTGGCCTGGATGCCGTCCACCCGGGGCATGCGTACGTCCATCGCGACCACGTCCGGGCGCAGCGAGCGGACCAGCGCGAGCACCCCCGCGCCGTCGTCGGCCTCGCCCACCACCTCGAAGTCGGGCTGTGCGGCCAGGACGGCGCGCAGGCCGGCCCGCACCAGTTCGTTGTCGTCCACCAGCAGAATCCGGATCGTCACGACGCCCACCGTAGGGGCAGCCGGGCATGCACCCGCCAGTAGCCGTCGTGCGGCCCCGCGGTGGCCTCGCCGCCCAGCAGCGCGGCCCGCTCGCGGATGCCGCGCAGCCCGCTGCCGCTGCCCCCGCCGGTCCCCCGCCGCCCCGCCTCCGCCGAGGGTGTGTCGTTGCGCACGGTCAGCTCGACCTCGTGGCCGTGCACCGCCACCGTGACCTCGACCGGCACCGGACCGGCGTGCCGCAGCACGTTGGTCAGCGATTCCTGCACGATCCGGTAGCCCTCGCGTGAGATCACCGCCGGCACCGCGTCGAGCGAGCCGAGCACCCGCACCTCGACCGCGGCGCCCGCGCCGCGCGTGGTGTCGGCGAGCACCTTCAGCTCGGCCAGCCCGGGTCGGGGCGCGGCCGGCTCCGGCGCGTCGCGCAACAGCAGCAGCATGCGCTCCAGGTCCTCCAGGGCCTGCCGCCCGGTCACCTCGATGGCGTCCAGTGCCCGGTCGGCGAAGGCCGGGTCGGTGTCGAGCAGTTGCCGTGCCGCGCCCGCCTGGAGCACGGTCACCGACAGCGCGTGGCCGATCGAGTCGTGCAGTTCGCGCGCGAGCCGGTTGTGTTCGAGCAGCTGCTCGGTGCGCCGTTCGAGGGCGGCCAGCTTCTCGCTCGCGGACGGCCCGAGCAGCCGCTTGGCCAGCACGGTGAGCAGCAGGCCCGCGCCGACCAGGTAGGCCAGTGCCGAGACGATGACGGCGAGGCCCAGCGGGACCAGCCACCAGTGTGCGGCGCCGCCCGGGAAGCTCGCCCCGTCGAACGCCAGGCCGTCGCCGGTGGCGGGCGACCCGATCATCGCCACGCCGGTGAAGATCGCGGACGCCGCCGGCGCGAGCCCGAGCCAGCCCAGTTCGACCCGCAACACCAGCCACAGCGCCGTGCGCCAGCGGTCGGGCCAGGTCTGCGACCGGGTGACCGCGATGTCGCTCTCGTCGCCGGGGCGCAGCAGCAGCCGGGCCTGGAACCCCTCGAACCTGCGCGCCTCGGCGATCAGCCCGAACGCGGTCAGGATCGGGACGGGCATGGCCAGCAGCGCGACGCGATGGCCGAGCCCGCCGTCGCCCTCCAGACCGGGATAGACCATGGCCACCGCGACGCCCAGGAGCAGGCCCGTGAACAGGTGGAAGCCACGCGTGTAGGTGGCGGCCGTGACCAGGGGCCGGGCGAGGCGACGGAGCCGGGCGCGCGGCGAGCTGCGGGACGAAACGATGCGGAACACCCCGCCATCCTCCAGGGTAGCCCCGGCGCCGGCCTCCCCCGCCCGGGGGAGACCGTCCCCACGGTTGGGGGATCCGGCCCAACGTCCCCGAGTCGCAGTCTTGAGGCACCGCAGCAACCGGGCGGCGACCACCGGGTGTCGGCGAGATCTTCGGGCCCGACACCCTCCGCATCGACTCGGCCGAACCGGCCCGGGGAGCACCACAGATGATCCGCATCCGAAACCTGACGAAGCGCTACGGCGACGTCCTCGCCGTCGACGACCTCGACGTCGAGATCGCGGCCGGCACCGTGACCGGTTTCCTCGGCCCCAACGGCTCGGGCAAGTCGACCACGATGCGGATCGCCCTGGGCCTGGACCGCCCGACCTCGGGCGGGATCACCATCGACGGCCGGGCCTACGGCGAGCTGCCCGACCCCCTGCGTCACGTGGGCGCCCTGCTGGACGCGGGGGCGGTACACCGGCGCCGGCGCGGCTACGACCACCTGCTCTACCTGGCCCGGTCCAACCGCATACCGAGGTCGCGGGTCGACGAGGTGCTGGCGCAGGTGGGGATGACCGACGCGGCCCACCGCCGCGCCGGCACCTACTCGCTGGGGATGCGCCAGCGCCTGGGCATCGCCGCCGCGCTGCTCGGCGACCCCGACGTGCTGATCTTCGACGAGCCGGTCAACGGCCTGGATCCGGAGGGCATCCGGTGGATCCGCGAGCTGATCCGCTCGCTGGCCGCCGAGGGCCGCACGGTGTTCGTGTCCAGCCATCTGATGAGCGAGATGGCGCTGACCGCCGACCACTTGGTGGTGATCGCCGGCGGGCGACTGCTGGCCGACGCCACACTGACCGACTTCGTCGGCGACGGCCCGTCCCTGGAAGACGTCTATCTCCGGCTGACCGCCGGACACGAGCAATACGCGGGAGGTGGCCGGTGATGACCACGGCGACGCAGGAAACCACGAAAACGCGGAAAACCAGGGCAACGCGCGTGCCCAGGACGAGCTTCGCGGCGGCCCTGGAGGCCGAGTGGATCAAGCTCCGCTCGGTGCCGTCCACCCGCTGGCTGCCCCTGACCACGGTGCTTTCGATCACCGGGGTGGGCGCCCTGGTCGACGCGTTCATCGCCGAGGGCCAACGCCGCGAGGACGGCGCCGAATACGACGCGTTCGCCCTCGTGCACTACGGCGTCAACTTCGGCCAACTGGCCCTGGTGGCCTTCGCGGTGCTGGCGGTGGCGGGCGAATACGGCGCGGGCACCATCCGCGCCTCGCTGGCCGCGGTGCCCGACCGGCGGCTCTTCGCCGCCGCCAAGCTGACCGTGATCACCGCCGTGGCCCTGGTCACGGCGATCGCCTCGAGTCTGACCTGCATCCTGGCGGCCAGGTTGTTGCTGCCCGCCGGCGACATCTCGTTGACCGCCGCGGCCACCTGGCGCACGGCATTCGGTCAGGTGGTCTATCTGGTGCTGCTCGCGGTGATCTGCGCGGGCGTCACCTTCGTGCTGCGCACCCCGATGGCCTCGATGGGCCTGCTGATCCCGCTGATCTTCCTCGGCACGGCCGCGCTCACCGCGATACCCGGGGTGCGCGAGGTGGCCAGGTTCCTACCGGACAAGGCCGGGCAACGCATCATGCGACTGCGCGAGTTCAACGCCTACGAACTCGCCCCGTGGCCGGGCGTGCTGGTGATGGCGTTGTGGGCGATCGCGGCGGTGGTCGCGGCGGTGACGGTGTTCCGCCGGCGCGACGTGTAGGCGCGACGGCGCTGTAGCCATCACCACGCTGTCACCACCGCGATACCGCCACCACCGCGACACTCCGGTTACCCACGGTCACTTGTGGGAACTCCAGAGCGCATGTCCAAATGGCGGCGACGCAAGACGGCGGCAGGCGAGCCCCTGCCGCCGACGCGGCGCAACACCGAATTCCTGCTGCTCGTGTTCGCGGTTTTGGTCCCGGTCTTCGCCTACGCGAACGTCGGCCTGGCCAGGCACGGCTCGATCCCCCCGGACACCGCGAAATACGGCCTGGGGCTGGGCCTGCTGGTCCTGATCGCGCACATCCTGGTCCGCTTCTTCGCGCCCTACGCCGATCCGGTGCTGCTGCCGATCGCCGCCCTGCTCAACGGCCTGGGACTGGTGTTGATCTACCGACTCGACCTGGAGACGCCGAAGGTGCAGGCCGCGTCCTCGCAACTGGTGTGGTCGGCCATCGGGGTGATCCTGTTCGCGGCCGTGATGATCGCCGTGCGCGATCACCGCTCCCTGGGCAAATACGCCTATCTCGCCGCCGCCGTCGCGCTGTTCCTGATGATCGTCCCGGTCTTCTTCCCCGCGATCAACGGCGCGAAGGTGTGGATCCGACTGGGCGCGTTCTCGTTGCAGCCCGGCGAGTTCGCCAAGATCATCCTGGTTGTCTTCTTCGCGTCCTACCTCGCCGGCACCCGCGAAACGCTGATGATGATCGGGCACCGGTTCTGCGGTGTGAACCTGCCCCGCGGCCGCGACCTGGGACCGGTGCTCGCGGTGTGGCTGGCCTCGGTCGGCATCCTGGTCCTGGAGCGCGATCTGGGCACGTCCGTCCTCTACTTCGGCGCGTTCGTGGTGATGCTCTACGTGGCCACCGCCCGAATCGGCTGGATCCTGGTCGGCCTGATCCTGATCGCCCTGGGCGCGTTCGTGGTCGGCTCCGCCGAACCTCACGTGCACAGCCGCGTACAGAACTGGCTGGACCCGTTCGCGAGCATCCACGCGGGCCTGGGCCCGGGGCAACTCGCCCAGTCGCTGTTCTGTTTCGCCGCCGGCGGTCTGCTCGGCGCCGGGCTCGGCCTGGGCCACTCGATCCTGGTCGGGTTCGCCGCCAAGAGCGACTTCATCCTGGCCACCGTCGGGGAGGAGTTGGGACTCACCGGGATCGCCGCGTTGTTGGTGCTCTACGCGCTCCTGATCGCCCGCGGCTTCCGGGCCGGGCTGACCGCGCCGGACGCGTTCGGCTCGCTGCTGGCCTACGGACTCTCCGCCGTGCTGGCGATCCAGGTGTTCGTGGTCGCCGGCGGGGTGACCGCGCTGATCCCGCTGACCGGCATGACCATGCCCTTCCTCGCCCAGGGCGGCTCGTCCGTGGTCACCAACTGGGCCCTGATCGCCCTGCTGATGAAGATCAGCGACCGGGGCCGCCGCCCGCTCACGCCGATCGAGGAACCCGTACCCCTGCCCGAGGAGGTGCGCGCGTGATCGTCACCGCCCGACGCGCCGCCGGATTCTGTCTGCTGCTGCTCCTCGCGCTGCTCGGCAACGCGACCTGGGTGCAGGCCCACAAGGCCGACGCCTACGACCACATGGAGGGCAATCGCCGTCCGCAGATCATCCGTTACCAACAACCGCGCGGCGACATCCTGGTGGCCGACGCGCCGATCACCGGATCTCCACACACGGCCGAATCCTTCGACCTGGCCTACGGACGCAGCTACACCGACGGACCGCTCTACGCCCCGGTCACCGGCTACGCCTCGCAGCTCTACGGCACCTCGCTCCTGGAGGGCGTCGAGGACGACATCCTCGCGGGCACCGATCCGCGCCTGGGCGCCTGGCCGGTGATCACCGCCGTCACCCGCAGACGCGCCGCCGCCGGCAACGTGGCCACCACCATCCTGCCCGCCGCCCAACAGGCCGCGTTCAACGGCCTCGCGAGCACCGGCAACAAGGGCGCGGTGGTCGCTCTCGACCCCACCACCGGCGCGATCCTGGCCCTGGTCAGCACCCCGTCCTACGACCCGGGCACGGTGGCCGGCGCGAACAAGGCCGCCCGCGCCGCGTGGGCCGCGCTCGACGGCGACCCCGACCGGCCGATGCTCAACCGCGCGCTGCGCGAGACCTATCCCCCCGGCTCCACGTTCAAGGTGGTCACCGCCGCCGCCGCGCTCGCCTCCGGCACGGTCGCCGATCCCGACGAGCCGACCACCACCCCCGACCCCTACCCGCTGCCGGAGACCCACACCCTGCTCGGCAACGAGGCCGACGGTTGCCGCAACGCCTCGCTGCGCTACGCGCTGACCGTGTCCTGCAACACGGTCTTCGCCAAGCTCGGGGTGGACATGGGCGCCGAGGTGATGCGCCGTCAGGCCACCGCGTTCGGCTTCGACGACCCGAAGTTGCGGATCCCGGTCGCGGTCACCCGGAGCGTGTTCCCCAAGAGCCCCGACCGACCGCAGACCGCGCTGTCCTCGATCGGCCAGTTCGACACCCGCGCCACCCCGCTCCAGATGGCGATGGTCGCCGCCGGCATCGCCAACGACGGCGAGGTGATGCGCCCGTACCTGGTCGAACGGCTCACCCGCGACGACGGCAGCACCGTACGCGGCACCGAACGGCAGACCCTGGCCCGTGCCGTCCCCGCGTCGGTGGCCCGCCGACTCCAGCGCATGATGCAGGACGTGGTCACCACCGGCACCGGCGGCAACGCCCGGATCGACGGCGCGATCGTCGGCGGCAAGACCGGCACCGCCCAGCACGGCGAGCACAACCGCGCTGTGCCCTACGCGTGGTTCATCGCATACGCCAAGCCGAGCCCCGACGCGAAGCCCTCCGTCGCCGTCGCGGTCGTCGTGGAGGACGGCGCCGCCGACCGCGCCGACATCACCGGCGGCGGCCTCGCCGCCCCGATCGCCAAGGCCGTGATGACCGCCACCCTGTCCCGATGACCGCCCCGCACCCCGCGCCCCGGCCGCGGCGGACCCGCCCCGCTCAGCTCTTCCGCAACCCCGCCAACACCCGGTCGATGACCTCCCCCACCTCGCGCCGCGCCACCGCCGGATCGGCGGCACGCGCGGTGTACAGGCTCGCCTCCGAGATCAACGAGGCCAGCAATCGAGCCAGCGGCGGCACCGGCAACTCGTCGATCTCGCCGTTGTCCATCGCCTGCCGCAACCACGCCGCGAGCAACCCGTGCCCGTGCTCATCCACCAGCGCGTCCCACGACCCGGGCCCCAGCACCGCCGGGCCGTCCACCAGCACGATCCGCTGGAAGTCCCCGGTCGTACACACATCCAGGAACGACTGGAACCCGTGTCGCAACTGATCCCAAGGTTCACTCGGATGGTCCTGGGCATGACTCATCTCGTGGGCTACGAGCGCCTCTGCCGCCTCGGCCGCGACGGTCTCCATCACGGCGCGGAACAGGTCGGCCTTGTCCTTGAAGTGGTGATAGAGCGCACCCCGGGTCACCCGGGCCTGCGCCACGATCTCCTCGGTGCCGGTCTGTGCGTAGCCCCGGGTCGCGAACAACTCACGGGCGGCGGCCAGCAGGGCCGCACGGGTGTCTGCGACATGTTGTGCCCGACGCGTGACCGCCATACAACCCCCACGTGACGTACAGCCTGTATGTTGAAGATGTTGTCATCATCGGGCACCCCCGGGCAACGACGCCACGCCGAGCACGGTTTCAGCGGACGCCGACGCCCCCGGGTACGGGGATAGAGAGGTGCGACGGTCATGGGCCTGCCGCTGAACCTGGCTGTGAAAATCGGTACGCATCTGGTCAAGCAGAAGATCAAGCGCGTGGACAAGTTCGCGATGATCGTGGAGGTCGAGCCGCTCTTCGCGTGCAACCTCAAGTGCGGCGGGTGCGGCAAGATCCAGCAGCCGCACGACGTGCTGCGCAAGCGCATGTCGGTGGAGCAGGCGGTGGCGGCGGTCGAGGAGTGCGGCGCCCCGATGGTCTCGCTGGCCGGCGGCGAACCGCTGATGCACAAGCAGATCGACCTGATCGTCGAGGAACTGCTCAAGCGCAAGAAGTTCGTGATCATCTGCACCAACGCGGTGCTGCTGCCCAAGCACCTGCACAAGTTCAAGCCGAACAAGAACTTCGCGTGGATGGTGCACATCGACGGCCTGCGCGAGAAGCACGACCAGGCGGTGGCCAAGGACGGCGTCTTCGACGAGGCCGTGGCCGCGATCAGGATGGCCAAGGCGGCCGGATTCCAGGTCTACACGAACAGCACGTTCTTCAACACGGACTCCCCCGAGACCATCGTCGACGTGCTGGACTTCCTCAACGACGACCTCAAGGTCGACCGGATCCAGATCTCCCCCGGATACGCCTACGAGAAGGCGCCGGTACAGAACCGCTTCCTCGGCGTCGAGCAGACCCGCGCGTTGTTCAAGGCGGCCTTCTCCGGCGGCAAGCGCAAGAAGTGGCGGCTCAACCACTCCGCGCTGTTCCTCGACTTCCTCGAGGGCAAGCGCGATTTCGAGTGCACGCCGTGGGCGATCCCGTCCTACTCGCTGCTCGGTTGGCAGCAGCCGTGCTACCTGATGGGCGACGGCTACGTGCAGAGCTACAAGGAGCTGCTCACCGACACCGAGTGGGAGAACTACGGTCGGGGCAAGGACCCGCGCTGCGACAACTGCATGGCGCACTGCGGCTACGAGCCGACGGCCGTGCTGGCCACGATGGGTTCACTCAAGGAGAGCCTGCGCGCGGTGGTCTCGGGCTGAACCGCCCACAAACGCCACACAGCGGAAATTGGGAGGCTCGGGCACCCCTCACCGGCGCCCGAGCCACCACAACCTGATGAAGCGTGAGCGTAGCGGAAGCCGCGTTGACACGTGTCGCATGGGGGGCGTCCGAACCAAATCTTGACTCTTTTCTGCACGTGGACACTGGCGTGTCGGGTAGCTTCGTCCCGCTGTCGGCCCACCACGGGGCCGGGGCGACACCGCGAGGCGCGTGTTCCGCGGGGTTCGAAATGGGGGCTTGTCCAGATGGTTCAACGTTTTCTTCGGCGTCTCGCCGGTCCGATCCTGCTCGCCGTGTTCGCGGCGGTCCTGACCGCGGCGCCCGCGCAGGCCGCGCCCGACCGGGCGCAGGTGCGTCAGGTCTCGTCCGCCTCGACGCAGACCTCGCTCACCTCGACCGGCGTGTCGACCGGTGTGCAGACACTCGCGGACACCTCTGCTCGAACCACCGCCCAGCGCGCCTCGGTTCCGCAGCTGCACCCGGCCAAGACGAAGAAGAAAAAGAAGAAGAAGAGCTTCTTCAAGAAGGCCGGGAAGTTCATCTTCGCGATCATCGGCATCATCGTGCTCGCGATCATCATCTTCTTCGTCTGGCGCGCCCTCAAGCGCCGTAGCTGATCGACTGCCGGTCGACCACCGCCACGCCATCCGCCGGCGGTCGTCGACCGATCCGCCTCACGAAACACCACGCGCGCCCGGCCGGGTCCCCCCGGCCGGGCGCGCGTTTCGCGTGTCCGGCTCCGCGCCGGACCGCATCAGTGGTGCCACGACGGGGACTTGCCCCCATCGCGCGTATCGGCCGACCGCCCCAGGGCGGACAGCACACCGAGAATCACCGTGATCACCAGGAAAATCGCCAGAACCGTCATACCCCGAGCATGCCATTTGCTTGCACATGCATCGAGTGGCTGGACTGCCTGATTACCGCAACATCCTGCCACTCGCACTCTGTCCTCGCGATCATCGCGCCGGCATGCTGGTCGCATGCTGCGCAATGTGGTCGTAATCGTCCAGGACGGGGTCGCACCCTTCGAACTCGGGGTGCTGTGCGAGGTGTTCGGCATCGACCGAAGCGAGGAGGGCTGCCCGGTCTACGACTTCGCGGTCTGCGCGGTCACCCCCGGCCGGGTGCGCACCAAGGCCGGCTACGACCTGTACGCCGAACACGGCCTCGACCGGGTCGCCGACGCCGACCTGATCGCCATCCCGGCCGCCGTCGAGCACGACGAACGGGTGGCCTCCGACCCGGTGCTCCTGGACGCGTTGCGGGCGGCCGAGGCCCGGGGCGCGTGGATCATGAGCGTGTGCACCGGCGCGTTCACCCTGGCCCGGGCAGGCCTGCTCGACGGCCGCCGCTGCACCTCGCACTGGAAGTACACCGACCGCCTGGCCCGGCTGTTCCCCCGGGCCGTGGTCGAGCCGGACGTGCTCTACGTCGAGGACCGCCGGGTGATCACCAGCGCCGGCACCGCCGCCGGCATCGACGCCTGCCTGCACCTGGTCCGACTGGAGGACGGCAGCCGGGTCGCCAACACGATCGCCCGCCGCATGGTCGTACCGCCGCACCGCGAGGGCGGCCAGGCGCAGTACATCGCCCGCCCGCTGCCCGGGCCGACCGGCAGCCCGCTCCAGGCCACGCTCGCCTGGATGACCGAGCGCCTGGCCCGGGACCTGACCGTCGAGCGCATGGCCGAGCACGCGCTGATGTCCCCGCGTACCTTCGCCCGCCGCTTCCAGCAGGAGACCGGCACCACGCCCTACGACTGGCTCGTCGCGCAACGCGTGCTGCTCGCCCAGGAGTTGCTGGAGGAGACCGCACTGTCGATCGACGCGGTCGCGGAGCGCTCCGGTTTCGGCAGCGCGGCGACGCTGCGCCACCATTTCCTGCGCCGCCGCGGCACCACGCCACAGAACTATCGCCGGACCTTTTGTCCAGGGAGCGCCACCGCATGACCGCACCGACGATCCGCGCCGCCCGCGCCGACGACTACGACGCCATCGTCGCGGTCGTCGACGACTGGTGGGGCCGGCCGATGACCCCCGCCCTGCCCCGCCTGTTCCTGGACCACTTCCACACCACGAGCCTGGTCGCCGAGGACGTCGACGGGCTCGGCGGCTTCCTGATCGGCCTGCTCTCGCCCGCGCGTGTCGACGAGGCGTACATCCACTTCGTCGCCGTCCGCCCGGACCTGCGCCGATCGGGCCTGGCGGCCGAGTTGTACGAGCGCTTCTTCGCGCTCGCGCGGGCGGCCGGGCGGGTCCGGGTGCGGGCGATCACCGGTCCGGGCAACACCGGTTCGATCCGCTTCCACACGACGATGGGCTTCACCGTGCACGGACCGGTTACGGACCTGGACGGGCCCGGTCGGGACCGGATGCGGTTCGAGCGGAGTCTGGATGTCGGACCGGGCGCGTAGCCTTCGAGGTTCGACGGTCCGGTCCGGCACCCTCTTGCCCCTGTCCGGTCCGGACCGTCGTCAGGACAGCCGGGCCGCGGCCCGCAGCGCGCGCATGACCTTGAACCGGTTCGGCCCCAGCACCATCATCGGGTGCGCGTGCAGCGCGTGTATGGCGTTGCGTTCCGCGCGCACCGCCGCCGACCACTGCCGGGTCAGTTCGGCGTCCAGTCGCCCGGGGTTCTCGCGCGCGAAGGTGGTGACCACCTCGGCCGCGTGGTCGCGGTCCCGCTGAAGGGCAATCAGCTCCGCCGGGATTTCCGCCGCTTCATACATGCGGATCATCGTAGGTGGCCGAATGCCCGACACCTAGGACATGCGTACATCACATATGCCGCGAATCCTCCGGGGTGGTCGCCGGCGTCGCCTCCGCCGGCGGCCCCGTCTCCCCGCGCCCCGCCGCGCAGTACAGCGCGACCGCCACACCGAGCGCCGCGGTCCCGAGCAGGATGAGCCGATAGTCCACCACGACCAACAGACCCGCCACGCCGAGCACGGCGAACGCCGTGGGCGCGAACATGATCGTCCCGGCCGTCGCCGCGACCCGGCCCACCAGATGCGTCGGCGTCTCCCGCTGCAACACGGTCATCGCCGCCACGTGCACCGCCGGCAACCCGAACCCGTTCAGCACGCTGCCGGTCGCCACCGCAGGCAACCACGGCAGCGCCCGCAGCCCCACGGCGATCGCGAACAACACCAAGCCGAGCACCGCGAACCCCTTCGCGCCCAGCCGCCGGATCAGCGCGCCGGCGGCCAACCCGGCCGCCACCGAGCCCGCGCCCTGGGCCATGTACAGCACCCCGGCGAACTCGGGCGAGCGGCCGAGCCCCTCGTCGACCACCGCGTAGACCGCCCCACCGCTGATCCCCGACACCACCATCGCCAGCCCGCCGGCGACCACAAGGCGGCGCAGCGGACGGTGCGCCCACAGGTAGCGCACCCCTTCCGAGGTCTCCGCCACCCATCCGCTCGCCGGGCGTTCCCGCACGGGCTGTTCGAAGCGCATCAGCGTGAACACCCCCGCCGCGAGCACGAACGTGCCCGCGTCCAGCAGTGCGACGGTGTGTCCGCCCGACCACGCGAACAGGCCCGCGCCCGCGAGCGGGGCGATCAGTTTCATGCCCTCGGAGGCGCTGAGCCGCAGCCCGTTCAGATCGCCCAGGATGCCGGGCGCGACCGCCGCGGAGAGCGCGGTCGACTCCCCCGCGTCGATCAGCACGAAGCCGAAGCCGTAGCCGAGCATCACCGCGAACAGGATCCACACCTGTGCCTCGGACCGCACGGTGAGGGTCGCGGTGAGCAGTACGGCGAGCATCGTGTTGACCACCACGAGCAGCCGTTTGGCCGGCCATCGGTCCGCGAACGCGCCGAGCACCGGGCCGAGCAGGGTCGGCGCGAACACGCCGAGCGCCATCAGTGCGGCGATGCTGTCCGATCCGGTGAGCGTCTTGGCCCAGATCCCGGCGACCAGGGTCATCGCGCTGCTGCCGAAACCGGAGATCACCACCCCGCTCAGATACAGGCCCGCGTTGCGGTCCCGGAGCACGTTCATCCCACTCCACGCCACGCTTCACCACGCCCCTCGTCGTCGGTGTAGCGGCCGTCATTGCTCTACTTGCAGCCATGAGCAGCGCCGTCAGCCGATTCGTCGCAGAAGTTGAGCCCACCAGACTCAGGCCCGAGGGGGTCGAGCGTAGTGGACCGGGGGCAGCCGAAGTTGAGCCTTTCGCACTCAATCCCGAGAAACTTGAGTCCAGCGGGCTCAAGTTCGACCTTTTCGAAGGTAAAAGTCCCGATCCGGACGCGTTCCGAGTGTTCGGCGGTTGGCTCGTCGCCCAGGCCCTGGCCGCCGCCGGGGCCACCGTCGATGCGGACCGCGTGCCGCACTCGCTGCACGCCTCGTTCCTGCGGCCGGCCGACGCGACGCTGCCGCTGACCTACCGGATCACCCGGACCCTCCAGGGACGCACGCTGAGCCACCGTCGGGTCGACGTGCTCCAGGGCGACAGGATCGTCGTACACCTGGTCGCGTCCTTCCGGGTGACCCGCCCCGAGAGCCCGTTCGACCACGCCCCGAGCGCGCCCGCCGCGCCCGACCCGCACACGCTGCCCACCCTGGAACGGCTCCTGGACACGCTGCGCGGTCCGCTGCGCAGGCCGGGCCTGGTCCGGTACAACCCGATCGACATGCGCTTCGTCGACCCGCCGACCTGGGCGGACGAGACGTTCACCGCCCGCCCGCCGCACAACGCGCTGTGGTGTCGCACCGACGGCGAACTCCCGGACGACCCGCTGCTGCACGCGTGCGCCGTCGCCTACGCGACCGACCTGACCTTCCTCGACGCGCTGGTGCTGCCGCACGCGAACACCCTGGCCGGACGCTGGATGCCACGGGCCAGCCTGGACCACACGATCCGCTTCCACCGCCCGTTCCGCGCCGACGAATGGTGGTTGTTCGACCAGGAGGGCACCACGCTGCACGGCACGCACGGCACGGTGCACGGTCGATTGTTCGACGCGGCGGGAAAGCTGTTTGCGACGGTCGGTCAGGAGGCACTGTTCGGCGAGCCGGTCGAACACCGGTAGCCGGGCCGCCGACGGCCGGTGGCCCCAGCCGAGGGAGTTCGCATGTCGCAGCTCGGATTGCAGGTCGGAAAGGTCTCGCTCAACGTCAGCGACCAGGACGCGGCCAAACGTTTCTGGGTCGAGAAGATGGGCTTCGAGGAGGTGCTGGACACCCCCATGGGCGAGGCCGGCAGCCCGCGCTGGATCGAGGTCCGCGCGCCGGGCGACGGCATCACGCTGATCCTGTTCAGTCAGCGCTTCGACATGGAGAAGGTCGGCAGCCTGAACAACGTCCTGTTCACCTGCGACGACCTGCAGCGCACCTACGCCGAGCTGAGCGCGAGGGGCATCGACTTCCCGGACAAGCCCGCACAGCAGGAATGGGGTTGGTGGGCCACCTTCCGCGACAACGAGGGCAACTTCTACGGCCTGACCCAGCGCAACCCCTGACCGGGCGCCGCCGCCGACCCGGTTACCGGCCCCGGCCGTGGCCCGCGCGGCCGACTGTGATCTTGGCCGCTTGCGCGGCCCCCGGGCCCACGCCTCTCGATTCCTGTGCACCGTTGGGATATCCCGGGTGTCATGGCGGACAAGCTGCTCCTCGACCACGACGGTCCGATCGCGACGATCACCAACAACAACCCGGACCGGCACAACGCGTTCGACGACGAGATGGACGCGCTGCTCTGGCGCATCCTCGGCGAACTGCGCCAACGCCCCGAGATCCGGGCGGTGATCTGGCGCGGGGAGGGCAAGTCCTTCTCCTCCGGCCGCGACGTGTCCTCGATCGGCGGTCACCGGGTCGAGGACACGCACCACGAGTTGATGACGCGCGGCCATCGCGGCATCCAGCAGCTGTTCGACCTGGACGCGCCGGTGCTGGTCGCCTGCCAAGGCTGGTCGATCGGCGCGTCGTTCCAGCGCGCGCTGCTGTGCGACATCCGGGTCGCCGCCGAGGGCGCCCGGTTCATGCTCCCGGAAACCACCCATGGGGTGATCCCGGACACCGGCGGGGTGGCCCGCCTGTTCCAGATCTGCGGCCACGGGGTGGCGGCCGACCTGGTGCTGACCGGGCGGCCGATGGACGCCGCCGAGGCGTACGCGCACGGCATCGTCTCGCGCGTGGTGCCCGCCGACGCGCTGGACGCCACCGTGCGCGAGATGGCCGAGCGCATCGCCGCCGCGCCGACCGTGACGATCAAGACCGCCCGCCGGACGCTCGCCCGGCTCGCCGAACCCGCGGTGCGGGCCTCGATGGCCGACGAGTTGATCGCCCAGACCTTCGTCAACAAGTCGGACGACTACGCCGAGTTCCGCGCCGCGCGCGCCGAACGGCGGCCCGCCCACTACACGGGGAGCTGACCCATGACCGAGACGAGCGGAACGAGCGGGACGACCGGAACGAGCGGGGCGTCCGACGGCATCATCGGCCTGCCCGAGCCGCCCGCCCTCGGCGCGAGCGCGCTGCCCGCGGGCACCTACGCGGGCCGTACGGTCCTCGTCACCGGCGGCGGCACCGGCCTGGGCCGGGCGATCGCCCTCGAATTCGCCCGCCTCGGCGCGAACCTCGTCGTCGCCAGTCGCAAGGAGGAACACCTGGCGGCGGCCCGCGAGACGCTGGCCGAAACCGGCGCGAAGGTCCGCACCGTGAGCTGCGACATCCGCGAACCCGAGCAGGTCACCGCCGCCTTCGACGCGGCGGTCGAGTCCTTCGGGCCGCCCGACGTGCTGATCAACAACGCCGCGGCCAACTTCCCCGTACCCGCCGAGGAGATGTCGCCCAACGCCTGGCGCACGGTCGTGGACATCACCCTCAACGGCACCTACTTCTGCGCCCGCGAATTCGCCCGCCGACACCTGGCGGCGGGCACCCCCGGCTCGATCGTCAACATCGGCGCGTCCTACGCCTGGACCGGCGGCCCCGGCTTCGCGCACAGCGCGGCGGCCAAGGCGGGCGTGAAGAACATGGTCGAGACGCTCGCGGTGGAGTGGGGCCCGTACGGGATCCAGGTCAACGGACTGGTCCCGGGCCTGTTCCCGCACGAGGACATGACCGCCGACATCAAGGGCAACCTCGCCGGCACCCACGACAAGGACCCGTGCCAGCCCGCCATGCGGGTCGGCCGGCTGCGCGAACTGGGCTGGGCCGCGACGTTCCTGGCCTCGCCCTACGCCCGCTTCGTCTCCGGGCACACCCTGGTCGTGGACGGCGCCAACTGGCAGCGCCGCGGCCTGGTCAACCCGCCGGTGGTCACCGTGCGGCAGCAGATGGGCAAGGGGCCGTTCGTGCTGCCGTAGCCCCACTCCGGCCGGGCCGGGGCGCCTCGATCCGCCCCGACCCGGCCGGTTTCCACCGAGCCCACCCGGCGCATACCCGACGGATTCCCACGGGCCCGCACCGGGCGATGCCCTGAATGGCATACATACGCGATATCTGCGCGGAAATATGGACAATACGAAGAAGAGCCGACCGCGACTCCCGGCGCGGGCGGCCCGATGTGGTGTCCGTGCTCGTCGCCGCCCAGTGTCCCGGAGCCCCGCATGTCCGATCGGCGTCTGCCCTTCCGCGCCCGCAGGCACGGCACGCCCGAACCGCCCGAGCGCTCGATGGACCCTCGCGCGGCGGACATTCCCGAGCCCCCGCCCGTCGAGCACAGCCTGATCGACACGGCGATCTACGTGGAGGGGGTACGCGTCGCCTCGCCGACCACCCTCGCCGACACCTACCGCGAACTGCACGCCCGCCCGGGTGCCATGGCCTGGATCGGCCTGTACCGCCCCTCCGAAAGCCAACTCCTCTCCGCCGCAGAGGAGTTCGACCTGCACGCGCTGGCCGTCGAGGACGCGATCGTGGCCCACCAGCGCCCCAAGCTCGAACGCTACGGCGAGACCCTGTTCGTCGTCCTGCGCGCCGCCCGCTACCTCGACGACGTCGAGGAGGTCGACTTCGGCGAGCTGCACGTCTTCCTCGGCCGCAACTTCGTGGTCACCGTCCGCCACTCCGAGTCCCCCGACCTGTCCGCGGTGCGCCGCTGGGCGGAGGAGCGGCCCGAACTCCTGCGCCAGGGCCCCGAGGCGGTGCTCTACGCGATCCTGGACAGCGTCGTGGACGCCTACGCCCCGGTCGTCGGCGGACTGCAGAACGACATCGACGAGATCGAGGCGGAGGCCTTCCTCGGCGCCCCGAACGTCTCCCGGCGCATCTACGAACTCTCCCGCGAGGTGATCGAGTTCCAACGCGCGACCCGCCCGCTGCTGCTCATGCTCGCCGACCTGTCCACCGGCTTCGACAAGTACCACGTGGACGAGGAGCTGCGCCGCTACCTGCGCGACGTCCAGGACCACGCGACCATCGCGGTGGAGCGCGTGGTGGGCTTTCGCCAACTGCTCGAAGGCATCATGCGGGTCAACGCGGTGGTGGTGACCCAGGCCCAGAACGAGGAGATGAAGCAGCTCACCGCGGCCAGCAACGCACAGAACGAGGAGGTCAAGAAGATCTCCGCATGGGCGGCCATCCTATTCGCACCGACCCTGATCGGCACGGTGTACGGGATGAACTTCGACCACATGCCCGAATTGCACTGGGCGTACGGCTACCCGTACGCGATCGGCCTGATGCTCGTGGTCTGCGCCGTCCTCTACCTGATCTTCAAGCGCCGGAACTGGCTCTGAGGCACCGGAAACCACCGGCGCGTGCCATTCCCGACATCAAACCTGTCGTGATCTGTCAGGTATAGGCGACAGGATCCTGATCGCAGGACGAACACCGAACCACGATCGAGGAGCATCACCATGGCGAACATCGTTCTCGTGCCCGGCTACTGGCTCGGCGCGTGGGCCTGGGACCGGGTCGCCGAACCGCTGCGCGCCGCCGGCCACGAGGTCGTCGCGGTCACCCTGCCCGGCCTGGAGCCCGACCGCACCGACGGGGCGGGCGTCGACCTGGCCGCCCAGTCCCGGGCCCTGGTCGACGAGATCACCACGCGCGACCTCACCGACGTGGTCCTGGCCGCCCACTCGGGCGGCGCGTTCGCCGCGTACGAGGCGCTGGACCGGATCCCGGAGCGGATCGCCCGGATCGTCTACGTGGACGCCGGCCCGGTGGCCGCGGGCGTCTCGTTCGCCGACCTCCAGGAGCCCGAGGAGCGGGCCCGGATCGAGGCCGAGGTCGCCGCCCGCGGCGACGGCCGCTACGTCTACCCCTGGGACCCGGCCGCCGACCCGGTGATGCTCGACGGCCTGTCCGACACCGATCTCGCCGAACTGCGCGCCCGCGCGATGCCCCAGCCGTACGCCGTGGCCGCGAGCCCGCAGCAGGTCGCCGACCCGGCCCGGCTGCGGGTGCCGGCCCACCTGATCACCTGCCTGTTCCCGGCCGAGCAGGTCGAGGCCATGATCGCCGCCGGGCACCCGTTCATGGCCGAGTTCGCGGCGGCCGAGCAGCGCACGGTGCACAGCCTGCCGACCGGTCACTGGCCGATGTTCTCGCGCCCGAAGGACCTGGCCGAATTGTTGTCGGACATCGCCGGCTGACCCCTGCTCCGGGGTGGGCCCAGGCCCACCCCGGTTCGGGGTGCCTCCCCCGTGACCTGCCCGGTCGGCGCCCGACACACTGATGACACCAGCAGTCAGGCAGATCCACGGGAGGACCCCATGAGCACGCTCACGCCAGACAGAGCCGACCCGCCGGCCACCCGGTGGCGGCTCGGCTGGGCGCTGCTGTGCGCCTGGCGCGGCTTCGCTCTGGTCTTCCTCTCGGTCCCCGCCCTCGCGCTGTTCATCACGTGCGTGGTGTTCATGGCGCTGCTGCCGATAGGCGTCGGCCTGCTGTTCTTCTTCCCCCTGATGTTGCTGTTGCGCGCCACCGCCAACGTGACCCGCAAGGCGATGCGCTCGTGGGCGCACGTCCCGATCGACACCCCGTACCGGCGGTTGCCCACGGGTGGCGGCGTGACCGGGCTGTGGGCGCGCACCAAGCGCATGATCACCGAGGCGGCCACCTGGCGGGACCTGCTGTGGGCGCTGCTCTACCTGCCGTCGAGCCTGCTCATCGCGTGTTTCCCGATGATGCTGATCGTCAACGGCCTGCACGGCGTGCTGATGCCGTTCCTGTGGGAGGTGGCCTACCGGCACGTCGACGACGCGCAGTGGTACACGTTCATCAAGGTGAACAGCGTGCAGCGGGCCGGCCTCGCGGTGCCGTGGGGCCTGGTCCAGGTGGCCGCCGGCCTGGCCCTCGCGCCGTGGTTCGCCCGGGTCAACGGTCTGTGGAACCGGTCCCTGCTCGCCCCCACCAAGCAGGCCGAGTTGGCGCTGCGGGTCCAGCACCTGACCGAGAGTCGGACCGACGCGGTGGACGCATCGGCGGCCGAGCTGCGTCGGATCGAGCGTGACCTGCACGACGGCGCGCAGGCCCGCCTGGTCGCGATGGGGATGAACCTGGGCGCCGCGGAGGCGCTGATGAAGACCGACCCCGACGCGGCCCGCGTATTGCTCGCCGAGACCCGCGAGGCGTCCGCGAAGGCGCTGCACGAACTGCGCGACCTGGTCCGGGGCATCCACCCGCCGGTGTTGTCCGACCGGGGCCTGGCCGACGCGGTGCGCGCGGTGGCCCTGGAGAGCCCGCTCGACGTCAACGTCAACGTCTCGCTGCCGGGCCGGCCCGAACTCCCGCTGGAGTCCGCCGCCTACTTCGCGGTCACCGAGGTGCTGACCAACGCGGCCAAACACTCCGGCGGCCGGCACGTGGAGATCGATCTCACGTACACGGACGGCTCGTTGCGGATCACGGTCACCGACGACGGCGAAGGCGGCGCCGATCTGATGAAGGGCACGGGACTGCGCGGCATCCAGCGCCGACTCGATACATTCGACGGGACGCTCGCCCTGCACTCCCCGGTGGGCGGCCCGACGACTGTAATCATGGAGCTGCCGTGCGACTTGTCCTCGCGGAAGACCTCGCCCTCCTGAGGGACGGGCTGGTCCGCCTGCTCCAGGCGCACGGCTTCGAGATCGTCGCGGCCGTGGACAACGGGCCCGAACTGCTCCGGGCCCTGGTGCAGCACAAGCCGGACGTCGCGGTGGTCGACGTCCGGCTCCCGCCGACCTTCACCGACGAGGGCCTCCAGGCCGCCCTGGAGGCCCGCCGACAGGTCCCGGGACTGCCGATCCTGGTGTTGTCGCAGTACGTCGAACAGCTCTACGCCCGCGAACTGCTCGCGGACGGCACCGGCGCGGTGGGGTATCTGCTCAAGGACCGCGTGTTCAACACCGACGAGTTCGTGGACGCGGTCCGCCGGGTCGCGTCGGGAGGCACCGCGATGGACCCCGAAGTGATCTCGAAGCTGCTCGCCCGCAACGTGCGGGACAAACCCCTGGCCCAGCTGACGCCGCGCGAACGCGAGGTCTTGGAGCTGATGGCGGAGGGATGCTCCAACGCGGCCATCGCGGGCCGCCTGTTCGTCTCGGAGGGCGCGGTGAGCAAGCACACCACGAACATCTTCGCCAAGCTGTCGATCGACACATCGGACGAGACGAACCGTCGTGTCCTGGCGGTTCTGGCCTACCTCAACGGAACCAACTAGGCCCTGTCCGGCGGATCTTGGTGGATCAGGCCGCGTCGTCCGGTGCCGTGCATCGGCGTGCCGGAGAAGCAGCCGCATAGTGGTTCCATTCGGCTGTTTCTCCGGTGCGGCGAGGTGCGGTGCCGGGCGGCGCGGACCCGCCAAGATCCGCCGGACAGGGCCTCTAGGCCAACCCCCACGAACCGCCGACCGGCCGGCGACATCACGAGCGGGCGATCACCCCACGGTGGTCGCACCCGCTCGGCCCGGGACGGCGCAGGGGCGACTCACCCGTGCCGTACGGACGGGCCGCGACGGACGGCAGGCCCGGTGGGCCGGCGCCCTCGTCGTGGCGCGCTCGGCGATCAGGAGCCGGTGGTCAGGCGCAGCAGGCGGTCCCGCTCCTCCTCGACGATGCGTTGGGCCCGGAGGACGACGGCCTCGGGCACCCCTTCGGGCAGCTCGCCGAAGTCGCGGAATCGGCGGAGGTCGCGTGGACGAACGCCGGTGATGTCGTAGGCCTTCAACGCGGCGAGCGACACGGCGTAGTCGTCGAGTGTGCGAGGCATGGTCTCCTTCTCGCGCGCTGAGAGGTCCGATCCGGGCGCCTCGGGCGAGCCGGCGTGGGCCGGATCAGGGCTGCTGTCGTACACGCTGCCCCCGTCTGATGTTGTCAACGTCATTGCGGCGGTGCGGGTTCCCGGTACCAATCTTCCGGACGGGAGGGCGTGGGTCGCTCCCCCGTACGGATGAACTTCGCGACGCCTGTGGCAGGAGGCGCGGGTTTTCGCTACTTCCCCCGCCGCGGTGTGTGCGTCGCACACCCCCGACGGGCCCTCATCACCTCACGGTGTTCGAGGAAGCACAGATTGTCATGACGCGGGGTGGAAAGCCAAGCATCTTTTGATACTGGTCCGAATCCGACCCCTCTCGTCCGCATCATCGCCCGGCTCGGGGGAACAAGGGCGCGCGATGATACGTTCGGCGTGGTAAGTGTTTGACCCTGAATTGCCCGTTGAGCAAGGAGCGTGTGTGTCCGCCCAAGAGACGGACCCCCCTAGTACCGGTCCCTCCCGAGACTGTGATCGAAGCCGCGACGTCCGGGAGGCGGTCTCATGACCGCGGCTCTGGGCATAGCCGCGATCGTCGTGCTGACCCTCGGTACCGGTTTCTTCGTCGCCCAGGAATTCGCCTACGTGGCGGCCGACCGGAGCCTGCTGCGTCGTCGCGCGGAGGCCGGTGACAAGGCCGCCGCCCGGGCGATGACCGTGATGGGGCGACTGTCGTTCATGTTGTCGGGTGCCCAGCTGGGCATCACCGTGACGGCCCTGCTGGTCGGTTTCATCGCCGAGCCCGCGCTGGCCGCCGTGATCTCCCCCCTCCTCGAACTGGTCTCGGTGCCCGACGGCGCCGTCCCGGTGATCGCCCTCGTCCTGGGCTTCGCGGTCGCCACCGCGATCCAGATGGTGCTGGGCGAGCTGGTCCCGAAGAACTGGGGCATCGCCGAGCCGGAGCGTGTCGCCGTCCTGCTGGGCCGGCCGACCATCGTGTACCTGAAGGTCGCCGGCCCGCTGATCCGGCTGTTCGACACCCTGGCCAACCGCATCGTGCGCTCGATCGGCATCGAACCGGTCGAGGAGTTGCACGGCGGGGCCACCACCGAGGAGCTGGCGCACATCGTCGACGAGGCCGGTCGGGACGGCGACCTCGATCCCGGTCTGTCCGGGATCCTGCGCCGCGCGATCGCGTTCGGCGACCTGACCGTGGACCAGGTGATGGTGCCGCGACCGGACGTGGTCCGGGTCCGCGCCGAGACCACCGCCGCCGAGCTGATCGAATTGGTCGCCGAGCGCGGCCACTCGCACTACCCGGTGGTCGGCGAGCGGGTCGACGACGTACTGGGCGTGGTCGGCGTGGCCTGCCTGCTCGAGGTGGCCCCCGAGGACGCCGCGCACGTCACCGCCGGATCCATCGCCCGCCCCGCGCTGCTCGTCCCCGACACCGCCGGGCTGGCCTCGCTGCTCGAACAACTGCGGGCCGCCAACGAGGAGTTCGCGGTCGTCCTGGACGAGCACGGCGGACTCGCCGGGATCGTCACCTACGAGGACGTGGCCGAGGAACTGGTCGGCGAGATCGCCGACGAGAGCGACGACGAGGACCCCGTCGACACCGAGCCGGAGGACGGCTGGTGGCGCCTGGACGCCGGACTGCGGGTGGACGAGGCCGAGCGGATCGTCGGCGCCGAGTTGCCCGACGGGCCGTACGACACCCTCGGCGGTCTGGTCATCGCGCACCTGGGTCGGCTGCCCGAGGTGGGCGACCGGATCCGGGTCCCCGACCCCGACGAGGTCCGGGCCGGGCGCTCGGCCGAGGAGGACGACGAGCCGATCCGGTACACCGAGATCGAGGTGCTGGCGGTCGAGCGGCACGTGCCGGCCCTGGTCCGGCTCCGGGTGCTGACCTCCGAGCCCGCGTTCCCCCGCGACATTCCCGAATGGAGCGCCGATCGGCGCTCCGGACAGCCCACACGCACCACAGAGGTGACCGCATGACCCCGTCCCTGGCCTCCGGTGGTGGCCTGGGCTCGATGGAGCTGGGCCTGTGGCCCGCCCTGGCCGTCACGGTCGCGCTGCTCGTGGGCAACGCGTTCTTCGTCGCCGCCGAGTTCGCGATGGTCGCCGCGCGGCGACACCGCCTGGAGGCGCTGGCCGCCGAGCGCAAGCGCGGCGCCAAGTCGGCGCTGGCGGGCGTACGGGAGTTGTCCCTGATGCTGGCCGGTGCCCAGTTGGGCATCACCATGTGTTCGCTGGGCCTGGGCATCGTGTCCGAGCCGGCCATCGCCACCATGCTCGACCCGCTCTTCGACGCCGTCGGCATGCCGGCCGCGGCGGGGCACGCGGTGGCGTTCGCGATCGCGCTGGTGGTCGTGGTGATCCTGCACATGGTGCTGGGCGAGATGGCGCCCAAGTCGTGGGCGATCGCCGGCCCCGAGAGGGTCGCGCTCGTGCTGGCCCCGTCCTTCCGCGGCTACACCCGCGTGGTGCGACCGCTGCTGCGCGCGATGAACGGGGTCAGCAACGCGATCCTGCGGCTGGCCCGGATCGACCCCAAGGACGAGTTGTCGCACCCCAAGGACGCCGAGGGGCTGCGCCGCCTGGTGGGCGAGTCCCGCCGGCTGGGCCTGATCGACAACGCCTCGCACGACGTGCTCTCGGGCACGCTGCGCACGCACACCGAGCCGCTGGCCCGGCTGATCGTGCCGACCGCCGAGATCGACTCGGTGCCGGCCGACGCGGGACCGGAGGAGATCGCCGCGGTCTCCCGCCGCAACGGCCGCAACCGGCTGCTCGTGCGCGGCGAGGACGGCACGCTGTTCGGGGTGGTGCACATCCGCAAGGTGCTCACCTCGCGTACCCAGGCGTCCGGGAACACCGCCGGCGAACTGGCCACCGCGGTGCTCACCCTCACCGTGGACACCCCGATCCAGCGCGCGGTGGCCGCCCTCCAGGAACGCCGCGCGTCCCTGGCCCTGGTCCACGCCGCCGACGGCACCCTCCTGGGCCTCGTCGGCCTGGACGACCTCCTCGGCAGCGTGCTGGGCGCCAGAGCCGCGTGACCGCGCCCCGGCCGGCCCCGATCGGGTGACACCGGTCGGCCGGTCGGGTTGCTTTGGTCCGCGGCCGGGGGTGGGGCGTGTCACGTTCGCCGCATGAGAGTCGAAGTCGGACACAGCCCTGCCTTCGCCGCCGCGCGCTGTCTGCTCGATCCGGGCGAGGCGATGCGGGCCGAATCCGGCGCGATGACGGCGCACAGCGCGGGCGTGGAGATCTCCGCCAAGGTCGAGGGCGGCTTCCTCGTGCACGCGTCGGGGCAGGGCGAGGTGATCATGGGCTGCTACGGCGCGCCGGACGTGCTGGACCTGGAGGCGGGCGAGCAGGTCGTGATCGACACCGGCCAGGTGGTCGCCTACGCGCCGACCATCACGTTCGCGTCGTTCGTCGCCGGTCTGCCGGGCGACGCAACCGAGCGACGGCAACCCGTGCCGGCTCATCCCGACACGCGGTGCGCCCCCGGGGTGTGGCCGAAGGCGCGCCGGAAGACGTCGATGAACGCGCTCGCCGAGGACCACCCGCAGCGGTGCGCCACGGTGGTCACCGGTACGTCCTCGGCGAGCAGTACCAGCGCGTGGTGCAGGCGCGCCTGGGTGCGCCACTGCGGGAACGTCATGCCCACCTCGGCCGCGAACAGCCGGGTCAGCGTGCGCTCGCCCGCGCCCACCGCCGCGCCCAGGGCGGCCAGTGTGCGCTGATCGGCGGGATCGGCCCGCAGCAGCGCGCAGACCGCCACCAGGCGCGGATCCCGACCGGTGGGCAGGTGCAGCGCCTGCCGGGGGCTGTGCCGGAGCTGGTCCAGCAGGACCGCGAGGATGCGTCGCCCCTCGTCGACGTCCACGAGGCCGGGGCGGCTGTAGGCGATGATCAGCTCGCGCAGCAGCGGGCCGACCGCGAGCACCGCGGGGCGGGCCGGGTCCAACGGGTCGGCGCCGGCGGGGATGCCCACCGCGTGCAGCACGGTCCGCCCGTGCGCGCGATGCCGGTGCAGGGTGCCGGCCGGGATCCACAACGCGCGGGTGGCGGGCGCGACCCAGGTGCCGGCGTCGGTGCTCACCGACAACACGCCCCGACCCGCGTAGACGACCTGGTGCACCTCGTGCCGGTGCGCCGTCACCCCACCCCCGGCCGGCAGGTGACGGGTGGTCGTGCTGAGGCCGGTCGGCGGCTCGGCGAGGGATTGGCGGGAGACCGACATTACTTGGCAGATTATCGGAAGCCCGCCGACGGTGTCCGAGTCGACGATCGACGAGTGACCAATCCACCGCCCACCGGGCACCCCGAACAGCTTCGACCGACACGCGACGCCGCCTCCACTGCCGACGCGTCGCCCACCTCCGCCGACCGACGGGCCATCCCGATGATGGCCATCGGGCACGCGACCGTGGACTTCTACCAGGGAGTCGTGCCCTGCCTGGTGCCGTTCCTGGTGGCCGAGCGACACTACGGCTACGTGGCGGCGTCCGGGATCGTGCTGGCCGCGACCCTGCTGTCCTCGATCGTGCAGCCGGTCTTCGGCGCCCTCACCGACCGCTGGACGATGCCCTGGCTGATCCCGCTCAGCACCACCGGCGCGGGCCTGGGCATCGCGCTGGCCGGACCGGCCGACTCGTATCCGCTGACCTGGCCGGCCATCGCGCTGTCCGGGATGGGCGTGGCCGCCTACCATCCCGAGTCCGCGCGACTGGCCCGGGTGGCCTGCCGAGGCAGTCACGTCGCGATGGGCTGGTACTCGCTCGGCGGCAACGTGGGTTTCGCCCTCGCCCCGATCATCGCCTCCCCGATCCTGTCCGCCGGCGGCCTCGACGCGACCCCGTGGCTGCTGCTGCCGGCCCTCGCCGGAGTCGCCGTCACCGCCTCCGTGATCCGCCGGCTGGCCCGATATGCCGCCGCCACCCGAGCCGCCTCCGCCCCCACCCGCCCGGACGACTGGCCCGCCTTCACCCGGCTGACCGCCGTCATCGTGTGCCGCTCGATCGTCTTCGTCGGCCTGAGCACCTTCGTCGCGCTGTTCGCCGAACGGCACCTCGCCGGCGGCGACACGGCCGGCTCGATCGCGCTGTTCTGCCTGTTCGCCGGCGGCGCCGTCGGGACCGTGCTCGGCGGTCGGCTGGCCGCCCGCTGGGGCCGTACCCGCACCCTGCGCCGCGCCTACGCCGCGTCCGTGCCGGCCACCGCCGGCCTGGTGCTGATCCCGGGTCCGACCCTGTACCTGTTCGCCGCCGCCACCTCGATCGCGCTCTACGTCCCGTTCTCGCTGCACGTCACCCTCGGCCAGGACTACCTGCCGCACCGCATCGGCACCGCCAGTGGCGTCACCCTGGGCCTGGCGGTCAGTATCGGCGGCGTGGCCACCCCCGCCGTCGGCGCGCTCGCCGAGGCGAGCACCCTGCGGATCGCGCTCACCCCGCTGATCGCGCTGTGCGCGCTCGCCTGGTACCTCGGCCGCACCTTGTCCGAGCCCGAGGACCGCCTCCGGCCCGCCCCGTCACGCGCGGCCGACGCGTCCGCAGGATAGGACGGTGTAGGCCGCCTGCGGATCGGGGACCGGCCGGGCATGAACGTACGCGCGCTGGCCGTCGACTTCGGGGACACCCTGGCGATCCCCGGGCCCAACCCCGACGGCCGCGTCGTCCTGGAGGTGCTGCGCGAGTTGCCGGGCACACACGTCCCGGACACCTTCGTGGCCGCCTACGACCACGTACACCGGATCACCCGCGAGGGCGACCGGGTCCGGGACACACACACCTCCTTCGCCACCGAGATCCACTGGGCCGCCCGGTTGTGCGGGGCGCGCGTCCCGGACCCCGAGGCGGCCCTCGAACCGGTCTTCGAGCGGGTCCCCGACTCCCGGGTGATCCGCCGGGCCGCCGAGGCGCTGCTGCGCATCCGGGCCCGCGGCGACCTGGTCTGCGTCCTCGCGTGCGACACCCAGCGACCCGAGTCGGTACGCCGGCGCACCCTGGCCGCGGCGGGCATCGAGGACTGCTTCGACGCCGTCGTACTCTCCTGCACGATCGGCCTGCGCAAGCCGCACCCGGACTTCTATGCCGAGGTCGAACGCGCCTGCGGCGTCCCGCGCGAGGCGATCATGTTCGTCGGCAACACCCCGAGCAAGGACGCCACCGCGCCGCACGTGTACGGGATGCGCGCCGTGTTGATCGCGCCGACCGGGCGCCCGCCGGGCCTGGCCGCCGCGATCGGGGTGATCGGGCACTTCGCCGAGCTGCCCGACCACCTCGATCGCACCGCCGCCGACCGACCCACGCTCAGCGGCGGATCTCCGCCACGTGCTCCACGTTGAGCACATCCGCGACCTCGCGGCTCGGCGCGGTCGCGAACCACGCGTCCAGGATCTCCATCAACACCGGCCCCGAGGTCAGCCGCATGCTCAGCGCCAGTACGTTCGCGTGGTTCCAGCGCCGCGCGCCGGCCGCCGTCTCCGCGTCCGAGCACAGCGCCGCCCGAATCCCGTCCACCTTGTTCGCCGCGATCGACGCACCGGTACCGGTCCAGCAACACACGATCGCCTGATCGGCCCGCCCCGCCGCCACCTCGCGCGCGGCCGCGGCGCTCACCGGCGCCCAGTCGTCGGCGAACTCGGGCGTGTGCGCCGGGTCGAAGGCGCCGAACGGCAACACTTCGTGGCCACGCTTGCGCAGTTCGTCGGCGAGGTACAGGCCGCAGCCCTTGATCTGGTCGGCCGAGATCGCGATGCGCATCGAATACTCCCTGGTCGGTGCTTCGTCTGGTCGGTGGTCGGCACCGTGTCGGCACCGGGTGTGAGACTGGACAGCATGGTCCCCACGGACACTCTGCACGTGACCCGACACACCTCCGCGCTCGGGTCCATGGCGACCGTGTCCGCGCCCGCGCATCCCGCGCTCGCGCCCCTGTTCGGCGCCTACCTCGGCTACGACGAGCACACCCACGCGCCGCTGCGCCGCCGCGAGCCGGCCACCGGTTCGATCACCGTGATCATCGGATTCGTGCCGATCCGGGTCCACTCCCCGCATGCGGGGCCGGTCACGCCGGGCACCACCCGCTCGTTCGTGGCCGGGCTGCACGACGGGCCCACGCTCGTCGAGCACGACGGCCGACAGGCCGGCATCCAACTCGACCTGACTCCGCTGGGCGCCTATACGCTGCTCGGCCTGCCGCTCGCCGAGATCGCCGACCGGGTGGTGCACCTCGACGACCTGCCCGGGTGGGACGGCGACGCGCTGGTCGACCGGCTGATGTCCGCGCCCGACTGGTCGACCCGCTTCACCCACCTCGACGAGATCCTGCTCCGCCGCCTGGCGATCGGCCCCGAGCCGCTGCCCGAGGTGATCCGCTCCTGGGACCTGCTGACGGCGAGCGCCGGTCGGATCGACGTCACCACGCTGGCCCGGGAGATCGGATGGAGCCGGCGCCGGCTCGGCGCCCGCTTTCGGGAGACCGTCGGTCTGCCGCCCAAGAAGGTGGCCCGGGTGTTGCGCTTCCGGCACGCGATCGCGCTGCTGGAGGGGACGCCGCGCTCGTGGGCGGAGGTCGCGGCGGAGGCCGGCTACTACGACCAGGCGCACTTCAATCGTGATTTCAAGGTGCTCGCGGGCTGCACGCCCGGTGCCCACCTGGGCTCCCGGCTGCCCACCGGCGGCTTCGCGGCCTGACCCGCGCCGGCCGACGGCGCTCGTTCCCGTTTGTCCAATACCGCGAAGGGTCACCCGCGGGAGGCTGGTCTCGACCCACCCGGCACCCGCCGGACCCTCGGAACAGGCCGCCACACCCGGCCGCAAGGAGCGCACCATGAGCGACAACACGCTGATCGCCGACCTCGTCCCGACCCTGCGCTACAACGACGCGACGGCGGCGATCACCTTTCTCCGGGAGGCGTTCGGGATGACCGCGGTCATGGTGGTCCCGGGCGACGACGACACCGTCGCACACGCCGAACTGACCTTCGGCAACGCCATGGTGATGCTCGGCAGCAACCCGCCGGAGGGGTCCGACGCGTTGCTGCGGTGGCCCGTCGGCGGCTCCGCGCTCTATGGCGTGATCGACGGCGACGTGGACGCGCACTGCGCGCGGGCGGTGGCGGCGGGCGCGACCGTGGTGCTGGAGCCGAAGGACCAGGACTACGGCGGTCGCGACTACACCGTCCGCGACCCCGAGGGCAACCTCTGGAGTTTCGGCAGCTACCGCCCGAAGGTCTGAGCCCGCGTGCGTCGGCGGGCCGGTGCGCGACCGGGCCCGGGCCCGCCGATGATCGCGTCATCCCCACGGGCTAGCGTCCTTCCGTGGAGATCGAGACTCTGGGGTACGACCACCCCGATGTGCGCAAGCTGGTGGCGGATGTGCAGCAGGAGTACGTGCACCGCTACGGCGACCCCGACGAGACGGCGGTCGACCCGGCCGAATTTTTGCCGCCCCAGGGCCTGTTCTGCGTGGCGTACGACAACGGCGCCCCGATCGCCTGCGGGGGCTGGCGGGCCCGCGGCGCGGCGCCGGAGGATCCGAGCCTGAACGACGGCGACGCCGAGCTCAAGCGGATGTACGTGGTGCCGCATGCCCGCGGGCGCGGTCTGTCCCGAGTGATCCTCGCGCACCTGGAGGAGACCGCCCGCGCGGCGGGCCGGCTGCGGGTGGTCCTGGAAACCGGAGCGAAGCAGCCCGAGGCGATCGCGCTGTACCGGTCCTCCGGATACGAGCGCATACCCGGGTTCGGCTACTACAAGGACTACCCGAGCAGCATGTGCTTCGCGAAGGCGCTCTGAGGTCCGCCGGCGGGGGCGACCCCGCCGGCGCACCGGTCGTCAGTGCTCCACGTCGGACCCGGCGGTCTGCGCGCCGCGCAGCATGAACCAGGCCGCGACGGCGGCGGCCAGCAGCACCACCGCGCCCGCGCCGGCCGCGATCCGCAGTCCCTCCAGGAACGCGTCGTTCGCCGAGTGGGTGAGGTCGGCGGCGACCTGCCCGGACACCGTGTCGGCCGCCTCGGCGGCGCCCGCGAGCGACTCGCGCGCACCGTCGGCCGCCGAGCCGGACACCCCCTCCGGCACCGTCAGATGGCCCCGGTAGATCCCGGTGACCACCGAGCCGAGCAGCGCGATGCCCAGCGCCGCGCCCAGTTCGTACGCGGTCTCCGAGACCGCCGAGGCCGCGCCCGCGTTCTCCTTCGGCGCGCTGCCCAGGATCAGGTCGGCGGTGACCGTGAACGAGAAGCCCGCGCCGACACCGACCAGGAGCAGCACGCCGCCCAGGTAGAGGTACGGCGTGTCCTCGGCGAGCACGGTGAGCGCGCCCAGGGCCAGTCCGATCGCGGTCAGGCCCGACGTCACCACCACGCGCGGGGTGAGCCGGCGGGCCGCCGCGCCCGCGAGCAGACCCGACACGATCGCCCCGACGGTGGCCGGCAGCTCGGCCAGGCCCGCCTGCAACGGGCTGCGCCCCTGGACCAGTTGGAGGAACTGGGACAGGAAGAAGATCAACCCGGACATGCCGAGCACGGTGAGCAGGTCGGCCAGTACCGATCCGGAGAACGCCCGGTTGCGGAACAGGCGCATGTCGAGCAGTGGAACCGGCAGCGACAACTGCCGGCGGCCGAACCACACCAGCGCGCCCACCCCGATCGCGAGCGCCGCCCACACGTCGGGGCGAAGCAGGCCGTGAGTCGCGGCCTCCTTGACCGCGTATACGGTCGCGATCATGCCGATCAGGGACAGTGCGGCGCTGAGCATGTCCCACGGACCCGGGTTCGGGTTGCGCGACTCGGGGAGCATCTTGACGCCGACGACGATCAGTACGGCCATCACCGGCAGGTTGATCAGGAAGACCGAGCCCCACCAGAAGTGTTCGAGCAGGAAGCCGCCGACGACCGGGCCGAACGCGGCGCCGGCCATCGACATCGCGCCCCACACGCCGATCGCGAAGCTGCGCTCGCGCGCGTCGGGGAAGATGTTGCGGACCAGGGCGAGGGTGGAGGGCATCAGCGACGCGCCGGCGACGCCCATCGCGACCCGTGCCGCGATCAGCGCCTCGGCGCTGGGCGCGTAGGCGGCGGCCACGGACAGCGCGCCGAACGCGGCCGAGCCGAAGAGCAGCAGCTTCTTGCGGCCGATCCGGTCGCCGAGGGTGCCGGCGGTGACCAGCAGACCGGCGATGACGAAGGAGTAGACGTCGCCGATCCACAACAGCTGGGTGCCGGTCGGCTCCAGGTCCTCGCTGAGGAACGGGATGGCCAGGCCGAGCACGGTGGCGTCGATCGCCACGAGCAGTACCGACAGGGTCAGTACGCCGAGCGCGATCCAGCGGCCCGGCGCGCCCTTGGCGGGGTTGCCGGTGCCGGTATGAGCAGGAACCGAGGAAGTGGGAGCTGCCATGATCGAAAGTCCAAAAAAAGAGATGGAACCAGGGGTGGGGCGACGGATCGGGTGTCGCGTCGCCCCGGGGGGTCAGTCGGGCTTGCCCGGGGTGCGCCGGGCGCCGCCGAGCAGGAGTTCGGTGACCGAGCGGGCCGCGTCGCGGCCGGCGAGTCGGCCCTCGTGCACGGCCCAGCCGGCGGCGGCGACGAAGGAGAACAGCGCCTCGGTGACCCACTGCGCGGTCAGGTCGACCCGCATCGAGCCGTTCTCCTGGCCGCGCCGGACCACGGCGGCCACCTGCTCGTCCATCACGCTCCAGGCCCGCTCCAGGTCCGGGTCGCCGACCAGCGAGCTCTCGCCGTACAGGAACGCCAGGTAGTCGGCGCAGGGCATCAGCTGCTCGACCAGGTCGCACAGCGCCCGCGGTACGTCGTCGGCGCTCAGGTCGGCGGTGTCGATCGCGCGCCCGATCCGGGCGGATGCCTCCGCGCCGAGCGCGGTGATCAGCGCCGGGCGGCCGGGGAACATCCGGTGCAGCGTGGCCCGGCTGATCCCGGCGGCGCGGGCGATCTCGTCCATGGACGAGGCGGGGCGCCGGAGCAGCAGGGTGACGGCGGCGCGCAGCACCTGCTCGTTGTCGGTGGGCATGGATCAACTCTAGCCCAGATGAGACAACTCTGTCTCAGGAATTACGCGACGGACTCAGGCGGCATGCCATGGCGTCAGGGGCACGCCGTGGCGTCGGGCGGCGCGTCGTGGCGTCGGGTCAGCCCGCGCCCTGTGGGGTCAGCTCCGGGCGGGGCTCCTGCCAGGTCAGCACCGCGCTGCCGAGCCCGGCCCCCCGTCCGGCGCCCGGAAACACCCGCAGCCGCCACGGCGACAGGCGCATCACCGCGAAGTCGGGCGAGGAGGGCTTCTCCCACCCGGGCACCCCGGCAGGGTCGTAGCCCAGCGGCTCCGGAGTGTCCCGAAACAGGTGCCACACCCGCTCGCGGACCTCCTCGTCGAAGAGCAGGTCCGCGCGGCATTCGGCGGCGCACGTGTCGTGCGTGGGCGACCAGTAATTGCAGGACACGAACGGGTTGCGGGCGATGTGCGCGCGCTTGGTCGCGGTCGGCGCGGTGGCCACCCAACCGGTGAGCCGACCGTGTTCCCACACCCAGTAGGGGTGCAGGATCCGGGTGCGGGGGCGGCCGGCGCTGTCCACGGTGGCGATCGAGGCCCACACGATCGAGTGGGCCATGGCGACGAAGGCCGGGGCCGCGGTTTCCAGATCGGTCATGGCGGCAACCCCTGTCTCCTCGTAACGGCCCGACACCCACCCCCATACTGTCGTGAACGAGCGCGACCCTAAAGGCCCATCGGGAAGTCGTACGAGGCCGGCGGCTTGATCCGCACCTGATCGCCCTGGAACATCACCGAGATCTGGTCGTGCGGACGCAGCTCGATCCGGGCCGGATCGCCGGTCACCAACTCGCCGTTGAGGTAGGTGCGGTAGGTGTGCGTGGCGTCGGGGGTGAGCGCGCCCAGGTGGGTGTCGTCGAACCTGACGTTCCACATCGCGAACAACTGCCCCAGGACGAAGCGGGCGTTCGCGTCGTGGCTCTCCACGTGCAGGACGCCGCTGTTGTCGTGGGTGTGCAGGTCGGCCAGCAGCCCGGACCTGTGGTCGATGCCCAGCTCGGGGGCGACCTCGACGCGCTCCAGGCCGACGAAGATGTCCAGATGCACGTGGAAGTGCTGCTTCGCGCCCTCCATCGTGTCCAGGGCCAGCCCCACGTCGGCCCCGCGCTGCGCGCTGTCGACGGGCACCGGCCAGGGCGGCAACTCGGCGTTGGCGGACGCCTTCGGCTGGGGCAGCGGGGGCCGGGCGTCGGCGGCCACGGGGGCGCCGGCGGCGAGTGAGCAGGCGGACAGGAGAGCGGCGACGACGCCGACTCCGCCGCGGAGGTGACGGTTCATCAGGGGCCTTCCGGGAGCGGGACGAAATCACCAACCTGGCGACTTCGGCGGCCCCGACGAAAGCCGATCGGGCGCGTCGGGGCCTGACTTCACCCATACGGAGGACGGTGCGGACGCGGCGCCGGCGGTGTTCGAGATTCGGGCCGAACGGGGGCGGCCCGCTCTGGTATGCGCTCGGGTGTTCGGGTTGAGTACCGCCCTGGAGACCCGCCCCGGAGATTCGCCCTGACGTCCACATGGATGGAGTTGCCGGCCGATGACCACCCCGTCGCACCTCACGCCGTTCCGGATCGAGATACCCGAGGCCGAGCTGGTCGATCTGCGGGAGCGCCTGGCGCGCACCCGATGGCCCGAGGCGGAGCCCGTGGCCGACTGGTCGCAGGGCATTCCGCTCGGGTACACGCGGGAGTTGGCCGAGTACTGGCGCACCACGTACGACTGGCGCAAGACCGAGGCGAGGTTGAACGCCCATCCACAGTTCAGGGCCGAACTCGACGGTGTGGGCATCCACTTCCTGCATGTGCGCTCGCCGTACCCGGACGCGATACCGCTGATCCTGACCCACGGCTGGCCCGGTTCGGTCATCGAATTCCTGGACGTGATCGGCCCGTTGACCGATCCCGTCGCCCACGGCGGGGACGCGGCGGACGCGTTCCACGTGGTGCTGCCCTCGCTGCCCGGCTATGGCTTCAGCGATCGGCCGACCGAAACCGGGTGGGGGGTCGACCGGATCGCCCGGACCTGGGCGCGGCTGATGGCCGACCTGGGCTACGAGCGCTACGGCGCGCAGGGCGGCGATTGGGGATCGATGATCACCGCGTCGCTCGGTCGCCAGGACCCGGAGCACGTGCTCGGGATCCACCTGAACATGCCGGTGGCGATGCCGGACGCCGAGGCGATGCAAGATCCGACGCCCGAGGAGCGCCAGGCGCTGGCCGACCTGGCCACGCACTCCGAATGGGACTCCGGCTACAGCAAGATCCAGTCCACCCGGCCGCAGACCCTCGGCTACGGTTTGACCGATTCCCCGGTGGGCCAACTCGCCTGGATCGTGGAGAAGTTCCGGCAGTGGACCGACTGCGACGGGCACCCGGAGAACGCGCTGCCGCGCGACCACATGCTCGACAACGTGATGCTGTACTGGCTGACCGGCACCGCCACGTCCTCCGCCCGCCTGTATTGGGAGAGCTATCGCGATCCCGACCTGGCCGCGGTCGACGTGCCGACCGGATGCTCGGTCTTCCCGCACGAGATCATCCGCGCTTCGCGCCGCTGGGCGGCCAACCGCTTCCGCGACCTGCGCTACTGGAACGAGCTTCCCCGAGGCGGCCACTTCGCCGCCTTCGAACAACCGCAGCTGTTCGTGGAGGAGATCCGCCGCTTCTTCCGCCTGCTGCGCTAGGTCCTGTCCGGCGGATCCTGGTGGATCGGGCCGCGTCGTCCGGGTCGGCTACGACGAAGTCGCCGGGCTCGGGTGTGTCGTCGGCAGGAGTGCCTCGCAGATCTTCAGGGCTTCGGCGACCGCGGGATCCGTGCGGTCGAGGGCCGACGGGCCGCCCGGGGGCAGGTCGACCCTGTGGTCGTGGAGGCAGCTTGCGAATGCCCGGATGCCGGAGTCGTTCGGGGCGGCTGTGCCTCGGCTGCCCGGGGTGCGGGTGGGGCGCAGCGTCGCGCAGGTTTCCTCGGCCTTGCGGAGCGCGGGATCGGTCGCGCGTGGGCGGCCGGGGAAGCCCGAGGGGCGTTCGCCGGCCGGGCGGCTCGGGCGATCGGATGGGCGGGCGGTGCCATCGGGCCGACCCGACGGGCGGGCTCCCCCACCCGGCCGTCCGGTCGGCACCGTGACCCCGTTCGCGCGCAGACAGTCGGTGTACGCCTTCGTGGCGTCGGCACCGGCGCTCGGCGCGCTCGACGGACCCGCGACTCTCGTGCTCTTGCCGCCGTTCCCCCCACCACATCCGGCCAGCAGCAACACGAGTGCCGAGGCGGCGACCGGCACCACCGCCGTGGTCCACGCCGGTCGACCCGGGTACCTCGTCATGACGTCCTTCCCACGCGACTCGGGAACGGCCGCCGGACGGCGCACCACCCATCCGCCCCGGACTCAAGCACGGCGGGATGGTGGTTGTCCGCGCGCCGCCTGGGAGTTCGCTGGGAGCCCGGACCCCATCGGGCGGACGACTTGTCGCGATCACAGCACTTTCAACCGATACGCGCCCGGCTCGCGGCCTCGATCCGCCGTCGCGTTGCCGGCCAATTCCCAGACGGCCGACAGCCTTCGGGTACGTGTCCGGTTCAGGCTTGGCCGCCATGAGGCGTGTACGACTACGACGCAAGTCGGTCCTGCTCAACCTGACCCTGGCCGCCGCGTTGGTCACCGGCGCCGGCTTCGCCTACGCGGCGGTGGACGACGGGGGCGGATCGACGCGCGCCGGCCGGGTGCGTACGGGCAAGGTCACCAAGGGCACGGTGATGGCCACGGTGTCCGCGTCCGGGTCGTTGAGTTCGCCCTCCGACACGGGGGTGGCCTTCACCGCCGCGGGCAAGGTCACCGCGGTCGCGGTCAAGGTGGGCGACCGGGTCACCGCCGGCCAGGTGCTGGCCCGGATCGATCCGGCCCAGGCCCAGGAGGCGCTGGACGCGGCGAAGTCGGCCGTGAGCGTGGCCCAGGCAAATCTGACCAAGGCCCGCGCGGGCACCCCGGTCGGGGGCGGCAACGGAGGCGGCAGCAACGGCGGTGGTGGCGGCAACCAGGGCAGTGGCAACCAGAGTTCCGGCATCGAGAACACGGCCGTACGCGGCGGCACCGGCGGTGCCGCCTCCCGCGATGTGCCCGCCGCCACGCCCACGACGGCGCCGCCCGGGTCCGCGTCCACCCCTGTCGCCCAGCCGCACCCGACCGTCACCGTCACCGTCACCAAAACCGCGACGGCCACCCCGTCGCCGAGCACGACGGTGGACGCCGCCGCGGTCACCCAGGCCGAATCGGCCCTGGTCACCGCGAACAACAAGGTCGCCGACGCGCAACGGGCCCTGGACGGCTGCACCCTGATCGCCCCCTCCGACGGCGTGGTGGCCTCGGTGTCGGGCAAGGTCGGCGACAACGTCTCCGCCGGCGGCTCGGGCGGTTCCGGCGGTTCCACCGGCTCGGGCGGTTCCGGCGGTTCCGGCGGCCAGGGCGGCTCGTCCGCGGCCTCGAACAGCACGGCGAGCGGATTCGTGGTGCTCGCGAATCCGACCGGCATGGAGAGCCGGGTGTCCTTCTCGGAGGCCGACGCGGCCAAGGTCAAGGCGGGACAGCCGGCCACGGTCACCCTCAACGTGAACTCCGCGATCCGGCTGAACGCCAAGGTGGTGAGCGTCAATCCGCTCCCGGACAGCGGCGGGTCGGCCGGTTCGGTCAAGTACGGCGCCACCATCGCGCTCCAGGGCGACGTGTCCACGCTGCGCACCGGCCAGACCGCGAACATCTCGGTGATCGTCGCCCAGGCGGACAACGCGCTCCAGGTGCCCTCGGCGGCTGTGACCGGCGGCGGCACGAGCGGCCCCGGCGGCACGGGCGGCTCCGGCGCCTCGGTACGCGTCCTCGTCGACGGCGTCGAACAGCGCCGTACGGTGACCATCGGCGTGGTGGGCGACCAGACCACGCAGGTCCTCTCCGGCCTGGCCGAGGGCGACGAGATCGTGATCGGCACCGTCGCCGCCGGCACCGGCTCCACGTCGGGCCGCTCCGGCCAATCCACCCGCGGCGGCACCGGCGGCGGCGCAATCCCGGGCGGCGGCGCGGTCTTCCCCGGCGGTGGCAACGGCGGCGCGACCGGCGGCGGCTTCCCGCGCGGCGGCTCACGGTGAGCGGGCCGCACGCGGGCCGCCCCGCGCCGGTGATCGACGTCCGAGCGGTGACCAAGTCGTACGGCCACGGCGCCGCCGCCGTGCAGGCGCTGCGCGGCGTCGACCTGACCATCGAGGTCGGCGAATACGTGGCCATCATGGGCAGTTCGGGCTCGGGCAAGTCCACCCTGATGAATGTCCTGGGCTGCCTGGACATCCCGTCCTCGGGCCGCTACCTGCTCGACGGCCTCGACGTCGGTCGGCTCGACGAGCACCAACTCGCCCTGGTCCGCAACCGCCGCATCGGCTTCGTCTTCCAGTCGTTCAACCTGATCCCGCGCACCACCGCGCTCGCCCAGGTCGAACTCCCGCTCTCCTACGCGGGGGTGCGCGCCCGGGAACGCCGCCGCCGCGCCCGTGCCGCGCTCGACCTGGTCGGCCTGTCCGACCGCGCCGACCACGCGCCCAACGAACTCTCCGGCGGCCAGCAGCAACGTGTCGCGCTGGCCCGGGCCCTGGTCACCGCCCCGGCGCTGCTGCTCGCCGACGAGCCCACGGGCAACCTGGACAGCCACAGCACCCGCGAGGTACTGGGCATCCTGGACCGACTGCACGAGGCCGGCCGCACGATCGTGATCATCACTCACGAGGACGAGGTCGCCGCCCGCGCCGAACGGGTCCTGCGCCTGGTCGACGGCCTGGTGGTATCCGATCGGCGGCGCTCCCCCGCATCCGCGCCGACCGCCTCCGAGCCCGTCGCGGCCGGTCCGCTCGTGGAAGGTCCCCGTCGGTGAACCCCGTCGAAGTGCTCCGATTCGCCGTCCTGGGCCTGGCCGCGAACAAGATCCGGACCGCGCTGACCATGCTCGGCGTACTGATCGGGGTCGGCGCGGTGATCCTGCTCGTGGCCGTCGGCAACGGCTCGTCCAAGTCGGTACAGGCCTCCATCCAGCGCCTCGGCACCAACCTGCTCACCGTCTCGCACACCGCGGGCGGCGGCCGATTCGGCGCGGCCGGACAGGGCGGCACGCTCAAGGACCTCACCCCCGACGACGCCCGGGCCCTGGTCGACCAGACCCTGGCCCCGCATGTGAAGTCGGCCGCCCCGGTGCAGACCACGTCCCAGAGCGTCACCTACGCCGGCCAATCGGTCACCGTGTCCCAGATCGTCGGCACCACGCCGGACTGGTTCGCCACCACCAACCACGACCTGGGACAGGGCGCGCTGTTCGGCGCCGACGACGTGAACTCCCGGCGCAGGGTGGCGATCCTGGGCAGCACCACGGTGGAGAACGTGTTCGGCACGGAGAATCCGATCGACAAGGAAATCCTGGTCGGCGGCGTGCCGTTCCGCGTCGCGGGCGTCCTGCGCACCAAGGGCGGCAACGGCGCGGCCGACTCCGACGACACCATCGTGCTGCCGGTGACCACCATGCGCGACAGCCTGACCGGCTACGGTTCGTTGTCCGCGATCGCCGTACAGGCCACCTCCTCCGACGACACCACGCTCGCCCAGGACGAGGTCACCTCGATCCTGAACAACCGGCACCGGATCACCGATTCGACACAGAGCGACTTCCGGATCACCAACCAGCAGTCGTTGCTGAGCGCCAACGACGAGACCAACAAGACGTTCACCGTGCTGCTCGCCGCGGTGGCCGCGATCTCGCTCCTGGTCGGCGGGATCGGCATCACCAACATCATGCTGGTGACGGTCGCCGAACGCACCCGCGAAATCGGCATCCGCAAGGCGATCGGCGCGCCGCGCGGGGCGATCCTGGGCCAATTCCTCGCCGAGTCCACGCTGTTGTCGGTGATCGGCGGCGGCCTCGGTGTGGCCGCCGGGCTGTTCGCGGCCCGCTTCGAGGTGGTCGGGATCACGCCTGTCGTGGTGCCGAGTTCGGTGGTCGGCTCGTTCGCCGTGTCGGTCGCCATCGGCCTGTTCTTCGGCGGCTACCCGGCCGCGCGCGCCGCCGCGCTGCGGCCGATCGAAGCACTGCGGCACGAATAGCCCGACCACCCACCGCCGTTCCGGAGGAGAATCCCGACCATGACGCCGAAGCCCGGCCTCGACCCGCACGACACCCGCCCACTCGACCCCGCACCGGGAGAGCCGGCGCCCGACCCCGGCATGCCCGGATCCCCCGCCCACGAGACCACGCACGAGCCCACGGATCCCGAGCCGCCCGGCTTCGTCGGCGGCTTCCACACCGAACCGGCCGCCGCCGAGGCGCCGGACGAGTCGCCGGAGGACATCCTCGCCCGACCGCCCGCCGCCCGCGACGTCGCCGACGAGTTGGCCGCGCCGCCCCGCCGCCGCCTGCCCGCACTGACCCTGGCCCTGAGCGCGGGTGTGCTCCTGTCCGCCGGCTTCCTGGCCGGCGTCGAGGTACAGAAGGACCACGCGGGCGGCGGCACCGGGCAGAGCGCGGCGCAGCAGGGCGCGAACCCCTTCACCACCCGCACCGCCGGCGGCAGCGGCACCCAACCGGGCGCCCGCCCGGCCGGCGGCACCACGTCCGGCGCGGGCTCCGGCTCCGGCTCGGACCTGACCACCGGGACGGTGAAGGTCGTCGACGACTCTTTCATCTACGTCTCAGATTCGGCCGGCAACATCGTGAAGGTGAAGACCGACGCCGGAACGAAGATCCAGGTGACCCGCGACGGGCGCACCGTCGACCTGAAGCCGGGCGACACCGTCGTGGTGCGCGGCGCGACCGGCGCCGACGGCGCGGTGACCGCGACCTCCGTCGCCCAGGGCACCACTGCCCTCGGCCGCGGCGGCGCGGGCAACCCGGGCACGGCGGCCGGCGCGGGCGGCACCGCCGGCGCGACCGGCGGGGCGGGCTAGATGGCCACGCCCGCCGAGGGCGCCCGCACCCGCCTGCTCGTCGTCGACGACGAGCCGAACATCCGCGAACTGCTCTCCGCAAGCCTGCGTTTCGCCGGATTCGAGGTCGACTCGGCGGCCGACGGCGCCGACGCGCTGGCCGCCGTCGCGCGGTGTCGGCCGAACCTGGTCGTGCTCGACGTGATGCTCCCCGACCTGGACGGCTTCGAGGTGGTCCGCCGACTGCGCGCCGACGGCACCCGGCTGCCGGTGTTGTTCCTGACCGCGAAGGACACCACGAAGGACAAGATCACCGGATTGACCCTGGGCGGGGACGACTACGTCACCAAGCCGTTCAGCCTCGAGGAGTTGATCGCCCGGATCCACGCGGTGCTGCGCCGGGTGCACGGCGGCGAGGGGGTGCCGACGTCCTCCAACCGGATCGTGGTCGCCGATCTCGAACTCGACCCGGACGGCCACGAGGTGCTGCGCGGCGGACGACCGGTGTCGTTGTCGCCCACCGAGTTCAAACTGCTGCGCTACCTGATGCTCAACACCGGCCGGGTGGTATCCAAGACGCAGATCCTGGACCACGTCTGGCAGTACGACTTCGGCGGCGATCTGAGCATCGTCGAGTCGTACATCAGCTACCTGCGCCGCAAGATCGAACTCGACGTCGGCGGCGGCAAGTTGATCCACACCGTGCGCGGGGTCGGATACGTGCTGCGACGCCCGCAGCCGTCGGCCTGACGGCGCCGGGATGCGCCTCCCGCACCCGAGCCGATCGTCGCTGCGCATCCGCGTGCTGGTCATCGCGATGACCCTGGTCGCCGTCGCCCTGCTGGTCAGCCAGACCGTCGTGGTGGGCTCGCTGCGCGGCTACCTCACCGACCAGGTGGACCGGCAACTGCACCAGGCCGCACGGGGGATGGCGTACCGCCCGCCCGAACCCCCCGGCGAGCCGCGCGGCAACGGGCCGCCGCCCGGCGGTCGTGGACGGGCATTCGGCGTGTTGCCGAGCCGGATCGTGGCCGAGTACCTGAACCCCGACGGCACCACCCGCCAACGGGTGCGCTCGCCCGGCGCCGAGGAGGAATTGGGCCCGCGGCTGCCCCGCCTGGACACGGTCACCGTGACGGCCCTTGGCCGGCATCCGTTCGAGACGGACTCGGTGTCCGGCGACACCCGCTGGCGGGTGCTCGCGGTGCCGACGGCGGGCGGCGAGGGCAGCGTGGTGCTGGCCCAGCCGCTGAACGACGTCCGGGCGGCGGTCGACCGCATGCGCACGGTGTGCCTGCTGATCGGCCTGACCTGCCTGACCGTACTGGCCGCGGCCGGCTGGTTCGCGCTGCGCGGCGGGCTGCGTCCGCTGCGCCGGATCGAGGAGACGGCGGCGGCGATCGCGGCGGGCGACCTGTCCCACCGGGTCCCGGTACCCGCGCCCGGCACCGAGATCGGCCGGTTGTCCACGTCGATCAACGGCATGCTGGCGCAGATCGAGACCGCGTTCGCGGCCCGCGCCGAGTCGGAGACCCGGATGCGCCGGTTCGTCGCCGACGCCGGGCACGAGTTGCGCACCCCGCTGGCCAGCGTGCGCGGCTTCGCCGAGTTGTACCGGATGGGCGCGCTCACCGATCCTGCCGAGGTGGCCCGCACGATGCGCCGCATCGAGGACGAGGCGATCCGGATGGGCGGCCTGGTCGAGGACCTGCTGCAACTGGCGCGCCTGGACGAGCAGCGGCCGCTGTGCAACGAGCCGGTGGACCTGCGCATCCTGGCCGCCGACGCGGTGCACGACATCAAGACCCTGGCCCCGGACCGCGCGGTGACGCTGACCGGCCTGGACGGCGGCCCGGCGCATCCGGTGACGGTCTTCGGCGACGAGTCCCGGCTGCGCCAGGTGGTGGCCAACCTGGTCTCCAACGCACTGACCCACACCCCGGCCGGGACCACGATCCGGATCGCGGTGGGCCGGACCGGGCCGCCGGAACGGTGCGCGGCCCTCGAGGTCGCCGACGCCGGCCCCGGCCTGACCCCGGCCCACGCCCAGCGGGTGTTCGAGCGTTTCTACCGGGTCGACTCCTCGCGCAGCCGCGCCGCCGGCGGCGGTTCCGGCCTCGGCCTGGCCATCGTCGCCGCCCTGGTCAACGCACACGGCGGCCGGGTAGAGGTACGCACCGCCCCGGGCGAGGGCGCGGCGTTCCGGGTGCTGCTGCCCGGACCGGAACGGGCGGCCCGGCTGCTGCCCTGAGACCCCGGAGGGGCGCCCCGCACGCCCGTCCCGCCCCACCCGGCCCCTCAGCCCACCGGCGCGCTCGCCCGCTCCTTCTCCCCCGCCGGCTTGGTGTCCCCGTGCCCCGGCCACCACGCCGTATGGCCGATCAGCGCGGTCAGGCTCGGCGTGAAGATCAGCGCCATGATGAAGGCCGCGATCGCGATCCCGCTGGAGAGCGCGAAGCCCATCTGGGACAGCGTCGAGTTGCCCGCCAGCATCAGCGTGGCGAAGGTGCCCGCCAGGATCACGCCGGCGGCGGCGATGGTGGGCCCGGAGTGCTTGACCGCCACGGCCGCCGCGTCGTGCGGGTTGTGCCCCTCGCGGGCCTCCTCGCGCAGTCGGGACACCATCAGGATGTTGTAGTCGGTGCCCAGCGCGACCACGAACAGATACATGATCACCGGCAGCATGAACATCAGCCCGGGCTGGTCCCCGATCTTTTGGAACAACACCGAGGTCGCCCCGAGGGTGGCGCCGAATCCGAGCGCCACCGAGGCCATCAGGTACCACGGCGCGACCAGGCTGCGCAGCAGCAGTCCCAGGATGATCATGATGCACACCGCCGCAACCGGGAAGACCACCGAGTAGTCCCGGTCCACCGCGCGGTTGATGTCCACATAGACCGCGGTGATCCCGCCCACCAGCGCCTCGGTGCCCTCCGGCGCGGCCCGGTGCATGGTCGGCCGCAGCCGGTCCTTCACCGTGGACAGCGCCGCGTCGGTGGCCGGCGAGTCGGACAGCACCACCGAGTAGAACGCGGTCGCCAGGTCGGGGGTGAGCACCGGCTCGGCCACCGAGCCGACTCCCTTCACCGCGCGCAGCTCCGCCTCGAAGGCGGCCCGCTCCTGCGGGGTCAGCGGCCGGCCGGTGGTGGACTCGAGGTAGACCTCGGTCGGGTCGGTGGTCCCCGGCGGGAAGCCCTTCTCCAGGCTCTTCATCGCCTTGACCGACTCCTTGTCCGACGGCAGCGAGGAGCCGGCGAGGTCGAAGTTGGCCTGGTAGCCCAGCGCGCCGATCGCCGGCACCCCCATCACCAGCGCGGAGGCCACCGCGAACACCACCGGCCGCCGGCCGATGCCGCGCCCGAGTCGGGCGAAGCCGGTGCCGTGCGGGGCCACCCGCCAGGACTTGGACGGCCAGAACACGCGCGTGCCGAGCAGCGAGACCACGGCCGGCACCAGGGTCAGTCCGGCCAGCAGCGTCACGAACACCGCGATCGCCAGGGCCGGCCCCATCGAGCGCAACATCCCCAGGGTGGACAGGGTCAGCGCGGCGAACGCGACGATCACCGCCGCCGCGGCGGAGGCGATCGCCTCGCCCACCCGGGAGACCGCGCGCACCATGCCGTTCTTCGGGTCGACCCCCTCGCGCAGCACCTCGCGATAGCGGAACAGCAGGAACAGCACGTAGTCGGTACCGACGCCGAACAGCACCACGGTGAGCAACTGTTCGATCGAGCTGTCGGCCTTCATGTCGAAGACCTTGTTGGCCGACGCGATCAGTCCGGTGGCCATCGGCGAGATCAGTCCGATGATCACCACCGGAAGCAGCGCGATGATCGGGCTGCGGAAGATGATCAGCAACAGCAGCACGATGATCACGATCGTGCCCACCGCGACCAGGGTGCCGGCGGTCTCGGACGAGTCCCGTTCGTCCAGCGCCTGCGCGGCGGAGCCGGTGATCCCGGCGGTCAGGTCGGTCCCGGCGACCTGTGCCTTGACCTCCTTGCGCATCGCCTCGACCGCGTCCTGCGGGGTCTCGTCGTTGGGGTCCTTGACCTCCGGCATGGCCACCATCGCGGTCTGCACCAGCCCGTTCGGCGAGACCTGGCCGGGCGTGACCCCCAGTACGTCCTTGATCTTCCGCGCCTCCACCGCGGTGGAGACCCGCGCCACCACGGCGCTGTCCGCCGGGGTCAGCGGCTTGCCGTCGGCCCGCTGGAAGACGATCACCGCGCCCACGTTCTCCTGCTGCGGGAACGCCCGCTCGCGCAGGTCGGACGCGCGGACCGACTCGTAGGACTTGGGGAGGAAGCTCTTCTCGTCGGTGGAGGAGGTCAGCTTCGGCGCCAGACCGATCACCACACCGGCGGCGATCACCCACGCGAGGATGACCCACCAGGGCCTGCGTACGACAAATCCGCCCAGGGCCGCGAACATGGGCGCCTCGCTTCCTGCTCGTGCCGGATCCCGATCACCTCTCGTCACCATCGAACGGGCCGGTCGGCCCCGCCGGCGGGGTGATCCGTGCGGGTGACGCCGCGTGATCGGCGGTGGAACCGGGCCCCGGGGTGACGGTCGGATGTCCGGTCGGTACGGTTTGCCCTGCCGTTGCGGGAGCGGCCGGGTGTACGGGCGGCCCGACATCGCGTCCGTAGAGCGCACCGGTTGTCGGCACGGGAGAGTCATGGCGTCGAGGGGTCGTCGCAGCGTGCCGCGGATCGCCGCCGGTCCCCGGGACGACGCCGCGTGGGCGCCGCTGCTGGCGCGCGTCGTGGTCGCGACCGTGACCTGCGGCTTCTTCTTCGGCGGCTTCGTCGGCCTGGTCCAGTCGACCCGGCTGTCCACGACGGCCAAGGGCGCCGCGCTGGCCATGCTGCTCACCCTGGTCGCCCTGCACATGCGCAACTGCGTACGGCCGGCCGACGGCTCCCGGCCGCGCGGTTGGGTGTGGACGCTGGGCGCGCAGGCGGTGCTCACCTATCTGCCGATGACCTGGTTCCACGACACCTGGTACGGCAACCCGGGCTTCCTGGCCGGCGCCGCGCTGCTGCTGCTCCGGCCCGCGTGGGCGGGCTGGGTCGGGTTCGCGGCGGTGGTGGCCCTACAGGTGCCGGTGGGTCTCGCGGTGCGGCCCACCGTGGTCGAGGCGCTGTACCTGGTCTTCGGCCAGGCCGCGCTGGTCGGGCTCGCGGTGTACGCGCTGGCCGGGCTCACCGATCTGGTGGCCGCGCTGGCCGCGACGCGCACCGCGCTCGCCGACGCCGAGGTGGCCCGCGAGCGGCTGCGCTTCACCCGGCACCTGACCGACGGGGTCGGGGCGAGTCTGACCCGCATCGTCGAGCGCGGCGAGGCGCTGGTCGCCGAGCTGCGCGAGTGTCCGGAGCGGGCCCGGGCGGCGCTGACCGAGGCGCTGGCCGAGGCCCGGGGCGCGATGACCGAGGTGCGCGCCTACGCGCACGCGCACAAGAGCGTCGCGGGCACGCCGCCGCCGGCCATCGCGGTCGAGCCGACGCCGCGGGCGGTGTCGGTGCTGCGCGTGGTGATCCTGGTGCTGATCGTGGTGCCGCTGCCGGTGCGGATGTTGGCGGCGAGCCACTACTCCCCCGCGCGGCAGGCGCTGTTCCTGCTGCTGCTCGCCGGCTTCGTCGCGCTGTACATCCGCAACTGCACGCCGGCCGCGGCCGGTCGGCCCCGGGGGTGGCGGTGGACGTTCGCGGCGCAGGTCGCGCTCGCGTACGTCCCGCTGGTGGTGTTCGACGCGAAGACGTGGTCGCTCGGGTTGTTCCTGGCCGGCATCGCCCTTGTGCTGCTGCGCGGGCCGTGGCGGGTGCTCGCGGTGATCGGGTTCGCCTGCCACGACCTGTACTTCGGGACGTGGAGTCCGACCGCGCTCGACCACGTCTACCACGTGGTGTGGATCCTGGAGCGGGCCGCGCTGGTGTACGGGCTGGTGCGGATGGCCGACGTGGCGCGGGCGCTGAACGCGGCGCGCGCCGAATTGGCGGCCGTGCGGGTGGCCCGGGAGCGGCTGCGGTTCGGGCACGATCTGCACGACCTGCTCGGATTCAGCCTGTCCGCGCTGGTGTTGGAGAGTCAGCTGGCGCTGCGGCTGGCCGATCGGGACCCGGAGTCGGCGGCGGAGCGGGTCGCCCAGGGGCTGACCATGGCCCGGCAGGCGCTGGCGGACGTGGGCACGGTCGCGGGCGGGTATCGCGGGATGTCGCTGGCCGTGGAGGCGCGCTCCGCCCGCGACGTGCTGGCGGCGGCCGGGATGGCGGTGGAGGTCTCGATCGAGGTCGGCGCGTTGCCGGTCGGCGTGGACACCGCGCTGGCCACCGTGTTGCGCGAGGGCACCACCAACGTGCTGCGGCACAGCGACGCGAGGCGGTGTGCGATCACCGCGGCGGTGGACCCGTGCGGCGAGGTGGTGTTGGTGCTGACCAACGACGGGGTCCGCGCCCCGGTGGGTCCGGCGCCGACCGCGGCGGGCATGGGGCTGGGCTCGCTCGGTCGCAGACTGGCGGCCGAGGGGGGCACGTTGTCCGCCGGGGTGGTCGACGGGGGCTTTCGACTGGCCGCGCGAATACCGGGCCGGACGCCCGGACGCGTACCCGGCGAGGAGCCGACGGAGCCCGTGCGCGGGTGATGCGCGGGCGCGCGAACCCCCACGACAACGGCGGATGTGGCGGAATCGACGGAACCGCACCCACAGTTCGGCAGCCCGTTGTCGTCCACCCGTGGTGGGATGGGGTATCACTGCATGGGCGATCGCACGATGCGCGTCATGCGCGCGTCACGGCGGCGCACATCGGACTTCTACATTCCTGTAGATTTACCCCGGTGGGCGGCCGTCGCGGTGATCACCCGATCCGCCCGTACCCGAATATGCACGAGGGAAGGAAGCACTGCCATGGGAGTCAGTCTCGCCAAGGGCGGCAACGTATCCCTGTCCAAGGCCGCGCCCGGCCTCACCGCCGTCGCGGTGGGTCTCGGATGGGATGCGCGCAGCACGACCGGTGCGGACTTCGACCTCGACGCGAGCGCGCTGCTGCTCGGCAACGACGGTCGGGTGCTGTCCGATCTGCACTTCGTCTTCTACAACAACCTGACCAGCCCCGACGGCTCGGTCCAGCACACCGGTGACAACCTCACCGGTGAGGGCGAAGGCGACGACGAGACCGTCAACGTCGACCTGGCCTCGGTGCCGGCCGACGTGCAGCGGGTCGTCTTCCCGGTCTCCATCCACGACGCGGTGGCCCGGGACCAGTCGTTCGGCCAGGTCCGCAACGCGTACATCCGCGTGGTCAACCGCGCCGACAACAACGAACTGGCGCGCTACGACCTCACCGAGGACGCGTCCACCGAGACCGCGATGGTCTTCGGTGAGCTGTACCGCAACGGCAACGAGTGGAAGTTCCGCGCCGTCGGCCAGGGCTACGCCTCCGGTCTCGCGGGCATCGCGAAGGACTTCGGCGTCAACGTCTGAGCCGGCTCCCCGTCCGGGGATCCGCTCGGGCACGGCCCGCGGACACGCCGCGCGGCAGGGTCGCACCGATTTTCGGTGTGACCCTGCCGTGGGCTCGGGGTACGCATCGACCCGGGGGAACGATTCGCCCCGGTCCGCGGTTGATCCTGAACCAGAGCAACACCGAACCACGGCGGGGCGACCCGATCGCCCCGCGACGAACAAGGAGTGGGCGTCATGGCCGGTCTCGACAAGCTGATCAAGAAGGCGACCGACTACGCCAAGCAGAACCCGGACAAGGTCAAGTCGATCGTCGACAAGGTGAAGAAGCAGGCGGACAAGCGCAAGGGTCGCTGACCCTCGACCGTCGCACGCGCGGCCGTCTCCCCTCCTGCCCCTCGGGAGCGGCCCGCCGCCCTCACGCCGTCGCGTCGGGCCCGGCGGCCGGATCCGGCCGCCGCAGCCGGTCGGCGAGCGCATCGAACGCCGCCGTGAACGCGCCGGTGGTGGGCGCCGGTCCGGGGCCGCGCAGCCGCCCGGCCAGCGCCGAGCCGAGCCCCGCCATCCGGGTCACCTCGTCGGCCATGGTCTCCACATCGTCCGGCCACGGATAGTCGGGCCGGGTCAGATACAGCGCCACCAGGCCGTGCAGCGCGGCCAGCATCTGCAGCGCCAGCCGGGTCGGGTCGCCGACCAGGACGCCCGCCTCCAGACACGGCCGGATCGCCTCGCCGACCCAGTCCAGGCACGCGTCGGCCGCGCTCCACTCGGCTTCCTCGCCCGAACGCGGACGCATCATCAACAGGCGGTACTGCACCGGGTGTTCGAGCCCGAAGCGGACGAACGCGGCGCCGTGCCGACGCATCGCCTGGTAGGGATCCTCGATCCCCGCGCCCGCGTCGCGCATCCGCCGCCCCAGGTCCTCCCAGACCGCCAGGCACACCGCGTCGACCAGCTCCCGCTTGTTCGCGAAGTGCAGGTACACCGAGGGCGTGGTCACCCCGGCGCGGGCGGCCACCGCGCGCAGCGTCAGCGCGGACTCGTCGCCGGCCTCGTCGAGCAGGGCGGTGGCAGCCGCCAGGATCTCGCCGCGCAGCAGCGCCCCGTCGCCGGGTCGGGCGCGGGCGCGGGATCGCCGGGTGTCGGGCACGCCCCCAGTTGACAGCCGGCAAGTTGACGTTGTCAACTTGACAACGTCAACTCAGATGAGGGGTTCGGGATGAGCACTATGTCGTCGACCACGGGACCGACCGGTCTGGAACAGCTGCTGGCCCTGCGGGACCACGGCATGCCCACGGGGATCGGCCCGTTCATCGGGATGACGCCCGAGGAGGTCGAGGACGGCCGGGTCGTCTTCAGCGCGAGCGCGCGACCCGAGTTCGCCAACCCGATCGGCACCATGCACGGCGGCATCGCCGCCACGCTGCTCGACTCGGCGATGGCCTGCGCGGTGCACACCACGCTGCCGCCCGCGACCGGCTACACCTCGCTCGACATCTCCGTGCGCTACCTGCGCCCGGGCCCGCTGGACGGCAGCACGCTGCGCGCCGAGGGCCGGGTCGTACACCGGGGGCGCACCATCCGCACCGCCGAGGCCGAACTCACCGACGACCGGGGCCGGGTGCTCGCGACGGCGACCACGACGTGCCTGGTCATGGCGCTCGACTGAGACCGCCTTCGGCGGGCGTCACCCGCCCGGGGTCGCCCGCCCGATCCGCTCGACCCCCGCCGGCAGTCGCTCGGGGGTCAGGAACGCCACCAGCTCCTCCCGAAACGCCCGCGCGGCGTGGGTGAGCGCGGCGTCGCTGCGATGCGCGAGCGCGATGGTGCGGGACAGGCCCGGCGGGGCCAGCGGCGTCGCGGTCAGGCCGGGCCGCCCGGCCAGCACCATGCTCGGCACGATGGCCGGCCCCAACCCCACCTCGACGAACCGCAGGACCGCATCCATCTCGCCGCCCTCGATCGCGAACTCCGGCTCGAACCCCGCCTCGTGACACGCCGTCAGGGTCGCCTCGCGCAGGTCGTAGCCGTCCCGGAACATCACCAGGCGCACCCCCCGCAGCGCCGCGATCGGCACGGCCGGGCCGGCCACCGGCGGGCGGCCCGCGAGCACCAGGTCCTCGCGCAGCAGCGGTTCGGTGGTCAGCGCCGCGCCGACCCCCTGCGGCGGCACCACGATCAGCGCCAGGTCCAGATCGCCGCGCAGCAGCGCGCGCACCAGATCGCGCGAGCCGTTCTCGTCGACGAGCAACCGGATCCCGGCGTAGCGGTCCTGGAAACTGCGCAGTACCTCGGCCAGCAGACTCGCCGACAACGACGGCGTGGCCCCGATCCGGACCCGCCCCGAGCGCAGCCCGACCAGCTCGGCCACCTCCAGGTGGGCCACGTCCACATCCGCCAGGATCCGCCGCGCGATCGGCAGCAGCCGCTCCCCCGCCGGGGTGAGCGCGATGTTGCCCCGCACCCGGGTGAACAACTCGGCCCCCAACTCGTGCTCCAGGGCCCGGATCTGCTTGGACAACGACGGCTGCGCGACGTGCGTACGGGCCGCCGCGCGGGTGAAGTGCCGGGTCTCGGCGACCGCGACGAAGTAGACGAGCTGCTGGAACTGCATGGATCAAGCCTTGCATAGCCTGCGGCTATCGAAACAAGGCATTTCCGATCTTGGACGGCATGACCTCGGTCCCCCTACCGTCGACGACATGGCGACCCTGACCCGCGCTCCCGGCTCCGCCGGACGGCGCAGGCAGGGAGCGTCGCACCGCTCCACCGTGACGATGAAGATCGCGATGGCGCTCAGCGGTGCCGTGCTCCTTGCCTACCTGACCGCCCACATGCTGGGCAATCTGAAGATCTTCTTCGGCGAGTCGAGCTTCGACCACTACGCGCACTGGCTGCGCACCATCGGCGAGCCGCTGGTGCCGCACGAGGGCACCCTGTGGATCATCCGCGTCGGGTTGACCGTGAGCGTGGTCGTGCACATGGCGATGGCGATCCTGCTCACCCGCCGGGCCAGGCGGGCCCGGCCGGTCAAGTACGTACACCGCCCGCCCGTGCAGGGCTCCTATGCCGCCCGCACGATGCGCTGGGGCGGCGTGATCATCGCCCTGTTCGTGGTCTACCACCTGCTCGACCTGACCGTCGGGGTGGCCAACCCGACCGGCGCCGCCGGCAAGCCGTACACCAACGTCACCGCCGACTTCGAACACTGGTACATCACCGCGATCTACACGGTCGCCGTGGTGGCGGTCGGATTCCACCTGCGCCACGGCGTGTGGAGCATGACCCGCACCCTCGGCCGGCAACGGCCGGGCACCGAACGGCTGATGGGTCGCGTCGCGACCGGCTACGCCGTGTTGATGACGGCCGGATTCCTGTCCGTGCCGTTCGCCGTGACCGTCGGAATCGTGGGGTGAACGAGATGACCGAGCACATCGAAGGCAGCGAGCACACCGGGCCCGGCGAGTACGCGCGGTACACCGTCGGCGCCGAGATCGCCGACCACGCCGCGCCCGAGGGCCCGTTGGCCGAACGCTGGGAGCAGCGCAGGTTGGGCGCGCGGCTGATCAACCCGGCCAACCGGCGCCGACTGCCGGTGATCGTGGTCGGTACCGGCCTGGCCGGTGCCTCCGCCGCCGCGACGCTGGCCGAACTCGGCCACCCGGTCGTCTCGTTCTGCTACCAGGACTCGCCGCGCCGGGCGCACAGCATCGCCGCGCAGGGTGGGATCAACGCCGCGAAGAACTACCGGGGCGACGGGGACAGCGTGGCCCGGTTGTTCAAGGACACGATCAAGGGCGGCGACTTCCGCGCCCGCGAGTCCAACGTGCACCGGCTGGCGGAGTTGAGTACGCAGATCATCGACCAGTGCGTGGCCCAGGGTGTGCCGTTCGCGCGCGACTACGGCGGTCTGCTCGACACCCGCTCGTTCGGCGGGGCCCAGGTCTCCCGGACGTTCTACGCGCGTGGGCAGACCGGTCAGCAGTTGTTGCTCGGCGCGTATCAGGCGATGTCACGCCAGGTCGCGGCCGGCAATGTCACCGTGCATGCGCGCACCGAGATGCTGGACCTGGTGGTGGTGGACGGGCGGGCGCGCGGCGTGGTGGTGCGCGACCTGGTCACCGGCGAGGTGTCCACCCACCTGGCCGAGGCCGTGGTGCTGGCCACCGGCGGTTACGGCAACGCGTACTTCCTGTCCACGAACGCGATGGGGTGCAACGCGAGCGCGATCTGGCGGGCGCATCGGCGCGGCGCGCTGTTCGCCAACCCGTGCTTCACCCAGATCCACCCGACCTGCATCCCGGTCTCCGGCGCGCACCAGTCCAAGCTCACCCTGATGAGCGAGTCGCTGCGCAACGACGGTCGGGTGTGGGTGCCGGTGGCCGGCGGCGATACCCGCGCGCCGGGCGCGATCCCGGCGGCGGAGCGGGACTACTTCCTGGAGCGCATGTATCCGGCGTTCGGCAACCTCGTCCCGCGCGACATCGCCTCGCGCGCGGCCAAGCGGGTCTGTGACGAGGGGCGCGGGGTGGGTCCGGGCGGACTCGGCGTCTACCTCGACTTCGCCGACGCCATCGAGCGTTTGGGCGCGGCGACGGTCGAGGAGAAGTACGGCAACCTCTTTGCGATGTACGAGCGGATCACCGGCGAGGACCCGTACACCGTGCCGATGCGGATCTTCCCGGCCGTGCACTACACGATGGGCGGCCTGTGGGTCGACTACGACCTCCAGTCCACGATCCCGGGGCTGTTCGTGGTCGGCGAGGCCAACTTCTCCGACCACGGCGCGAACCGGCTGGGCGCCTCGGCGCTGATGCAGGGGCTGGCCGACGGCTACTTCGTGCTGCCGACCACGCTCACCCACTACCTGGCGGCGGGGCCGTTCGGGGCGGTGGACGCGGACGATCCGGAGGTGGTGGCGACCGAACAGGGCGTCCAGGACCGGGTCAAGCGGTTGCTCGCGGTCGACGGCGACCTGTCCGCCGACCACTTCCACCGCGAGTTGGGCCTGCTGATGTGGGAGAAGTGCGGGATGGAGCGCGACGCGGCCGGGCTGCGCGAGGCGCTGGCGCGGATCCCCGAGTTGCGGGCCCGGTTCTGGGCGCGGTTGCGGGTGCCGGGCAGCGGGGCGGGGTTGAACCAGTCGCTGGAGAAGGCCGGCCGGGTGGCCGACTTCCTGGAGTTGGCCGAACTGATGTGCCTGGACGCGCTGCACCGCGAGGAGTCCTGCGGCGGCCACTTCCGCGCCGAGCACCAGAGCCCGGGCGGGGAGGCGGCGCGGGACGACGACTCCTTCGCCTACGTCGCCGCCTGGGAGTACACGGACGGCCCGCCGGTCCTGCACCGCGAACGACTCGCCTTCGACAACGTCACCCTGGCCACGAGGAACTACGCATGAAGCTCACCCTGCGCATCTGGCGCCAAAAGGGTCCGGAGGACCGGGGCGGCATGGTCGCCTACGACGTGCCCGACGCGTCGGCCGACATGTCGTTCCTGGAACTGCTCGACGTGCTCAACGAACGGCTCACCGAGTCGGGCGAGGAGCCGGTGGCGTTCGACCACGACTGCCGCGAGGGCATCTGCGGGGCGTGCAGCCTGGTCATCGACGGGGTACCGCACGGGCCGCAGAAGGCCACCACGACCTGCCAGTTGCACCTGCGCCACTTCCGGGACGGACAGAGCATCGACGTCGAACCGTGGCGCGCCGCGGCCTTCCCGGTGGTCAAGGACCTGGTGGTGGACCGCAGCGGCCTGGACCGGATCATCGAGGCGGGCGGCTATGTCACCGCGCCCACCGGCTCGGCGCCCGAGGCCCACGCCACGCCGATCCCCAAGGCGGACGCGGACGCCGCGTTCGAGGCCGCGACCTGCATCGGTTGCGGGGCCTGCGTGGCGGCGTGCCCGAACGGCTCGGCGATGTTGTTCACCGCCGCCAAGGCCACCCACCTGGGCCTGCTCCCCCAGGGAAAGGTGGAACAGGACACCCGGGTCGACGCGATGATCCACGCCCACGACGAGGCGGACTTCGGCGGCTGCACGAACACGGGCGAATGCACGGCGGTCTGCCCGAAGGGCATCCCCCTGGGCGTCATCGGCCGCTTCAACGCCGACGTCCTCGGTGCCACGTGGCGGGGCCGCTGACCGGCGTCGGGCTCGGGCCGGCACTCGCGTGTGTGTTCGCGCAGGTTGCCGGCCTCGCCGGCGCGGGACCAGGCCGCCGTACTGGCGTTGCCGGGAACCGATTTCTGGTTGTTCCACGGCGAGGTGGCGATGTTCGAGCACGTCGCAGGTGCCCGCCCACCGGGGTGTTGAGCGGGCGGTGGGTTCGGTCCTCGCGGTGCCGGCCGCAGGCGATCAGTGCCTGGCGGCCGGCGCGGAGGATACGCATGTCCGGCCGCGCAGCGGTACTTCGGTCCCGACCACAACCCGGCTTGGCCCGGCCGGCGTTCGAGGTGACCGGGCCCGCCGGTGCATGAGGGCGCCGAGGGGTCGCGGGGGATGCGCCCGGTCGGTTACGGGGACGTGATCGGGGTCGCGGAGTGGGATTTGAGGGGGTAGTCCTGGGCGGCTTCCAGGTGGCGGACCGATTCGCGGTAGACCTCGGTTTCGTCGCCGGCCTCGATCAGCGCGATCAGGTGCTCGTGTTCGCGAAGTCCCGCGCGTCGCACCCGCTCACCCGTGTCGGCCAACGCGTCCCGGGCCCACTCCTGTTCCTGCTGCGCCCACAACACCTCGACCGCGCCCAGCAGGATCTTCATCGTCTCGTTCCCGCACAGCAGCACCAGCGCCTCGTGGAAGTCGCGCGCCGCCCGGATGAACGCCGGCCCGTCCGCCACGGCCCGCTCCATCCGCGCGTGCACCTCGCGCAGCCACGGCACCACCTCGGTGGCCCGATCCGGCCGTGCCGCGCACAGCGCCGCGCACACCGGCTCCAGTCGCCGCAGCGCCTGCGCCAGGTCGTCCAGCCGGACCTGGCGCGCGTGCATGACCATGCCGAACATGTGCGCGGCGTCGGCCGGTTGCGGGACGTGTACCACCGCCCCGCCGGTGTTGCCGCGCTTGACGGTGATCAGACCCTCGGTCTCCAGGATCCGAAACGCCTGGCGCAGCGTGGTGCGCCCGACGCCGAACTCGGTGATCAGGTCGTCCTGTTTGGGCAGCATGTCGCCGTCCCGGAGCGGGCCGTCCAGGATCCGGCGGCGCAGCCGGCGGGCCAGTTCGTCCGCGATGCCGGCATTGTGCAGGGACCGTTCGGTGCCGGCGCGGACCGGCTGCGCCGCGGGGCTCACGCCGGTACCGCCACGGCCAGTTCGGCCGCCTTCGCGACCTGGGTCGGGGTCAGCTCGCGGACCGCCGCCGCGTTGGCCGCGATCTGTTCGGGGCGGGTCGCGCCGACCAGGACCGAGGCCACCTCGGGCTGCGCGGCGAGCCAGGACAGGGCGAGTTCGAGCAGGGTCAGCCCCTGCCCCTCGGCGTAGTCGGTGAGCCGTTCCACGACGGCGAAGTTCTCGTCCGTGGCCACCGCCTGCGCGAAGCGCGGGATGGCGCCGAACCGGCTGTCCTCGGGAAACGCCTCGCCGCGCCGGTACTTGCCGGTCAGCAGACCGGAGGCGAGCGGGAAGTAGGGGATCACGCCGACGCCGAAGTGCCGTGCGGCGGGCACCAGTTCCCGCTCGATGGTGCGCTCGAGCAGGCTCCACTCCAGTTGCGCGGCGACGAACCGGGTACCGCCGGCCAGGTGCGCGGCGTCGGCGAGTTGCCACGCGGTCAGGTTGGACGTACCCGCGTAGCGCACCTTGCCCGCCCGGACCAGGTCGTCGAGCGCGCCCAGCGTCTCCTCGATCGGGGTGTCGGGGTCGGCGTAGTGCTGGTAGTACAGATCGATGTGGTCGGTGCCCAGACGCCGCAGGCTCGCCTCGCAACTGCGCACCACGTGCCGGCGCGAGGAGCCCCGACCGTACGGCCCCTCGGCCACCTTGGCGCCGAACTTGGTGGCCACCACCACGTCGTCGCGGCGACTGCCCAGCGCCTTGCCGAGCAGCACCTCCGACTGCCCCCCGCCGTAGACGTCGGCGGTGTCGAACAGGGTCACGCCCGCCTCGATCGCCGCGCCGACCACCTTGTCGGCGCCGCCCTGATCGATGCGCATGCCGAAGTTGTTGCAGCCCAGGCCGATCGCGGAGACCTTCAGACCCGACTTGCCCACCGTGGTGTATCGCACGCTCTGCTCCCGTCGTCTTGTCCGCCCATCATAGCCATGATAGCTATGACACCTCGCTATCTGACACACCGTCAGTCACGCCCGCGATCGCGGCACCACCACGAGGGTAGGCACACTCATGCGCAAGATCCCGTACGCCGGCAGCGTGCACGACCAGGCCGAGATCGACGCCATGCTGGCGGTTCTGAACGGACCCCCCTCGGCGATGGGCATCGGCGCCAACGTCGCGGCCATGGAGTCGCGCGTCGCGGAGTTGTTCGGCAAGCGCAACGGCCTCATGTGCAACTCGGGTTCCTCCGCGCTGTATCTGGCGATCGAACTGCTGCGCCTGTCGCCCGGCGACGAGATCATCACCTCCACGCTGACCTTCTCCACGGACATCGCGCCGATGGTCAAGGCGGGCCTGGTGCCCGTGCTCGTCGACGTCGAGCCGGACACCTACCAGATCGACCCGGCCCGGATCGAAGCGCTGATCGGCCCGCGCACCCGGGCCATCCTGACCCCCAACCTCGCGGGCAACGCCCCCGACTGGGACACCATCCGGGCGATCGCCGACCGGCACGGCCTCAAGGTGGTCGAGGACTCCTGCGACGCGCTCGGCGCCACCCTGCGCGGCACGCCCACCGGCACCCGCTCGGACATCTCGGTGACCAGTTTCGCGATGTCGCACATCATCACCTGCGCCGGCAACGGCGGCATGGTGCTCACCGACGACGAGGAGCTGCGCGACCGCGGCCTGCTGCTGCGCCGCTGGGGTCGGCGCAGCGAGGTGCAGCTGTTCGGCTCCAAGCGCGGCAATCGCGACTTCTTCGAGGAGATCGACGGCGTCCTGTACGACAACCTGTTCATCTTCGACGAGATCGGCTGGAACTTCGAGCCGTCCGAGCTCGGCGCCGCGTTCGGTCTGGCCCAACTCGCCAAGCTGCCCCGCTTCCTGGCCACCCGTCGGGAGCATTTCGCGGCCCATCACGCCTACTTCGACGCCCGGCCTGAGTTCACCGCGCCGAGGCAGACCGAGGGCCTGGAGACGGGCTGGCTCAACTTCCCGATCCTGCTGAACGACGACGTCCCGTTCAGCCGGGGCGAGATGCAGTCCTGGCTGGAGCGGCGCGGGGTGTCCACGCGCACCGTGTGGTCGGGCAACATCCTGCGCCAGCCCGGCTTCAAGGACATCGTGCACCGCGCCGACCCGGCCGGCTACCCCCACGCGGACCGGGTGATGGAGCGCGCGCTGATCGTGCCGATGAACCACCGGATGGACGCCGGCGACGTGGCCTACATCCACGAGCAGGTCGACGCGTTCCTGGCGAGCCGCTGAAACAGCGCGGCGAAGGGCGGGGCCGGGTGCGCGTCGCACCCGGCCCCGCCCTCGCGTGTGCCGGCATCCGGGCCTCGGCCCTCCTGCCGGATCGCCTCGCCCTCGTGGACGGTTTAGTTGTTCTGAGGATATCGACCTGAACAACATATTTAGCTGACATATTCCACTTGTCAACTACTGGCTATGATGGACGGATGCACACTCCCCCGAGAGCCGCATCCCCCACCCCTTCGACGACCACACCCTTCGACGACCCCCGCATCACCGCGATGGGCCTGCTCGTGGAGGTCTACACCGGCCTGATGGACCGTCTCAGCCCGCAACTGGGCGAGCACGGTCTGTCCACGGTGGACTTCAACGTGTTGGTCCGCCTGGCCCGGTCCTCGGAGCAGCGCCTGCGGATGAGCGATCTCGCCGCACAGACGTCGCTGTCCACCTCAGGGGTGACCCGAGTGGTGGACCGCCTGGAAAAGGAAGGACTGGTCGCCCGCGAGAACTGTCCCACCGACCGCCGGGCCCTGTTCGCGGTGCTCACCCGCGACGGCGCCGACCGGATCGGCGGTGTCCTGCCCGGACACGTCGAACTGATCCAGACCTGGCTGCTGGATCCGCTGGCCGACGGTCAGCTCGACGGCCTCCTCGACGGCCTCCGGGTGGTGCGCGACACCGCCAACCCGGGTGCGCGAGCGGGCATCACGTCCTGATTCCGCGGCCTTGAAGCGGTAACTCGAAACCGCCCAAACCCGTGGCCGCGGGGGTCACGGGAAGCGCGACGAGATCCCGAACCACACACTCACCACCGGAGGAAACCGCCGACATTGCCGGGGAGAAGAGTCCGGCCCCGGTCGCCACCGCGACCGGGGCCGGACCCGTTCCGACGCAGTACCGCGCGCCGGCTCAGCCCTCGGCGCGCAACTCCCGGGCCGCCTCCGACAGATCCTTGGCGGTGTCGATCGCCCGCCAGTACGCACCCTGCGGAATCGGGAACCCGGCCAGCTTCTGCGCCCGCGCCAGGCCCGGGAACGTGGTGCGCTCGTGGTCGCCCACGTCGGGCAGCAGTGCGGTGAACTCGGGCGCGAACACGTACACGCCGGCGTTGATCAGGTAGGGCGAGGGCGGCGCCTCGATGAAGTCCAGGACGTGCCCGTACTTGTCGGTCTCCACCACCCCCCACGGAATCCTGGGCCGAGCCAGCGCGAGCGTGGCCAGCGCGGTGCGCTCGTGGTGGAAGGCGGCCATCTCGGTGAGCGAGAACCTGGTCCAGATGTCGCCGTTGGTGGCGTACCACGGCTCGTCCGGACGCGGCAGCGCCGCGGCGGCGAACTTCAACCCGCCGCCCCGGCCCAGCGGTTCGGTCTCCACCACGGTCACCACGCGCACCGGCAACTCGGCGCTCTTCAGCCAGTCCTGCAGCACTTCGGCGAGGTGTCCGCAGGAGACCACCACGTCGGTCACGCCCTCGGCGGCCAGCCAGCGCAACTGATGCCCGATGATCGGGGTACCGGTGCCCGGGATCTCCACCATCGGCTTGGGCCGATCGTCGGTGTAGGGGCGCAACCGTGAACCCTGCCCGCCGGCGAGGATCACGGCCTGCGTCACCGCGCGGGCCCCCGGATGGGTGGTCGAGTGTGGAGCGGAAGTCATGGGCGCATTATCCCGTGCGGGAGTCGCCTCGGGGTCCGCGGGCACGGCCAAGGGAGGTACCGCTCGTTCGGGAACCCTCGGGGGCCTAGGTTCATCTCATGGACGACTGCACTTCGAATATCGGGGGGAACACCAAAGTGCGCATCAGGACCGTCCGCGCAGGCGTCGCGGTATTCCTCGCCCTGGCCGCGGCCGGCGCGGTGGCCGGCTGCGGTACCGACAATCGATCCCCGCTGGACACCGTGCGCGCGCTGGAGAGCCCGCCCGCGTCGAGCCCCCGGGCGAGCGAGCGGCCCACGGATCGCCCCAGCGAAAGCGCCACCCGCCCGCCGCGCCGCACCACCGCGCCGCCCACCGGCGGCACGTCGTCCTCGCCGAGCGCGTCCGCGAGTTCGTCGTCGAGCAGCACCGCCGCGCCCGCGACCGGGCCCGCGGCGCCCTATCTGAACGACCCGTGCAAGCTGCTCACCGTCGCCGAGGTGGCCTCGTTCATCGGGCTTCCGGTGGTCAAGGCCGAAGTGGACGAGAAACTCCACTCTTCGAGCAGTTCGTTCTGCGACTACCGCGATTCGCGCGGGTTGTCCATGATGACGGTGATGATGTCGACCAGCGATCCCCGGTACAGCACCGCCGAGCAGGCCGCGAAGGGCACGATCGGCGCGAGCGACAACCCCGTGGCGCTCGCCGGCGTGGGCGACGCGGCCTTCACCTACCGCGACTCCTCCGCCAACGGCGTCGTGTGGACCAAGCGCGTGGGCGACACCTACCTGGACGCCGACGTCTACGTCGACCGCAGCGACAAGGACGTCCCGCCCGATGTGCTGGCCACGATCGCCCGGACGATGATCGGCCGGGTGTGACCGGGCGCGTCGGATCCACCGCCGGCCTGGTGGCCGTGGTGGGTCTGGCGTGCCTGCTCGGCGGTTGCGACGGCGACGATCCGGCGCCGCGACACGCGGCCTCGGCCACCCCCACACCGGGCGATCCCGCGGGCGCCCCACCCCGGCCCACCCGGGCGGCGCCGGCCGGCAACGCGCCGCCGAGCAGCGGCTGCGACCTGCTCTCGCTCACCCGGGTCGAGGAGGTGCTGGCGATCGGCCCCGTGCACACCCGTCCCGCGGACGCGGGCCGCACCTGCGACTACCTGGACGGGCGCGAGCGGCGGGTACTGACCGTCACCGTCGGGCAGTTGCCCCAGGCGATGGTCGGCGGACCGGCCGACGCCGCACGCTCGTCGGCCACCGGCGGCGGCCCGCGCGAGACGCTGCCCGGGATCGCCGAGGCCGCGGTGCTGTACCAGGACCCCGTCCGCGGTCTGGGCCTGGCCTTCGCCCGGGCCCGCGGCGACCTGGTCGTCGCGGTCGACCTCACCGTCCCCGCCGCCGACCGCGAGCGCCTGGTCGCACTGGCCCGCACCGCCGCGGCCGCGCTCGAGACGGCGGGCTGAGCGGGCCGAATCTGGGTAGGCGCCGGCAACCTGGTGCCCGAGGCGTCGTCCCCGGCGCGTAGGGTCCGGGGTCAGGGCGGCGCGTGCCGCGGCCAGGAGGAGGGCTCACCCATGCCGGATCGGGACCCGCACGCCGTCGTGCTGCTCACGAACCGCACCAGCTCGCGGATCAGCACCAGCGGCGGCCCGGCTCTGCCGCTGCGCGACGCACTGCGCGTGTACACCGAGCACCTGGACATCGGCGTCGCGGCCCGCTACGCGACCGTGGTGAGCGATCTCGCCGACGCCGACGTGGCCCTGCTGCGGCTGCCCGAGGACCACGCCGACGGCGAACTCGACCGGATCGTGGACATCGCCGCATCGGTGCCCACGGTGGCCGTGATCGACCTGTACCGCCCCGCCGCGGTGGCCGATCTGGTCGGCTACTGCGCGGCGTTGCTGGGCACCAGGGGCGCCGACGACGTGGGCGTGCTCGACGTGGTGTTCGGCCGCTACGCGCCGGCCGGCCGGCTGGTCGACGCGCTGCCGGCCGACGCGGAACCACTCTTCGAGACCGGGCACGGCCTGTCCTATTGACCGCCGACTGTCGATAAATTGACGGTTCATCAGTGTGATTTCCGGGTGATGTTCAACACGTCCACCGCGCCCTTCGCGTCGCCGATACCGGCGAAGTCGACCGCGACGAAGTTCACCGGCGCGCCGCGTTCGCGCTCGCACCGCCGGGCCCGATCCAGCAGGAACGGGCGGGCGTTGACCTGTGCGGCGTCGGTGCGACTGCCGCCGGTCGCGGTGACGAAGTTGTTCAGCAGGAACAGCCGCTTGTCGGTACCGCCGCGGTTGGGCAGGCAGTTCATCTCGGTCGGACTCGCGTACTCGTAGGGCGTCTCCATGCCGTAGCGGTAGAAGTTGCGGTACCACGGGGCGGGTCCATCGGCACGCTCGGCGAAGACCACCAGGCGTCGGCCGCGGTCGATCATCGTGCCGAGGGTGGGCCACGGTTCGCTCGGATCCGCGGCCGGGGTGTACAGCAGTCGGTCCAACCCGGCCTCGTGGAAGGCCCATTCGGTCGCCTGGGCGCTGATCGCGTCCTGCACGATCAGGGTGACCACCTCCTGCGGGTTGCGATCCATCCACTGCCCCACCGCGCGCAGCGTCTCCACCATCGGCAGCGCGCCGCCCCGGCACACCGAGTGGCAGAACCACAACCCGGGTCGGGCCGGGGCGACGTCGTTGACCACCCCGGCGATGATCCGGCGCGAGTCGGGGTCCAGGTCCGACTCGGCAAGCCGGCCCGCCACCTCCTCGGGCGCCTCCCAGGTGTAGGAGTCCACCAGCAGGCCCCGCACGCCCGCGTCGAGTTGGGTGACGATGTCCGCGTCCTGGAGCGGGCTGAGGAAGCGCGCCGCGGTCGAGGACATCGAGTTGTGCGTGGCCAGGTAGGCGACCTGGTCGTAGCGCCGATTGCACAGCTCGGTCATCCCGTTGCAGCGTTCGGCGTGCGACTTCGAGCCGGAGGTGGGCACCGGGACGAAGACGGTCAGCGCCAGCGCCCCGGCCGCGGCCACCGCCGCGCCGGTGGTGAGCACGCGGCGGGTGGTGTGGCGCACCGGCGCGGCCCGCCGGTGCCGGTGCCGCTCCCACAGCGCGACCGCGCCGAAGGTGACCCCGCCGAACACCAGCGGCACCGCGGCGGCGGCCAGCCACACCCCGACCAGGTCCCGCGCCGCCGCCTCCTGGAGGTCGCCGGTGAGCCGGGTGACCGAGGGCGCCCACCCGTCGCGGTTCTCCGGCACCACGTGCGGCAGCAGGCCCCAGCCGATCAGGCAACCCACCCCCGCGAGCAGCCCGCCGCCCGCCAACGCCAGGGCCGGCAGCCGCAACCGGGCCGCGCCGCGCGTGGGGCCGGTCCACCACAGCAGCACCAGGCCGAGCAGCGCGGTGACGGCGGCCGCGATCAGCAGCCGGCCCAGCCCGAACACGGTCATCGCGCGCAGTTGTTCGAGCTGGCCCAGCCGCATCTCGCTCTGCTTGGCCCGGTCCGCGCGCAGGTCCAGGGTCAGGTCCCAGTTGCCGCCGTGCGACAGGCCGGTCAGGCCCAGCTGGGCCTGGCGCACCTTCTCGCCGAAGATCACCGGGACGACGGCGACCAGCACCCCGCCGAGGTCGTCGGCGCGCAGCGAGGCCACCACCTGCCCGCGGATCGGCTCGCGCGCCTCGACCGGCAGCCGGGCCAGGATCAGGTCGGCCACCTCGGGGGCCGCCGCGGGGTCCAGGTTCAGCGCGGGCAGCGCCTCGGGCGGTCGGCCCTGGGCCAGCGCGTCCAGGGCCTTGGAGACGTTGTCCACGAGCGCGGGCGCATTGTCCTGGGTCACCCGGGGCACGTCGCCGGTGAGGTCGCCGACGTAGACGTCGGCGGCCTTGCCGAGGTTGTTGATCACCGGTTTGAGGTCGACGCTCAGCCGCAACTCGCGCTCGTCGCCGCGCAGGTAGCCGACGATGTGGCCGACCTGCACCCGGACCATGCCGCGCAGCGTGGACGGCGGCAGCGCCAGGCGCAGGTTGGCGGTGACCTGGTTGGGCGGTATCGGCAACCGGCCGAGCAGGTCGTTGCGCACGCCGGCGAGCCGCGGGTCGACCAGGACCTCGTCGTAGAGCCGGTCGTACGCGTGTTCGCGTTCGAACACGCCGTCGTACCAGTCCGCGGAGAGCACGGTGGTCCGGGCGACCCCGAGCCCGGTGATCACCGTGACGGACAGCACCACCAGCGCGGTCAGCAGGGCCCGCCACACCCGGCGCCACCGCAGCCAGGCGTCGCGGGCCCGGACTCGGCGGGACACCTTGCCCACCACGATGGGACCGGTCGTCTCAGTACGATAGGAAATCATCACCAACCCGAAGCAAGCACGTGATCGGGATCTTCCCGACCGGATACGGGGCCTTGCCTGCCCGAGTGTGCGGGACTTACGCGCGGTGCGGGCGCAGCGTCCAGGTGACGGTCATCTCCGCGGTGGTCACGCCCGCCTCGTCCCGAATGGTGATCGCCACCACGAACTCCGGTCGGGTGCCCGCGTCCAGTTCGGCGATCACCTCGGCGGCGGGGCGGCCGAGCCGGGCCTCGGCCAGCACCGGGCCGCGCGCGACCTTGAGGTAGCGAATGGTGGAGTCCACCGCGAGCGGGGTGGCCCGGCCCAGCTGGTCGCCGAACGCGGCGATCACGATGGCGCCGGAGGCGGACTCGGCGAGGGTGAACATCGCGCCCGCGTGCGGGCCGCCGATGTGGTTGTGGTGCGCGGGCTCGTCCGGCAGGCGCAGCACCGCCCGGTCGGCGGCGAGTTCCACGAACTCCAGGCCGAGGGTGCGTACGAAGGGCACCGAGGCGCGCAGGCCCTCGGCGACGGCATCGAAGTCGATCGTCGATTCGCTCATGGGCGCGATGCTACCCGCAGGTAACTTCGTCTGGGACGGCACCTCGCACCCGATGCGCGACCGTTTCCTCGACCGGGCCGATCTGCTTGACTGAGTCACATGAAATACGTGCGCGTCGAATACCCCGAACCCCGCCTCGCCGTGGTCCGCCTCAATCGCCCGGACCGCCTCAACGCCCTGTCCGCGACCATGGTCGCGGACGTGAAGACGGCCTTCGGCGCACTGCACCGCGAGCGCGGGATCCGCGCGATCGTACTGACCGGCGAGGGGCGCGGCTTCTGCTCGGGCGCCGACCTGTCCGGCGACCCCGACCACGCGCCCGACGCCGAGGATCGCGGCCCGGTCGGACACGTCTACCGCTCGCAGGAACACCTGTCCGAGATGATCCTGGCCGTCCACGAATGCGAGAAGCCGGTGATCGCGGCCGTACACGGCGCGGCGGTGGGCGGCGGACTGGCCCTGGCGCTGGCCTGCGACCTGCGCGTGGCCGACGAGAGCGCCCGCTTCGGCTCGGTGTTCATCAAGGTCGGCCTGTCCTCCGCCGACGTCGGCACCAGCTACCTGCTCCCGCGCCTGGTCGGCCCCACCCGGGCCGCCGAACTGATGCTCACCGGACGCCACTTCGACGCCGCCGAAGCCGACCGGTACGGCCTGCTCAACGCCCGCACCGAGGCGGGCGCACACGTGTCCGCCGCCCTCGACCTGGCCCGCGCGATCGCGGCCAACAGCGAATACGGCGTCTGGATGACCAAGAAGGGCCTGTGGTCCGGGATCGGCGCCGCCTCGCTGCGCCAACAGATCGAACTGGAGAACCGCACCCAGGTCCTGGGCACCTTCACCGGCAACATGACCGAGGCCGCCGTCGCCTTCCGCGAACGCCGCGCGCCCGTGTGGCGAGACATGTGAGCCGCGAGCGGCGACCCGCACCTCACCAGGGCGGGCCCGGCACCGGCCACCGGAACACCCGGCCGGCCGCCGCCGCGTGCTCGCCCGGATTCGCCGCGAGCCGCACCTGCTCCAGTACCACGCCACGCGCGTCGCGCCCCGCGGCGGTGCGGGTCAGATAGCCCGCCTCCGCCAACTCGTCCAGACGGCCCGCGATCGACGCCACGCTCTCTCCCGGGCGCGAACCCAGCACCCGGGGATCGGGCCGGGCCCCGTCGGGCAGCAGCAACAGATACACGGCCAGGCCGCGGGCCGACACACTCAACCGGGCGTCCTTGAGCAGGGCGTCGTGGGGCCCGAGCCCCGAATCGCCGTCGCCACCCCAGATCCGCCTCATGCCCCGAGTCTCGAATACGGTCCACCCCCAGGGGGCAAACCGCACAACCCCTACACAAACGAGTGACCAAAGGTTTGCCCGGCCGCCCACAGTGCGGACGCGGCCACGCTCGGAGACGGTCGACCCGCTAGTTTGCCCTCGGGACGCCTCGAACAGGCAACCCAGGGCTTTGAAGTTCGCCGAACTGTGAGGTCTCGATGCGTAGCACCCCCGCGCAATTCCTCGACCAGGCCTGGCGCGCCCTCGGCGGCGATCCCGCCGACCGCGCGCACATCACCTTCACCGGCCCCGCCCACACGCTGTCCTCCGCCCTGCCGGTGACCGCGCTCGCCCAGGCGTCGATCGGCGCCGCCGCCCTGGCCGCCCGCGAACTCGGCCTCGCCCGAGGCGGATCCGACCCCTCGCCGGTGGTCCTGGACAGCCGGGCCGCGGCCGTCGCGGTGAGCAGCGACCGCCGGCTGCGCCTGGCCGGGCAACCGTTGGTGTCGATGCACCCGCTCTCCCGCTTCCACCGCTGCGCCGACGGCTGGGTGCGCCTACACGGGAACTACCCGCACCACCGCGCCGCCGCGTTCGCCGCGCTCGGCGTGGACACCCCGGCCGCGGCGATCGACGCCCTGGCCAAGCGCACCGGCACCGAGATCGAGGACCTGCTCGCGGCACACGGCGCGTTGGGCTTCGCGGTCCGCGAACCCGCCGAATGGGCCGCCCACCCGCAGGGCGCCGCCGTCGCCGCCCTGCCGCTGCTCGACCTCGCCCCCACCGACGTCGGCGACCCGTGGCATGCCGGGCCCGCGGTCGCGCCCGCCGCCGGGGTCCGCATCCTCGACCTCACCCGGGTCCTCGCCGGCCCCACCGGCACCCGCACCCTTGCCCACCTCGGCGCCGACGTCCTGCGCGTGGACTCCCCGCACCTGCCGGAGAACCCCGGCGAATACTGGGACAACGCGTTCGGCAAACGCTCCACGCTGCTCGACCTGCGCGAGCGCGGCGACCGGGCCCGCTTCGACGAACTGCTCGCCGGCGCACACGTGGTGATCACCGGATACCGCACCGACGCGATGGCCGCGCTCGGCCTGGACCACGACACCCTGGCCGCCCGACACCCCGGCCTGATCACCGCCGCGTTCAACGCCTGGGGGCCCGGCCCGTGGGTGAACCGGCGCGGCTTCGACAGCCTGGTCCAAGGCGCGTGCGGGATCGCCCGGATCGAGGCCGGCGCGGACCCGAACCCGGGCGCGCTGCCCACCCAGGTGCTCGACCGGGCCACCGGCTACCTGCTCGCCGCGGCCGTACTGCGCGCGCTGAGCCAACGCCGGGCGAGCCGGCGGGGCAGCCGGATCGACCTCGCCCTCGCCCGGACCGCGCACTGGCTGATGTCCGGGTACACGCCCGGCGAACCCGAGGTCGCCGAACCCTTCGACCCGGCGCCGCACCTCGGCGAGACCGACACCGCGATCGGCCGACTCGCCCACGCGCGACCGCCGTTCGAACTCCCGGGCCTGCCCGCCGCGTGGCCGCACCCGCCGACCCCGTGGGGCGGTGCCGAACCGGTCTGGCGACCCACCTGACCCGGCGGCAACTCCCGTCCCGAGAGCCGGACTTGGTCACACATACGGGCAGGTCGCGGCGGACCCGGTGTCGGTGCCGGATGGGATGCTTGACGCATGGGTTGAGCGCCACCGCGGCCGACCCGCCGCGGCTCGACGCAGAGGAGGATCCTCCATGTCCACGATCAACACCATGACCCGGCTGACCCCCGTGAAACCCGCGACCGTGCGCCGGGCCCTGACCCGGATCGACACCAAGACCGTGCGCACCCACCCCGACGGCGGGCGGCCCGGCGCACCCGGCATCTCGCTGCGCACCCTGGCCACCCTCCAGCGCGGCCGACTGGTCCGCCTCGGCACCGAAGTACCGCTGCGCGGCCGGAACATGGGCATCACCCGCGCCGGACGCCAGGCGCTGATCGCCCGCGGCCGGCACCGCAAGGGCGCGTGGGCCGCGCTCCTGGACCAGGAGCTGACCTGGACCACCGCGGGCGGCGACGTGCTGGAGATCGCCGACATGCACCCGTACCACTGCGCCAACGCCGCCGCCTGGCTTCAGCGCAACGCGGCGGCGATCCGCGCCGACGCCGACCCCCGCCGCCGCGGCGACGCGGTCGCCTGGATCGACGAAACCCCCCTCCTCCGCGCCCTGATCGCCGCAGTCGCGGACGCCCTCCCACCGGCCCCGTCGCGGTAACTCCCCGACGCCGGAACCACATCCAACCCACCGCACCGCCCGCCCGCCCACCGCCGTGGTGGGCGGGCACGTTCACCGCCCACAGTCGTTCGGCGCCGTCGGCGTCTGCGTACCGCCGTGTTCGCGGGCCCGAAGCCGGTCACCGATCGCGCAGCGCGAAACGGAACAGCGCGTCGGCGTTGCTCGCACGCCGCCCGTAACGGCGAACTCCGGCCCCGAGAACAGGTCTCGGAGACCGGAGTTTTCCACCGCGGCCGGTCAGTTGCTGCCGAGTTCCTGTTCGACGTGGAGGTCTGTGACGAACCAGTTGTAGCCGACACTCACATAGGACTTCGAGTTCCCGCCCACCCACGGACCCGCATGTGTTTCGGTGCCCACCCCGGCCTTGTGGAACGTCGCAACCACACGGTGCTGCCAGCTCACCGTGCCGGACTTGCACTGCGAACCGGCGGTGGGTACCCCCCAGTCGACGAACGTGTAGGCCCAGCAGGGGTAAGCCGCTGCCGCCGGCCGCGCCGACTCGGCAACGGCCGTAGTCGGCGTCGCCGCCACAGCACTCGACGACGGCGCGACGGCGAGCCCCACGCTCAGCGTCGTGGCACACGCGGTGGCCAACAGCGCGAGCTTCCTGACGAACATGACAGGTCTCCTTCGGGTCGGTTCGTGCCGGCATTTCGGATGTTCGGCTGTGCCGGACATCCGCGACGAGCGGACGCGGACCGCCTGGTGGCCTCGCGAGCGTCGCCTTGCACCGGTCGAACCCAGCCTCACCAGTGGCAGGCGACCCGCGGTACCTACACATGGGGAGGTTGACACGCGGCGGCTCGGCCTCCGCCGGCACCGGCGCAGGGCGTTACCCGCCGGTGTCGTACCGACGCTCGGGACCATGGTGGTGCCCTCGCCACGTGGCGTCAGGGTTGGGGAAGGTCGGCCGGTTCGGGCGGGGCTTCGGCATCCCGCGGGCCGGCGCGAAGTGCCCGATGGTCAGGCCTTGCGGCCGACCGCGGTGTAGATCCAGGACTGGGACAGACGTTCGGGCGAGAGGTCGGTGCCTTCCTCCGGGCGCCACAACGGGGCCTGGACCAGGCCGGGTTCGACCAGCTCGACGCCGGTCAGGTAGCCGGCGATCGTGGCGTGTGGGCGTGGCAGCATGAACTCGGCGTCGTCGTTGATTTCCAGCACTCGCTCCGCCGAGATCGGCGGCAGGAAGTCCGACGTGGTGTGCGAGGCGATCAGCAGGCTGCCCGAAGGCACCGCGTCGAGCAGTCGGTTCACGATGCCCGCCGGGTCCTCGGCGTCCGCCACGTAGTGCAGGATCGCCACCAGGAGCAGCCCCACCGGGCGGTCGAAGTCGATCACCTCGCGCACCTCGGGGGCGGCCAGGATCTTCTCCGGCTCGCGCACGTCGCCCATGGTGAACGTGGTTCGGCCCCGATCGGTGGCGGGCATCAACGCGCGGGCGTGCGCGAGCACGATCGGGTCGTTGTCCACGTAGGCCACCCGGGCCGAGGGCACGATCTCCTGGGCCACCTCGTGCGTATTGCCCGGCGCGGGGATCCCGGTGCCGATGTCGAGGAACTGGTCGATGCCCTGCTCTGCCGCGTAGCGGACCGCGCGCCCGAGGAAGGCCCGGTTGTCGAGGGCGGTGACCGAGGTCTGAGGGGCGACCGCGATGAACCGTTCCGCCAGCTCACGATCGACCGGGTAGTTGGTCTTGCCGCCGATGTGGTAGTCGTACACACGGGCGGGATGGGGACGACTGATGTCGATCCCGGTGGGCGCCCAGTCCTGCTCGGACAACGTGTCATCCCCTCGAAGTCGGTACGGCGTCAGCCTACGACACCCAAACCGACCACTTCACAAGGGATTTGACCGAACCTTCGCACTCGCCGCACGGCCCCGGGCCCACGGCCCGTGATGAGTTTTGGCCGGCGCAACGGTCATAACCGGGTACAGCGTCGTCACAGGAGGTCGTCGATGGTCGAACCACCCGCACCACCCGAATCAGCCGAACCAGCCGCCTCGCAGCCCGTCGCCGCACTGATCGTGTACGCCCCGCTCACCCGCGCGGATGTGCCCGGCCTGTGTGCGCGCCTGGTCGAGTTGCTCCACCGCGAGCGGGCCGACCCCTTCCCGTGTGACGTGAGCGCCCTGGTCCGCCCGGACCTGGCCGTGATCGAGGCGCTGGCCCGCCTCCAGTTGACCGCGCGCGGACTCGGCCGATGCATCCATCTGCGCGGCGCGTCGGGCGAGTTGCGCGACCTGCTCACCCTGACCGGCCTGGACGAGATCGTCCCGGCCGGTCCGAGGGCGGCGGGGCTACGCGTCGAGTGTCGCCGGGAGGCCGAACAGCGGGAACAGGTGTGGCACGTCCAGGAACGAGTTGAGGCCGATGATCTGCCCCTCTGAGATCTCGATGACCTGCAGCGCCCACGGCTCGAAGCTGCCGCCGGGACCGCTGGGGCGATACTGGCCGAAGCCGGGCGTGCCGTTGGCCACGATCGGGACCAGGCGCGAACCCCGGCAACCTATACCGGTGCCCAGGAACCACTCGCGGATGTCGGCGTGCCCGCGCAGCCACAGCTCGTACGGCGGCATCGACAAGGTCGCGTCCTCGCGCAGCAGGGCGGTGAGCGAGTCGAGGTCGTAGCGCTCGAAGGCGTCCACATAGCGGGCGAGCAGCGACTGCTGCTCCTCGTCCATCGGCCGCACCGGGTCGGTCGCAGTGACCTCGTTCTCGGCGAGCGCGGCCCGGGCGCGCTGCAACGCGCTGTTGACCGAGGCGACGGAGCTGCCGAGCAGTTCGGCCACCTCGCTCGCCTTCCAGGCCAGCACCTCGCGCAGGATCAGCACCGCGCGCTGGCGCGGAGGCAGGTGCTGGAGCGCGGCGACGAAGGCCAGTCGTACGCTCTCGCGCGCGACCGCCACCTCGGCCGGGTCGGCCACGCTCGGCACGACCCGGCCGTCGGGGATCGGCTCGATCCAGGTGGCCTCGGGTCGGGCCGGCGTCAGCGCGGAGGAGGCGGGCACCGGCGAGGACAGGTCCATCGGGCGGGCCCGGCGCTCGCGCCCGTTGAGGCTGTCGAGGCACACGTTGGTGGCGATCCGGTACAACCACGAGCGCACCGACGAGCGGCCCTCGAAGCGGTCGAAGCTCTTCCAGGCGCGGACCATGGTGTCCTGGACCGCGTCCTCCGCCTCGAAGACCGAGCCCAGCATCCGGTAGCAGTAGCCGGTGAGCTCGACCCGAAACGGTTCGAACTGCTCCTCGACCACGTCGGCGCCGTCCGTCGCGACCAGGTCACTCATCGAAATCTCCCGCGGATTGGGGCTTCATCGACCACGCGGCAGAGTCTAGGCAGCCGCACCGACAATCGCCCGGGCACGACGCGGCCCGGCCGGGCCCGGGCGTCGGCGGGTCAGTCCACGGGCACCGCGACCAGTTCGTCGGCGTAGCACCACGCCCAGTCCTCGCCGGGCTCGAACGAGCGCACCAGCGGATGGCCGGCCTCGCGCCAGTGCGCGCTCGCGTGCCGGTTCGGCGAGCTGTCGCAACAGCCGACGTGCCCACAGGACAGGCATTCCCGCAGATGCACCCACTGCGTGCCGTTGCGCAGGCAGTCCTCGCAACCCTCGGTCGATCCCGGCCGCACGTTCTCGGGCAGTGTGTCGAGGTGCGCACAGGGCGTGTCCGTGGGCCGTCCGGCACCGTCCTGGACCACCTGGTACTGCGTCCGGGCCATCGTCGTACTCCTCATCCGGCGCGGCGGGCGACACCCCTTGCGTGCGCCCGATCATCCCCTGCCTACCACGCGGACCTTCCCCGGCACGCGGACCGCCACGCGCGCCGCGATCATGCGCCTCGGTCACGTGTCCCGGTCGCGTGTCTCGGTGACGCTCCCCGGATCCGTGCCTTGGCCCAAGCACGCTTCCCGCCCACCGGCCGGCGCGTACCCGCTCTTCCGTGCCGCTCACGGCCCTCAGTAGCCTCCGGATGGCGGCGCCGGCCCCCGCGGACGGCGTCTCGACAGGCTGCACAGGCCAGTTATCGGATTATCCGATTATTCCCAGGGAGTACGCGTGATACGGGACTTCACCGGACGGGTGTGCGTCGTCACCGGCGCGGGATCGGGCATCGGCCGGGCGCTGGCGACGGAACTGGCCGCGCACGACGCGCGCCTCGCGCTCGCCGACGTGGACGCGGAGGCACTGGCCGAGACCGCGGCACGGGCCGCCCGGCTCGGCGCACGCGAGGTGCACACCGAAGTTCTCGACGTGGCCGACCGGGCCGCCGTACTGGCCTGGGCCGACGCCACCGCCGCGCGCTTCGGCGGGGTGGACCTGGTGGTCAACAACGCGGGCGTGGCGCTGACCGCGGGCGTCGAGGAGATGTCCTGGGACGACTTCGAGTGGCTGATGGGCGTCAACTTCTGGGGCGTGGCGTACGGCACCAAGGCCTTCCTCCCCCACCTGCGCCGCTCGCCCGACGGGCACCTGGTCAACATCTCCTCGGTGTTCGGCCTGTTCGGCGTGCCGTCGCAGAGCGCCTACTGTGCGGCCAAGTACGCGGTGCGCGGCTTCACCGAATCGGTGCGTCAGGAGCAGCGGGTCTCCGGCTCCGGGGTCGGGGTGACCACCGTGCATCCGGGCGGGATCCGGACGAACATCGTGCGCAACTCCCGCGCCGCCGCCGGGCACGACAAGGGCCGGGTGGTGGCCCTGCACGACTCGGTCTCGCGCACCTCGGCGCAGCGCGCGGCGCGGATCATCCTGAGCGGGGTGCGGCGCGGCCGGTCCCGCGTGTTCGTCGGCGCGGACGCCACCGCGATCGACGTCGGCTCGCGGCTGCTCGGCTCGGTCTTCGAACCGCTGGTGCGGGTGGTGTCCCGGCGGCGGGGGTCGAGCACACTGATCCCGGCCGGGCCCGCGCCCTCCTCGCCGAACGGGGTGGGATCGGCGCCGGCCTTGTCGGCGGAGGGGTATTCGGACCCCGTTACCGGTGGGTAGAAAGTAGCGGAGGGGCGCACGCGCGGGAGGCGAACATGGCGACGGACACCGGGGGCACCGGGACTCTCCTTCGGCACGACACCACGATCCACACCGGCGACGGCGCGGCGCTCGTCGCGCGGGTGGCCGGGCCGCCGGACGCGGCCGTCACGGTGGTCTTCGCGCACGGCTGGACGCTGCACGGCGAGGTATGGCGGCCCCATGTCGAGGCGCTGGTGGCGGCGGGTGTCCGGGTGGTCACGTACGACCATCGCGGACATGGACGATCCACCGCCGGGCGGGCCTCGCCGTGGACCATCGACCTGCTCGGCGACGATCTCGCCGACGTGATCGACGCGGTGGCGCCCGGCGGCCCGGTGGTGCTGTGCGGGCACTCGATGGGCGGTATGACGATCATGGCGCTGGCCGCCACCCGGCCGGAGCTGTTCGGGTCGCGGATCACCGGGGTGGTCCTGGTCGGCACCTCGGCGGGCGACCTGGTGCCGACCGGCCGGGGGTTTCCCGCGTCGGTGCGGCTCAGGTCTGTCGCGCAGACCCGGTTCTTCGCGTTCGGACAGCGGTATCCGCGCGTGTTCACCCGGGGTCGCACGCTGCTCCCGGGCCCGGACCGGCCGGGTCACCTGCGGATCGTGCGCCGGAGCCTGTTCGGTCCCGACGCCGACCCGATCCTGGTGCGCGAGTGCGCGCGGATGTTGTTCACGACGCCGATGACCACCGTGTGCGGCTTCTTCCCGGCGCTGGCCCGGCACGACAAGGCCGGCGCGCTGGCGGCGCTGGGAACCGTACCCGTGCACATCGTGGTCGGCGCCCATGATCGCCTCACCCCGCTCGCGCACAGCCGAGCACTGGCGGCCGAGCTGCCCGACGCCACACTGCACATCGCCGCGGACTGCGGCCACATGGTCTGCACCGAACGCCCGGACAGCGTGATCGGTCCCCTACGCGATCTATGCGGGCGCAGGGCCGCCTGAGACGTGTCCGCCCGCGAAACGCCGGACGGACCGATGCGATCCGGCCCGTCCGGCGTTCGAGGACAGCCGGCCGCGGGCCCGGCGTCCGGGCGCGACCGGGAAGGCTCAGCTCGGCTCGACGCCAAGCAGCTCCGCGGTCCAGTCCGGGTCCCCCGTGACCACGGCCAGCAGCCGGGTGGCCCGGGTCAGCGCGACGTAGAGCGTGCGCATCCCGTTGGGGGACTGTTCGACGATCCCGCGCGGGTCGACGATCACCGCGACGTCGAACTCCAGGCCCTTGGCGTCGAGCGCGTCCATCAGCTGCACGCGCGCGTCCAGGCCGGCCAGGTCGGCCGCCAGGTCCTCGGTCGCGCCGACCGGGGTGACCACGCCGATGGTGCCCTCGACCGCGTCGAGGAGTTCGCGCACCAGCTTGCGCACCACCGGACCGGTCCGCTCCCCCGCCGTGGCGTGCACGGTCGGCGGCTCGCCGCCGCTGCGCACCGCCCGCGACGGTCGGGCACCGGGCACCGCGCGCACCAGCACGCGGGCCGCGACGTCGGCCACCTCGACCGGATTGCGGTAGTTGGTGGTCAGCTCGAACTCGTACCGGCGGCGTTCGCGCAGCGCCTCGGCCATCGCCTCGGCCGACGCGCTCGGGTCCTCCCAGGCGCTCTGCGCGGGGTCCTCGACGATGGTCCAGGTCGCGTGCCGGCCGCGGCGGCCCAGCATCCGCCACTGCATCGGGGTCAGGTCCTGCGCCTCGTCGACGACGATGTGCGCGTACTCGACCGGCTCGTCCTCGTCCTCGTCGCGGGCGCGGCGCGCGCCGCGCCCGCCGGACATGCGGTCGGCGTAGGTGGTCACCTCGGTGATCTCGTCGGGCACGTCCCGGCCGACCGTCTCGCCGCTGAAGATGTCCCGGCCGTCCACCACGTACGGGTTGTCCTCGTCGGGGCTGCCGTGCGCCGGCGTGCGCTTGCGCGGCAGCGGCCCGAGCAGCCCGGTCAGCTCGTCCATCAGCGCCACGTCGTGGAAGGAGACCTCGCCGGTACGCGCGGTCCGGGCCCAGGAGCCGGCCAGCACGGCCACCTGCTCGGGCGTCAGGTCGCGCTCGAAGCGGCGCAGCCGCTCGGGGTCGGCCAGCCCCGCCAGTACGTCCACCGGCCGCTGCAGCGGCCACCACGCGCGCAGGAACGCGGCGAACTCGTCGCGCGCGGCCACGTCCTCGTGGAAGGCGTCCTTCTCGCCGCGGCCGGCGCCGCGCGAGAGCAGTCGGCCCCACAGCTCGGTGAGCAGTTGCCGGGCCACCTGGAGGCGGGCGGTGTTCGGGCCGCCGCGGTTCTTGGCCAGCACCTCGCGGCGGATCCGGCGCAGCGCCTTGTGGTCGAGCACGATCCGGGTGCCGCGGTGCGAGATGGCGAATTCGGTCGGCGCGCCCGCGGGCACGTCGGCCACGGCGCGGCGGAGCAGCCCGCTCATCACGGCGGCGCCCTTGAGCCGGGCCGTCGCGGCGTCGTCGTGGTAGGCCGCCTCGACCCCGTCGACGAGGTCGCCGAGGGAGCGCAGCACCGCGCCGCCCTCGCCGAGGGAGGGCAGGACCCGTTCGATGTAGGCGGTGAAGCGGGGGTTGGGGCCGACCACGAGCACGCCGCGCGAGCCGAACCGGCGGCGGTACTGGAAGAGCAGGTACGCGACGCGGTGCAGCGCGACGGCGGTCTTGCCGGTGCCCGGGCCGCCGCGGACAAGCACCGAGCCGTCGATGGGCGCCCGGATCGCCTCGTCCTGCTCGCGCTGGATGGTGGCCACGATGTCGTGCATCGAGCCGTCGCGGGTGCGGGAGAGCGCGGCCAGGAAGGCCCCGTCGCCGATGATCACCATGTCGCCGGCGGCGTCCGGGTCGAGCAGGTCGTCCTCGATGTCGACGACCGAGCGGCCCCGGCAGTGCAGGACGCGGCGGCGGATCACCCCTCGCGGGTCGTCGGGGGTGGCGCGGTAGAAGGCCTCGGCGGCGGGGGCGCGCCAGTCGACGACCAGCACCTCGCTGTCCTCGTCGCGGATGCCGATCCGACCGATGTGCCGGGTCTCGCCGTCGAGCTGGTCGAGCCGGCCGAAGACGAGGCCGTCGTCGGCGGCGTCGAGTGAGCGGGCCCACAGTTCGGCGCGGTAGACCATGACGTCGCGCTCGACCAGGGCCGCGCGGGTGCCGACCTGCGCCTGCCGGTAGCCCTGCCGCAGCAGTGCCTGGGCTTCGTCGCGCATGTGTTCCAGGCGCGCGTAGGAGCGGTCGACGTGGCCCTGTTCCGCGGCGAGCTCGTGTTCCTTGGCCTGGGGGTCGCCTGCCGGCGCGGGCATAGAGAAGCTCCTTGTGACGTGACACAGGTCTGCGCCCACGGTGGACGACGCGTCGACGATCGTATGTGTCGCCGGCGCCGTCTTCCCGCGGGCCGATCCGCCCACGGGGGTTGCGGCTGGGGTCGGGGGTGCTCCCCCGGAGGACAGAGGACACAGTATTCGGGACCCGCGCCCCGTCCGCGACGCCCGGGCGGGTCGACCCGGGGCGGAACGCCGCTCGCACGCCGGCCCCGGGGACGGAAGGCCCCGATCCGGCCCCCCGGGACGGGCGGGCATCGGGCGGATCGGCCCGGGTGGGAGAGACCGCTCGGGCGCGGCCGGCCCGGGCCGGGACGGGGCCGGTCGGGTGCGGCCGGCGGGGATATGCGGTCGTTCAGGTGCGGCGGGCTCGGAGGAGGCGTACCGCGATCACCACGCCGATCAGGCCGACACCGCCGAGTATCGCCCACAGCCAGGTCGCGGGTCCCGCGCTGCCGCCACCGCCGCCGTCACCCGGCGCGAGGGCTGCGCGGGCGGGCCCGGCGGCCTCGACCGCCGCGGTCACGGTGATCCCGAACCGGGCCTTGGCCTCGTGCTTGGCCGGCGCGTTGTCGGAGACGGTGACGCCGAATCCGGTCTCGCCGGCCGCGGTCGGTGTGCCGGTGATCACTCCGCTGTCCGGGTCCAGGGCCAGGCCCGGCGGCAGCGGGTCGTCGGCGATCCAGTGGTACGGGGCGGTGCCGCCCTGGGCGGCCAGCTTGGCGGTGTAGGCGCGGCCGACGGTCGCCGGCGGCAGCGCGGCGGCCGGCAGCACCAGTGCGGCCGAGGGCACGCCGTCGACGGCGGCGGAGGGATCGGATTCACCGACCGCGTTGACCGCGCTCACCGTGTACGAGTAGGTCGTGCCGTTGTCCAGGCCCTGGTCGGTGTAGGTCAGGGTGTCCGCGCCGAGGGTGGCGAGCGGCGTGCCGGCGGCGGCCTCGCCGTTGGTCGAGCGGTGGATCAGGTAGTTGGTGAGCGGGCTGTCGCCGGTGTCGGCGGGGGGCATCCAGGAGAGCACGGCCTGGCCCTGTCCGGCCGTCACCGACAACCCGCCGGGGGCGCCCGGCTTGCCGCTGCCCACCCCGGCCAGGGTCACCGTGCGGCTGCCGCCCGGGATGTTGCCGGTCAGGGTGAGCTTGCCGGCGGCGGCGCCGCGCTTGGTCGGGGTGAACACGACGGCGAACGAACACGAGGACCCGCCGGGCACGTTGGTGTCCGGGCCGAAGGCGCAGGTGGTGCCGCCGGGGTCGATCGCGAACGGTCCGTCCGCGGTCGCGGCGGAGATCATGAACGGCACGTCGCCGCTCGCGGTGATCGGCAGGTTGCGGGTGGCCTTCTGCCCGACGGGCGAGGCACCGAAGTCGATGGCCGGCAGCACGTCGCCCACCTGCGCGGCGGGCACGGTGAAGGACAGCAGTGCGTGCCCGTCGCCGACGCCGCCGGTCGCGGACGTCTGCGCGCCGGGGAAGACGAACGGATCGGCGTACGGCACACCGGCGCCCGCCGCGGGGGCGTGCAGCCAGGGCATCGGGGTCGAGGCCGAGATCAACGTCGTGGCGCCGTCGGCGATCCGCACCACCAGCGTCGCGCCGGCCTGGAGCGGACCGCCCGCGGACACCGCGGCGGAGCCGGCCACCGACGTGCCCTGGGTGCCGCCGACCGCCCGGCCGTACACGGTGGCGGTCATCGCGGTCGCGCCGGCCGGCACGGTGACCCGATGGTCGCCGGCCCCGGTGACCGGGGTCTGCACCTGCGTGCTGCCGCCCGGGTCGGTCGGGGCGGCGGGTCGGGAGCGGATGCCGGCCGGCGCCGCGGCCGCGGCGGCTGCCGGGGCGAGGGCGGCGAGCACGATCGCCGCCGCGAACAGTCCCGTGCCGAGGGACCGAGGGCGCGGGCGACGACGGCGAATGACGCTGTGCATGGAGATGGACCCCCGGGTGGGCTGCGGCTCTCGATACCGGACGGCACCGGACGGCCCACCCCGACCCCCGCTTTCCCGGGTTCGGCGGATTCCGCGCGCTCGGCTTTCCGGCAGCTCCTCAGCGCGGATGCTAGCGGTCGCCGGGAAGGACCGGGAGTGCCCCCCGCCGGAAGATCACCCGATGGAATTCGCCGTTGTAGGCCGCCTGTACGGGTGCGACCCGGCAAACCTGACCATCCGTCAGATATCTCGTCGGCGAAGCCCCACTCGCGGGCGGCGCTCACGGTCGGCGGCGCCCCCCGGGCGCGGACCAGTCGGCGCCGTCACGCGAATCGACGCCGTAGCGGGGCCCGAGCAGCGCGATCGCCGCCGCGAACAGGACGAGGAACCAGGCGACGTACGCGTTCACGAGACACTCCCGACGACACGATGGAATCGGCTCGCGGAACGACGGGCCACTTCCCATTCTTCGCATGATCGGACCGCCGTAAAAGGTCCAATCCTCGTCAGGTGGACTGGGTTTGCGGATTGCTGCGGACCGGAATTGGCGATCCTCCGGCGCGAAGGGCCGTCGACCGGGCATCGTGGCCTCAAGCTCCCGCCGGGCCCGGGACGGTACCGGCGGGGTGGCCGGCGGCGTGCACCTCCCCCCAGTGCGCCGCCGAGGAAGGCGGGCCCGCGGGCATTCCCCCCGCTCGCGGGTCCGTCGCCCCCGTTCCGCCCGCCCGGGCGGCCCGGCGAACCGCCGCGCCCGGACCGCCGTTTCACGCCCGGCGCAGCGCGCGCACCACGTCCCGGATCCGCCCGTCGTGCGCCGGGTCACCCGGCAGCGGCACGGTGACCGCGTCCGCCAGACCGGCCCAGCGCGCGGTGATCAGGTCCGGCAACTCCTCGTAGGTGGCCATCGGGACGAGCGTGTCCAGCACCTCGTCGGTGACCAGCCGACCCGTCTCCGCCCACGCGTCGCGGCGAATCATCGCCCCCAGTCGGTCCTGGAGTTCGCCCCAGCCGTACAGATCGAGCGTGCCGCGATACGCGGGCGTGGAGTACAGGAACGCGAACAGTCGCCGCTGCCGCTCGCGTTCCGCGTCGAGCGCGGCCCGATCCGGACCGGCGATCAACTGCGTGCCCGCGACGAGTTCGAACCGGCGCGGGGCCGACGCGCGGGCGCGCCCCTCGGCCACGGCCGGGCGGGCCAGCGTCCGCAGGTAGCGCGGATTCGAGTTGGTGGGGTGGGTGACCAGCCCGTCGGCGAGTTCGCCCGCCAGCGCGCACATCCCCCGGCCGACCCCGCCGAGCAGGATCCTCGGCGGCGCGGTGTCCGGGTCCGGGCCGGGGTTGAAGTAGGGCTGCATCCGGGTGAGTCGGTGGTGCGGGCCGTGGTGGGCGGGCGGCTCGCCGGTCCGGAACGCCTCGAACGCGGCCCGGACCGCGCCCAGGTAGTCCCGCATCCGCTCCACCGGCGCCGACCACGGCATCCCGTACCGGTCCTCGATGTTCTGCCGGACCTGGCTGCCCAGACCCAGTTCGAACCGTCCGCCGGAGAACCGGGCCAGGTCCCACGCGCCGTACGCGCTCAGCAGCGGCGAGCGCACGAACGCCAGGGCCACCGAGGTGCGCACCACGATCCGCTCGGTGTGCTCCAGCGCGAGCAGCGCCACGGCGAACGCGTCGTGCACGGTCTCGGCGACGCCCAGCCCGTCGAACCCGGCCGCCTCGACGCGCCGCGCGTAGGCCGGCACCTCGCGCAGCGGCATCCGGGGGTCCATCCCGGTGTAGACCCTCACCCGGGGAAGTCCTGGCCGACCAGCGCCTCGGACAGCGTCCACAGCCGCGCCGCCGCGGCCACGTCGAGCGCCCACGGCGCATGCTCCGCGCTGATCGCGCAGTCGGCGAGGTACACCCCGCCGACGTCGGCGAGTTCGGGCGCGGTGGCCGCCCACACCTGGGTCGCGGCGCCGCTCTCCACCCGCTTGAGCGGCGGCATCTTGGCGGCGGTGACCTTCTTGTGCAACTCACGCCCGGCGGTGGGGGTCAGGTATCGACCGAGGTTGGTCGCAACCATGCCCGGGTGCACCGCGTAGCAGCGCACGCCGCGCTCGCGCAGCCGGCGGTCCAGTTCGACGGTGAACAGGATGTTCGCCGTCTTGGACGCGCCGTACGCCGTCCAGGGGTGGTACTCCTCCGGCGCGCTCTCGTAGTTCGGGTCGGCCCAGCGCACGTCGGAGGCGAGGTGTCCGGCGGAGCTGAGGTTGACCACGCGCGCGCCCGCGCCCAGGGTCGGCGCGAGCAGGTTGGTCCACAGGAAGTGGCCCAGGTGATTCGTGCCGAACTGCAGCTCGAAGCCGTCGGCGGTGCGCTCGAACGGGGTGGCCATCACGCCCGCGTTGTTGATCAGCACGTCCACGCGGGGAAACCGCTCGCGCACCTGTGCGGCGCCCGCGCGGATCGAGGCGAGCGAGGTCAGGTCGAGCACCGCGTACTCGACGCCGTCGGGCAGTTCGGCGAGCGCCGCCCGGCCCTTGTCCGCGTCGCGCGCGGTCACCACCACGCGCGCGCCGGCCGCCGCGAGCACCCGCGCGCTCTCCCGCCCCAGACCGGAGGTGCCGCCGGTGATCAGCACGGTGCGACCGCTCGGATCGAGGCCGGCCAGGACCTCGTCGGTGGTGGTGTCGGGTCCGAAAGGCATGGCACGCTCCGCACACTGGATGCTTGACTGTGTTTAGCACTATGGAGTGTGGAGGTTGCCTTGGCAAGGCTGTCGAGGCCCCGGGTGACGGGCCGTCAGGTCAGCCGGATCAGCCGCCGCTCGGTGGCGACGCTGACCGCGGCGGTACGGGTGTCCACGCCGAGCTTCGCGTAGATGTGGCCCAGGTGGGTCTTCACCGTGGCCTGGGAGATGAACAACCGGCGGGCGATCTCCGCGTTGCCGACACCGCGCGCGAGCAGTTGCAGGATCTCCACCTCGCGGGCGGTGAGCGTGTTGTCCGGCTTGCGCATCCGGCTGAACAGGCGGGCGGCCACCTCCGGGGCCAGTACGGTGCGGCCCGCGGCGGCGTCGCGCACCGCCCGGAACAGGTCCTCCGGGCTGCCCGCCTTGAGCAGGTAGCCGGCCGCGCCCGCCTCGATCGCGCGCGAGACGTCCGCGTCGGTGTCGTACATGGTCAACACCAGGACGTGCGGCGGCTCGGGCAGCGCGAGCAGTCGCCCGGTGGCCTCGACGCCGTCGATCCCGCCGACCAGTTGCAGGTCCATCAGCACCACGTCGGGGCGCAGCGCGGCGGCGAGCCGGACCGCCTCCTCGCCGTCGGCCGCCTCCCCGATCACCTCGATCCCGTCCTCACCGGCGAACAGGGCGAGCAGCCCGGCCCGCACCACGGCGTGGTCGTCACAGACGACGAGACGGATCGGCGTCACGGGGCGGCTCCGGGGTCGGGATCGGCGAGCGGGGGCGAGGTGTGGGTCGTGGGAGCCGCGGCGTCGGGGACGGTGGCGGCCAGGGCGGTGCCCTCGTCGGGGGCGCTTTCGATGGTGAGTTCGCCGCCGACCTCGGCCAGCCGGCGGCGCAGCGAGGGGAGGCCGTAGCCGCGCAGGTCGCCGGCGCGGGGCAGGGTCGGGTCGAAGCCGACGCCGTCGTCGCGGATGTCCAGGGCGACCCGGTCCGGCAGGTAGGTGAGGGTCACGTGCACCGCCCGGGCCCGGGCGTGCTCGCGTACGTTGGCCAGCGCGCCCTGGGCGGTTCGGGTGAGCGCGGCCTCGACCGGCGCGGGCAGCGGGCGGGGGCGCCCGTCCACGGCGAGCGCGACGTCGGGCCCGTCGTCGGCGCGGAAGCGGTCGACGACCCGGGCCAGGCTGCCCGCGAGGCCGGGTGCGTCGGCCAGTTCGACGGGCGCCAGGTCCCGGACGAAGCGGCGGGTTTCCTCGACGCCGAGCGCCGCCACCTGCTCGGCCCGGCGTACGTGCGCGCGGGCCGCGGCCGGGTCGGTGTCCCAGGCGCGGTCGGCGGCCTGGAGCAACATGCGCAGGCTGGAGGTGCCCTGGGCGATGGTGTCGTGGATCTCCCGGGACAACCGCTCGCGCTCGGCCAGCGTGCCCGCCCGGCGCTCGCTGACGGCCAGTTCGGCGGCGGTGTCGCGCAGCCGTTCCTGGTCGCTGCGCATGCGGGTGAACACGGCCGTGGCGATCGCGGCGACCGCGGGCGGGCCGAGGAACAGGCTGGGGTCGATCGTGTCGGCGAGCCGATACTGGGCGATCACCACGGCCGTCGTCAGCAGGACCACGGTGCCGATCGCCGCGCGGGTCGGCAACACCCGCAGGCCCGTGTACAGCAGCGGCACCGCGCACCACGCGAAGCTGGGCGCGGCGGTGACCAGCGCCAGCCACGCGGCGAGCACCGCGGCCAGCCAGGCCCGCCGGGCGGGCGAACGCTCCGGCGGCAGCGCCAGGCCGGCCAGGTAGAGCGCGGCGAGCAGCGAGGCAAGAGCGAACACCCACGGGGCCCGGCCGTCGGTACCGTGCCGGACCGTGTAGCGGCCCAGCGACGCGGCGATCAGCAGCAGGAATCCCGCGTGGATCACCAGCCCGGCGTGCCGGACAGGCCACGGTTGTGTTCGCTGTCGGGGCACGACGTACCTGTTCCCTGTCCCGGTCGGCTCGATCACGCGCGACGCACGCGGATCGACGGTCGTCTCCACCGTGGGCCGGCTCGCCCCGGCGCGGATCGGCCGATCGGTTGATCTTCGCACCGCCCGACCGGCGTGCCGGAACCGGCGGCTTTGCCGATGGCGGGCGGGCGCGCGGCCGGGAGGGTGGAGGCATCGGGAAACCACCCGACGACCACCGCTCGGAGACGACGCGAGACGGTCGCGGGAGATGCGAAAGAGGTAGGGCGATGAGCAACTTTTCCACGCGGGGTCGGGTGCTGACCGGAGTCTTCTCGCTGGCGGCGGTCGGCGCGGTCACCGCCGGTGTCGCGGCGGCGCAGGTGCCGAGCGCGACCGAGGCTCGGCACGACGCGCGTCCGGCGCCGGCCGTGGTGCAGGTCAAGACGCTGGGCGTGGATGCCGCGAGCAAGGCCGCGCAGGCCGCGCTCGACGCCGCCGAGAAGGACGGCCAGAAGGTCACCGTGGTCGTGGTGGCCCGCGACGGCTCGACGCGTGTGGTGCTCAAGGGCGACGGCGCGGGCCCGCAGTCGGAGGAGTCGGCCCGGCGCAAGGCGTACACCGCCGTGTCCTGGAACGCGCCGACCTCGGCCCTGGCCCAGCGGGTGACCGCGCCGGGCGCCTCGCTCCGGGACATCCCCGGCACGCTGTTCCTGGCCGGCGCGGTGCCGGTGGCGGTGGACGGCGCCCCGATCGTGGGCATCGGGGTGGCCGGTGCCCCCGCCGGCGACCTGGACGAGAAGTACGCCGCCGAGGGCTTGGCCGCGATCGCCGGTCAGCTGAAGTAGCAGACCGCCCAGAGACGATCCCGGGGTGGAGGGGGAGGTCGCGGCCCGCACCGCCGCGACCTCCCCGCCTCCGGGATCGCCCACTGGGCGTGGCCGGCCCGGCCGGCAGGGGTGCTCGTACAGCGCCGCCGGCAGGGGCCCGTGCACCGGCCGCCGGCGTGGGCCCGTACACCGCCCGCTCCGGTCCTGGGGCCGCCCGCATCGGCCCTACACCGGATCGCGCTTTTCCGCCACCCGGCGCGGATCAGCCGAAGAGCACCGCGCCCTGGGTGTTGAAGACGGCGCTCTGGAAGGGCAACAGCAGTTGCGCGGGCAGGAAGCTGTCCGGCGTCAGCGGCTCTCGGGGCGTCTGCGCGGCGCGTGCCGCGGGAATGTAGAGCGAGGCCATCGAGCCGAAGATGACCGCGGTCGCGATCACTGCCGCCTTGCGAAATCCGTGCTTGACCATGGAATTGCCCTTCACCGGGGACGTCGGGGTAATCGAATCGGCGTCCCGCCGCACCGGGGAATTCCGGGCACGGCTCCGCCGCACCGCCCGGGGATTTCATGGCGGCGCGGCAACTCTAAGGTTTTGTCGGCAAAGAAAAAGGCGCCGTTCGCCCTCCCGGGTGACGTCATCGGTTGGCCCAGGGGTCAGGACACGCAATTTCACTCGGAAGGGTGAGGATTGCGCGCCTGCGCGCTCCCACACGTGTCCATGTCCCGTGCCGGGCGTTATCCGGGCCGCCCGACGCCGATGCGCTCGCGCAGCCGGTGATACGACGCCCTCGGTGTGCGGGTCCCGGTCGCGAAGTCGACATGGATCGGGCCGAAGCGCCGGTGATAGCCCTCGGCCCATTCGAAGTTGTCGAGCAGGGACCACACGTAATAGCCGCGCACGTCGATTCCCGCTTTGCCCGTCGCGGCGTCCGCGGCGATATGGCCGTCGAGGAACGCGATGCGTTCCGGATCGTCCCGGCCCTGCGCGGTCGAGCATCCGTTCTCGGTGATCCGGATCGGCGGCAGCGCGTCGCCGTAGCGCGTACCGAGTCCGGGTTGACGCCCAGACCGGTCGGTGAGTCGCCGATCGGGTCGAGGTCGCCGGGCTTCGACGAACGACAGCGCGTCGCGGTCGAGGCCGTAGGCGGCCAGGTCCGGGTGGCGGCGGCGCGGGCGATCAGCGCGTCGACGAGGCGGTCGTGGAAGTCCGGGCCCGCCGGGTTGGGCCGGCCCCGGCCGTCGGGTTGTACACGGGGCCAGGCGATGGAGAAGCGGTAGGCGTCCACGCCGAGACCGGCCATCAGGTCGACGTCCTCGGCCCGGTGGTGGTGGTCGCAGCGGCTCCGTGGGGCGGCGGTGGCGAAGGTCCGCTCGGGCGCGCCGGGGCGCGGCCCATGATGGCCCGGTGGGTGTACGGGGTCCAGGGCTCGGTGTGCTTGTCCGAACATCGTTTTCTGGGTTAACAATTAGAATGGTTGGCTATGACAACCGGACCCGCGCCAGGCCGCCCCGAACACGGCTGGCTCCGCCGACTCATGGCGGCCTCGTGGCGGTATCGGAGCAGCGTGCTGATCGCGTTCGGCGCCTCCCTGGTGGGGATGGCCGTGACCGCGCTCGTACCGCTCGTCCAGCGCCGGGTGGTCGACGACGCGGTCGCCGGCGAGCTGGGCAACCTGGTGCCGCTGTCGATCCTGCTCGTGGGCGCGGCCCTGGTGACCTTCGGGTGCGCCTACGCCCGGCGCTATGTCGGCGGCAAGTTGTCCCTCGACGTGCAGTACGACCTGCGCACCCGGATCTTCGGCGCGCTCTCCCGTCTGGACGGCGCCCGGCAGGACGAGTTGCAGACCGGGCAGATCGTCAGTCGGGGCATCTCCGACGTGACCATGGTCCAAGGCTTCATGGCGATGGTCCCGATGATGACCGGCAACGTACTGCTGTTCGTCATCTCGCTCGGCGTGATGTTCTGGCTGTCCCCGCTGCTCACGGTGGTCTCACTCGCGGTGGGTCCGGGGTTGTTCGCGGTGGCCTACCTGTCCAGGAGGCGGCTGTTTCCGGCGACGTGGCAGGCCCAACAGGACGCCGCCGCGCTGGCCGGGGTGGTGGAGAGCGCGGTCACCGGGGTGCGGGTGGTCAAGGGTTTCGGGCAGGAGGAGCAGGAGTTGGCCCGGCTGGAGACGGCCGGGCGCACGCTGTTCGCGTCCCGGTTGCGCTCGGTGCGATTGAACAGCCGGTACACCCCGACGTTGTCCGCGATCCCCGCGCTCGGTCAGGTCGGCGTGCTCGCGCTCGGCGGGTGGTTGGCGGTGCGCGGCGAGATCACCCTCGGTACGTTCCTCGCCTTCTCCGCCTACCTGGGCCAGTTGGTCGGCCCGGTGCGGATGTTGTCCGGTCTGCTGACCTTCGGCCAGCAGGCGCGGGCCAGCGTGGAGCGCATCTTCGAGGTGATCGACTCGCAGCCGATCGTGACCGAGAAGCCGGACGCCGAGGTGTTGCCGGCGGTCGCCGCCTCGGTCGAGTTGGTGGATGTGCGGTTCGGCTACGTCGCCTCGCGGCCGGTGCTCGACGGGCTGTCACTGCGGGTGGAGCCGGGTGAGACCTTGGCGCTCGTGGGCACGTCCGGATCGGGCAAGTCCACCGTGTCGATGCTGCTCCCCCGGTTCTACGACGTGCAGTCGGGCGCGATCCGGGTGGACGGGCGCGATGTGCGGGACCTGACCTTCGACTCGCTGCGCGCGGCGATCGGGCTGGTGATGGAGGACAGTTTCCTGTTCTCCGACTCGGTGCGCGCCAACATCGCCTACGGCCGGCCGGACGCGACCGACGAGCAGGTGCTCGCGGCGGCGCGGGCGGCCGAGGCGGACGAGTTCATCCGCGAACTGCCCGACGGCTACGACACGGTGGTCGGCGAGCAGGGGCTGACGCTGTCCGGCGGGCAGCGGCAACGGGTGGCGCTGGCGCGGGCGTTGCTCACCGACCCGCGCATCCTGCTGCTCGACGACGCCACCTCGGCGGTGGACCCCAAGGTCGAGGCGGAGATCCACGCCACGCTGCACCGGGTGATGGCGGGGCGGACCACGATCCTGGTCGCGCACCGCCGCTCGACGCTGGAACTGGCCGACCGGATCGCGGTGTTGGACCGGGGCCGGCTGGTGGACGTGGGCACGCACGACGAGTTGACCGCGCGGTGTCCGCTGTATGGCCTGCTGCTGTCCGGTCCGGGCGACGACGCCGAGGGGGTGGACGCGCACCTTCCGTCGGCGCTCGCCGAGGCGGGGGCGGCCTCGGGCGGCGCGAAGGGGGTGACGCCCGGGTTGTGGGATCGCGCGACGGCGTCCGATCGCCCGGCACGGAGTGCGAGCGCGATGGCCGGTACCCAGACCGGTGGTGGTCCGGGGAGTTGGGCGGCGATGCTCCAGGCCACGCCCGAACTGCTGGCGCAGGTGGAGAAGTTGCCCCCGGCGACGGATACGCCCGACGTGGACGACGTGGCGGCGCGGCGCTCGGACACGGCGTTCGATCTGCGGTCGCTGCTGCGGCCGTTCCGCTGGGCGCTGCTGCTCGGGTTCGTCCTGGTGATCCTGGACACCGGAGCCCAGCTCGCATTGCCCGCGCTGATCCGGGACGGGATCGACCGGGGCATCGACGACGGGGCCACCGACGCGATCATGACGGTGTCGCTGATCGCCGTCGTGATCGTGATGGCGGACTGGTTCGTCAACGTCGGGCAGGCGATGGTCGCGGGGCGCACCGGCGAGCGGCTGCTGTACACGCTGCGGGTGAAGACGTTCGCGCATCTGCAACGGCTCGGTCTGGACTACTACGAACGCGAGTTGTCCGGGCGGATCATGACCCGGATGACCACCGACGTGGACGCGCTGTCCACGTTCTTGCAGACCGGGTTGATCAGCGCGGTGGTCAGTGTGCTGACCTTTTTCGGGATCATGGTCGCGCTGCTCGTGCTCGACTGGGAGCTCGGGCTGATCGTGATGAGCGTGTTGCCGGTGTTGATCGCAGCGACGGTGGTGTTCCGGTCGCGGTCGTCGAAGGCGTACACGGAGGCGCGCGAGAAGGTCAGCGTGGTCAACGCCGATCTCCAGGAGAACGTCGCGGGGTTGCGGGTGTCGCAGGCGTTTCGGCGCGAGGGGCGCAACTGGGAGCGGTTCGCCGAGCGCAGCGACGACTACCGCGCGTCCCGGCTTCGGGCGCAGCGCTACATCGCGCTCTACTTCCCGTTCGGGCAGTTCCTGTCCAGCCTCGCGGCGGCGCTCGCGCTGATCGTCGGGGCGCATCGGGTGGGCGGCGGGACGTTGTCGGCCGGTGCGTTGATCGCGTACCTGCTCTACATCGACATGTTCTTCTCGCCGATCCAGCAGCTCTCGCAGGTGTTCGACGGGTATCAGCAGGCGGCGGTGGGGCTGCGCCGGATTCGCGATCTGCTGCGTACGCCCACCACGACGCCGCCGCCGGCCACCGCGGTGCCGGTGCCGGTCGGCGGGCTCAAGGGCGCGATCGCCTTCGAGAACGTGCACTTCGCGTACAACGCGCCCGCGTTCGCGGAGACGGAGGCGGGTGTCGCGTCGGTGGCGGCGGGGTCGCCCGAGGTGTTGTCGGGGGTGACGCTGCGGATCGAGCCGGGTGAGACGCTCGCGCTGGTCGGGCAGACGGGCGCGGGGAAGTCGACGCTGGTCAAGCTGGTGGCCCGGTTCTACGACGTGACGTCGGGCGCGGTGACGGTGGACGGGGTGGACGTCCGCGACTACGACCTCGCGGCCTACCGGCACCGGCTCGGCATCGTTCCACAGGAGGCGTATCTGGCCCCGGGCAGCGTCCGGGACGCCATCGCGTACGGCCGCCCGGACGCCGGCGACGCCGAGGTCGAGGCGGCGGCCCGCGCGGTCGGCGCACACGCGGCGATCGCCGACCTGCCCGGGGGCTACCTCCACGACGTCGGCGAACGCGGCCGCAACCTGTCGGCCGGGCAACGCCAGTTGATCGCGCTCGCCCGGGCCTACCTGGTCGACCCGGACATCCTCCTGCTCGACGAGGCCACCGCCGCGCTCGACCTGGCCACGGAGGCCGCGGTCACCCGAGCCACGGAAGCCCTCACCGGCCGCCGCACCACCCTGGTCGTGGCCCACCGCCTCACCACCGCCGCCCGAGCCGACCGCATCGCGGTGATCGACCGCGGCCGCCTGGTCGAACTCGGCACCCACACCGAACTCCTCACCAGGTCCGGCCCCTACGCCTCCCTATGGGCAGCCTTCACCACCACCCCCAAACGCGCGGCCTGACCGTGCCGTTGCGGGCGGCCGGCTGGTTCGGGGAGGTGGCGCGCAGGTCGGGTGTGTCGCCGCAGGCGGTGTCGGTGTGGCATCGCATGGGGGCGGGCGGCGGGGCGGAGGCGTTGCGCCCGGCCGGGCCGCCGGGTGCCCACCGGCGTGTGCCGAACGAGGAATGCGCCGAGGTGGCGACGGTGCTCGAGGCGGGCTCCGGCGCCGGCTGGACTACCCGGCCGGCGCTTGAGGCCAAAGCCGAACAGAAACCCAACCGCCGGCCGACACTTCCCAGCCCGGCCGGCGGTTGAGGCCAGGGTCTACTCGGCCGCGATCGAGCGGAGCACCGGCAGCCGCGCAGCGCGCGCCGCGGGGCGCGCTCCGGCCACCAATCCGCCGACCGCGCCCACCACGACCAGCACCGCCAACTGCACCGAGGGCACCGCGAACGGCAGCGCCGCCCCCGTGTTCGCGCCGCCGATCGCGCGAATCGCCACCCACCCCAGGAACAGCCCGACCACGAGCCCGGCCGCGGCTCCGATCACCGCCACGAGCGTCGACTCCCAGCGCAGCGCCGACCGCACCTGGGCCCGGGCCGCCCCGATCGCGCGCAACAGGCCCAGTTCACGGGTGCGTTCGTGGGCCGCCAGCGACAGTGTGTTGGCGATCCCGCCCAGCGCGATCAGCAGCGCCAGCGCAAGGAGCACGTAGACCACCGCGACCAGCGTCTGCAACATCTCCGCACGGGCCGCCACGAACCCCTCCCGATCCCGCACCGGGGGCGCGCCGTAGTCCTTGGCGATGCGCTGCACCTCGGCCTTGACCGTCCCCGTGGCCACACCCGGCGCCAGCCGCAGCACCGTCGCCGCGTCCAGGGCCGCGTCCGCGTGCGACTCCCACGCGGTGCGATCGATCAGATAGTCGCCGACGATCGCCGTGCGGTCGTACAGGCCCGTCACCGTGAAGCGCTGCCGGGCGCCGTCGGGAAAGGTGATCTCGGTCGTCGAGCCGAGCACCCAGCCGCGATCCTTCGCGGCGCTCTTCGACACGGCCATCCCGGCCGGGCCCAGTGCCGTCACCCGCCCGCCGGTCACGTCGAGGTTGAACAGCCGGTCCAACCGGGCCGAGTCGACGGCGAGCATCTGCCGGCTGTGCCCGTCCACGAGCGAGGTCGCGTTGCGCAGCCCGCTCACCGCCTCGACGCCCGGTATCTGCGCCGTCCGGCTGGTGAGTTCGGGGCTGTGTCCGCCACCGGCCCAGCCGGCGGGCGAGGAGCCCCCGATCACCAGTTGCCCGGCCACCACCTTGCGGGTCTCCGCCCCGGAGCCCTCCTTGAGCGAGGCCGCGAACACCGCGAACACCGTCACGATCGCGATCCCGAGCAACATCGCCGTCGCCGCACCGGCGGTCCGACGCGGGCTGCGCAGCAGATTGCCCCGCGCCAACGCACCGGGCGCACCGCGCAGTCGCGGCAGCAGAGCGGTCAGCGGCCCACCCGCGGCCCGGATGCCCGCCGGGGCGACCAGCAGGACCCCCGCGAGCACCGCCGGCGCCGCGACGGCCAGGCCCACCATGCCACCGCCGACAATGCCCATGCCCAGCCCGGCCGCGAGCAGCGCCAGTCCCGTGACGAGCCGACGCCGCGGCAACCGCGCCTGCTCGGCGCCGGCACCGCGCAGCGCCGTCACCGGCGCCACCCGCGACCCGCGCACGGCCGGTACCAGCGCCGCGAACGCCGTCACCAGGATGCCCACCGGCAATACGGTCAGCGCCGTGGCCGCCTTGAACACCAGCCCCCGAGCGGGCAGCGTGAAGCCGATCGAGGCGAACAACTCCTTCAGCCCGGCGGCCAGTCCGAGCCCGGCGGCCAGCCCGGCGGCGGACGCCACCACACCGATCAGCAACGCCTCGATCAGCGCCTGCCGCAACACCTGCCCGCGACTCGCGCCCAACGCCCGCATCAGCGCGACCTCGCGGGTGCGCTGCGCGGCCACCACGGAGAATGTGTGGTTGATCGAGAAGGCCGCGACCACCAGCGCGATCGCCGCGAACACGGTCAGGAAGGTGCGGAAGACCTTCAGAAAGCCGTCCTCGACGGCGTCGACCGCCTCCCCCGTGGCCGCCTTGCCGGGCAGTGCCTGGGTATCGGCCGGCAGCGCCCGCTGGATCCGCGCGGCCAACTCCTTCTGGTCGGTGCCGGCCACGGCCCGCACGGCGATCGTGCCGACCTTGCCCGGATCGCGCTGCACGTACCGGCGCGCGCCCTCGAGGTCGAAGGCGGTGTACGAGCCGCCGCCGAAGGCGTCCTCGTCGCCGAACGTGGCGACGCCGACGATCGTGACCGGGACCGGCCCCGGGGTCAGCACGGTGACCCGGTCGCCGGGGGCGAGGTGTCCCTGCTTGGCGGTGGCCCGGTCGATCACCACCTCGTCGGGCTTGGCGGGGGCGCGACCGGTGGCCAGCCGGTAGGGCGTCAGGGCCGGATCCGGCACCCAATTGCCCGCCGTCCGGGGGCCGTTGCCGGTGAGCGCCTTGCCGTCCTTGCCGACCACCTGGCCGTAGCCCTGGATGACCGGCTCGGCGGCGGCAACGCCCGGCACCGCCCGGACCCGGTCCACCAGTGCCGCGTCGATGCCGCCGCGCTGGCTGCCGGGCCGGTCGGTGACCGCGGTCGCGTTGCGCACCACCACATCGGTACCGGCGCCGCTGTCGCGGATCAGCCCGCCGATGGACGAGCTCATGGTGTCGGCGAGCACGAGCGCGCCGGAGAGGAACGCGGTGCCGAGCAGCACTGCGAGGGACAGTCCCACGAGCCGGCGTTTGCGGGCCCACAGGTTGGCGAGCGAGAGACGGATCAGCATCGGACGTCACTCCCCTCGAACGCCGACACCGGCGGCGACTCGATCGAACGCCTTCATCCGGTCCAGCACCCGGTCCGGCGTGGGCGCCTCCATGTGGTCCGCTATGCGACCGTCGGCCAGGAACACCACGCCGTCCGCATAGCCCGCCGCGACCGGGTCGTGGGTGACCATCAGCACGGTCTGTCCGAGTTCGTCCACGGCGTTGCGCAGCAGCGCCAGCACCTCGGCGCCGGCCCGCGAGTCGAGGTTGCCGGTCGGCTCGTCCGCCATCACGATCTCCGGCCGGCCGACGAGCGCCCGGGCCACCGCGACGCGCTGCTGCTGGCCACCCGACAACTCGCCGGGTCGGTGCTGCAACCGCTGCTCCAATCCCACCGCGGCCACCACCCGATCCAGCCAGGCCGGGTCGGACCTGCGCCCGGCGAGCGAGGCGGGAAGCACGATGTTCTCCAGGGCGGTCATGGTCGGCAGCAGGTTGAACGCCTGGAAGACGAAGCCGATCCGGTCCCGGCGCAGCCGGGTGAGCTGTCGGTCGCTCAACGAGCCGAGTTCGGTGTCGCCCAGGTAGACCGCGCCGTCGGTGACGGTGTCGAGGCCGGCCAGGCAGTGCAGCAGCGTGGACTTCCCGGATCCCGAGGGACCCATCACGGCGGTGAATCTGCCGCGGGGGAAGCCGATGGTGACGTCGTCCAGGGCGCGCACGGTGGTATCCCCCTCGCCGTGTACGCGGGACACGCGCACGGCGCGGGCCGCGTCGGGGACGGTGGGGTCGATGTTCGTGGTCATGACGATCCTCGCGAGGAGTTGCGGGTGGACGGGAAGGAACGGGTGGCGCGCGGCGCGGATCAACCGGCGGCCACGCGCCGGCGTGTGGGAATGGAGGCGGAGGTCGGGCCGGATCGATCCGCGGCGGCGGTCGCGTCCTCGGCACCGCCGGGGCGTCGACGCGGCGCGGACCGGCCGCGGGATCGATCGCCGGACGGCTTGAAGACGGACAGCGCCGTGGCGACGATCAGCGCGACGACCTGGAAGACCACCAGGACGATGTGCCAGGTCTGCAGCGGCGGCAGCGCGTCCGCGTTTGCGTCGGGGGCGCTGTACGCGATCATCCGGTGCGCGAACTGGCTGATTACGCCCGCTCCGGCCACGATCACCGCGATGAGCAGCACGATCTTGACCTTGATCCACAGGTGGCGCCACAGGCCCCACGGCGTGTTCAGGCACAACAGCACGCCGGTGACCAGCGCGAGCACGGCGAACGGTATGCCGCCGGTGAAGACGAAGACGCGCATGAGCCGATAGGCGCTGTGTTGGAGGGCGCGGTCGTCGGTCGTACGGCCCACGACCGCGATCGCCAGCATCACCCACTCGATGCCCAGGAGCCCGACGGCGAAGACGACGTGCGCGGAGTTGACGCCTCGACGGACGGGCTTCGAGTAGCGCCTGGTCCCGGTGGTCGGGGACGCGTTCACGGTGTGCCTCCTGGCATGCTGACGGTTGGGGACGCGCAGTCGGGCGGGTAGGCCCGGGCAGTGCCGGCGAGGGGTGGGATCCGGTGGGATTCGCGGCCTCGGCGACGGGTTCAACTCTTCCGTTTCGCGGACCGGCCGGCGTCCGGCCGGGGGATGCACCGGGCCTGCTGCGCAGGCAGGTCGAAGGGCGGGTCGGCCGGTGCTTTCCTGCTCCCTGGGAAGCAGTCCACACGGCTTGATCTGCTCCCTCGGGAGCATCCGACAAGCCCACGCTCAGCCGACGCGCGGCGGCCCGGGCTCCCCCTACCGTTGATCACATGACGAGCCCCTCGAACCTCTCGCCCCGACACCCGGGCTCTCGCCCCGGGCCGCCGTGGCTGCGCGCCTCCGGCCCCGGAGCGCGCTGGCTCGCACACGCCCTGCGCCCGATCCCCCGCGCGGTGCGCGACGTCGCGCTCGCGCTGCTGGTCTGTGCGATCCAGGTGGTCGCGATGGTGTTCGCGGCCCGACACCAGTCGGACGCCCCCCGGGGCCTGGACGTGTGGGGCGTGCTGTTGGTCGCGCTCGGTCCGCTGGCGCTGATCGTGCGCCGGCGGTATCCGGCCGCGGTACTCTTGGTGGCGGTCGGCGCGGGGCTGCTCTACACGATGCTCGACTATCCGCGCGGCCCGCTGTTCTTCGCGATGATCATCGCGCTGTGGAGCGCCTTCGCCGCAGGCCTGCGTCTGTTGGCGTATGTGGTGCTCGCGGTGGGCTACACGAGTTTCGTCTGGATCTCCCCGCTGGTGACCACCGAGTCGATACCCGCCACGGGAGTCGCACTGGGTATCGCCGCGTGGATGCTGGTGCTCGCGGGCATCGGCGAGGTCGTGCGACTGCGCCGCGCCTACCTCGCCGCCGAGGAACAGCGGGCCCGGGTGCAGTCGCTCGGGTTGGCCGAGGCCGAGCGCCGCCGGGCGGGTGACGAACGGCTGCGGATCGCCCGTGAGTTGCACGACGTGCTGGCCCATCACATCTCGCTGATGAACGTGCAGGCGTCGGTGGGCCTGGAGTTGATGGACTCGTCCCCGGAGCAGGCGCGCGAGGCGCTGACCGCGGTCAAGTACGCCAGCCGCGAGGCGCTGGGCGAACTGCGCTCGGTGCTGGAGATCCTCAAGGGCGACGCGGTGGACCGGTCCGGCCCCGACGGCGCCCCGCGCGCGCCCACCGCGGGGCTGGACCTGCTCGACGAGCTGGTCGCGCGCACCTCGGCGGGCGGCCTGACCGTGCGGGTCGAGCGCACCGGCACCACGCGGCCGTTGATCGCGGCGGTGGATCTGGCCGCGTACCGGATCGTCCAGGAGGCGCTGACGAACACGTTGCGGCACGCCGCGGCGAGCGAGGCGGTGGTGCGGGTCGGCTATGGGAAGTCCGGTCTGGATCTGACCATCCGGGACAACGGCCGAGGCGCCGCCGGGGCGCCGCGGCCGGCCGACGACGACGCGCTGACCTCCGGCGGCAACGGTCTGCACGGCATGCGCCAGCGGGCCGCCGCGCTCGGCGGGCGCTGCGTGGCCGGGCCGGTGCCGGGGCGCGGCTTCCACGTGCAGGCACACCTCCCCTACGGTGAGCGCGCCGACGGGCATGATGGCGACGCAGATCCGCCGGTCGAGTCGGCGGCGACCGCCGGCGGTCCGGCACAGCCCAACGAGGGGGACGCATGATCAGGTTGGTGCTGGCCGACGACCAGGCGCTGGTGCGCGCGGGTTTTCGGGCCCTGCTGTCGGCACAGCCCGACATGGAGGTCGTCGGCGAGGCGGGTGAGGGCGGCGAGGCGCTGCGGCTCACCCGCGAACTGCGCCCCGACGTGGTGCTGATGGACATCCGCATGCCGGGCATGGACGGCTTGGAGGCGGCCCGGCTGATCGTGGCGGATCCGGCGCTCACCGCCGTGCGGGTGGTCATCCTGACCACATTCGACCTCGACGAGTACGTCTTCGAGGCGCTACGCAACGGCGCGAGCGGCTTCCTGGTCAAGGACACCGAACCGGCCGAACTGCTGCGCGGGGTCCGGGTGGTCTCGGCGGGCGACGCGCTGCTGTCGCCGAACGTGACCCGCCGACTGATCGAGGAATACGCGGCCGGCGCACTGCGGCCGACCGCCCCGCCGGTGGCCGAACTCGCCCTGCTGACCGATCGCGAGCGGGAGATCGTCGCCCTGGTCGGCCGCGGCCTGTCCAACGACGAGATCGCCGAACGCCTGGTCCTCAGCCCCCTCACCGCCAAAACCCACGTAAGCCGCGCAATGACCAAACTGTCCGTCCGCGACAGAGCCCAACTCGTGGTCTTCGCCTACGAAACCGCCCTGGTAACCCCGGGCCACAGCACCCCCTGAACCCCCACCAGCCGAACAGCAGGCAACCACGGGCACGCACCCACGCACAGGCGGACGCGCAAGAGCACCAACAAGCGAACGGGCAAGCACGCAAGCAGGTAGGCGGGACGAGCCGCCGAACAGGCGCAGGCGACGGGCGGACCGGCGAGCAGGCGCAGGCGGCCAAGCAAACGGCAAGCCGGCAGGCAAGCGGCCAAGCGAACAGGCATGCCGGCATGCCGGCGAGCAGGCACCCAGGCAGCCGCGCGGCCAGATGAACAGGCGGGCGCCGGCGAACAGACAAGCCGGCGGGCGGCCAAGCAAGCAGGCAAGCCCGCAGACGGGCGGGCGAGCGGGTGGGCCGGCGAGCACGCAAGCAGCCGGATGAGCGGGCGGACAATCAAGCCTGCGGGTGGGTGGGGCGTGGGGCGTAAGTGTGTGGGTGGGGTTTCGGTGGGGTGGGGGTACGACCGGAAGGGCGAGGTGGGGGCTTGGGGCCGCCGCCTCGCCCTTCCGGGCTTCGGTGGGTTATTCCTTTGCGCCTACCGCGTCGATGGGGGTGACTCGTAGGAGTCTGCGGGTTACCGGGGCTACGGTCAGGGGAGCCAGGAGTAGGGCTGCCGCGCTGATGGCCAGGCACAGGGGGAGCGGGATGTAGGGGGTCGTGGTGTCGAACGCGCCCTTGTTGAACGGCACCAGGCTGGCCATCGCCACCGACAGGCCCAGGCCCAGGCCGATCACCCCGACCAGGATCGCCTCACGCCGGATCACCGCACGGACCTGGCCGCGGGTGCTGCCGATCATCCGCATCAGGCCCAGTTCCCGACTGCGGGCCGCCGTCGTGACCACCATCGTGTTGATCGCCGCGATCGTCGCGAACCCCGCGAGGATGACCAGCATGATGTAGTTCAGCCACTTGTTCACCTCGCGGTCCTTGTCCATCCGGGCCGCGTAGCCCTCCCGGTCGTCGACCGACGTCCCCGGGTGTTCCCGGGTCAACCCGGTCAGCGCGGCGTCCGCGGCCCGTACGTCGGCGCCGGGGGCGAACCGCACCAGGAGCCGCGCGTCCCACGGCGTCTCCACGTGCCGCTCCACCGCGGCGCGCGGCAGGGTCGCCGCCGCGGTGCCCAGGCCACGGTCGTAGATCGCCACCAGGACCGGCGTGATCGGCGTACCGTCGCCCAGCCACAACGACACCGGCTTGCCCACCTTGCCGTGCAGCGCCGACGCCAACTGCCGGTCCAACGCGATGGCCCCGCCCTCGGGTTGCGGCGCACCGGCCCGCAACGCGTCGGTGCTGCCCTCGCGCACCCCGAGGTCCAGGGTGGTCGCCAGGTCCCGCGTGGTGCCGCCGACGGCCTGGGCGCTCTCCTTCTGGAGACCGCCGTCGCGCACGACCACCACGGAGGTGTTCAGCACCGACGTCACCGACGCGACGCCGGGCGCGGCGGCCACCCGCTGGGTGGTCTGCGGCACGAAGCCCGGCCCGGCCAGGACCCGATCGGCGGTGACCGCGTCCCGGGACTGCGCGCTCGCGTGGTGGTCCTCGGCCGCGAACATGAAGGTCAGCGTGGCCGCGAAGGCGACGGCCAGGGCGATCGGGGTGATCGCCGACGCCAGGCGCCGCGAGTTGGCCCGCGCGTTGTCGAACGCGAGTTGCCCCATGGCGCCGAACCGGCTCCCGAACCAGCCGATCACCGAGACCAGTACGTGCGCCAGGATCGGCCCGAGCAGCCCGATCGCGACCATGAACAGCATGATCACGCCGCCGGACGCGGCGACCGCGTCCTCACCGGTCGCGCGCAGCGCGATCCGGGTCACCGCGATCGCGCCGCCGAGCGTGCCGAGTCCGAGCAGCAGCCGGAACCAGCCGACGAACACCCGCTCGGAGGCCGCGTCGCCCAGCGCCTCGGTCGGCTTGATCTTCGCGCTGCGTCGGGCCGCGAGCAGTCCCGCGCCCAGCGCGGTCAGCGCGCCCGCCCCGACCGCCACCACCATCGGGATCCAGCTCACCGACACCGTGACGCCGTGCGCGATCAGGCCCCGGCTGTCCATCGCGCCGAACCACCAGCGGGCAAGGAGCGTGCCGGGCAGCACCCCGACCACGCCCGCCGCGAGCGCCACCAGGCCGGTCTCGGTGGCGATCATCCGCCGGATCTGCCACGGCGTGGCCCCGACCGCGCGCAGCAGCGCAATGTCGCGCCGGCGCTGACCCACGGACAGTGCGGTGGCCCCGGCGACCACGAAGACCGCCACCAGGAGCACGATGCCGCCAAGGGTGCCGCCGATCGAGGTCAGCATCTCCTGGGTGTCGCCGAACTCGATGTACTCGGCCGCGCCGCGGCCGTCCCCCGTGGACACCTTGACGTCGGTGCCGGCCACCGCGGCGCGGACGTCGCGGGCCACCGCGCCCGGGTCCGCGCCGGCGGCAGTCAGTACGCCGATCGCGGTGACCGTTCCGGGATGCCCGGCCAGCCGCTGCGCGTCGACGTCGGACACGTACAAGTGCGCGCCCCGCCCCGGCACCACCGCGCTCACCCGCAGCGCGACCTCACCGCCGGGCGTGGTCAGCGACACGGTGTCGCCGACCTTGGCGGCACCACCGGACGCACCGGCCGCCGCGCTCGTCAGCACGACCTCCCCGGCGCCCGGCGCGGCGCCCTCGCGGGTACCCGCCAGCGTCGCCGAGGACCAGCCGTGCCCGTCCACCACGGCGCGCCCCGTCTGCGCCGGGAAGGTCACGTCGGGAATCACCCCACGCACCCCCGGCACGGCGGCGATCCGACCGGCGAGCCCGGCGTCGATCCGGGTGCGCTCGGGCAGCGGCGCGGACTCGGTGTACTTGCCCTCGCCCTTGCCCAGTTGTTTGCTCACCTTGGCGGGCCCGGTGACCAGGACCGGCGTGTCGGCGTACCGTTCGGGCGTGGAGTGCGCGCGGACCCCGCTCTCCAGGAGCACGCCGCACATGGTGACCAGCATCGCGGCGAACACCAGCGCCACGAAGGAGCCCGCGAAGGACGCGGGCCGAAAGCGCACGGAGGTGCGCGCGAGACCGTTGGGTCGTGGCAGCGACATGATCAGGCCGCCTGTCGCTGCCGCGTGTTGCCCTGGGACAGGTCCACCATCCGGGCCGCGATCGCCTCGGGGGTGGGCCGGTACAGCTCCCCGGCGAGGTTGCCCTCGGCCAGGAAGACGACCCGGTCCGCGTAGGAGGCGGCGACCGGGTCGTGGGTGACCATCACGACGGTGGCGCCGGTGTCGTCGACGGCCCGGCGCAGCAGCGCCAGCACCTCGGCGGCGGTCGTGGTGTCGAGCGCGCCGGTCGGCTCGTCGGCGAACAGCACGTCGGGCCGGGTGACCAGCGCGCGAGCGATCGCCACCCGCTGCTGCTGGCCGCCGGACAGCTGCGCGGGCCGCCGCCGGGTGTGCCGGTCCAGGCCGACCATCGCCAACACCTCGGCGGCCCGGCCGCGTTCCGGCCGCTGCCCCGCGAGGCGCAGCGGGAGCAGTACGTTCTTCTCCACGGTCAGCGACGGCAGCAGGTTGAACGCCTGGAACACGAAGCCGAGCCGGGTCCGGCGCAGCCGGGTGAGCTGGTTCTCCTTCATCGCGGTCAGGTCGTCGGTGCCGAGCAGGACCCGCCCGGAGTCCGGCCGGTCCAGGCCGGCGGCGCAGTGCAGGAACGTGCTCTTCCCGGAACCGGAGGGGCCCATCACCGCGGTGAAGGTGCCCCGGGGGATGACCAGATCGATACCGCGCAGTGCGTGCACGGCCGAACTGCCGCGCCCGTAGGCCTTGGCCACCGCCTCCAGCCGCACCGCGCTGTCCGTCGGCACGGGCGACCCCATCGACACCGGCGACCCCACCGGCACGGGCGACCCGCTGCCCATCGACACGGGCGACCCGTGCTGCGGGGGGGACTCGGCATCCCGCTTCGCCTGCCGAGTCCCACGACCGCCTCGCCCGAACATGCTGCCTCCCGTGTCCTGTACCGCTCGCTGCCCGGTACCGCTGTCGAAACCAACGGTTCGAAGCTACGGATCGCGAGGGGTCGGGCACGATGGGGCGACCACGCGAATCGGGGGTGGTGTCAGCACCACCCCCGAGGTTCGGGGCGAGGGCGCGGCGGTCAGGCGACGGGACGGGCGCCCGGCTTGGCCCGGCTGGGCACCACGAAGGTGACGCCGAGTGCGACGATCGCGGCGCCGGCCGCGCAGACGAAGGTCAGTACGAAGCCGCGTTCGGCGGGCAGCCCGCCCGGACCGGGGTTGGCGGTGAGCAGCGTGGTGGAAATCGCGCTGGCGCAGGACATGCCGACGGTGCGGGCGATGGTGTTGATGCCGGTGGCGATGCCGGTCTGCTCGACCGGCACGGCGCCGACGATCAGGTTGGCCATCGCCGACATGGCGAGCCCGATGCCGATGCCGAACACGAACATCGCCACCAGGATGTGCCATCCGCTGGTGTGCAGCGTCGCCAGGAAGACGAACCCGGCGGCCATCAGCACACACCCGGCCACCATCGCGAGCCTGGACCCGAAGCGCTTGTCGATCACGCCGGCCATCGGCCCGATCAGCAACATCGCGAACGCCTGCGGCAGCACGTACAGCCCGGATACGGTCACGGTCGTGCCGAAGCCGTATCCGGTGCTCTCCGGCATCTGCAGAAAGCGCGGTACGAGGAGCATCCCCGCCATCATCGAGAAGCCGACGAGCAGTCCGCCGAGGTTGGTCGCCCACACCCCGCGCAGTCGCATCACCCGCATGTCCACGAGCGGTTCCGCGGCGCGCGACTCGGCGAACACCCACAGCCCGAGGAAGACGAATCCGGCCACGAACAGCCCGATCGTGTTCACCGAACCCCAGCCCCACGACTCGCCCTTGCTCAGCGCGAGCATCACGCCGACCAGTCCGAGCGACATCAGCGCGCCGCCGAGCCAGTGGATTCTCGCCTTGACCCGGATCGGCGATTCGGGAATCAGGAACCACGACGCGACCGCGGTGACCAGGCAGGTGACCATCGGAATCCAGAACAGCCAGTGGTAGGACAGGTGGTCCATGATCGGCCCGGTCACCACGATGCCTATGCCGCCGCCGATACCCATGATCGCCGACATCAGCCCGATCGCACCGGCCCGGCGCTCCGGCGGGAACTCGTCGCGCACGATGCCGAAGGACAGCGGGAAGACCGCGCCGCCGAAGCCCTGGATCACCCGACCGATGATCATCAGCCCGACGGAGTCGGCGAGCGCGCAGACCAGCGAGCCGACCGCGAGCATCCCGATGGTGAACACGAACAGGCGCTTCTTGCCGTACATGTCGCCGAGCCGCCCGAGGATGGGCGTGGTCACCGACGCGCACAGCAGGTAGCCGGTCATCAGCCACGAGGTCGCGTCCGCGCTCGCGCCGATCTCGGTCTGGATCTGCGGAAGAGCCGGCGCCAGCATCGACTGGAGCAGCGAGTAGGTGAGCGCGCCCATGATCAGGACAAGCAGGACGAATCCGGTCCGGTTCATCCCCCCTCGGTCGGCGCCGGGGGCATCGGAGGCGGTCGGGGTTTTGGGGGCGGTGGGCGGGACAGTGGCGGCCGGCGCCTGCTGCGCGCTCTTCAAAGCTGGTTCCTTACATGTACGGGGCACCGGCTGGATCACACGGCGGCCCGCGGCGGGGGTTTTTGGTTGGGTGTATCAACCGACTGTATGCGCCCGATCCGATATGAGGACACCGGGAAAAGAGACCCGGGGGTAAATTCCCCGTAAGTATTTGCCGCTCGAAGCACCGAAATCGGCCAAATAGTGGGCAAAGCTCGGCGCCACGTCGTATGCCAAGATCGATCTGACGCATCGTCACCTTCTGGGAAGGCAACCCCGTGACGGATCGAGAACCGGAACTGCGCATCACCCACATCTCCGAGACCCCGTGGCACGAGGTCAAGGCCCAGTCGCACGGCGGACGGCGCACGTCGGTCTGGGAGAAATTCCTGGAGTGGTCCCCCGAGCGCCTGGTCATCTACGCCCGCTACGACGCCGGCGTCGTGGTCGAACGCCACGGCCACATGTCCGAGCACTACGTCTTCGTCCTGGCGGGCGAGGTCCTGATCGGCGACCGCCCCTGCCCCGCGGGCACCCACATCACCCTCGAACAGGGCGCCGCGTTCGGCCCGTTGATCGCCGGTCCCGAGGGCGCGACGTTGTACGAGATCATGTGCGGCGACCCGAGGGCGGTCCCCGCCGATCGCGAGGGCTTCGAACGCCTGTGCGCCGAACGCGACATCACTCCCCTGCCCAATCCCCCGGTCCCGTGGCCCGACTGGCTCGCCGCCCGGACGGACGGCAACCCGGCGGCGGAGGGCGCGGCGACGTAGGCGGCCCACCCGCCCGCACCCCGACAGGCCACACGGCGGGCCACCTCGCCGGGTGGCCCGCCCACACGCCGTCGAGTCGCGCGGACCGCGCAAAAGTCAGGCCACTCGGCTCTCATTGGCCCTGTCCCGGCGATCCGCTCGCCGCCTAGCCTCGAACGTATGGACTCGAACCCGGACCAGAATCCGATCCGCGGGCACGCACGGTGGAGTGCGGAGCCCGGTTGGCTCAACACCGCGAGTCACGGTCTACCGCCGGACGTCGCATACGAGGCGATGACCCTGGCCCAGGAGTCGTGGCGCCTGGGTCGCACCGACATGGACGAGTTCCACGCGGCCGGCGAGCGGGCCCGGGCGACCTTCGGGCGCCTCGTGGGCGCGCCGGCCGAGACGATCATGGCGAGCGGCACCACCTCGGCCCTGCTCGCCCCGTTCGCCGCCGGCCTGCCCGTCGGCGGGCGACTGGTGGTGCCCGAGGTGGAGTTCACCTCCAACCTCTTCCCGTGGCTGGTCCAGGAGGCGCGGGGCGTCGAGGTGGTCACCGTGCCGGTGTCCAAGCTGGTCGAGTCGATCGACGAGCGCACCACGGCGGTCGCGTTCAGCCTGGTCCAGTCCGCCGACGGAACGATCGCCCCCGAGGCGGACATCGTCACGGCGGCCCGCGCGTACGGCGCGCGCGTCTACGTGGACGGCACGCAGGCGTGCGGCTGGCTGCCTGTGGACGTGACCCGCTACGACCTGTTCGTGGTCAGCGCGTACAAGTGGCTGATGACCCCGCGCGGCGCGGCGTACGGCTACGTGGACCCGGACCTGACCGAGCGCACCCTCGCGCACGCCGCCAACTGGTACGCGGGCTCGCCCGACGGGGATCCCTACTACGGCCCGCCGCTGCGCCTGGCCGCCGGCGCCCGCCGCTTCGACACCTCGCCGGCCTGGTTCTGCCAGGTGGGCGCCGCGCCCGCGCTCGAGGTGGTCGAGCGGATCGGCGTCGAGCACATCCGGGCCCACAACGTCGCCCTGGCCAACCGGTTCCTGACCGGCCTGGGCCTGCCCGCCGGGGACAGTGCGATCGTCGCCATCGAGCAGTCCGACGCCCAGGCCCGGCTGACCGCCGCCGGCATCCGCTTCTCCGCCCGCGCGGGCCGTACCCGGTTGGCGTTCCACGTGTACAACACCGAGGCCGAGGTGGACGACGCGATTCGCGCGCTCACCGCGTGACCGACGGGTGGGCCGGGCACCGACCGCGGTCCCGGCCCGGCCCACCCGCCTGCCTTCAGATCAGCGCCGCCGCCAACCGCCGCCAGTCCGCGGTCGGGGCCTCCCCCAGGGTGTCGCCGAGTACCTGCAGGCACACGTGGTCGGCGCCGGCCGCGACGTGGGCCCGGACACCTTCCTCGACGGCGGATTCCGACCCGGACAGGATCAGGCGGTCGATCAGCCGCGCGCTGCCGCCGGCCTCGAAGTCGGCCTCGGTCAGGCCCAGGCGCAGCAGGTTGCGGCGGTAGTTCGGCAGGGCCAGATACATGCCCAGGTGGGTGCGGGCGCGGCGCAGCACGGTTTCCCGATCGTCGCAGAGCACCACCGCCTGTTCCACCGCGAGCAGGCGGTCCGGGCCCAGTGCCGCGCGCGCCTTCGCGGTGTGCTCGGGGGTGACCAGGTACGTGTGCGCGCCCTCGGCCCGCTCGCGCGCGAGGTCGAGCATGCGCGGTCCGAGCGCGGCCAGCACCCGCGCCGGACGCGGGGTGTCGGCGCCGGCCGCCAGATACAGGGCGGAGTCCATCGCGTCCAGGTACTCGCGCAGGTGTGCCAGCGGCTTCTCGTACCGGCGCCCGCCCGGCCGCAGGCCCTCGACCAAGCCGTCGTGGCTGATCCCGAGCCCGGTCAGGAACCGACCCGGGTACGCGTCGTCGACGGTCCGCGCCGCCGCGTTCGCCGCCATCGCGTCCCGCGCCCAGACGTTCGCGATCCCCGTCGCGGCGGCGATCCGGGGCGCGGCGCCGAGCACGAGCAGCGCCTGCGTGAACGCCTCGCGGCCCACCGCCTCGCCCCACCACAGCGTGCCGTAGCCGAGTTCGTCGAGTTCGGCCACCGTCTCGCGCAGTCGCGACACCGGCATGTGGTCGAGCGCGGCGGTCCACAGGCCGATCCGCCCCAGCTCCGGAACGGGTCGATGCGCGGCCGGTACACCGGGTGGTGGCGTGGTCATGGGAACCTCCGAGAGGTCGTGGAACGAAAGGCGGCACCAACACGACGCGGCCCTGCGTCGCGAGGCCCCGACGCGACGCCGCGACACGACGCGACGCCGCGCCACCGCACTGTACCGGCGCACTGTAACGCTGTAACAGAGACCCTTTCCCACACCCCGTCACCCGACATGGACAGCCCTTGGTTTCCGCCGGAACCGTCGACGGGGAATCATGAGTCCTGTGCTGTGACCGGGCGTTCACCGGTTCGGTCGCCCGCCCGCGCCGTCGACCCACCACGCCCGCCACATCCACCACGCCAACGCCGTTGCCGGATCCGTCGGAGACCTCGTGCAGAGTCCGCTGTTCAACCACACGGTGAGCCAGTCCGCAGAGCGCTACAGCCTGCAGAGTGCGCACATGCTCCGGGTCCTGCTGGCCCCGGAGGTCGGCACGGAGGTGCTGGCCCGCAAGGGCGCGATGGTGGCCTACCAGGGCAACGTGCAGTTCGAGGGCGCCTTCCAGACCGCCGCCGAACTGCGCACCGGCGCGCTCACCGGCGACATGCTCGACCTGATGCGCTGCCACGGGCACGGCACGGTCTACCTCGCCAACCAGGCGCAGAGCATCCACATCCTGAACCTGAACAACGAGGCGCTGATCGTCGAGGACGAGAACGTGCTGGCCCTGGACGGCACGCTCAACTGGAGCGTGATCCAGATCGACGCCGCCTACAACGTCGGCGGCATGGGCGCGTATTCGATGCAGATCGGCGGCACCGGCAAAATCGTGATCACCACCTCCGGCGCACCGCTCGTGCTGCGCGCCTCGCACGATCGTGAGGTGTTCGCGGACGCCGACGCGGTGATCGCGTGGACCGCCGGCCTGCAGACCAGCCTCCAGGCGCAGACCACGTCCCAGCGCATCTGGCGGCGCCGTCGGCAGACCGGCGAGGGCTGGACGATGGCCTTCATGGGCGAGGGCTACGTGGTGGTGCAGCCCAGCGAGATCCTGCCCGCGAACCTGACCGCGACGGACGGCAACCGCTACTTCGGCATGGGGCGGGACGGCTTCCAGAACAACAACTGGGCCGGCCCCGGCGGCCCGCACGGCACCGCGCCCCCGCCGCCGCAACAACCGGGCCCGTACGGCCCCCCGCCCGGCCAGTACGGTCCGCCCGGCCCGCAGGGACCCTACGGCCCACCGGGACCGTACGGACCGCCGCGCTGACCGAGGCGGAGTATCCCCCGCGCCGGACCGGGCCTACACCTCCCGCTGCCGCGGCGCCCGGGCCAACTGCCGGGACTGGGCGACCAGTCGCCCCGCCGCGTCCCACACCTCGCCGTCCTCCTCCAGGAAGCCGCCGGCCAGGTTGCGCGTGCGCAACGACACCCGCAACCACCCCGGCACCGGCCTGGCCCGCACATGCACGGTCAACTCCACCGTGGGCACCCAACCCCGCAGGCCCAGGTCGAACGCGGTCGGCGCGAGCGAGTCGACCGCGAGCAGCAGCGCGAGCGGATCCGGGTCGCGCCCGTCGGCCAGGCGCCACCAGGCCCGGATCTCGCCGCGCCCGGACGGCTCGCCGGCCGCCCAGCGCACCGTCGCGGGATCGAGCAACTGCTCGCTGCGGTGCATGAAGGCGTTGCGTCGGAACGCGGCCGGGAGGGCGCCGCCCGCCGCGCACTCGGCCAACGAGGGGAACTCCGGCGGCCGGGCGCTGGTGCGCACCTCGGGATCCAGCGCGGCGAGATCGCCGTAGGTGCCGGTCACGTGTACCCGGGTCTCGCCGTCCTGGACGATCCGCGCGGTGCCGGTGGCCAGCGTGCGTCCCGCGCGCAGCACCTCGGTGTGCACCTGTGCCGGTCCGGGGCGCGAGGCCGTCAGGTAGTGGGCGGTGATCGTGAACGGATCCGGTTGCGGCAGGCTCGTGCCGAGCGCGCGGGCGGCGAGGGCGAGCAGGTAGCCGCCGTTGACGCCCATGCCGAACGCCCAGTCCGCGGAGAGCATGGTGTCGAGGACGCCCGGGGCGTCCGGGCGGGCCACACACGTGGTGTCCCGGTCGAGTTCGTAGCGCGTCCCGTAGTCCGGGGTCGGCGCGGTCTCGGCGGCTGCCTGCTCGGTCATGGTGGCCACTCCACGGTGCTCGGCTGACGTATCGTCAGCGCTTGGCTGACCCACCATCAGCTTGACACAGTCAGGCAACCGTCACAGATACGAGCCGCCGTCACCGTCGTCCGAGACCGGCCGCAGCGGGCCGATCTCGCCGCCTCCGGGCCCCATCGTCAGGGTCAGCCGGATGCCGCCCCACAACCCTTCCAGCCAGCCGACCAACTGCGCGTGCACGATCCGCAGTTCGGCCATGCTCGGGGCGTCCGGGCCGGCGAACGGCGCGGCGAGGCGTTCCAGTTCGGCGTACAGGTCGGGCGCGAGCGAACGGCGCAGCTCGGGCAACGAACGTTCGTAGACCGCCCGGACCCGGCCGCGCCCCGGTTCGTCCAGCGGCGCGTCGCGCAGCTCCTCCATGAGTCGGCGAACCATCTCGGCGATGCGCATCACCCGATCGGGTGCGGGCACCAGTTCGCCCAGCGGACGTCGGTCCTCGTCATCGGGCGCGGCGGCGGGCGTCGGGTCGACCATGCGCCGCCCCTACCCCGAGCGGGTCGGGGGAAACGGCTCGACCTCAGCCCCGCAACCGAGACGTGGGCGGATTCGGCGGTGCCACCGGCCCGGGCACACATCCCCGCACCGGCTCGCCGGACTCGCCCGGCTCCGGGTCCGGGTGCGCCCGCGCCGCCTCGTCCTCGACGGAAGCCTCCGCCGGCCGACCATCCGCAGCCGGCCCCGCGACCGAACCCGGATCCGGCCCCGCCCGCTCCACCGCGGGCGGCGACGGCGAGGGTGACCCGAACTCCCGGGCGTCCGCCGCCCGTTCCGCCCGCGCGCGGGCCTTGGCCGCGCGCAGCACCAGGATCACGCACGCGAGGAACGCGAGGTATGCGGCCGACCCCACCGCCAACCAGGTCCACACAGCCCTCTCCCCACGTCAGCCGCTCACCAAGAGCAATCAACCGAAATCTACCCGTAAGCGAGGCTCGCCCAACGCGTCTTGTGCGCCCGGCTCGTGCGGATTCCGTGGAGAACCTGCGAAGGCTCGCCGCGCGGATCGATCACGACGAACCCATGCCTTCGAAGGACGCCCGACACCCGGGCGAAGTTCCCCTCGCGCACAGCGGACTCGATTCCCCACCGCCGCAGCGTCCTGCCCCGAATCCCCCGCCCCGATCACCCTATGACAGCGAGGACGGTTCGGGTTTGTGGGCCAAAAGGGTGGCGATCGTCCTGGTCGTTCCTTCGTCCGGTTCCTGCAGCAGTCGCGAGGTGACGACGAGGCCGGCCTGCTCCAGGAGCGCGACGATGCGATCCGGCGGTTGCAGGTGGGACTCGTACGACACCGGATGGCCGCCATATGCCCGCGTCGGTCGCAGACGCACACCGTCTCCCACGTGGCCGGCCACCATCACGGAGCCGCCGGGTGCGAGCGTGCGATGGAATTCGGCGAACACGACGGGCAACAGCTCCGGCGGCGTGTGGTGCACGGAGTAGTAGGCCAGGATGCCGCCGAGTTCGTCGTCCCGGATCGCGAGCGCGGTCATCGAGCCCACGGTGAAGCGCAGGCTCGGGTGGGCCCGCCGGGCCAGATCGATCATCTTCGGGGACAGGTCGATGCCGAATACGGGCACCCCCAGGTCCGCCAGATGCGCCGTGACCTTGCCTGGCCCGCAGCCCAGGTCCGCGACCGGCCCGCGGTCGGCCGTGCGCACGATCTCGGCGAACGCGGTGAGCATCGCGCGGGACAACGGATCCAGGTCGGCCGGGCTCTTGACCCGTTCGGCGTAGTCGGCGGCGACGGTGTCGTACGACTCCCGGACGGCGGCGAGGTAGGAGGGCTCGGTCACGCCGGCGACTCTACGAGAGCGGACGACCGGCCCGCGGTCCATGCTTGCGCAACGAGCAGTACCGATATATCGTTGAGCCATCGCGAACGATCGCGATACGTTCACAAGATCGCGGAGGACCATCGGATCATCCGCGTCGAATCAAGGAGAAAACTCATGCACCGCAACAAAGGACGCTCCCGTTGGGGCGACGAAGACCACAACCGCCCGGCCTTCGGATCGTGGGGCCCGCCGCCCCAGGGCCCGTGGGGGCGCGGGCACGGTCACGGTGGGCGTGGCGGACCGGAGGGGCGCGGGCGAGGCCGCGGGCGCGGCGGTCGTGCCCGCCGCGGCGACGTGCGGGCCTCGATCCTGGCCCTGCTCACCGAACGGCCGATGCACGGCTACGAAATGATCCAGGAGATCGGCGAACGCACCGGCGGCGTGTGGAAGCCCAGCCCCGGCTCGGTCTACCCGACCCTGCAGCTCCTCGAGGACGAGGGCGTGATCGAGGGCGTCGAGGGCAGCGGCCGCAAGCTGTTCACGCTGACCGACGCCGGCCGCGAGGAGGCCGCCGCCCTGCCCGAGGACTCCAAGCCGTGGGACGAGGCCAGCCAGGGCGTCGACTTCGAGGCCGTCCACGACATGCGCTCGGCCATGCACGGCATCGGCGACGCACTGCGCCAGTTGATGTCCAACGGCACCGAGGCCCAGCGGGCCAAGGCACTCGAAGTGATCACCGACACCCGCAAGCGGCTCTACCTGATCCTGGCCGAAGCCGACTGATGTCGGCCGCCCGAACCACCGGGCGCCGCCCCCCGCCCCCCGGCGCCCGGCCCCCGATCGCCGATCCCGGCGATCCCCCGCAGCGCGTCCCGGCGGTCACGACCGACCGCCGCGGCGCGCTGCGGGGGCTCGAAGACACGCGCCGGCTCGGTGAACGACCACCGGGGCGACCCGAATCACCAGGGCGCGACCCGATAATCCTTGAGGAAGCAGCCGAACGGCGCCTGCCCCCGCTCCCCGCGCACGATCGGGTCGTACACCCGGGCCGCGCCGTCCACGATGTCCAGGGGCGTGCGGAACCCGGCCGCGGCGACCCGCTCCTTGTCCGGGGCCGGCTTCTCGTCGGTGATCCACCCCGTGTCGACGCTCGTCATGTACACGCCCTGCGCGGCCAGTTCCTCGGCGCTGGTGCGGGTGAGCATGTTCAGTGCGGCCTTGGCCATGTTGGTGTGCGGGTGCCCGGGCGACTTGTACGCGCGCCCGAACTGGCCCTCCACCGCCGACACGTTGACGATGTAGCGCCGCTCGGCCGGGGCCGCGCGCAGTAGCGGCAACAGCCGGCCCACCAGCACGAACGGCGCGGTCACATTGACGAGCTGCACCTCGAGCAGTTCCACCGGATCCACCTCGTCCACCTGCTTGGACCAGGAGTTGGCCGGGGCGCGGTCCGGGATCAGCCCGGCCGGGTCCACCAAAACGGGATCCGACCCCGGCTCGTACCCGGGCACGAGCGCCCCCGGCGCCGCGCCGAGCTCGAACCGGGGGACGAACGCGCCCGCGCCCAACGCCGCCCGCTCGGCCGCGAGCAGCGGCCCGTACGCCGACGCGGGTCGACGGATCGTCTGCGCGGCGTTGTTGACCAGGATGTCCAAGGGGCGCCCCTCGGCCACCAGGCGATCGCACCACGCGACGAGCCCGCCCAGATCGCGCAGGTCGATCGCGTGCACCCGCAGCCGGTGCGCCCAGCGGTCGTGGTCGGGCGCGGCGGCGAATCGTCGGCGCGTGTCGTGCGGGAACCGGGAGGTGACGATCACCTCCGCGCCGTCGCGCAGCAGTTTGAGCACCAGTTCGTGGCCGACCTTCACCCGCCCGCCGGTGACCAGCGCCAGCCGGCCGCTCAGGTCGGTGCGCGCGTGTCGGCGCTCCCGGTTCTCCGCGGCGCACGACGGGCACAGCCGGTGGTAGAAGCCGTCGACGCGTCGATAGGGCTGCTTGCAGATGTAGCAGCGCAGGCCCATCTCGACCACGCCGACGCAGGTGGGCAGCCCGGTGTCGTCCAGGGCGACGTCCTCGACCCGGTCGGCGGCGCCGAGCGCGGTTCGCTCGGTCACCTCGGTCCGCTCCCGGGTACGCAGTTCGCGCTGCTCGGCGCGGCGACGATGGCGGCCCGAGCGGTTGAAGGAGGCCAGGGCCCGCTCGATCGCGCGCCGCTCCGGGGCGTCCGGCGCGAGGTCGGACAGCGCGCCGAGCACGGCGAGGCAATCCTCGAGGGACGGGGTGGTGGGCAGTGTGTCCGCGTCGGTCATGATGGGGTCCCCCCGAGGGCATTGCGGTGGCTCCGGCGACCGGCCCTATGGCTCGGAGCCGGCCGCCAGGGGGACGGCGGGCGAAGGTGTCGGCTGCTCTCCCATGGGCTCACTCCTTCGCGCACGCGTCGTGGGCACGGCGCCGCCCGAGACACCGGTCGGCACGTCGGCACACCGCCGACGGACCGTCAGGCTAGCGATCCCACGCGCCGGGGGTCACCGGTTTTTCCCCGGCGGACATGCCACGGGTCGGCCGCGCCCGACCCGCCCGGCCCGGTCGCTCAGTCCGCCTCTCGATGCCCCGGGCCCGGCCCCCGCCCGTCCACCACCGCTCGCAGCAGTTCCAGTTCGGACACCGAGCCGGGCTCGCCCCCCGACACCACCAGGTGATTGGCCGCCCGCTGGAGTTCGGCGTTGACCGGTGTCGGCACCCCGTGCAGTCGGCCGAGGCGCACGATCTCGCCGTTGAGGTAGTCGGTCTCGATGCCGCCGGTGCGGCGGTACAGGCTCTGCCAGGACGAGCCGCCGGGCCGCCGCTCGCCGCCCACCGGGCGCACTTGGACGAGCGGGCTGACCGGGGCGAACTCGGCGTGGATCTCGGCCGAGAAGAGCACCGTGCGGGCCTCGTCCATGGCCAGCCGGTCCAGATTCCCGCCGCGCGCGTTCGGGCCGCACAGCGCCTCGACCGCATTGCCGAGGTTGGTGACGAGTTTGCCGTACTTGTACGCGGTGATGTCCGCGTACACCTCGGAGCCGTATCCGGCGCCGGACAGGACACGTGACACCTGGGCCGCGAAGGCGTCCCGACCGTGCGGATACCGCCCGATGTCCAGCACCCCGGTCACCGGCGCGGAGTAGGCGTGCACCACGCCCGGTTCCAGATACGCGGTCGGGCAGGCGACCAGCACGCCGTACACGTTGGCGAACAGGCGCAGCGCGGTGTCCTCGTTGGCCACACCGTTTTGGGCGCACAGGATCGGCAGCTCCGGCTCGGCGTGTCGGGCCAGCTCGCGCAGCGTGCCGGCGGTGTCCTGGGACTTGACGCACAACACGACCGCGTCCACCTCGGACCAGATCGGCCGCGCCGCGAGGGCCGCGATCGTGGTCACCGCATCGAGGCGGACCACGTCCTCGCCGTCGGGCGTGCGGACCCGCAGGCCGTGGGCGCGAATCGTGTCGACGTGCGCCCGCCGACCGACCAGGTGCACGTCGTGCCCCGCCCGGGCGAGGCGGGCGCCGAGGACGCTGCCGATCGCTCCGGCCCCCAGAACCACAAATCGCATGGCCGATCCCTCCCCGACGCGAGGACCCATCCAAACACGTCGAGGCCGCGCCGTGGGGCCGCCGAGGCCGCCGGTTTTCCGGTCTCCCGAAGCCGGCCTCGGCTCAGGTCGACGCCCAGGCCGGCACGTACCCGCCGCCGCGCTGCCCGGCCCCGCTCCCGCCGGCCTGTACCGCCGCCGCGCGCCGGGCCGCCGGCACGTGCTGGATCGAGGTGTGCGCCTCGCCCTCCACCACCGTGCGCCCGCCGCGCGGCTCGAAGCCGCGCCGGGTGAACCAGTCGGCGCTGCGCGCGTACACGTCGGCGATCACCGGTCGCGGACCGGCCAGGACCAGGGCGTGCCGAACCAATACCGTCGCGTGCCCCTGGCGTCGATGGGACAGGAGCGTACAGACGCGGCCCATCCGCAACAGGCCGTCCCCCTCCTCGGTCAGTCGCAGCGTGGACACCACCACGCCGTCCGCTTCCGCCCACAGGTGCGCGGTCCCGGGCTCGATGTCGCGGCCGTCGGGATCGAGCCAGGGCTGCCGGCGTGCGACCACGAAGACCCGGCTGCGCAGCGTCAGCAGCCGGTACAGACTCGCGGCGTCGATTTCGCCCGCTGTTCCGTAGAAGTACGACACGTCCATGTGCGGCAGGGTGACACCACGAGGGCGCCACGGAGTGATTTGGATCTGCCACGCGGGCAACGCTCGGATGAACACTTGGCGGCCGATCGACGGCGTCACGAGGGGACACCGGACCGGTCGCGAAGGGGTGCCGGACCGATCACGAGGGGGTGCCGGACCGGTCACGAGCGGGCTCCGAGCCGCCCACGTGGCAGATATCCCACTGCGTTCCGCACCGCCGGCGTGGAAGACTCGCAGGATCGCCCGCTCGCCGTGTGTTCGAGGTCGCGCGGGCGACCGCCCTGCGAGGAGGAGATATCCAGGTGAGCGTCGAAGAGTTGTCGCAGCCACAGAATCGTCCGATGCCCGAGCTGCGCCAGTCGGGCAAGCTCGCGGACGTCTGTTACGACATCCGGGGCCCGGTTCTCGACGAGGCGAAACGCCTCGAGGACGAGGGGCACCGGATTCTCAAGCTGAACATCGGCAACCCCGCGCCGTTCGGTTTCGAGGCACCCGACGAGATCCTGCACGACATGATCCGCAGCCTCCCGGCCGCGCAGGGCTACTCGGACTCCAAGGGTGTGCTCTCCGCCCGCCGGGCCGTGGTCCAGCACTACCAGACGCGCGGCATCGAGGGTGTCGACGTCGACGACGTCTACCTGGGCAACGGCGTCTCCGAGCTGATCGTGATGGCACTCCAAGCGCTGTTGAACAACGGCGACGAGGTACTGGTGCCGATGCCGGACTACCCGCTGTGGACGGCGGCGGTGAGCCTGTCCGGCGGCACCCCGGTGCACTATCTGTGCGACGAGGGCGCCGACTGGTATCCCGACCTCGACGACATCGCGGCCAAGATCACCGACCGCACCCGGGCGATCGTGGTGATCAATCCGAACAACCCGACCGGCTCGGTCTACCCGAAGCCGATCCTCGAGGGCATCGTCGACCTGGCCCGCCGGCACGGACTCCTCCTCCTCGCCGACGAGATCTACGACAAGATCCTCTACGACGACGCGGTGCACGTCCCGATCGCCTCCCTCGCGCCCGATCTGCTGTGCCTGACCTTCAACGGCCTGTCCAAGGCGTACCGGGTGGCCGGCTTCCGATCCGGCTGGCTGATGTTGTCCGGCCCCAAGCGGCACGCGACCAGCTACATCGAGGGCCTGAACATCCTGGCCAACATGCGCCTGTGCGCGAACGTGCCCTCGCAGCACGCGATCGCCACCGCGCTCGGCGGCTACCAGAGCATCAACGACCTGATCCTGCCGGGCGGCCGGCTGCACGCCCAGCGCGACGCCGCGTACGAGGCGCTGACCTCGATCCCCGGTGTGACCTGCGTCAAGCCCAAGGGCGCGCTCTACGCGTTCCCCCGGATCGATCCGGACGTGTGCAAGATCGTCGACGACGAGAAGTTCGTCTTCGACCTGCTGCAGAGCCAGCGGATCCTGGTCGTGCAGGGCACCGGATTCAACTGGCACCAGCCGGACCACTTCCGCGTGGTGACCCTCCCCCAGGTCGACGACCTGACCGACGCGATCACCCGGATCGGCGAGTTCATCGGGTCCTACCGGCAGTGATCGGGCGCCGGGCGCCGGTCGGCGAGCGCGCGGGCCGGCGTCGTCGTCGCGACGCCGGCCCGCGTGTCGTGGGGCGCCCGGCCGCGCCCGGCGGGGGCGCTCTGCGCCCGCGCTAGCCGAGCAGCGGGCGCACCGTCAGCGCCTTCACCCTCGGCACCACCGACTCGCCGAGCGCCGCGGTCTGCTCCAGGTATTGCGCCCGCGTCGTGGCCGGCACGGTCAGCGTCACCCCGGTGACCCCGACCTCGGCCTGCTCGGTCAGGTCGGCCACGATCGCCTCGGGATCGAACCCGTCGCCGTCGAACATGCTCATCCCGCGCGGCATGAAGGTGACGTCGATCGGATCGGTGCGGCCGACCGAGGCGGCGTACTCCCGGGCGTAGTCGAGCCGGGCGGCCAGATCGGCCGGCGTCTCCAGGCCGGGGGTCTTCAGGTGCCGGGACGCACCGGCCGGGGCGGGCATCGGCAGCCAGCCGTCGCCCAGGTCCACCACCCGGCGGATCGCCCGCTTGCTGTTGCCGCCCACCCACACCGGGATGCGGTCCTGCGCGGGCCGCGGCCGCATCGTGTTCCCCCCGACGCTCTCCCCGGTCCAGGCCGCGCGCATCGCCCGCAGCGCGTCGTCCAACACGTCGTTGCGATTCGCGTAGTCGGCGCCGAGCGCGGCGAACTCCGGCTCCAGGTAGCCCGCGCCCACGCCCAGGATCAGCCGGCCCCCGGAGAGCGCGTCCAGCGAGGAAATCATCTTCGCGGACAGGTACGGATTGCGGTACGCCGGGACGAACAGGTTGGTATGCAGGCGCAGCCGGGTGGTGGCCGCCGCCGCGAAGGACAGCGTGACCATCGGGTCCAGCGTGTGGTGGCCGCCGTGGGCGAGCCAGCGGTCGCCGGGAAACGGGTGGTCGGTGGTGAAGACCGCGTCGAACCCGGCGGACTCGGCCGCGCGGGACATCTCCATCACGGCCTCGGCGCCGATCAGATCGGCGCCGGCCTCGACCAGGTGCGTGGGCAGTCCGAGGGAAAGGAACATGGGCGGCAACGTAGCAGCGACCTGACGCCTCGTCAGTAACCGCTGCCACAGCGGCCGTCCGCCCCGATCGCGGCACCACGATCGGCGCCTGCCCCGCTCAGTCGCGATAGGTGGTCGCCGGCGGCTTGGCCGCGCCCAGCGACGGAGCGAGCCAGGTGTCGTAGAGCCGCTGCCAGGTGCCGTCGGTCTTCATGCGTTCCATCACCGCGTTGAGAAAACGCACGAAATCCTCCTGGCCCCTGGGTATCGCGATGCCCTTGACCTCCTCGACGGTTTTCGGTCCCGTCACCTCCAGCTTCGGATCCTGCTCACGCAGACTCTCCAGGAGCGAGGCGTTGGTGTAGGCCGCGGCGACCCGGCCCTCCTGGAGTGCGACCAGGCAGTCGGTCCGGTCGGACACCGCGTAGACCTTGGCCTTGGACTCGGCCACCCGGCGCTCCGGCGTGGTGTTCGAGGACACGCACACGTACTTCCCGGCCAGGTCGTCCAGGCTCTGCACCTTCGAGTGCTTCGGCACCAGGAAACGCAGCGCGTCCTCGAGGTAGACCGCGGAGAAGTCCACCTGTTGCCGGCGCTCGCAGGTGATGGTCATCGCGTCCACCACCATGTCCACTTCGTTCTTGAGCAATACGTCGATCCGTCGACCCGGCGGGATGGTCTTGAACTGGACGCGGTCCACGTCGCCGAAGATCGCCTCGGCCACCTTCCGGGCCAGGTCGATGTCGAAGCCCTCCAGCTTTCCGGTGTCCTCGTTGGGCGCGGCGAACATCCGGGTGTTCTGGTCGACGCCGACCACCAGCCGACCCCGGTCCTGGATCGCGCGCATCGTCGAGCCGGTCGGCATCGCGCCCGCCCGGGGCGGGCCGGCGGGGGTCAGGCTCCGACTCGGGTCGCACGGCGGCGCCGGAACCGGGGACGCGAGCTTGGGATCCGGCACCCCCACCTCGATCGGTGCATATCGGGCAGGAGGCGCGGACGACGCGCCGGAGTCGCCCCCGCCGCCGGATCCGCATCCGGACGCGAGGAGCACCGTCGCCAGGGCCGCCACGGGAAGTGACGCTGCATCAAGTCTTTTGGGCCACACGGAATGCAGCATCCCAGGTCGCGGTTCGCGATCACTGAGGGCGTTCCCTCTGACCGGCGCCGCGGTCCGGCGCGGATCGGAACGGGCCGCGCGGCGGATAGCGTAACCGCACCCGATCGCGCGCGACGGGCCCGTTCGACGAAAGGACAACCACCCATGAGCCACCAGGCATTCGCCGAGCTGACCGGACCGGCCGCGGCGACCTTCGACGAAGTGCTGCGCCGCAACCCCGGCGAGCCCGAGTTCCACCAGGCCGCGCACGAGGTGCTGGAGAGCCTCGGCGCGGTGCTGGCCCGGCGTCCCGAGCTGGCCGACGCTGCGCTCCTGGAGCGATTGGTGGAGCCGGAGCGGCAGCTGATGTTCCGGGTGCCGTGGACCGACGACTCCGGTCGGGTGCGGGTCAACCGGGGTTTCCGCGTCGAGTTCAACGGCGCGCTCGGCCCGTACAAGGGCGGGTTGCGCTTCCACCCGTCGGTGAACCTGAGCGTGGTGAAGTTCCTCGGCTTCGAGCAGATCTTCAAGAACGCGCTCACCGGCCTGGGCATCGGCGGCGGCAAGGGCGGCTCGGACTTCGATCCGAAGGGTCGTTCCGACGCCGAGGTGATGCGCTTTTGCCAGTCGTTCATGACCGAGCTGTACCGGCACCTGGGCGAGCACACCGACGTGCCGGCCGGCGACATCGGGGTCGGCGGCCGGGAGATCGGCTACCTGTTCGGCCAGTACCGGCGGATCACCAACCGCTACGAGGCCGGGGTGCTCACCGGCAAGGGGCTCGGCTGGGGCGGGTCGCAGGTGCGTACCGAGGCCACCGGCTACGGCTGCGTCTACTTCCTGGCCGAGATGTTGCGGGTGCGCGGCGACGACCTGATGGACCGGCGGGCGGTGGTCTCCGGTTCGGGCAACGTGTCCGTCTTCGCGATCGAGAAGGCCCGCGAACTCGGCGCGCGGGTGGTCGCCGCCTCCGACTCGGCGGGCTACATCGTCGACGACAAGGGCATCGACCTGGACCTGCTCAAGGAGATCAAGCTGACCCGGCGCGGGCGGATCGCGGAGTACGCCGACCGGGTGGCGCACGCGCGCTACGTCGACGGCGGCTCCGTCTGGGAGGTCCCGTGCGACGTCGCGCTGCCCTGCGCGACGCAGAACGAACTGGACGGGGCCGCCGCGGCGCACCTGGTCAAGCACGGTCTGATGGCGGTCGCGGAGGGTGCCAACATGCCGTGCACACCGGAGGCGGTGCACGTGTTCAAGGCGGCGGGCGTGCCGTTCGCGCCGGGCAAGGCGGCGAACGCCGGCGGGGTGGCCACCTCGGCGCTGGAGATGGCGCAGAACGCGGCCCGCACCTCGTGGAGCTTCGCCGACACCGACGCCCGGCTCGGCGCGATCATGCGCGACATCCACGCCACGTGCCTGGCCACCGCCGCCGAGCACGACCGCGAGGGCGACTACGTCCTGGGCGCCAACGTGGCCGGCTTCCTGCGGGTCGCCGAGGCGATGACCGCCTTCGGCGTGGTGTGACCCACCGGGCCCGCCGTCCACGTACGGGCGGCGGGCCCGACTTACTCGGGGCGCACGGACACGTCCCGCTCCACGGTGCGGCGGAACACCTGCCGGGAGCCGCCCTCGGGGCCCGGTGCGGCGGGTTCGGCGGGGGTGAAGCCCAGGGACGTGTAGAAGGCGCGGGAGCCGCCCTCGACCGCGCCCGGGTGGTCGGCCCCGAAGGTGACCAGTTCGACGGTGCCGGGACCGAATCGGCGCATCGCCTCGGCCATCAGCGCACGACCCACCCCCCGTCCCCGGGCGAGTTCCGACACCACCAGCCAGTGCACCCGGTACACCGGCGCCTCGGTGCCGAACAGCAGGCCGCCCAGGAGCCCGCCGGCGGGATCCCCGTCGTCGGGCACCACCAGCGCCCGATGGTCGCGCACGTGCTCGTCCAGGGCCGCGTGGAAGCCGGGTTCCGCGACCATCGGCCCGAACCAGTGCTCGACCTCGGCGGCCAGGGTCAGGAATCCGGGCCGATCGGCCTGCTGCGCGAGTCTGACGATCATCCGCCGAGTCTGCCAGGAACGATCGCCCGGCCGGCGACCCCGTCGCACGGCCCGCGGCCCGTCCGCACCCGCCGCACCGCCGCGCCCCCGTGTGGAAAATCGTTGGCCCCGGCTCCGCGCCCGCTGTTACCTTCGCCGCGTCCTGCCCGCGCCGACCCGCGCGGCCCCCTTCCACCGAAATCAGGTGTTGATGCCCGTGCCCGCGCCGAGCGCGCCTCGTACGACCGCGGTCGGATCCGACACCGGGAAACCTCCCGGGCCGCACTGATCCCCCGGTGGGCTCGCCGGTCCCACACGCAGCGCACCGCGCGGCGCGTGACGGACCGCGGCGACGACCCTTCCGAGACCGCTCGGCGCTTCCTTGCTGTCAGTGCTTCCACCTCCCGGCAAGGAGATTTCCGAGTGTCCACCGGCACCACCGATTCCGGCCGGAATCACCCCACGTCACCGCGCGTCGACACCTTCGGGTGCGTGCGCTGCGGCCTCACCGTGACCACCGTCGACCCCGCCGGCGACCGGCGCAACCACTGCCCGAGTTGCCTGCACTCGCGGCACGTGGTGGACCACGTCGAGGGCGGCCCGTCCGAGTGCGGTGCGCGCATGTCGCCGATCTCGATCGCGGTGCTGCGCAACGGCGACTGGATGCTCGTGCATCGGTGCATCCGCTGCGACGAGCTGACCTCCAGTGCCATCGCGCCGGACGACAACCAGCTGATCCTGATCCGGATGGCCGTGCGACCGCTGGCCCAACCACCGTTCCCGCTCGAAGTGTTCGGGGAGCTGTGAGCATGGGCCGACACAGGTCGAGCGGCCGGCGCCCCCAGCGGTACAAGGACGTCACGCACGGCCGGACCGGGCGCGGCGACGCGTTCCGGTGCGTGGCGTGCCGGCTCGACGTACCGCTGGCGGCGCCCGGCACGGCCCATCGCAATCACTGTCCGCACTGTCTGACCAGCCTGCACCTCGACCGCCGCGTCCCGGGCGACCGCGCGGCCGAGTGCCGGGGACGGATGACCGTGCTGAGCATGTCCGTTCGGGCGGACGGGGAGTGGCAGCTGATCCATCAGTGCCAGTCCTGCGGTGAGCTGGGCGCGAACCGGATCGCGGGCGACGACAATCCGCTCGCCCTCCTGCGGCTCGCGCTGCGCCCGCTGACCGACTCGACCCGACCGATCCGCGCGTTGCTCACGCTGTAGGGCGACGCCCGGAAAGGCGGTTGGGCGCCGGTGGGGCCGCGGCCCGGCGCGGCCGCGCCCCCGCGCCCCCCCCCCCCCCCCCCAAACCCCGGGGGCGCCCCCGACCCAATAA